>NZ_JAOTNX010000007.1:0-372309 GCF_036346475.1 Pseudomonas sp. AM8
CTTATTCTGCATAACTCTTTGTTTACCAAGGAGTTTTGCGTTTCGACTGCGCCGGAAGTGGGGCGAATTATAGACTTCCAGGATCTGCCGTCAACCTTCTTTTTCATCTTTCTGTCATATAAGTCAAAAACGCCCAAAAACGCAAAAGCCGGCCCCAAGGGGCCGGCTTTCTGCTTGCTGAGCCTTATAGGCTAGGGAACGCGAATTGCGACGCTTCATGGCTGGCCCGCTGCGGCCAACGCTGGGTGATCGCCTTGCGGCGGGTGTAGAAACGCACCCCATCCGGCCCATAGGCGTGCAAGTCGCCAAACAACGAACGCTTCCAGCCACCAAAGCTGTGATACGCCACCGGTACTGGCAATGGAACATTCACACCGACCATACCCACTTCAATTTCGTCACAGAACAGACGCGCCGCTTCCCCGTCACGGGTGAAGATACACGTACCGTTGCCATACTCGTGATCGTTGATCAGTTGCATCGCCGCTTCCAGGCTGCTCACCCGGACCACGCACAATACCGGCCCGAAGATCTCTTCCTTATAGATGCGCATCTCAGGCGTCACACGGTCAAACAGACTGCCCCCCAGGAAGAAGCCGTCTTCATTCCCGGCAATACTCAGTCCACGACCATCAACCACCAACTCCGCACCAGACGCAACACCGTCCTCTATATAGCCGCTGACCTTATCCCGCGCCTGGCCCGTCACCAGTGGCCCCATATCCAGCCCACAGGTAGTGCCCGCACCGATCTTCAGCGCCTTGATCTGCGGCACCAGCTTGGCGATCAACGCATCCGCCACCTGGTCACCGACACACACCGCCACCGAGATCGCCATGCAGCGTTCGCCGCAGGAACCATAGGCCGCGCCCATCAAAGCACTGACCGCGTTATCCAGGTCAGCATCCGGCATCAGCACCGCATGGTTCTTCGCCCCACCGAGCGCCTGTACGCGCTTACCGCGCTTGGTCGCTTCGGAATAGATGTACTCGGCAATCGGCGTCGACCCCACAAAACTCAACGCCTTGACTTCCGGCGCTTCGATCAACGCATCCACCGCGCCCTTGTCGCCGTGCACAACACTGAGCACACCTTTAGGAAGGCCGGCTTCCTGCAGCAGTTGCGCGATCAACAGCGTCGAACTCGGATCACGCTCCGAAGGCTTGAGGATGAAGCAGTTACCGCAAACAATCGCCAGCGGATACATCCACAGCGGCACCATCGCCGGGAAGTTGAACGGGGTAATACCCGCCACCACACCCAACGGCTGGAAATCAGACCAGGCATCGATATTCGGCCCAACATTACGGCTGTACTCGCCCTTGAGAATCTCCGGCGCCGAACACGCGTACTCCACGTTCTCGATCCCGCGCTTGAGTTCGCCAGCGGCATCTTCCAGCGTCTTGCCATGCTCCTCACTGATCAGTTGCGAGATGCGCGCTTCGTTCTGCTCCAGCAATTGCTTGAACCGGAACATGACCTGGGCGCGCTTGGCCGCCGGTGTGTTACGCCAAGCCGGAAAGGCCGCCTTGGCCGAGTCGATAGCACGTTGAATGGTTTCGCGGCTGGCCAGTGGCACCTGGTGAATCACCAGGCCGGTGGACGGGTTATACACATCGGCAGTACGGCCGGATTCACTGACCAACTCACCGTTGATCAAATGCTGGATAAGGCTCATGCAGGGCTCCTGAAAAGTTGTTCTATATAGAAGGAGAAATCAGTCGATCTTGCTCAGCACTTCGCCGACCGCATCGAACAGACGATCCAGGTCCTGCGGTTTGCTGTTGAAGGTTGGCCCGAACTGCAGCGTGTCACCACCAAAGCGCACATAGAAGCCGGCTTTCCACAGAGCCATGCCGGCCTCGAATGGACGCACGATGGCATCACCGTCACGCGGCGCAATCTGAATCGCACCGGCCAGGCCGTAGTTACGGATGTCGATCACGTTCTTGCTGCCCTTCAGGCCGTGCAGCGCATTCTCAAAGTGCGGGGCGACTTCGGCCACGCTCTGCACCAGGTTTTCCTTCTGCAGCAGGTCCAACGCCGCCAGGCCGGCCGCGCAGGCAACCGGGTGCGCCGAGTAGGTGTAGCCGTGGGGGAATTCCACAGCGTACTCAGGCGTCGCCTGGTTCATGAAGGTCTGATAGATCTCGCTGCTGGCAATCACCGCGCCCATGGGGATCGCGCCGTTGGTGACTTGCTTGGCGATGCACATCAGGTCCGGGGTCACGCCAAAGCTGTCAGCGCCAAACATCGAACCGGTACGACCAAAGCCCGTGATCACTTCGTCGAATACCAACAGAATGTTGTGCTGGTCGCAGATCTCACGCAGGCGCTTGAGGTAACCCTGTGGCGGCACCAGCACGCCAGCGGAGCCGGCCATTGGCTCGACAAACACCGCGGCAATGTTCGACGCGTCGTGCAGCTCGATCAGTTTGAGCAACTCATCGGCCAAGGCGATACCGCCCTGCTCCGGCATGCCCCGGGAGAACGCATTGCTCGCCAGCAGGGTATGCGGAAGATGATCAACATCCATCATCGCCTGACCAAACATCTTGCGGTTGCCGTTGACGCCGCCCAGGCTGGTACCGGCGATGTTCACACCGTGATAACCACGGGCGCGACCGATCATCTTGGTCTTGGTGGCCTGGCCCTTCAGACGCCAGTAGGCACGCACCATCTTCACCGCGGTATCGGCGCACTCGGAACCGGAGTCGGTGAAGAACACGTGATTCAGGTTGCCTGGGGTCAAATCGGTAATTTTTTCCGCCAGCTGGAAGGACAGTGGATGGCCGTACTGGAAGCCTGGGGAGTAGTCCAGCGTGCCCAGTTGCTTGGCGACCGCCTCCTGGATTTCCTTGCGCGTATGCCCGGCGCCACAGGTCCACAGGCCCGACAACGAGTCGTACACCTTGCGCCCCTTGTCATCGGTCAACCAACTGCCTTCGGCGGCCACGATCAGGCGCGGGTCACGCTGAAAGTTACGGTTGGCGGTGTAAGGCATCCAGTGAGCGTCCAACTTCAATTGGCTGGCCAGGGACGATGGGGCGTTTTCGGGCATGTTCATCAGCAAAACCTCGCAGGGCAAAAGGCAGCGTCGGGATTGAAAAAGCGTTGTTGCAGCTAAATTGCCACGGGGATAAAGTCGGTGAAATCCAACTCTTCTAACCTTCAGTCAGGCCTTCACTAAACTATGAGCAGCCGTCGACCCGATCCCCTGGCCCAAGTCAGCGACTTCGATATTCGTCTGTTGCGCATCTTTCGCAGCGTCGTGGAGTGCGGCGGCTTCTCGGCAGCGGAAACCGTGCTCGGCATCGGCCGTTCCGCCATCAGCCAGCAAATGAGCGACCTTGAGCAGCGGCTCGGATTAAGACTTTGCCAACGCGGCCGTGCCGGTTTCTCGCTGACCGAAGAAGGCCGCGAGGTCTACCAATCGGCCCTGCAACTATTAAGCGCCCTGGAAAGTTTCCGCACCGAGGTCAACGGCCTGCACCAGCACTTGCGCGGCGAGTTGATCATCGGCCTCACCGACAACCTGGTGACCCTGCCCCACATGCGCATCACCCACGCCCTGGCACAGTTGAAGGAGCGTGGACCGGACGTACAGATCCAGATCCGCATGATCGCCCCCAACGAAGTCGAACAAGGCGTACTCGACGGCCGCCTGCATGTCGGTGTGGTGCCCCAGGCCAGCGCCCTGTCCGGCCTGGAGTACCAGGCGCTGTACAGCGAACGCTCACTGCTTTACTGCGCGGTTGGCCACCCCCTGTTTTATGCCGACGACAAGCAACTGGGCGACGAGCGCATCGACGCCCAGGACGCCATCGCCCCCACCTTCCGCCTGCCCGCCGAGATCCAGGCCCACTACCAGGCGCTCAACTGCACCGCCAGCGCCTCGGACCGCGAAGGCATGGCATTCCTGATTCTCACCGGTCGCTACATCGGTTACCTGCCCGACCACTACGCCAGCCTATGGGTACAACAAGGCCGACTGCGCGCGCTGAAACCGGCTACGCGCTTTTACGATTTAAGCCTCGCATCGGTCACGCGCAAAGGCCGTCGCCCTCATTTGGTGCTGGAAAGCTTCCTGGAAAGCCTGGCAGCAACGCGCTAACTCGGGCTTCGCGCAAAAAGCTGAGCACCTGGACAGCTTTTTGCAAGGACACAGGGACCTAGAACCGTCCGCCTCGAGTTTGCTTGCCATGCCACCAGAATCCTCCAGCCCCAGCGACCTGATCTACGGTCTCAATGCCCGCCCCAAACCCGCCCCTGCATTGCTGGCCGCACTGCAACATGTGCTGGCCGCCTTTGTCGGCATCATCACGCCACCGCTGATCATCGGCTCCACATTGGGCCTGACCGCACACTTGCCCTACCTGATCAGCATGGCGTTGATGGTGTCCGGTGTCGGCACATTTATTCAAGCGCGCAGGCCATTCGGGATCGGCGCCGGAATGATCTGCCTGCAAGGCACCAGCTTTGCGTTTCTCGGCGCGGTGCTGTCGGCCGGGTTTCTGGTCAAGCAACGCGGCGGCAGCCCGGAAGACATCATGGCAATGATCTTCGGCGTGTGCTTTTTCGGCGCTGCCGTGCAGATCATTCTCAGCCGCTTTATTGGTCAACTGCGCCGAGTGATCACCCCGCTGGTGACCGGGATTGTCATTACCCTGATCGGCATCAGCCTGATCAAGGTCGGTATCACCGACCTGGGCGGCGGTTTCAACGCACCGGACTTCGGCGCACCGGCCAACCTTGCGTTGGGCCTGTTCGTGGTGCTGACCATCATCTTGCTCAACCGCTCCAACACACCCTGGGTGCGCCTCTCGGCGATCATCATCGGCCTGGCCCTCGGCAGCCTCGCCGCCTGGTTCAGCGGCAAGCTGGTGCCCCAGGCCCTGGGCGACTTGCCTTTGGTCAGCCTGCCGATCCCGTTTCGATTCGGCTTCAACTTCGACTGGAGCGCCTTCCTGCCGATCGCGCTGATTTATCTGATCAGCAGCATCGAAACCGTCGGCGACCTCACCGCCAACTGCATGATCGCGCGCCAGCCCATCAGCGGCCCTTCTTATATAAGCCGGCTCAAAGGCGGCGTCCTCGGCGATGGCGTCAGTTGCATGATCGCCGCCACGTTCAGCGCCTTTCCCAACACCACTTTTGCCCAGAACAACGGCGTGATCCAACTGACCGGCGTGGCCAGCCGCTACGTCGGCCTGTACATCGGCGTGGTGCTGTTCTGCCTGGGTTTGTTCCCGCTGATCGGTGCCGTGCTGCAACAAATCCCCAAGCCCGTATTGGGCGGCGCAACCCTGGTGATGTTCGGCAGTGTGGCCGCCGCCGGCGTACGCATCCTCGCCCAGGCACCACTGGACCGTCGCAGCATGCTGATCATCGCCACCTCGTTCGGCGTCGGCCTGGGCATCGCCGCCCAACCGAACCTGCTGCACCTGATGCCAACCCTGGTGCAGAACCTGTTCGACTCAGCCATCACCAGCGGCGGCCTGACCGCCATCGTGTTGTGCCTGTTACTGCCGGAATCCAAGGTGCCCGCTCCTGACGCAAACCACGCGCAGGAAAGCGACACCCTGGAACCGCTTTGACGGTTTTATTGCATCGGGACTTGTCTGAGGCTTGAGGGTGGGTTATCTGTGCACACGTCGTCTCTATCGATCAGCACGGAAACCTCCATGAGCCTCGAAGTTCCTGCCCACAGCAACCACGCCGGTAAGCCCGCCAGCCGCATTCGGCAAAAGAACGAACAAGCGATTCTCCAGGCTGCTGAAGATGAGTTCGCGCGCCATGGCTACAAGGGCACCAGCATGAACACCATTGCTGCCAGCGCCGGGCTGCCCAAGGCCAACTTGCACTACTACTTCACTAACAAGCTGGGCCTGTATATCGCAGTGCTCAGCAATATCCTCGAACTGTGGGACAGCACCTTCAACACGCTGACCGCCGAGGACGACCCGGCCGTAGCCCTCTCCCGCTACATCCGCACCAAGATGGAGTTTTCGCGGCGCCAGCCCCAGGCCTCGCGGATCTTCGCCATGGAGATCATCAGCGGCGGCGAATGCCTGACCGAATACTTCAGCCAGGACTATCGCGCCTGGTTCAGTGGTCGGGCGGCGGTGTTCCAGGCCTGGATCGACGCCGGCAAGATGGACCCCATCGACCCCGTGCACCTGATCTTCCTGTTGTGGGGCAGCACTCAGCACTATGCCGACTTCGCCACCCAGATCTGCCGCGTCACCGGTCGCACCAAGCTGACCAAGCAGGATATGGAAGACGCCGGCACCAACCTGATCCACATCATTCTCAAGGGCTGCGGCATCAAGCCGGCCCTCTAGACGAAGCCACTTATGTCTTTCACGCTCACCGGCCTTTGCGAGTTCCGCGAAGAAATTCGCAAAAGCCGCTTCATCACCCTGGCCGCACCGATCACCAGCCCGCAAGAAGCCCAGGCATTTTTCGAGCAGCACAGCGACCTTAACGCCACGCACAACTGCTGGGCCTGGAAGCTGGCCGATCAATACCGCAGCAGTGACGACGGCGAACCCGGCGGCACCGCAGGACGGCCCATCCTGGCGGCCATCGAGGCCCAAGGCTTCGATCAGGTCGCGGTGCTGGTGATTCGCTGGTATGGCGGCATACAACTCGGTACC
The DNA here is from genome assembly GCF_036346475.1 of Pseudomonas sp. AM8. NCBI lineage: Bacteria > Pseudomonadati > Pseudomonadota > Gammaproteobacteria > Pseudomonadales > Pseudomonadaceae > Pseudomonas > Pseudomonas sp. AM8. The sequence continues at coordinate 6,660 of NZ_JAOTNX010000007.1, forward strand.
GGCGGCCTGGCCCGCGCCTATGGCGGCGGTGCGAACAAGTGCCTGCAAAATGCCGAGCGCATCGAACTGATCAGCCGCGTGCCGCTGAGTTGCGCCTGCGGATTCTCCGAGCTGAACCTGGTCAAATTGCGCGTCGCCGAGTTGGGCGGGCTGGTGCTGGAAGAAACCTTCACCGCCAATGGCGTGGAGTTACAACTGGCCCTGGGCGAAGCCCACATCGACACCCTGCAAACCCAGCTCGCCGACCTGAGCCGTGGGCGCATCCTGCTGCAACGCTGAAACTGCTAATGTTGTTCGCTGAACACCCTGAACCGCGACTTTTAAAGGAAGCCTTCATGTCTACGCCAAAAACCGCACTGATCATCGGCGCCTCACGCGGGCTGGGCCTCGGCCTGGTCAAGCAATTGCTCCAGGACGGCTGGGACGTGACCGCCACCGTGCGTGACCCGAACAAGGCCGATGCCCTGAAAGCCGTGGGCCCGGTGCAGATCGAGAAACTCGACATGGACGATCAGCAAGCCGTGATCGCCCTGAACCAACGCCTCAAGGACCGCACCTTCGACCTGTTGTTCGTCAACGCAGGCGTCAAGGGCCCCGCCAATCAAGAACCTGGCCATGCCACCCTGGCGGAAGTCGGCCAGCTGTTCTTCACCAACGCCGTGGCGCCGATCAACCTGGCCCAGCGCTTCGTCGGGCAGATCCGCAAGGACAGCGGCGTGCTGGCGTTCATGAGTTCAGTACTGGGCAGCGTGACCATCCCCGACGGCTCGGACCTGGCGCTGTACAAGGCCAGCAAGGCCGCACTCAACTCCATGACCAACAGCTTCATTACCCAACTGGGCGATCACAAACTTACCGTGCTGTCGCTGCACCCGGGCTGGGTGAAGACCGACATGGGCGGCGAAAATGCGCACATCGATGTCGACACCAGCGTGCGCGGCCTGGTAGACCAAGTGAACGCCTACACCGGCAAGGGCGGCCATCACTTCGTGGACTACAAAGGCGACACCATCGCCTGGTAAGCCGCACAGGGTCGTTATCGAGCGATTGCCGTCGATAACGATCCGCGCGTAGACTGCCCACCTCGCCCTCACCGGCGACCCTGGATCAGCAGACAGGGCATCACTGAGCTGGCAAACCTGAACCCATCATTCAGAGGAGCCGGCCAATGCCTGCGACCCGTATCTGGTTAAAAACCCCCCTCGCGATTTTCACCGCCAACGGCCTCGACGCCCGTGGCGGCCTGGTGCTGCAAGACGGTGTGATCGCCGAAGTGCTGGCACAGGGTCAGGAACCCGCACAGCCCTGCGCCCAAGTGTTCGATGCGCGTGAGCATGTGGTCCTGCCCGGGCTGATCAACACCCACCATCACTTCTATCAAACCCTGACCCGCGCCTGGGCGCCGGTGGTCAATCAGCCCTTGTTTCCCTGGTTGAAAACCCTGTACCCGGTCTGGGCACGACTGACTCCGGAAAAACTCGCCCTGGCATCGAAGGTGGCGCTCGCGGAGTTGCTGCTCTCGGGCTGCACCACGGCGGCAGACCACCACTATCTGTTCCCCGATGGCCTGGAAAACGCCATCGATGTACAAGTCGACAGCGTGCGCGAACTGGGTATGCGCGCCATGCTCACCCGCGGTTCCATGAGCCTGGGTGAAGCCGACGGCGGCCTGCCACCGCAACAGACTGTGCAACAGGGCCAGGTCATCCTCGACGACAGCCAGCGCCTGATCCGCGAATATCATCAGCGCGGCGACGGCGCGTACATCCAGATTGCCCTGGCGCCCTGCTCACCGTTTTCCGTCACCCCGCAAATCATGCAAGCCAGCGCCGAACTGGCCAACAGCCTGGATGTGCGCCTGCACACCCACCTGGCCGAAACCCTCGACGAAGAAGATTTCTGCCTGCAGCGCTTCGGACTGCGCACGGTGGATTACCTGGACAGCGTCGGCTGGCTCGGCCCGCGTACCTGGCTGGCCCATGGCATTCACTTCAACCCGGATGAAATTGCGCGCCTGGGCGCCGCCGGTACGGGCATCTGTCATTGCCCAAGCTCAAATATGCGCCTGGCCTCCGGCATCTGCCCAACCCTGGACCTGATCGCTGCCGGCGCGCCCATCGGACTGGGTGTGGACGGTTCTGCCTCCAACGATGCGTCAAATATGATCCTTGAAGCCCGCCAGGCCCTGTACATCCAGCGCCTGCGTTACGGCGCCGAAAAAATCACCCCCGAAGGTGTGCTGGGTTGGGCGACCAAAGGATCGGCGCAGCTACTGGGGCGTACGGATATTGGTGAATTGGCCGTAGGCAAACAGGCCGACCTGGCGCTGTTCAAACTGGATGAGCTGCGTTTCTCCGGCAGCCATGATCCGATCTCCGCACTGCTGCTGTGCGGCGCGGATCGGGCGGACCGGGTGATGATCGGCGGCAAATGGCGGGTTATCGACGGACAGGTGGAAGGCCTGGACCTGAAAGGCTTGATCGCCGATCACAGCCAGGCGGCGCGTAACCTGATCCATCCCCTGTAGGAGCGAGGGGGACGCCTAGTTCTTGCTCGTGAAAAACGTCAACGATAACGCGGGTTTTCTGGTTTAACGCGGCGCTCTCAGGTTCTTCGCGAGCAAGCTCGCTCCTACAGGCCCAACAGCGACAACATGATAAAGGTCGCAAACAACACAAAATGGGTCATCCCTTCGATGGCATTGGTTTCGCCATCGTTGAGGTTGATCGCACTGACGATCAGCGTGATCAACACCATCACCGTTTGCACCGGCGTCATCGCCATCTGGAACGGCTGGCCGGTATAGAGCGCCATGGCTTCCATCACCGGCACCGTCAGGATCACCGTCGACAACGACGCACCCAGCGCGATGTTCACCACCGACTGCATGCGGTTGGCCAGCGCAGCGCGCAAGGCCGTCAGAATCTCCGGTGCCGCCGAAATAGCCGCCACCACAATCGCCGTGATCACCGGCGGTGCACCCGTACCTTCCAGGCCCAGGTCGAGGGTCTTGGACATCACCTCGGCCAGCGCGCCAATCACAATTACGCCAAACACCAGGGTACCGATGGAGAACGCCAGGTTCACCGGCGGCGACTCTTGTTCCTCCGGCAGCTTCTTGCGACGCTTTTCCGGGTAACTGTAGCTGAAGAAATAACTGTGGGGCCCTACCTGCATGCGCAGGAACAAGGTGTAGAGCACCACCATCGCGCCGATGGTGAAGGCCGAGTAAATTTTCCAGTCGGCTTCTGGGATAAATTCCGGCACCACCATCGACACGCCCATGGCGGTCAGGATCATTACGCTGTAGGTCCGCGCCGAATCATCATTGTAGGACTGTTCGCCATGCTTGATGCCGCCCATCAACGCTGCCAAACCGAGGATGCCGTTGATATCGAGCATCACCGCCGAATAGATGGTGTCGCGCACCAGAGTGGGTGACGGCTCATTGCTCATCATGATCGCCAGGATCACCACCTCCACCAGCACCGCGGCAAGGGTCAGGATCATGGTGCCGTAGGGATCGCCGACTTTTTCTGCCAGTTGCTCGGCGTGGTGGGCCACGCGCATCGACGCCACGACGATAAAACCGATCAACACCACGCCGGCCAACAGTGCCACCATTTGCCCGCTGTGCAGCATCCAGTGCTCCAGCGGGTAGGCGGCGATGGCGGCAATCAGCGCCAGCAGCATGAATTTTTCTTGCTTGAGGGATGTGAGCATTCCGGGCCTTTTAGTACGGCAAATCAGTCATTGATGGGGTACAGACTGCGCCAAGCCGCTAACGTTTCGTTACACCTTAGTTCACACAGCCCTTGCGTGAATAAATCGAATACTCTCCTGCTGGTCAGGTTTTGCCGATTATTTAAGCCACGGCCTGTAGAATGCCGCCATTGCACCTGATGAGAATTTAGAAAATGTACGATTGGCTCAACGCCCTGCCCAAGGCTGAATTGCACCTGCACCTGGAGGGCTCGCTGGAGCCTGAGCTGCTGTTCGCCCTGGCCGAGCGCAACAAGATCGCGCTGCCGTGGAACGACGTCGAAACCCTGCGCAAGGCCTATGCCTTCAACAACCTGCAAGAGTTTCTCGACCTGTATTACAAGGGCGCCGATGTGCTGCGCACCTCCCAGGATTTCTACGACCTGACCTGGGCTTACCTGCTGCGCTGCAAAGCCCAGAACGTGATCCACACCGAGCCCTTCTTCGACCCCCAAACCCACACCGACCGTGGCGTACCGTTCGAAGTGGTGCTCAACGGCATCGCCGCTGCGCTCAAAGATGGCGAACAGCAACTGGGCATCACCAGCGGTTTGATCCTCAGTTTCCTGCGCCACCTGAGCGAAGCCGAAGCCGAGAAAACCCTCGACCAGGCACTGCCGTTCCGTGACGCGTTCGTGGCCGTGGGCCTGGACAGTTCAGAAATGGGTCACCCGCCGAGCAAGTTCCAGCGTGTGTTCGACCGTGCCCGTCACGAAGGCTTCCTCACCGTCGCCCACGCCGGCGAAGAAGGCCCGCCCGAGTACATCTGGGAAGCCATCGACCTGCTGAAAATCCAGCGTATCGACCATGGCGTACGTGCCATCGAAGACGAGCGCCTGATGCAGCGCATCATCGATGAGCAGATCCCGTTGACCGTCTGCCCGCTGTCCAACACCAAGCTCTGTGTGTTCGACGACATGGCCCAGCACAACATCCTCGACATGCTCGAGCGTGGCGTGAAGGTCACGGTGAACTCCGATGACCCGGCGTACTTCGGCGGCTATGTCACCGAGAACTTCCACGCGCTGTACACCTCGCTGGGCATGACCCAGGACCAGGCCAAACGCCTGGCGCAGAACAGCCTGGATGCGCGCCTGGTAAAACCCTGACCGGACGCAAAGCCATCATCGCCAGGTCCATGGAATCGAAAAGGCCAGGGCGATGATGGCAAACCCTCAAGGCTAAGGTTGTTCGGACATGGCCAATCGGGCGATTTCTGCCAGCCCGTTGTCGTTGAGCTGCACCGCCTGGGACTCATTGACCAGGCTGATCCAGTTCGATTGCAGGAACAACTGCAACAGCCCCGCACCCAGCGCGCCGCCCAGGTGCGGTTGCCGCTGGCTCCAATCGAAGCAGTCGCACACCAGTGGCGACGCCAGCGCCTGGGTGTAAATACCCAGGCCCGCCAGGTGCTGTGCGCCCTTGATCGTCACCTCAATGCGTTGCTCATGACTCTCGATCCACCCCGCCACCAACATCCGCTCACGCAGCTGCGCCGCCACTTCGCCGCCGAGGTGGCCCTGGCACAGCCGCGCATGTCGCAACAATGGCGGCGCCACCAACACCGGCGGTGAAGCATGCGGCGCACTACGTGCGGCGCTGGCCAGGGTCGTACTGGCCAAGGCATCGATGGCGACGCTGACATCGGCCGCCGCCACGCGGAACAGTCGCTTGCCACGCCGGCCCTCGGTACGCAGCAAGCCACTCCCCGTCAGCCGTGCCAGATGCGCATTCGCCGAGGCCGGTGACAGCCCGGCAAGCAGCGCCAATTCCTCCGAGGACTTGGCCGAGCCGTCCATCAGGGACCAGAGCATGGCGGTGCGTTTGGGTTCGGCGAGCAAGCTGGCGATCTGACTGATGCATGGTGCCTGTTCCATCGATTCACTCCCGGTCGAATTACTTTTCTGCTGCGGTGGGCGCCAAAGTATAGGTGCGTAAACCAGCGGTTCCGCGGCGTCTGACAGCATGAATAGGGACAGGAGCTGAGTGAAATTTCCTTGTGTGATGGAGGCTAATACGTCGTACCCAATCGCTCCGGCAATTGAGCGGTCAATGTCGCACAGCGCGACACGAGCATTTCCCGCAGCAGGTTGATGGGTTTGCTTAACTGGGCCCGATGGGCGCACAACAAATTGAGCGGTGTGCGCTCGCCACGCAATTCAGGCAAGACCAGGCGCAAGCGCCCGGCCAGTACATCGGTGCTCACATCCAGCCAGGATTTGTAGGCAATGCCCACGCCCGCCACCGCCCAGCGGCGCACCACATCGGCATCGTCGCTGAAGCGATCACCACCGACCGTGAGGCTGACTTCGCGTTTGCCATCGTGGAAGCTCCAGTGGTCATGCACTCGGCTGCCAAGCATGTAAAGCAAGCAATTGTGCTGAGCCAATTGCTCCAGCTGTCGCGGCTCGCCATAACGCGCGAGATAGCTGGGGGCTGCGCACAACACGCGAACGTTGTGCGGCGCGACGGGCAGGGCGACCAGGCTGGAGTCTTCGGGCTCGCCATAGCGCAGGGCAATGTCCACCGGCTGGCGGAACAGGTCGGCAATCCGATCGCCCAGCAGCAGGCGCACGGTGAGTTGCGGGTACTCGTGCTGAAATTCGTCCAGCCAGGGCAGTAGTTGGTTGCGGCCGAAATCCGAGGGGGCCGAGAGTTGCAACACCCCACTGACATGGTCCTGGCCACTGGCCAACAATCGCCGTCCTTCGTCCAGGGCGCTCAACGCAGTCCGGGCATATTCCAGGAAGCCTTCACCTTCGGCGGTCAGGCGCAGGCTGCGGGTGGAGCGCGCCAGCAAACGCGTGCCTAGTTGCTGTTCGATACGCTTGAGCGCCGCGCTGGCCACGGCGGGCGAAAGGTCCATCACCCGCGCCGCCGCCGACAAACTGCCCAGGTCCGCGGCGCGTACAAACAACTGCAAATCATCAAAACGCAGCATTCAACCACCCATTATCAAAATATTATTGAAACAGAGTGCTGTTTTAGCCGCTTTTATCTTGCAGGGAAATGGCCAATCATCTGCCCATCCCGTTATCACGTATCTGGAGTTGAATATGTCCACAGCCTTTAACGTCATCGCCACGCTGATCGCCAAACCTGGCCAACAGGCCACCCTGGAGCCGCTGCTGCGCGACCTGCTGGAACCCACCCGTCTTGAAGCCGGCTGCGAGCAATACGACCTGCACCAGGACCTGCAACACCCTGAGACCTTCTACATGCTCGAACGCTGGAGCGATGACGCCGCACTGGCCGACCACGACCAGAGTGCGCATATCCAACATTTTCGCGCCAAAGCCGCTGATGTCATCGAACATTTCGAACTCAAGCGCCTGAAGTTTCTCGCCTGATCACCGCCTTTTTCCGGAGCCCCCATGAAAGCCATTGCCTACTACGCATCACTGCCGATCAACGATGAAAAATCCCTGCAAGACATCCAGCTGCCGGAGCCCGTCGCCGGCCCCCGTGACCTGCTGGTAGAAGTCAAAGCCATCTCGGTCAACCCGGTGGACACCAAGGTGCGCCAGAACGTCGCCCCTGAGAACGGCGCGGCCAAAGTGCTGGGCTGGGACGTGGCCGGTGTGGTCAAGGCCGTCGGCAGTGAAGTGAGCCTGTTCAAAGTCGGCGACAAGGTGTTCTACGCCGGTTCCCTGGTCCGCCCGGGCGCTAACAGCGAACTGCACACCGTCGATGAGCGCATCGTCGGCCATATGCCCAAGAGCCTGGGCTTTGCCGAAGCCGCCGCGCTGCCGCTGACCGCCATCACCGCCTGGGAGCTGCTATTCGAACGCCTGCAAGTGCGTGAAGGTAAAGAGGCGCAAGGCCAGAGCCTGCTCATCGTCGGTGCCGCCGGTGGCGTGGGTTCGATCCTGACCCAACTGGCCAGCCAGCTCACCGCCTTGACGGTGATCGGCACCGCGTCGCGCCCGGAAACCCAGGAATGGACCAAGGCACTCGGCGCCGACCTGGTGATCGACCACAGCCAACCGCTGAGCGAAGCGCTGAAACAAGCCGGCCACCCGCAGGTGACCCACGTCGCCAGCCTGACCCAGACCGAGCATCACCTGGACCAACTGGTCGAAGCGCTGCAACCCCAAGGCAAGCTGGCGCTGATCGACGACCCCAAGGCGCTGGACGTGAGCAAACTCAAGCGCAAGAGCCTGTCGCTGCATTGGGAGTTCATGTACACGCGCTCGATGTTCGAGACCCCGGACATGATCGAGCAGCACAACCTGCTTAATCGCGTGGCCGAACTGATCGACGCCGGCACCTTGAAAACGACGGTGGGCGAGCACTTCGGCGTGATCAATGCGGCGAACCTGCGCCGTGCCCATGCCCTGCTGGAAAGCGGCAAGGCCAAGGGCAAGATCGTGCTGGAAGGGTTCTGAAGATAACGTCTATCAGTGTCGTCCGTTATTCGTGTAAGTGAGGGACGACACCGCTAGTCAGAGAGTTGATCTTTGTCATATTTGTGAGCGTATTCGGGTTTATATTGGCCGCCTTTGCCACGATTCTTTTACGTGAGGAAGTCAGCAATGAAAATCCTGATAAAAGCGTTAGCAAAATCCCCAGGCAATAAATGGCAGGTTCGTCTCGACGGCGACGCGTTCACCTTCCGCAGCGAGGCCGAGGCCCGCGCCTTCGCCGATACCCTGCAAGCCCGCATCCAGGCTCCCCACCGCTTCCCGCTCAGCCAGCAACGCTCCGCCGCTGGCTGACCTGCATTTCAGCCCTGCGCCTGCGCGGCCCTTGCCCGTTGCAGGCGCTGGGTCGACATCGCAATCGTCACCGCCAACACACCGCACAAGCTGATGACCATCGCCATCGGCATCGCCGTGCCGTCGTGCAGCACGCCCACCAACGAAGCCGCCCCTGCCGCCACGCCAAACTGAATGCAACCGAGCAAGGCCGACGCGCTGCCGGCCCGGGCGCCCTGCCCGCTCATGGCACAGGCCGAGGTGTTGGGCAGGATGCAGCCCAGGCTGGCGATACAGATGAACAGCGGTACCAGCAACGGCCATAACGCTTCGGTGCGCAAGGCCGCGATGCCCAACAGTGACAGCGCCGCCAGCAGATAGACCCACACCGTGCGCGACAGCAGAAACGCCGGGCCACGCTTGGCCAGCAGCCGCGCGTTAACCTGTGCAACCAGGATGAACCCCGCGGCGTTGGAACCGAACAGCCAGCCGTAATGCTCGGCGGGCACGCCATAGAGTTTGATAAATACGAACGGGGAGCCGGCGATGTAGGCAAACATCCCGGCAATCGAAATGCCCCCGGTCAGGGCGTAACCGAGGTAGACCCGGTCTGACAACAGCGCGCCATAGCGGCGCAGCGATCCGGACAAGGGTTGACGCGGCTGATGGGCCGGAAAGGTTTCCGGCAAACCGACCGCCACGGCGATCGCCGCCATCACGCTGAAGATCGACAGTGCGAGGAAAATCGACTGCCAGCCCCACAACCCGACCATCACACCACCCGCCAATGGCGCAAGGATCGGCGCCAGGCCGGTCACCAGCATCAGTTGCGAATACACCTTGGCCGAGCCCACCGCATCACATTTGTCACTGACCACGGCGCGGGAAATCACCATGCCCGCGCAACCGCCGAGGGCCTGCACGAAACGTGCGCCAATCAGCCATTCCAGGGACGGCGCGTACGCGCAGGCAAAGGACGCCAGGGTAAACAGGGTTACGCCGCTGAGCAGCGGGCCGCGTCGACCAAAGCGGTCTGCCAGTGGGCCGTAGATCAGTTGGCCGATGGCCAGGCCGGCGAAATACACCGCCAGGGTCAACTGGATATGTTTTTCGTCGGTCCCGAAGGCCGTCGCCATGGCAGGAAAGCCAGGCAGGTAGAAATCGATCGCCAGCGGCGCGAAGGCGCTCAAGGCGCCCAGAATCAGGATTATGCGGAGGTTCATCAGGCACCCAAGTGTGTCGGCAGCCCGACAGTTTAGCCGCGCTTGGGTGCATTGAATACGATAGCTCGCTAACTATTTGAATGGGTCAGGCGAGCTTGGCGCTGTAGCCCTCTTCGCTGATCAGGCTGATCACTTCCTCGGCAGACAGGCGGCTTTCGACGCCCACCTCTTTCGCCGCCAGGTCGACCTTCACGCTGGCCGCCGGATCCTGGCTCTGCACCGCCTGGGTCACGGCCCGAACGCAGTGGCCGCAGGTCATTCCTTCAACGCTGAATATTTGCATGACATGACTCCTTTGATGAGGTTGAACCCAGTCTTGACCTTGCCACGATGGCAAGGTCAAGTTCTGAAACTTTCGGCCGGGCTGGTATTACACCGCGGCGTCGGCCAAGCTTCACCCATCTTCGATTCAAACCACGGAGCATTCGCCATGCGCTGGTCGTTTTTTGGCCTTGTCGGCCTGATGAGCTTGTCTGCCGCTGCGCCCCAGGCCCTCGCCGCAGAAGACTATGCGGTGCTGATCATTTCCCGCGAACGCCTGGAAGTACCGACCAATTGCGAGATCGGCCTGTACATCCAGGACCAGTTGGCCGGGCGCCTGTTCCAGGAACAGTCCACCTCGTTCAACCTGCCCGCCGGCAATGTGTCGCTGCGCCTGAAACTGCTGCCGGGCCAGTCACCGGGTTGCTTGCCGGGCCTGCTCGCGCCGCCGGCGCAGAACATCACGCTCAAGGCCGGTGACGTACGCAAGTTGCGCATTGCCCAGGGCCCGGAAGGCATGTACCTCAAGCCTGCCGCACTGGAATACTGAAGACGCTTGACCTTCCCCACAGGTCAAGGTTGATCCTAGGGGCAACTTCTCTGGAGGACTGCCCCATGAATGGATCCACCACCTTTGACCTGCCCATCGGCGGCATGACCTGCGCCAGTTGCGCCGGGCGTGTCGAGCGCGCGCTGGGCAAAGTCCCGGGGGTGCAAAGCGTCAGCGTCAACCTGGCCAACGAGCGCGCCCACGTCGAAGTGCTGGGCCAGATCGACCCGGCCGTGCTGATCGCCGCCGTCGACAAAGCCGGCTACACCGCCAGCCTGCCGCAAAGCGAAACCAGGACCGAGGCCGATCAGGCCCAACGCCTGCACCGCGAGCGCTGGTCGCTGCTGCTGGCGATTGTGCTGGCATTGCCCCTGGTGCTGCCGATGCTGGTGCAACCCTTCGGCCTGCACTGGATGCTGCCGGCCTGGGTGCAGTTCCTCCTGGCGACCCCGGTGCAATTCATCTTCGGTGCACGCTTCTATATCGCAGCCTGGAAGGCCGTGCGGGCCGGCGCCGGCAATATGGACCTGCTGGTGGCCATCGGCACCAGCGCCGGTTACGGCCTGAGCCTCTATGAATGGCTGACCGCCCCCTCGGGCACCATGCCCCATCTGTACTTCGAAGCGTCGGCCGTGGTGATCGCCCTGGTGCTGCTCGGTAAATACCTGGAGAGCCGCGCCAAACGCCAGACCGCCAGCGCCATCCGCGCCCTGGAAGCCCTGCGCCCTGAACGCGCCATGCGTATACAGGCTGGCCGCGAGGAGGATGTGGCCATCAGCGCGCTCAAGCTTAATGACCTGGTGCTGGTCAAACCCGGCGAGCGCTTCCCGGTGGACGGTGAAGTGGTAGAAGGCCAGAGCCATGCCGATGAGGCACTGATCAGCGGCGAAAGCCTGCCGGTGCCGAAACAGCCCGGCGACGCCGTCACCGGCGGTGCCATCAATGGCGAAGGTCGCCTGCTGGTGCGCACCACCGCGCTCGGTGCCGAAAGCGTACTGGCGCGCATCATCCGCCTGGTGGAAGACGCCCAGGCCGCCAAGGCACCGATCCAGAAGCTGGTGGATAAGGTCAGCCAGGTATTCGTGCCGACCGTGCTGGTGCTGGCGTTGATCACACTGGTGGGGTGGTGGCTGTACGGTGCGCCGCTGGAGACCGCGATCATCAACGCCGTGGCGGTGCTGGTGATCGCCTGCCCGTGCGCACTCGGGCTGGCTACACCGACCGCCATCATGGCCGGCACCGGCGTCGCCGCACGCTATGGCATCCTGATCAAGGACGCCGAAGCGCTGGAGCGCGCCCATGAAGTGAGCACCGTGGTGTTCGACAAAACCGGCACTCTAACTTCCGGCACCCCAAAAATTGCCCATTTGGCGGCAGTGGATGGCGATGAAGCCACATTGCTGCAACAGGCCGGTGCGCTGCAACGCGGCAGCGAACACCCGTTGGCAAAGGCCGTGCTGGATGCGTGCAGCGAGCAAGGCCTGACGGTGGCGGACGTAAGCACCAGCCAATCCCTGACCGGACGTGGCATTGCCGGCACCCTCGGCGGGCGCCAACTGGCCCTGGGAAATCGGCGCCTGCTGGAAGAAAGCGGCCTGGACGCGGGTGGGCTGGCCGACTCTGCCACGGCCTGGGAGGCCGAGGGCCGTACCTTGTCCTGGCTGATCGAGCAAGGCGCACAACCCCGTGTACTCGGGCTGTTTGCCTTTGGTGACACGCTCAAGCCTGGCGCGCTGGAAGCGGTGGCACAACTCAAGGCCCGGCACATCAGCAGCCACTTGCTCACCGGCGACAATCGCGGCAGCGCCCGCGTCGTTGCCCAAGCGCTGGGCATCGATGACGTACACGCCGAAGTCCTGCCCGCCGATAAAGCCGCCACCGTCGCCGAACTGAAAAAAACCGGCGTAGTGGCCATGGTCGGCGACGGCATCAACGACGCCCCGGCCCTGGCCGCCGCCGACATCGGCATCGCCATGGGCGGCGGCACCGACGTGGCCATGCATGCCGCCGGCATCACCTTGATGCGCGGCGACCCACGCCTGGTCCCGGCCGCCCTGGAGATCAGCCGCAAGACCTACGCCAAGATCCGCCAGAACCTGTTCTGGGCCTTTGTGTATAACTTGATCGGCATTCCCCTGGCCGCATTCGGCCTGCTCAACCCGGTGCTCGCGGGCGCGGCCATGGCCTTGTCCAGCGTCAGTGTCGTGAGCAATGCCTTGCTGTTGAAAACTTGGAAACCAAGCACTTGGAAACAGTCGCACTTGGAGGATCAACGCCCATGAACATCGGCCAAGCCGCCCGGCAAAGCGGGCTGAGCGCGAAGATGATTCGCTACTACGAATCCATCGGCCTGCTCAAGGCGGCCCATCGCACCGACAGCGGCTACCGCATCTACGGCACCGACGACCTGCACACCCTGGTGTTTATCAAACGCTCGCGGGACCTGGGGTTTTCATTGGAAGAGGTGGGCAAACTGCTGACCCTTTGGCAGGACCGGCAACGGGCCAGCGCCGATGTGAAAGCCCTGGCGCGCCAACATATCGATGAGTTGAACCAGAAGATCCTGGAGTTGGGGCAATTGCGCGATACGTTGCAGGACCTGGTGGAGCACTGCCAGGGCGATCACCGGCCGGATTGTCCGATTCTCAAGGAACTGGCATCGGGAAGCTGCTGCGCGTGACGGAATCTATCTGAATGCATGCAAAACCAAATGTGGGAGGGGCGGTGCGACGATTCGACTTGCCCCTCCCACATTTTGATCCTCATCCAGCCAGGGATCACTGCATCCAGGGCGGCGGCGGTGGCTCTTCCGACGCTTTGCTCGGCGGCGCATCATCCGCCGCCCGAATGGCCTGGCGCCGTTCTTCGTCCAGCCTTGCCGCTTCGATCTCGCGGATCACACCGCCCACGTCCGCCAGTTCTTCCGGCTCGTCGAACTCGCCGGTCAAGACACTGGCCGGGTGCAAGGTGCCGGCTTCGTAGAGTGCCCACATTTCCTTGGCGTACTTGGTCTTCTTCAACTCCGGGGCAAAACGCCCGAAATAGGAAGCCATGTTGCCCACATCCCGCTCCAGCATGTTGAACGCGTGGTTGTTGCCCGCCGCATCCACCGCCTGGGGCAGGTCGATGATGACCGGACCGGTCGGCGTGAGCAGTACGTTGAACTCGGACAGGTCACCGTGCACCAGGCCGGTACACAGCATCAGCACGATCTGGGAAATCAGGAAGGCGTGGTATTCACGCGCCTGATCCGGCTCCAACGTCACGTCATTCAGACGTGGCGCGGCATCACCGTACTCGTCGGCCACCAGCTCCATCAACAACACGCCTTCGAGGAAGTCGTACGGCTTGGGCACGCGAACGCCCGCACCGGCCAGGCGGAACAACGCCGCTACTTCGGCGTTCTGCCAGGCATCTTCGGTTTCTTTCTTGCCGAATTTCGAGCCCTTGGCCATGGCCCGGGCCTGCCGGCTGTTACGGACCTTACGGCCTTCCTGGTATTCGGACGCTTGACGAAAACTTCGTTTGTTCGCCTCCTTGTAAACCTTGGCGCAACGCAATTCATTGCCGCAGCGCACCACATAAACAGCTGCTTCTTTACCACTCATGAGTGGGCGCAGCACTTCGTCGACCAGACCGTCTTCGATCAGGGGTTCAATGCGTTTAGGAGTCTTCATCAGCTTTTATTGTGGGTCCTTTATTACCAAATACGCGTATGGCACTCGTTATACGGCAATCGGCTCGCCGGTGGGAGGGGCTACCGACCTCTGACCACTCAAGAATGCATCCAATATGCCAATTTCGACGAATTCAACGTTCGATGATCGCCGTCACGCCCTGGCCGCCGGCGGCGCAGATCGAAATCAGCCCGCGCCCCTTGCCCGCCGCGTCGAGCAACTTGGCCAGGTTGGCGACGATGCGCCCACCGGTGGCGGCAAACGGGTGCCCGGCCGCCAGGGAACTGCCCTTGACGTTCAGGCGGCTGCGATCAATGGCCCCTAACGGTGCGTCCAGCCCGAGGCGCGTCTTGCAGTAATCCGCATCCTCCCAGGCCTTGAGCGTGCACAACACCTGGGCCGCGAAGGCTTCGTGGATCTCGTAGTAATCAAAGTCCTGCAGCGTCAGGCCATTCCTCGCCAGCAAGCGCGGCACCGCATACACCGGCGCCATCAGCAGGCCTTCGGCGCCGTTGACGAAATCCACTGCCGCCGCTTCGCCATCGCGCAGGTAGGCCAGGATCGGCAAACCACGCGCCTGGGCCCACGCCTCGCTGCCCAACAACACCAGGGATGCGCCATCGGTGAGCGGTGTGGAATTGCCGGCCGTCAGCGTGCCTTTTTCGCTGCGCTCAAACGCAGGCTTGAGCGCGGCAAGTTTCTCCAGGCTCAGGTCGGGGCGCAGGTTGTTGTCGCGGGTCAGGCCCAAAAACGGCGTGAGCAGATCGTTATGCCAGCCTTCGGCATAGGCAGCGGCCATTTTCTGATGGCTCTCGAGGGCGAGTTGATCCTGCTCGGCACGGGGAATCTGCCAGGTCTGTGCCATCAATTCGCAATGCTGGCCCATGGACAAACCGGTGCGCGGCTCGCCGTTACGCGGCAGCTCAGGCTTGAGGTGCTGGGGACGAAGTTGTAACAGGACTTTTAATTTATCCGCCATGGACTTGCTGCGATTGGCTTGCAGCAGGATCTTTCGCAGCCCTTCATTCACGCCGATAGGTGCGTCGGAGGTGGTATCCACCCCACCGGCAATCCCGCATTCAATCTGGCCCAGGGCGATCTTGTTGGCCACCAGCAACGCCGCCTCGAGCCCCGTGCCGCACGCCTGCTGAATGTCATAGGCCGGGGTTTGCGGCGACAGGCGTGAACCCAGCACGCATTCACGGGTGAGGTTGAAGTCGCGGGAATGCTTGAGCACCGCGCCGGCGGCCACCTCGCCCATGCGCAGACCGTGCAGGTTGTAGCGTTCGATCAGGCCCTCCAGGGCCGCGGTCAGCATCGCCTGGTTGCTCGCCGTGGCGTAGGGGCCATTGGAGCGGGCGAAAGGAATGCGGTTACCGCCAATGATCGCTACACGGCGCAATTGAGTCATGGAAAGCTCCCTGTCGGTTGTGGTCTGGATAACTGAGCCTAGTCGAACGACTGCTACCCTGGGATGGTCAACCCTTTGAACCCCAGCCTTCGGAGAGCGTTCCATGTCTGACCGTTATATCGACTTCGCCAACTCAAGCCTCGGCCATCGCCTGGTCGCCGCCCTTGGCCTGCCGTCACCGGTACGCCTGGAACGCTGGCAAGCCGGGCGCCTGCGCCCGGTGGAAGGTGCGCTGTTACTGGGTGGTGGCGCGCTGGCAACGAACGTGAAAGCGTTTGCCAACCGGCTCACCGACGCCATTTACACCTACGGCGCCGACACTTCGACCTGGATTCCCGGCCACGGCCCCAAGCTCAAGGCCGTGGTATTCGATGCCAGCGACCTGCAACACACCGACCAGCTCAAGCAACTGCGTGAGTTTTTCCAACCGTTGCTGAAAAACCTGGATCACAGTGCACACCTGGTGATCCTCGGCCGCGCGCCGGAAAGCCTCAGCGACCCGTTCGCCGCCAGCGCCCAGCGCGCCCTCGAAGGTTTCAGCCGGTCACTGGCCAAGGAACTGCGCAACGGCGGCGTGCTGCAATTGCTCTACGTCGGCGACGGTGCCGAAGACCAACTGGAAGGCGCGCTGCGCTTCTTCCTCTCACCGAAAAGCGCCTATATCTCCGGCCAGGTGATTCGCCTCAAGGCCTGTGCCACGCCCGTCGAAGACTGGACTCGCCCCCTCGCCGGGCGCAAGGCATTGGTCACCGGCGCAGCCCGTGGCATTGGCGCGTCCATCGCCGAAACCCTGGCCCGCGACGGCGCCGAAGTGATCCTGCTCGACGTGCCCCAGGCCAAGGCCGACCTCGAGGCCCTGGCCGCACGCCTGGGTGCGCGCACCGTGGTGCTGGATATCTGCGCCGAAGACGCCGCCGGCCAGTTGATCGAACACCTGCCCGACGGCCTCGACATCCTGGTGCACAACGCCGGGATTACCCGTGACAAGACCCTGGCCAACATGACCCCGGAATACTGGGACGCGGTGCTGGCGGTCAACCTCAATGCCCCGCAAGTGCTGACCAAGGCACTGCTGGACAGCGGCACCCTGCACGACAACGCCCGCGTGGTGGTGCTGGCCTCCATCAGCGGCATCGCCGGCAACCGTGGGCAGACCAACTATGCCGCGAGCAAGGCCGGCTTGATCGGCCTGGTACAAGCATGGGCGCCGTTATTGGAAGAACGCGGGATCAGTATCAACGCTGTAGCCCCAGGCTTTATCGAAACCCAGATGACTGCGCATATTCCCTTTGCCCTGCGTGAAGCCGGGCGGCGCATGAGTTCCCTGGGCCAGGGCGGTTTGCCGCAGGACGTCGCCGAAGCAGTGGCCTGGCTGAGCCAGCCGGGTTCCGGTGCGGTCAGCGGGCAAGCGCTGCGGGTGTGTGGGCAAAGTCTATTGGGAGCGTAAGCATGGATTGGCAAACCTTAGGCAGTACGCCGTTTCTGCCACCGTTGTATTGGCGGGCAGCGCTCAAGCGCAAGATCACCGGCAACACGCTGCCCGAGCAAGGGTTGCGCTGCCGGGTAAGCATCGACCCCAGGCATGTGGCGGTGTACCGCAAGGTCTGCGGGTTTTCCGAGGGCCCCATGCTGCCGGCGACTTATCCGCACATCCTCGCGTTCGGTCTGCAAATGCAGCTGCTCACCGACAAAAAGTTTCCCTTCCCGCTGCTGGGGCTGATTCACCTGAGCAACCGCATCCGCATCCATCGCCCGCTGGGCGGTGTCAGTGACCTGACCATTGGCGTGCACGCGCAGAACCTCAAACCCCACCCCAAGGGCGCGACTTTTGAAGTGGTCACCACGGTTGAGGATTCCCTTGGCCTGCTGTGGGAAGCCGAGAGCCGGATGCTCTGCCGGGGCGTAAAGCTCGAAGGCGAAGCGACCGAGGATGCCCGGCCTAGCGCCACTCAGGTCAGCGAACTGACTCGCTGGAAGGCCCCGGCCGATATCGGCCGCCGCTACGCGAGGGTGTCCGGCGACTACAACCCGATCCACCTCAGTGCCCTGACCGCCAAACTGTTCGGTTTCCCCCAGGCCATCGCCCATGGGCTGTGGAACAAGGCGCACACCCTCGCCGCCTTGGGCGAACACTTGCCGGCCGCCAATATCGAAATAGACGTCGAATTCAGGAAACCGGTACGCCTGCCCAGTGAAGTCAGGCTACTGGCCAGCGCCGCCGGTTCCAGCGGCGAATTCTTATTGAAAGGCGCGGGTGACATCGAGCATATGCTGGGCAAATGGCAGCCCATTGCATAAAAGCGACTGATAAATTGTATATATACACCCTAAGTGATAGCGGGCCTTTTCAGGCTCGCTTTTTATATGCAGGTTTTTGATTTTAAACATATATACATCCAGAAACATCATGCCCTATACCTTTGGCATTAGTCGCTTAAACGGTACAACCCAGCCGTATATAAATCATTAATACCAAGTTGAGCATTGAGAGAAAGAGCGTCCGGGCCTGTTATAGCCACACGGACAAACGCATCGCTATCCGCAGAAATAGCCAGCGTTTGAGACAACTCAGGTTGTACAGGTGCAAGGAACTCAATCATGAAGACTCAAGTCATGTTCTGGAAAGCAAGTACCACGCTGGCACTGGCAATCGCACTCACACTCGGCGGTTGCAGCAGCGGTGGCGGCGGACATCACAGTGGGGGCTCTGCTTCCTCGGATACTGCTGCTGGCGGTGGCGGCAGCGGTGGCGGCGGTACAGACGGTGGCGGTACCGGCACAACCAGCACCCTGGTAACGGCCAGCGTGGCCGACACCCTCGGCGATACCGTGACCGACCTCGGCGGCACCGTCAGCAGCCTGGGCACTACCCTGGGCAGCCTGCCTATCGTGGGTGCAACTACGCGCAGCCTGGTGCGTGCTACCGGCAACGCCGTCAGCAGCATCGGCGAAGGCCTGTCGGATGGCCTCGGTTCACTGGGTACCGACAGCAATGCACTGGGCAACACCGTCGCGGGCGTGGCCGACGGTGTCTCCGACCTCGGTGCAGGCGTGACCGCCACCGGCCAGAACGTCGCCACCTTGCTGGGGCACGTGCCGGTGGTCAGCGGCGCGGCACCGGTGGCAGGCAACGTCGTCGGCAAGCTCGGCAATGCCGTGACCATGCTCGGCGACACCCTCAGCACCGCCAGTACCACCGGCCCGCTGGGCTCGGCCACCCATACGCTTGGCGCAAAGGTATTGGTCCCGGTGGTGTCGCTGGTGGAAAGCACCACCGCTAAAGTCGGCAGCACGACCGGCCTGGACAGCCCCGTGGGCGGCCTGCTGCAAAAGCTCGGCGATACCGTCGATAGCCTGGGCAATCAAGTCGCCGACACCGGTGGCAGCGGCAACCCGGCGACCGGCGCCGTGGGCGGCGTGCTCAATGGCGTGGGTACCGTGGTCGGCAAGGCCAGCGGCTATGTCGACGCCACGGGTAACAGTGGCGGCAGCAACCGCAGACCGGGCCTGGCGGAACTCATCGGCGGCGTGATAGCGGGCGCCGGCAGCGGCCTCAATGCCGGCAGTAGCAACGGTCTGGTCAGCGCCACCGGCGTCACCGGTGTGAAGGCGGGCACTACCGTGGCATCCCTGGGCACCCTTCTGGGCGGCAGTGGCGTCCCCAACACCGCCGCAGGCACCCCCATTGCCACGTTGACCAGCCAGGTCGGCGGCGCGTTGAACCCCGTCACCAGTGGCGTCACCCGCCTCACTCAAAACGTCGGCAATGCCACCGGCCTGGGCACTCCAATCAACGGCCTGGCCACCAACGCCGGCGGCGCCGTCAGCAGGCTGGGCAGCCAAATCACCAGCACCAACGCCAACCCGGTCATCAACGCCTTGGGGGGTACCGTCAACGCAGTGGGTGGCACCGTGGCCTCGGTCGGAGGATTGGTCAGCGGCGGCCCCAACACCGGTGGTGGTTTGCTCGGCGGCGGCCTGGCCGTGACGACCTCCGCGGGTGCCAGCACCAGTACGAATGGCGGTGCCCTGGGCGGGCTGCTGGGTGGCCTGACCGGCAGGAAATGATTGCACCTGGCCGATTAGACGGCCTCACCTGCAGCGCCTACGCTTGGTTGAGACGAGAGACCAGCTAAGTCTCTCGTCTTTTTTTCATGGGTCAATGATCGACCCCTGAAAACACCCAGACCGCGCTCCCCGAGCCCGACGGGAACCTGCAAAACGCTGCAGCAGTTCTGACCATGGAGTGTCCTATGCGCGCTTTGACACCGTTGTTACTGCTCACCCTCAGTGCTTCCGTCCACGCCGACCCCCTGCCCAGTTTCCTGAATAGCAACGACACCGTCCGCAACCTGCCCGTGCCTAACCTGCCCGCCGACGCGTATCGACCGGCGCCCCAGCAGACCCGACTGCCCGCCCCTGCTGCCAGCGCGGAGCAGCCGTTGCTGATGGACACCAAGGTGACCATTCGAAAGCTGCAGATCGACGGCGGCACGGTCTACCCGCTCAAGGACGTCGCCCAGGCATTCGAACCGCTGATCGGCCATGAAACCAACCTGGCGCAATTGATCGAAGCCACCCGCAGCATCACCCGCCGCTACCAGGAAGATGGCTACCTGCTGTCCTACGCCTTCCTGCCGGAACAGCGCTTCGACGGCGGCCTGGTGCATGTGGTGCTGGTCGAAGGCTATATCCGCGATTACCAGCTGCAAGGCGACATCGGCCCGGTTTCGTCCTACGTCGACAAACTCGGCGAAAAACTCAAGGCCGAACGTCCACTCACCCGTAAGACGTTCGAGCGTTACACGACACTGATGAGCGCCATCCCGGGCGTAACCTTGCAGGCCCAGGTACCGCCGCCCGCCACCACCGACGGCGGCACGCCGATGCACATCACCGCCAGCCGCAAACCCTTCACCACCAGCATGAGCCTCAACGAGGCCAGCCGAGGCGGCACGCAGGCGCTGCTCACCGGCACCGGCAACTCCTGGACCTCCATGGGCGAACAACTGAGCCTCAGCGGCCTGTTCCCGCCCGGCGACGACAAAGAACATTACTACCGCGCAGCCTACAGCCAATTCATCAATGCCGAGGGCACCCAGCTCACGCTGTCGGGTGAACGCTACCGCGCCGATCCACGCACCAGCCTGCAACTGGGCGAAGGCCTGGAGCTCAAGCCACACCAGGAAATCGACCGCTACGCCATCGGCTTCAGCCACCCGCTGATCGCGTCGCCCAACGAGTCATTGAACCTCGGCGCCCGCTACTATGCCGTCGACCAGACTACGCGCTACAAGCTCGAAGGTTTCCCGCAACGCCTGGCGCTGCAAACAGACCTGCGCGCACTGGCGTTCGAAGGCGATTGGCGCAAGGCCGACACGACCCAGTTGCGCATCCTCAGCGCCGGTGTGTACCAAGGCATCAACGGCATGGGCGCCAAGACCCGCACAGACTTCGGCGGGCTCAAGCCGGACCTCGACTTCTTCCGCCTGCGCCTCTCCGGCGTGCAGAGCAACAGGCTCTTCGATAACTGGCAAGGTGTACTCTCCGGCGCACTCTACTGGAGCCACCACGACCTGCCCGACAGCGAGCGTGCCACCTTCGGCGGGCAGAATTTCGGCCGTGGCTACCCCGATGACCAGGGCTCCGGCGACAAAGGCTGGGGCGTGGCGTATGAGATCAACTACAGCTACAACCGTGCTGGCGAGTGGGTGCGGATCCTGCAGCCCTATATGGTGCTCGACCGCGCCAGGGCCTGGTTCAACGACCTGCCGGTCAAGGGCAGCGATATGTCATCGGCGGCCCTGGGCCTGCGTTTTGGCGACGCCAGGTACTACAACATTTCCGTGGAAGCGGCCAAGCCGATGGCAGATGTGGCGCGGGATAACTTCGACCGACGGCCGCGGTATACGCTGAGCTTCACTTATCAGCTGTGAATGAGCGCTTAATACCTGGAGTGAGAGAGAGGAAACAGGTTGTTGAGCGTATCGATCAGGCGCACCAGATAGATCGGCTTGCGGAACAGGTCCAGCACCTGCAGGCGCAGCATGTCGCTGACGTCATCCATCTCGGCATGGCCGGACATCACGATCACCGGCAGGTGCGAGCGCGAGGTGTGTTCGCGCAGGCGCTTGATCAAGGAAATGCCGCTTTCCTCAGGCATGCGCAGGTCGGTAATGACCAGGGCGATATCCGGATGCAGTGTCAATTCTTGCAAGGCGAAGGTCACGGAGGTGGCGGTAAAACAGACAAAGCCCTCGTGTTCGAGGGATTCGGCCAGCTCAACCAGAGCATCCTCTTCGTCGTCCACCAATAGTATTTGTTGGCGAGACAAAGAAGATGTGCTCATGGCCGTACCTGGAAGAATGGGGTAATTGAAGAATAGCTGCTGCAACTTGGCAGTCAGGTCGCCGTTGGCAGCTTGGTAGCGATCGACGTGAAAATTCCACTTATCTTGGTGCCCAGGCCGGTTCCGGCACCCACAATGACGAGGGCCACCAGCGCCACGATAATGGCGTATTCAATACCTGAGGCAGCCTCTTTGCGTTTGAAGAACAGTTGTATCTGAACATATAACTTCAACATCAGGTCAAGGAACATACGACTTCTCCCTAATACGCCACTAAAAGCCAGTACGGCTCTAGCACGATGTTTGCGACGTGCAATTAGAGCATTGCCAACAAACCTCAGCCTCACAACTGTAAGAACTCATTAATCACAAAGTATTAGTCGTCGGTGCATGCCTGACTACCCGGCTGCAAATAGCGTTCAAATAAAATTTTATCCGTGACAAATGGCGTTTCGTCCTGGCTGAGCTACCTTCAAATAGCCAAATCGTTAGATGTTCATCACAGCCAGGTTGCGAATTAGTTCGTTTGGATTGACGAACAGGTAGTGCAACGGGAAAGGGAGAGCCGTCATGAACAGTCGCATCAGCATGGCCCTGGCCGCTGTGCTGCTAATCGGGGCATTGATTGCAGGGTACTGGGGGCTGGTGTTGAGCCGCCAAACGGAGCCCGTCGCAACACCTGTCATTTCTGCCGAAAAGCCCACTGCTGTCGTCGAAGACCAGACCCGCCAACCAGTGGTCGTACTGGCGCATGACGTCCCTGCCTTCGTTGCACTTACCGCTGCCGACCTGGTCGTGGAAAAACTCCGCACGGTGCCCGCCGGCAGCCTGACGCGGCTGGACCAGGCCATCGGCCGCCAACCACTGCGCGCACTGGGAGCAGGTACCTGGCTCAGCGAGGAAAGCTTCAGCGCCGGCGGCCCGCTTGCCCGCATGATTCATCCCGATGAGCGCGCATTGGCCGTGGCCGTCGACGAGGTGATCGGCGCGGCAGGCCAACTGAGCCCCGGCGACTATGTGGATGTGCTGCTGTTCCTGCGCCAGGATGCTGGCAACGCGGAGCAGTCGGCACAAATCGTCCTTCCAGCCCTGCGCCTGCTCAGCGTCGGTGACCAATTGGGCCTGGCCAACGATGGCTTGCCGGCCGTGCCGCCCGCCGCCACGCCCGAGGAGCGCGCCCAGGCTGCCCAGCGTCGCGCTGCTGCACGCACCGTGGTGTTGGCCGTGCCGGAGCCTCTATTGAGCCGCCTGATGCTGGCGTCGCAAGCCGGTACCTTGCGCCTGGCCGTGCGCAGTGCCGAGGAGCAACTGCTCAGCCAGTACTGGGCCGGGGAAAACGACGCTTCGGACAAACTGGCCAATGCCAATCGTGACCTCTACCAATTCACCCAGCTTGCCCTTGTGGGACCGCCCAAAAGCGTCGCGCAAATCAGCGGCGCACCCGCTGTACGCCGGGGCGTCGAGGTGATTCGCGGCGCGCAGGCCACTGAACAAACCCCGTGATTGAGCAAGGATGCCTTGAATGAGCCATCGCTACGCCCTCATGTTCACGCCAATTGCCTGGGCCTTGATGCTGACAAGCCTGCCAGCCGCCATGACCCTGGCGGCACCCGGCAATTGCAGCGCCCTGGGCCAGTTGCCTGCCGTGGTCGAGGTGGGCGAAGGCTTGCAACAGGAACTGCAATCGCCGGTGCCAATCACCCGCCTGGCGATTGGCGACCCGAAGATCGCGGATGTGCGCGTCAATGGTGACCGTCATTTCCTGCTGACCGGCGTCGCCAGCGGCGCTACCAGCCTGATGGTGTGGACTGCCTGTACCAAGGCGCCGCGCCAGAGCATGGTGTTCGTCAAGGGCAAGGCCACGTCGGCACTGACCAGTTTGTCGCGGCCACCCTCCGAAGACCCATTGCTGCCCAGCCAGGTGCAGACGGATATACGCTTTGTAGAAGTCAGCCGCACCAAGCTCAAGGAAGCCAGCACCCAGTTCCTGGGGCTGGGCAACAATTTTTTCCTCGGTAGCCCCAACCTTCTCTCCCCGGCAGAAGGTGTGTTCAAACTGCCGGTGAGTGCCGAGTCTTTCAATGTCGGTTTTGGCGGCGGTCGTGTCAAAGCGATGATCAACGCCCTCGAGAGCAGCGGTTTTGCCTACACCCTGGCGCGTCCCAGCCTGGTAGCGCTGAGCGGCCAGAGCGCAACCTTCCTGGCCGGCGGTGAAGTACCTATACCCGTACCCAGCGCCGGCAGTGACACCATCTCCATCGAATACAAGGAATTCGGCATTCGCCTGACCCTCACGCCGACGGTGATTGATCGCAACCGCATCACCCTCAAGGTAGCGCCGGAGGTCAGCGAGCTGGACTACAGCAACGCCGTACAGATCCAGGGCATCCAGGTGCCGGCCCTGACCGTACGCCGCACCGACACCAGCGTGTCCCTGGCCGATGGCGAAAGCTTTGTGATCAGCGGCCTGATCAGCACCAACAACCGCTCCAGCATCAGCAAGTTTCCGGGGTTGGGCGATATCCCGGTCCTGGGTGCGTTTTTCCGCGACACCAATATCCGCCGCGAAGAAAAGGAGCTGCTGATGATCGTCACGCCGCACCTGGTGCAACCGCTGGCGGCCAACGCTCAGTTGCCTTCCTTGCCCGGCGAAAAACTGCGCAACTATGACCCCAACTGGTACCGCCTGTTTTTCCTCGAAAACGGTAATTTCGACCGCCGCAGTGGACTTTCCCAATGAGCGATAGCTTGAGCCAGACGTTCCTCGCCATCACTCGCAACACCATCGACCTGGAGTGGCTGCAGGGTGCCCTGGCGCCCCTTGGCCAAGTCGTGAGCGCTGGCACCGGCAGCCTGGACGAGCTGCTGGCGCTGGTCGACGTGACCTTTGCCAACCTGGTCTTCATCGGCCTGGACCGTGAAAACCTGGTGGCCCAGAGTGCGCTGATCGAAGGCGCCCTGGAGGCCAAGCCGATGCTCGCCGTGGTCGCCCTGGGCGACGGCATGGACAACCAGTTGGTACTCAACGCCATGCGGGCGGGCGCCCGGGATTTCGTCGCCTACGGCTCACGCTCCAGCGAAGTGGCCGGCCTGGTGCGCCGCTTGAGCAAGCGCCTGCCGACCATCACCCCCAGTGCACACTTGGGCGGCCTGACCGTTCTGTTTGGCACCCAAAGCAACGCGGACGGCGCGATGCTGGCGACTCACCTGGCCCTGGTGGTGCAAAAAAGCGGCCAGCAGACCCTGCTGCTGGATCTGGGCCTGCCACGCAGCGACAGCCTGGCGCTGCTGGGGCTGGAGAGCACCTTCAACTTCGGTGACGCGTTGCGGCATTTGCGCCGCCTCGATACCACGCTGATCAACAGCGCCTTTACCACAACCGTGGATGGCCTGCGCATCCTGGCGTATGCCACCGGCGACGAACCGCTGAAACTGACCAGCGCCGCCGAGCTGTACATGCTGCTCAGCGCACTGCGCCAGCACTTCCAGCACATCGTCGTGAACCTTACCGGGCAACCGGACAGCGACGCACTGCGCACCTTTGTCGGCCACTGCGACAAACTGCTGTGGTGCACCGACCAGAACGTACTGGACTGTCGCCGCAACCTCGCGGTGCTCAATCGCTGGCGCGACAAAGGCATGAAACTCGACCACGCCAGGCTGGTGGTCGACCGTTATATCAAGTCCTGCGTACCAGACACCGACACCCTGGAAAAAAGCTACGGCCTTGAGTGCATCGCCGTGCTGCCGCTGAGCGCCGAACTGCGCCTGAACGTAAAGAACCAGGGCCAGACCCTGTTTGCCCTGGCCCCACGTGAAGCGTTGAGCCAGGCCGTGCGCACCTTGGGCGAACGCCTGGCGAAACGCTCCAAGGGCTTGGAAAAACCATCAATGCGTTGGTTCGAACGCATCCTGGGGACGGTGCGATGAACGGCGAGAAACTCTTCGGCGGCCCGGCCCGCAGCGGCGGCAACACGGATCACGATGGCTTGAAGCTGGTGCTGCATCGCTACATCATCGACGCTATCGAGGAGTCGGGTAAGAACCTGCTTGAAGACACGCGCCAATCCCTGGCGCAATTTGTCGTCGACAAGGTGTCCGAGTACATCACGCGCATGCGCCTGGCGATCTCGCGCTATGAGATGGAACGCCTGGCCGAAGAGATCGTCGACGAACTTACCGGTTTCGGCCCGCTGGAGGTGCTGCTGCGCGACCCTTCAGTCACCGAAATCCTGGTCAATGGGCCGCACCGGGTGTTTATCGAACGTGAGGGCCTGCTGCATCAGAGTGACCTGCGTTTTATCGACGACCACCACGTGGAGCGCGTGATGCAACGCATCCTCGCGCCGTTGGGCCGGCGCCTGGACGAATCCTCGCCGATGGTCGATGCACGCCTGCCTGACGGTAGCCGGGTCAACGCGATCATCCCGCCGATTGCCCTGGATGGGCCATGCCTGTCAATCCGCAAGTTCCGCAAGGACATGCTCAAGAGCAGCGACCTGGTTGCCATGCAGACCATCGACCAGAGCATCTTCGAGTTTTTCCAGGAAGCCGTCGGCAGGCGCTGCAATATCCTCATCAGCGGCGGCACCGGCACCGGCAAGACTACGTTGCTCAATATTCTCAGCCAGTTGATCAATCCCCACGAGCGTCTGGTGACCATCGAAGACGTTGCCGAATTGCAACTGGGGCATCCCCATGTGGTGCGCCTGGAAACCCGCCCGCCCAATGCCGAGGGCCACGGTGAGGTCAGGTCCAGCGACCTGATTCGCAACGCCCTGCGGATGCGCCCGGACCGCATCATCCTGGGGGAAATCCGTGGCGTGGAAGTGCTCGACGTAATGACGGCCATGAACACCGGCCACGACGGTTCCATGAGCACCGTGCACGCCAACAATGCCCAGGATGCGTTGCTGCGCCTGGAAACCCTGGTGGGCCTGACCGGCCGCGTGATCGCGGAAAAAACCCTGCGCCAGATGATCTGCGCCGCGCTGGATGTGGTGATCCAGCTGACGCGCATGCCCGATGGCCGTCGTTGCGTGAGCGAGGTGGTGGAAGTGGTCGGTGTGCGCGATGACGTGTATGTCACCAATACCCTGTTCCGGCTGGACCGGCGCACCGGCGTCGGTTTCCTGCGCGAAGCCATCAACCCGGCCGGCGATAAGTTGCGCCGCGCCACAGCCATGCCGCTGTAGGGAGCGCCTGATGACAGGACCTGTATTGCTGCTGGTTTGCCTATTGCTGATCGGTCTGTCGTTCTGGCTGTTTCAGCATGGCCTGCGCAAGGCCCGGACCAGTCGCGTGCTGGAGCGCCTCGGCGATGGCCAACCCGAGGCACAGGAGCAGCCCGGCACCTGGACCGGCCTTGAGCGCATGTTTCTGCGCGCCGGGCTGGGCAAACCCAAGGAACGCCTCGGCCTGTGGCTGAGCGCGTGGGTGGTCGGCGCCCTGCTGGGCTACTTGGTCGCCGACGGGCTGGGCCTGGTGTTGATGGCCCTGGGCCCGCCCCTGGCATTGCGTGCCTATATCGCCTGGCGTTACCAGCAGCGGGTGCAACGTATGGTCGAGCAACTGCCGCAGTTGTTGGACCATAGCGTACGCAGCCTCAAATCCGGCCGCACCCTGGCCGACGCGGTATTGGGCGGTATCGAGAGCGTGGAAAACCCGCTCAAGCACGCCATGGGGCGCATGCAGCGCAACGTGCGCCTGGGGGTGAGCCTGCCGGATTCGGCCAGCGACTTCGCCGAATTCTACGAACAGGACGAGTTCCGCCTGTTCGCCCTTGGCCTGAAGGTCAACCACCGCTACGGCGGCAACGCCAGCGAACTGCTGGAAAACCTGATCAAGATGATCCGCGAGCGGGACCAGGGCGCCCGGCAACTCAAGGCGATGACGGGCGAGACCCGCATGACGGCCTACGTGCTGGGCGGTTTGCCGATCCTGATCGTGGGCTACTTCATCATGGTCAACCCTGGCTACTTGATGACCATGTGGAACGACGACACGGGGCGCTCCCTGCTGTTCGGCGCACTGGCGATGGACCTGACGGGCACCTTTGCCATGTGGCGCATGCTGAGGAGTGTGTGAGATGGCCCTGATGGTCAGCCTGTTGCTGGCACTCGCCGCCATGGTACTGGTGGGCGGGCAATGGCTCGAACATCGCCGTCGTGATCGCCGGGTCGTTGAGCGCTTGCAAGGGCGCAGCGCCAGCGATGACAAATTTGGCACGTTCATGCGCCAACTGGGCGCAAGCACGCTGGCCCAGCGCTCAGTCAGCCTGGATAACGAGACCCAGGTCCTGCTCAACCGGGTCGGTTGGCGCAAGGCCAGCCAGCGCTCGCTGTTTGCCGCCTTCCAGATCGGCGTGCCTGTCGCGGCGATGGGCCTGACCCTGCTCGGCCAGCAACTACTTTTCCCTCACGCCAGTCCCGCCTGGATTGCCCCGGCGGTCGCCCTGGGCATCGGCTACCTGTTGCCAAAACGCGTGCTCGCCGCTGCCGCCAAATTCCGCCAGCAGCGCATCGCCAAGGAAATCTCAACCTTCATTCCGCTGCTGCGCATCCTGTTCGAGTCGGGCATGGCGATTGAACAATCCCTGCGCGTGATGGCCAACGAAGCCCAGCGCTTGCTTCCAGACCTGACCCACGAATTGCGCCTGATCCTGGCACGCGTCGACTCCGGCCTGGAACTGAGCGAAGAACTGGGCAAGACCGCGCGCATATTGGAGGTGGATGAGTTCACCGACACCTGCATCATCCTCCAGCAATTGATCCAGCAGGGGGGTGGCGCGATGAAATCCCTGCTGACGCTCAAGCAATTGCTCGACGACCGGCGCCTGACCCGCATGCAGGAATACATCTCGAAAATGTCGGCCAAAATGTCGGTGGTGATGATGGTGTTCCTGTTTCCCGCCTTGCTGATCGTGCTCGGCGGCCCCGCCTTTATCGGCATCGCCCGCGCCTTGAGCCAATTCTGAGGACCACCTTGATGAAACCACTGATTGCCGGCCTGACCCTGCTGATGCTCGGCGGATGCGCCACCAACGGCCACACCCCATGGGCCGCGTTGACCGCGCCGGGCAGTTGCGCCAAACCCAGTGCGGAGCAGGAACTGACGCTGAACCTGTCCGATGACCTGGCCAACGAGGGCAAGCTGCACGCCAGCCTGGCCAACCTGCAGAACCTGCCCGACAGCTTGCCCCAGGTGCGCCAGCGCCAGGCCCGTAGCTTCCGTTTGCTGGGCCGCAGTGAGGCCGAACCCTTGTATCGCAGCCTGCTGGGTACTTGCATGACCGCCGAAGGCGAACATGGGCTGGGGCAACTGGCAGCGGCCAAGGGCGACCACCCACAGGCGATGGCTCACCTGCAAAGGGCCGCGCGCCTGGCGCCCACCGATGAAAAAATCCGCAATGATCTGGGCGTGGTGTACCTCAACCAATTGCGCCTGGAAGACGCGCGCTTTGAGTTCATGACGGCTATCGAGCTCAAACAGGGCGACACGCTGGCTGCGGTCAACCTGGTGACCTTGCTGATTTATCAGGATGACTGGGGGCAAGCGGCCAGAGTGGTCAGCCAGCTGGGCTTGAACCCCGGCCAGGTCACCGAGGCACAGGCCCGCGCGGCCCGGCTCAAGCGCTCAGCCAGGACCGCGCGCAACGTCGCAACGGCCGCCGATGCCCTGCCGGTGAGTATCAAGTAAGGAGTCGATGATGAAAGCCCATTACGTTGTGTGTCTGGCGCTGCTGCCATTGAGCGCCTCGGCTATTCCACCGGGGCCTTCGTCCCCGCAGCAGGCCGAAACGGAAAACTGGATGGCGTTGCAGGTCGATGGGCGGGCAGCCTCGCCGACACCGCAGAGCACCACCCCGGCAGAAAAGGAGCAGGCATTGCAGCGTTGGCTGGACAGTCACAAGCACCCGATTCCGGAGTTCTTTGAAACCAAGTCGGAGGCGGGCGTCAAGAGCCAGTGAACCCCGTGCGTCAGTGCGCACTCACCTGCTGGCGCATCGGCGAGTGGCTTGGCGACAACGCCAGCGCCAACTGGGTGCGGTTGTGCATATGGGTCAGGCGCAACACCTGGGACACATACAGTTTGACGGTGTTTTCGGTGATGCCCAATTCGCAGGCGATCTGGTAATTGGTCTGGCCCTTGCCTACCAGCCACGCCACCTCCATCTGACGGGGTGACAGCTGGTTGAAGATGGATGGAACCTGCGCCGCTCCGGCGTCTTGCCGCCCCTCGCCGTCAGCCACCTGCAGCGGGCCGCGCCGTACCTTGTCGAGGTCCTGGTACAAGTCATTGATGGATTCGGAAAGGTACTGCAGTTTCTGGTTCAAGTGCCCCAGTTGCAGCTCCTTTTGCCGCTCTTCCAGCGCCGCTTCCTGGCGCTGCAGGCCCTCGAGCAACTCATCTAGGTTGATCGGCTTCTGGTAGTAATCCGAAATGCCCGCGCGCAGGGCCTTGATCACGTCCTGTTTGTCAGCACGCCCGGTGAGCATGATGGCCTCGAACGCACGCTGCTTGCCGGCGATCTTCTGCATCGACTGCACCAGCTCGATCCCATCCATGTCCGGCATGTGCAGGTCGCACAGCACCAGGCCGACCTCGGCGTCCTCGCTGAAACGCTGCAAGGCCTGGCGGCTGGATTCGCACGGGACGCAGTGGTAGCCACTGCTTTCGAGGAACTCGCAAAGCTCCTCAACGATCAGCGGTTGGTCATCGACCACCAGCACTTTTACAGCCGATTTCAGCTTGTTCACACGCGACTCCATGCCTGGCAAGCCAAAAGACTGACCTATCCGTTTGGACGAAGAATCCTATACATCCGTTCCATAAACGTAGACCTACTTTCCGACTCTGTACATAGCAATAGAGGCATTGTGCGACTAAAGGGTCCATACCCCATACAGCACAAAACCCGCGAATAAAAACGCGGCGAAAGGCTGCTTGGCAGGCGGGCCTTGCACCCGATCAGCAGCGCGCGGACCGAGCTGTTGACGAACGACCAACCAGCCGACCAGGGTGATGGCGGCACCGATCAGCGACCACAACACATGATCCACCGTGGTGGCCAGGCCCAGCGCCGCGAGCAGCTTCACGTCGCCCGCACCGAAGCGGTCCAGCGCATAGCCCGGCAGGGTCAACAGCAGCGCCAGGGCAAACGCCAAGAGACCGGCGCTCGCCGGCGCGCCCAGCCAGGTGGCACCTGTGCACAACAGGTATAACAGCGCCAGCAACGCCACGCCCAGGGTCAAGCCATTGGCGATCTGTCGCCGGCGAATATCCTGCACCGCACAGACTCCCAGCCAGATCACTATCACTACGCCATGAATCACGTAAAAAACGTTCCTTTTCGCTGAATGATTCTATGCTGATATCGAGTCGTAGACGTCAGGGTAGACGCAGTCATGAAAACAGGCCTGCCGGCAAAGCAAAAAGGGGCTGCGGCGATCGAGTTCGCCTTGGTCTTCGGGATCTTTTTTGCGGTGTTCTATGGCTTGATCAGCTTCAGCCTGCCGCTGCTGTTGATGCAGTCGTTCAACCAGGCGGCGGCCGAGGCCGTGCGCCAGGCCATGGCGGTAGACCCGGTAGCGGCAGGATCGGCCTACCCTACCCTTGTCACCCAGCGGGCGAAAGATGCGGTAGCGGCGCAATTGAGCTGGATCCCCGCCAACTTCCAGTTCCAGCCGTCCTTCATCAGCGCCACCTACACCGGCACCACGCTGACTGTCACGATCAAATACCCCTCCTCCAACCTCTACTCCGTATTCCCGGCGCTGGTGGTGCCAGGCATTGGCACTGTACCGAACCTGCCGACCAACCTTTCGGCCAGCTCGAGTCTTCAGTTTTGACTGCGGGGAATAATTTCTTCGAGCGCCTGCGGGGCCGTGTCGGCACCCAGGCCTTCGAGGCGCCCACTGTCCCTGCGGCAGGGCTGCGCGTGTTATTGGATCATCAAGGCCATGTGGTGGACATCAGCGGCACACTGCGTTCGCAACTCGCCATGCCCGTCGCGGGTGAAGCACGGCCGCTGCTGCGGGAGTTGCTGTGCGCCAGCAGCGCCTTGAGTATCGAAGGCAGCCCTGCCGACTGGCAACGCCATACCCTGGACCTGGACTTCCAGGGCTCTGCCGGCCAGGTCCTGCCCACCCGTGGCTGGGTCGAGCCGGAGGGCGACCGCTGGGTGCTGCACCTGCTGGACATCGGCGACTTGCTCGCCGGCCGCCACCTGGCTGAACAGCGCGAGCAGAACCACCAACTCGCCTGCAGGATGAGCGAACAGTTGCGAGTGTGCAGCCTGAGTCGCCTGCCCGAGACGTTCAACGAGCAACTGCGCAGCCTGGCCCAACGCTGGCGTATCCCCTGTGTGGCCCTGGCATTGCTCGATGAAGCCAACCAGGGTTGGCGGATCTACAGCCAATACACCGCTCACGACGCCCCGGGCTTGTGGCAAACCGGCCAACATCTGGGGGCCAGCCTGGACAGTGTCAACGGCAACGCGCTCCTGAGCCTGGCCCACGGGCGCATTGACAACCCCCGCCTGCAGAGCATTTTCGGCGATATCGACGGTTTGCTGGTGCCCTACCGTGACAGCCAGGGCGTGGCAGCCTGGTTGCTCTGCGGTTTCTACGGCGGCGAACCGCACACCCGCGAACGTGACTGGCTGGACCTCACCGCCGCACTCGCCGCCCCGCTGCTGAGCCGCCTGCGCGAACAACGCAGCCATCAGCAACTGGAGCGCATGGAGGCCCTGCAAGAACTGCTCGGCACCGGCTGGTGGGAACTGCTGCCCGCCACCCAGGAGATCCAGCTCGCCCCCCAGTTGTTGCATAGCCTGGGCCAGAAACACGGCGCCACGCGCCAGGCACTGGCCCTCTGGCTGGAGCTGATCCACCCCGCTGATCGCCAGGAACTGCTCAGCCACCTGCAAGACCTGCAGGCACTGGACAAACCCCTGCTGACCAGCGTGCGCCTGCCAGGCAGTGACGCGGACCACACGCCCATCTGGTATCGCGTGCAGGGCCAGGTACTGGGCGTGGGCGACAACCGGCGCTGGGTCGGTTTCATGCTCAACATCAGCGACATCAAGAACCAGCAACTGCAAGCCGCCGCCGCCCATGCACGCCTGGATAACCTGATCGCCAGTTCACCGGCGGTGATCTACGTGCAGCGCTATGTCGGCGGCGCGCTGCACCCGGCGTTTTTCAGCGACAGCCTGTTGCCGCTGCTGGGCTGGAGCCTGGCCGATTGCAGCCACGACGGCCTGGCCTCGTTGATCCATCCCGAAGACCGTGAGTTGTACTTCCAACGCACCCGTCAATTACTACGCGAAGGGAATGTACGCAGCCGCTACCGGGTGCGCGACACCCGCGGCGACTACCATTGGCTGCTCGACGAGGCCAAGCTGCTGCGCGATGACCTGGGCCTGCCGGTGGAGGCCGTGGGGCTATGGCTCGATGTGACCGACGCGACCCTGGCCGCCGAACAGGTCAGGCAGAGCGAAGAGCGCTACCGCATCCTGGTGGAAGACTCGCCGGCAATGATCTGCCGTTATCGCCCGGACCTGACCCTGACGTTTGGCAACACGCCGCTGGCCAACTACCTGGAGTGCTTGCCCGCGCAACTGCCGGGGCGGCAATTGGACGCGTGGTTGTCGGATGAACAGCGCCAGGCATTTATCCAACGCATCCGCCGACTGACCCCCGAGTTTCCGGTGAGCACCGCCGAAATCAGCCTGCAGCTGCCCGGGCGCGAACATGCCTGGTGGGTATGGTCCGACCGTGGTGTGTTTGATGAACAAGGTCAACTGGTGGAAGTGCAGGCCGTGGGCCGCGACAACACCGAAGTGCGTCGCTCCCAGCAGCAACTGACCCAGAGCGCCAAGATGGCGACCCTCGGCGAAATGGCCACGGGCCTGGCCCATGAGATCAACCAGCCGCTGAACGTGATGCGCATGGCGATCGTCAATGTGCTCAAGCGCCTGGCCAACGGCGACGCGCAGATCGACTACCTCACCGAAAAACTCAAGCGCATCGACACCCAAGTGCAACGCGCGGCGAGGGTGGTGGACCATATGCGCGTGTTTGGCCGCCGTTCGGAAATCGAACAGCAACCGTTCGACCCAGCGCAAGCCGTGGAAGGGACCATATCGCTGCTGAGTGAGGGCCTGCGCAGCAAAGGCGTGGACCTGCGCATCACACCTGCAGACTTCAGGGTGCAGGTCAAAGGTCATGTCGACCAGCTTGAGCAGGTGTTGATCAACCTGATGGTCAACGCCCGCGATGCGCTATTGAGCCAGCGCGAAACAGCCGCGCAATTGCGCCCCTGGATTGCACTGCACTGCGAGCACGACAGCCGGAATGTGCGCATCTGGGTCGAGGACAACGGTGGCGGCATCGACCCACGATTATTGGAGAGGATTTTCGAGCCGTTTTTTACCACCAAGCCGATTGGGGTGGGGACCGGCCTGGGGCTGTCGGTAAGCTACGGGATCGTGGAAAACATGGGTGGGCGCTTGAGCGTGATCAATGGCGAGGAAGGCGCACGGTTTTGTGTGGAACTGCCGGTGGTTCAGATCACCAGGTAGGCGCGGCCCATCTGACACGTCAGGTTGGCGCCGACTTCGGCGTTGCCCAGGTTGATGCCCAGGGCCGGGAGCAGCGTGTTGACAATGGGGTCGAGCAGCGGTGACAGGACGTCCTGGACAAGGGTGACCACCGCGCTGGTGATGGTAGCCAGGGCCGTCGTAACAGTGCCGTTCGCGGCACCGGGTGTGCTGCCGCTGGGCGGTACGTAGGTAACCTGCAGGCCGCTCAGGGTTGCTCCCAGGCTATTGACGATATTGGCGGTGCCGGTTGGACTTTTGTAGGTCGGCGCGGCATTCATATCGGCGACCGGTAAAAACAGCAACGAGCTGGTCTGCGCTGCCACGGTAGACAACGCCTTCACATTCAAACCACCGCCTACACCCGCTGTACGCGTGCCGCATATCAGCGACAGCACAATGCAGTAGCGCTGGCCAAAATCGATCAGCCTGACCGGCTGCACGGTGACTGGCGCCGATGATGAAAACGCGGTGGCAGGGTCGACATAGCCCACGCCCAAGGTAGCCATGGCGGTGGTGGCCTGCACCGTTAGCGACTTTGTGGCCGGCGTGGCACAGCTGTAGTCCGTCACTTGGCTCTGCGCACTGGCCGCTTCGATGTAGATGGACAGTGATTGCGTGATATCCACGTCGGTGACGTTACACGCCACCAGGCACAACACGCCGCCCACCACTGCCGGGATGTTCAGGTTCAACAGGCCGCCGACCACCTTCGACACCGGTGTCGCCAACCCGGTCAGGATTGATGAAACCCCCGACACCAGCTTGATGATCGGCGCATCCACCGTAACCAATGTGCGCACTTGCGCGGTTCGGACAACAATCTGATCCGTCTGCGGGTTATTCAGAAGCCCCGCCTTGGCCTTCGCCGGATTACCGATCGCCGACAATTGCGGCGGCTCGATGACTTTGGTCTGGATCGAGACATTGCCCACCAGGGGAATATTCACCTGAGCGGCCGCACTCACCGCACTCTTGCTATTGGACAGCTGTGCAACGGCCTCCAGCAATTGAAACAACTGCACATTGGTATTCAACGCCGCGGCCGGTGTTCCGCTGGCAACCTTCAGCAGGTCTGCGACTTTCAGCAGCTGGGTATTGGGCGCGATGGCTTTCAATGAAATCACATCGTTGATGACCGCCGTCGCCACCGCGCCGTTTTTTTGCAGCACCTTTACCGCGGCATCGATCAACTGGTTGGCGGATACGGCGGTGTTGAGCAGCGCATCGTAGTCACCCGCCGTCACGTTCAGCTCAATCGCCAACTGATCCAGGTAGCCGAGCAGGTTGACGTTCGTCGCCAGCAAGCCATTCCAGCCCGCCGCCGTCAGCGACAGGCTGCCGCCCAACAGGTTGCCAATGACCATGTTCAATAGCGGGGACTTCGCCGAATCCACCGTCGCCAGGTTGCTGCGAATCGTCAGTTGCGCCACTGGCGGCGCGTACGCGGCCACGGCGGTGGCACCCAGGGTCATCTGGGTGGACGCCGGCGTACCGCTGAACATATTCCAGATACCGGTGGCGACGCTGGTTACTACGCTGCGCGTCGCCACTACCCGAATGGCCTCGTTTTTGCTGGCGTCGGCGCTGAATACGCGGATGTTGCCGGCATTGGTCGTCAATGTGCCGCAGGTCACGGCCAGGCCACGACTGCTGTCGCCGGCAACCACGGTGAAGCCATTGCGCGCAGCGTTCTGCACGGCATAGTCGTTGGCGCTGGTGGTCGGGCTGCACAGGCCACCACGCCCGGCGGCCTCCAGGGCGGCGGTGTCGGCAATGGACTGCAGCTTGCGCTTTTCCAGGTAGAGGCGGCCGCTGTCCACCGCCAGCAGCAGGAACACCAGCGCTAACGCCAGGGTGCCCGCTGCCATCAAGCCAATCGCACCACGCTGCCTGCAACCGAGTCGGGGAGACATCAGGCACTCCTTAGCGCTTACTCTCCGTGTTGCCGTGGAGTGTAGACAAGGCTTGGCAGGTGCGCCGGCCGGTCGCTACAAACGGTCAGTGCGGTGGGTAGCTGGAGAGGATGCGGGTCACCGTCGTGCGAATCGCGTTATTACGATCCTGGGGGTTGGGCGTGCTGCTCATCATCTGTTCATCACTGCCGCGCCACACCAGCTTGCCGTCCTTGCCGTCGAGCAGGTCGATCTGGATGGTCGCCACCTTGTAGGTGATGTTGCGTGTTTCGTTGTACATCGGCCCGCCCCAATAGCCGTTCCACGGGCCACCCCAGGCGCCGCCATAGTTGGTGGTGACTTGTTGCTGGCGGTCTTCGACGATCAGGTAGGCCTGCACGTTCAGGTCAGCCCGGGTGCCTGCGGCTGCCGGGCGCAGGCCGCGCTGGTCAAGCTGTTCACCCACGGCCTGGCGGATGCGTTGTTCGGTGAGGTCGCTCTTGATCCGCGGATCATCGGGGCGGTATTGCAGCGCCGGGTCTTTCCAGGCCCAGTTGCGGTAGGCGCCGAAGTCGCGGCTGGCATCAAAATCGTGGTTGACCTGGCTGGTCTGGCAACCGCCCAGCAGCACAACAAAAGCTAGCGTAGCGATACGACGAAACATGGTTGATCTCCAAAGAGCGACCCGGGCTTTAGATGAGAATAGCTGTTAACTCGGAGGATACGCCGTCATCGCCTTTTGCACGGCCTGGCGCAACGCATCCGCACGCTCGCTGAGGCTGCCCTGGCTGCCGGTTTCCGCACTGGCACTCCACACCGGCTGGCCGCTGCGGGCGTCGAACAGGTTGACGCGCACCACCACCACTTGAACCTCATAGGTGCGCACAATCGGCACCGAGTTGTACATGCCGTAGCCCGGGCCGTAGCGGTTATAGCCGCCGTATCCGTAGCCGTAATCGTCCCGGACCTGCTTGAGACGCTTCTCCAGGCGCACATCGGCGCTCACCAGCAGGTCCGCCGGGCGGTTGTCGTGCAAGGGCCGCAGGCCGCGCTGGTCGAGGGCACCGCTGACCGCTTCGGCGACCTGCGCCGAGTCCGCCCAGGCCGTGCCGGCCGGGAGCTGGCCGTTGCGCCAGGCCCAATTACGGTAGGCGCCATAGTCGCGCACCGGTGCCGGGTAGGCGCTGGCGTCGAAGGTAGTGGCCGCCTGCGCGGGCGCCGGTGGCATGGGCGCAGAAGCCGCCACATAAGGGTTAGGGCTGGAGCAGGCGCCCAGCCCGAGGGATAACAGGATCAAACAGAGACGACGCATTTCGACCTCCGCAGACTGGGCCGCTTATACCGGACGGCAGATCCAGTGCAAATAACGCCCAAGTCCGGCAAAGCTTGGGTGACGACGGTGAGCGAGCTCCATCTCTACAAGGTCCTTCAAGTCGGCGCGGGCCTGGAATTCCACCGGCATATAGTCGTGGAATACCCGCACGCCACTTTGGCTTTCGACCTGCCAAAGCCCTTCGAGTTGCGCCGCCAATTCCCGCGGGTCGAGGGGCTGTTGTGGGGTCAGGCTCTGCTTTTCGCCGGCCATGTCGTTCTTGCGCATCTTGCGGAAATGGCCTTTGAGCAGGTTGCGATAAATCAGTGCATCGCGGTTGTAGAAAGCCAGCGACAACCAGCCGCCGGGCAGCGTCAGCTGGTGCAGCACCGGCAGGATACCGTGGGGTTCGGCCAGCCATTCCAGCACGGCATGGCACAGCACCAGGTCGTAGGGCTCGGTGAGCTGGCCGAGCAAGTCTTGCCACGGCGCGTGGATAAAGGTGGCGTCCTGCCCGGCTTCGGCGAAGCGCTGGCGCGCGCCTTCGAGCATCGGCTCGGCGGGTTCGGCCAGGGTCACCTGATGGCCGCGCTCGGCCAGCCACAGCGACATATGCCCCAGGCCCGCGCCGATATCCAGCACGCGCAACGGACGCTCCGGCAGGGCCTCAGCCAGGTCGGCCTGGAGCACAGCCAGGCGAATCGCGCCTTTTGCGCCACCGTAGATTTTCTCGGCGAAGCGCGTGGCCAATTGGTCGAAATGCCGGTCACTCATGGGCAAACCGCCGCTCGCTGTCGGCCAGTTTGGCGCGCACCACCTCGTTCATGTCCAGGCCCAGCTCGCTGCACAGCAACAGCAGGTACAGCACGATATCGCCCACTTCCTGGCCGGCGTGGGCAAGTTTGTCGGCGGGTAACTGGCGGGACTGGTCTTCGGTGAGCCACTGGAAGATTTCCACCAGTTCGGCCATTTCCACGCTGGCGGCCATGGCCAGGTTCTTCGGGCTGTGGAATGGCTTCCAGTCGTTGGTATCGCGGATGCGGTGCAGACGTTCGGTGAGGTGTTCAAGGTTCATGGGGGGCTCCTGAATGGGTATAGCTTCAGGGGGATGGAGAGTGAAGGCAAGTGAATAGCGGCGGTGCGACGATTCGACTTGCCCCCGATGAGGCCCTAATCCACCACGCTGAATTCGAGCCGGGCGGTCTGGCCGGCTTCGTCGAGGACGCTGAGTTGGTAGCGGCCCAAGCGCTCGAAACTGGCATTGATGCTGTCCTGGTTGGCGCTGTCGCCCAGGGGGGCGCCGTTGAGGAACCACCAGCGCCGGCCGCTGCCGCCCAGGGCGGAAAGCTTGAGGCGCAGGGTTTGCTGACTGGCGGCGGGCAGGCGCAGTTGGTCGCCTTCGCGCACGCCGACAATCGACAGCGGCGAAGACGCCGCCAGCGCCGGTGGCGGGCAGTCGGGGTCGGCGGCGGGAATCCGCGCTTCACGGCGCTCGATCCTGGGCAACCATGGCTCCAGGGGCGCGGGCCACAGGGCGATATTTTTAGACACCGCGCCAGGGCAATGGGCATCCACCCTCAAGCCCTTGGCGTTGACCCAGACGCTTTCCATCAAGCCGACGCTCAACGGCTGATCCAGCGCCTGCAAGGTCGGCGGCGTGGTGTTGTCCAGGGTCCAGGCAAAGCGCTGGCGGCGGCAATTCGGATCGCTGCGGTTCATGGGCTGGCCCAGCGGCCAACAGATCGCCGCCACGCCGACATTGGTCGGCACCGCCACCACCTGCGCGCTGATGCCGCGCTGGCTGTCGCGATTGGTCAGCACGTCATGCACCTGCAACATCAGCGGCGCCGCCGAGGCCAAACCGAACTGCCCCGGCACCGGCGTGCCGTCCGGGCGACCGATCCACACACCGATCAAATAGCGCGGCCCCACGCCAATCGCCCAGGCATCGCGAAAACCGTAGCTGGTCCCGGTTTTCCAGGCCAGGACCGGGCGCTGCACCAGCTCGGCACGCGGGTCGCGATCAGGCCGCGCCTGGCCACTGAGGATGCGCCGAATAATCCAGGCGGCCCCTGGCGACAGCAAGGGCCGCTCTCTCAGCGTATCGTCCGGCTGTAATCGAAGGGTGGCGCTCCTGCCGTCGCGGGCAAAGGCGCTGTAGCCGCTGACCAGATCCTCCAGGCGGCTGCCCGCGCCGCCGAGGATCAGCGCCAGGTTGGGCTCGGCCAACGCCGGCAGGGCCAATGGCACGCCGCCGATGCGCATCTGCGCGGCAAACCGCTTGGGCCCGTAGGCTTCCAGCAACTGCACCGCCGGCAGGTTCAGCGAACTGGACAGCGCCGTGCTCGCCGGCACTGCGCCGGTAAAGCCCATGGAAAAGTTGCCCGGCCGATAATCGCCATAACGCCGGGGCACGTCCTGCAACAGCGATTCGGAGTGAATCAGGCCCTCGTCCAGGGCCATGCCATACAGGAACGGCTTCAAGGTAGAGCCCGGCGAACGCAGCGCGCTGATCATGTCCACGTGGCCAAAGCGCTTGGCGTCGTTGATGTCCACTGACCCCAGGTAAGCGCGCACGGCCATGTTTTCTTCTTCCACCACCAGGATCGCGGCCGAGGTGTATTCCGGCAACCGCGCACGCCAGCCCAACAACAGGTCTTCAAGACGGCGTTGCAGGGTGGCATCCAGCGTGGTGCGAATCAGCGGCGGGCTGTCCGGACGGTTAAGGCGGCGGGCAAGCAGCGGTGCCAGGCTCGGCTCCAGGCGCGGGGCGAGCAGCAACGGCTCCTCCAGCGCTTCGTCGACGGCCGCTTGTGGCCACACCTGGAACTCGGCGAGGCGGCGCAGTACTTTGTCGCGGGCCTCCTGGGCGCGCTGCGGGTGGCGATCCGGGCGCAGGCGGCTCGGCGCCTGGGGCAATACCGCGAGCAAAGCGGCTTCGGCGTGGGTCAGTTGCGCCGGGGACTTGCCCAGGTACGCCCAACTGGCGGCCGCCACGCCCTGCAACGTGCCGCCGAACGGTGCGCGGTTCAGGTACAGGTTGAGAATCTGTTCCTTGGACAGGTGCCACTCCAACTGCGCCGTGCGCCACAGTTGGCGCAACTTGCCGTGGAAGGTCCGCGAGTGAGGATCCAGCAGACGCGCCACCTGCATCGACAACGTACTGCCACCCGACACCACCCGCGCGCCCGTCAGGTTCTGCCACGTCGCCCGCACCAGCGCCAACGGGTTAACACCGGGATGCTGATAGAACCAGCGGTCTTCGTAGGTGAGCAGTGCA
The DNA here is from genome assembly GCF_036346475.1 of Pseudomonas sp. AM8. Taxonomy (NCBI): domain Bacteria; kingdom Pseudomonadati; phylum Pseudomonadota; class Gammaproteobacteria; order Pseudomonadales; family Pseudomonadaceae; genus Pseudomonas; species Pseudomonas sp. AM8. The sequence continues at coordinate 47,681 of NZ_JAOTNX010000007.1, forward strand.
TCGAGGTAATACGGCGACACTTCGCTGGTTTGCACCGGGTAACGCCACACACCGTTGGCATCGGCAAACCGCCACAACGGCGTGCCATCCTCGGCCAGCACTACCCGCGCCAGGTCGTCCCTGGGCAACGGCAACGGCCAGATACGATCGGCCAGCCACAGCAGGGCAATCATCAAGACCAGGCTCGCCAGGGTCCAGCGGACAAGTAAACGCAAATTCAAGCGGGCAAACCTCTATGCTTGTAGGGAACTAGCCTGTTGCAATAACAACCAAAGGCACAGATACGCCCACCTTCTTATCAGGACACACATATGCAGGTAGAAAGCTTTTTCGAATGGTTGGGCCAGGCGCTCGGTTCCGTCATCCGCTTTATCGTCGACGGGCTCAGCGGATTGTTCGGAGCCTTGACCCACGCCGGCGGCAACTTTGTCGAAGGCCTGTCACGCACATTGGGCATGGACACCTCGATCATCAGCATCCTCACCCTGATCGTCGGCCTGCTGTTTCTGTACTCAGCCGTACGCGCCTTCATGCGCGCTTCGATCATCTTCGGGGTGATCTGGCTGATACTTGGCCTGTGGCTGCTCAGCTGGGTCGTCCACTGAACCCAAAAACACCCAGCCACTGTAGGAGCGAGCTTGCTCGCGAAGGACGTCAACGATAACGCTGACATCCGGAATAAACGCGGTGCCCTTGCGTTCTTCGCGGGCAAGCCCGCTCCTACAGTGATCAACCGTCAAATTTCAGCGTCCCTTGATCACCAGATCCGCCGGCGTCTCCCCCACCGCCTGCCAGTTCGGCCGATACATCGACTCCACCTGCGGCGGTGGCACGCGGTAAGTGCCCGGTGTCACGGCACGGGCCAGGTACAGCAAGTGCGTGGTGCCATCGCCGTCAAGGTTGATGGCCGCCACGTAACGGTCATCACGAAACTCCTGATGCTTGAGCGCCGCGTTCTGCATCGACTCACGCCACTCCTTCACCTGGCTGCTGGCGTTTTCCAGGCTGGCGGCACTTTGTGCCAGGTTCTGGTTTTCCAGCTCCAAGCCCGCAGGCAACAGATCGACCACCAAGGCATCCGGCACGCGCTGCCTGGCGCTCACGGCCAGGTGCACCAGCACCAGGTCGCCGCTATTGAGGTTGCGCAGGTTCAGCGGTTGGCCATTCATGCCCAGGTATTCCCGGCGGATGCTCAGGTTGTCGCCACCCGGTGCCGGTGGCACCTGGGGATAACCCGAGATCGTCAATTGCTGGTAGACCGGCACATCGCCCTGATTGGTCAGGTTCAGATCGCCAGAAAGCAGCTTGCCTTCCAGGTCCAGCGTCGACTGTTGATTGTTCAGCTCATGTTCCCCACCGCTGCCATTGAGCAGGACCTTCCAGGCCGACTCGGGCTGGGCGAACCCCAGGCGCCCGGCCAGGAACAGCGAATTGCGCTCCTGGGTCGACAGGTACGGGCTGGCCGCCAACTGATCGGACAGGCTAAACAAGCGCTCCTCACGCTTGCCCTTGGCCAAGTCGTTTTCTTCCAGCAATGCCAGGATCATCGCCTGGTCGCGCAGCGGGCTGCCGTAGTCGGCCAGCCATTCCTTGGCGCTGCGTTGCGCCGCCAGGCCGGCCAGCAAGGCTTGATCCGCACGGGGCTGGTCACCCATCTTCCGTAATGCGATGGACAACTGCACCAACGGCAACCCGGAACGCGCGTCGCTGCGCCGCTCGAAAATACTGCGCAGCGCCCCCAACGGCGCCTGCTGACTGCGCGCCAGTACCATGCCGGCGTAGGCCTGCACGGCAAAGCGCGTGTGGTCAGCGTTGTCGCTGTAGTCGACTTCGATCAGGTTGCGCTCCTGCACATAGCGCAGCAGGCGCTCGCTGGCTTTTTTCAGCGCTTCGGGTGGTACAGCGAAGCCCTGGTCACGGGCACGCAACAGGAAGTCGGTGACATAAGCCGTCAGCCAATATTCCTCTTCGCCATCGGCGCCCCACAAACCGAAGCTGCCGTTGTAGCGCTGCATGCCCAGCAGGCGTTCGATGCCCAGCTCGATCTTGCGTTTGCGCTCGGCATCCGGCTCGCCCTTGATGCTCAAACGCTTGAGCAGCGCGTCGTCGGCGTACAGCGACGGGTACAGACCACTGGCGGTCTGCTCCAGGCACCCATACGGGTAGGCCTTGAGCGCCGAGATCTGCGCACCCAGGTTCAGCGGCGGCCGGCTCGACAGGCTCAGCAGCGCCTCACGCCCAGAGGCATCGAATTGATCCAATGCGCCGGCGGGCAAGCTCCACGGCTCGCCCTTGAGCACCGCGCGGTAATGCTTGAGCAACGCCGGGTAGGCCGGGCGCACGCCCAGGGTCCATTCGCGGCTGAACGGCGGCAGGTTCTCACCGGGCAGGTCCAGGCCATTGACCGTGACCTTCACCTTGCCTTGACCCAAGCCACCCCAGGCTTTCACCGGGATACGCAGGGTGGTGCGCTGGCCTTGCTTGAGCTCGACGCTTTGCGCGCCGCTGTTGACCAGCTCCAATTGCCCTTCGGCACTCAGTTGCAGATCGAGTTTCTGCGCCTTGCCCGACAGGTTGGACAGGTCCAGGGCCAACGTCGTCTGGTCACCGCCGGCGAGGAAGCGCGGTGCCGACAGCTCGGCCACCAGCGGCGCGGCGATCAAGGTCTTGCCTTCGGCCATGCCGTAGCGGTCATCGCTCCAGGCCTGGGCCATCAGGCGCAATTCGCCGTTGAAGTCGGGGATGTTGACGCTGACTTCACCCTCGCCCTGCTCATTCAAGGTCACCGGTGCGCTTTGCAGGGCGACGATGGTCACACTGGTGTCCGGACGCTTGCCGCCCTTGGCCAGCGCGGCGTCGCCCCCAAAGGCCAGGCTGGCCAGGCGGCCCTGCCCGGCTTCGATCAACTGGCCGTAGATATCGAACTGGTCCACGCCATAGGCCTTGCGGCCGAACAGGCTGGAGTACGGGTCCGGCGTCGGATATTCGGTGATATTGAGGATGCCCACGTCCACCGCCGCCACCAGCACGTGCACCTGTTTCGGCACGCTGCCATCGGCGTTTTTGGCGGCGACCTTCACCGTCAGCGGTTGTTTGGGGCGCATTTTTTCCGGCGCGGCCAGGGTCACGCCAAGCTTGCGCTGGGTGCGATCCAGCGGCAGATGCAGCAGGCCTACCGCGCGCTTGGGGGTGATATTGGCTTTGCGCTCGCCGGGACGAACCACCAGGGCGCTGACGTACAGGTCATGGCGCGACCATTTCGGATCAAGCTTCACGGCAAAGCTTTTACCTTCGGCCGGCACGTCGATTTCCTGCCACCACAGCGGCCCTTCGGCGGATTCCACCAGCAGGTAGCCTTTACCGGCAGCCGGCGGCGTGACCGTGACGTTGGCGGTGTCGCCGTCGCCATAGGCGGGTTTATCCAGCGCCAGCTTGACCTGATCGGGCCGCACGGCGCCGCCTTCGGTGTTGTCCTGGGCCTGGTAGCCGGCCCAGAAGCGCAGGCTGCTGACCAGGCCGGTCTGCGGGTCTTCGACCTCGACGCGGTACGGGCCCCACTCCACCTGGAAGCTGACCTTGGCAGTATCGCCGGCCTTGATGCTCAGGGTCTGTTCATCGAGGTTTAGGAATTTCTCGTTGTAGTGATAGCTCCAGCCATCGCTGTCGGAGTAGTTCCAGTAGTAGTCACGGCGCTCGCGTACCAGGCGGACCTTGAGGTTTTGCGCGGCGAGTTTCTGCCCGTCCTGGTTGGCCAGCAGCACTTCGAATTCCGCCGGGCCGTCGCCATTGGTTTCCTTGCCGTCAAACAGGCCACGCAGGCCCGGCAGTTGCTCGGCCGGCCAGATCGGCTGCACCAGGCGCCGGGTGATCGGCCGTCCGCCCGACTCGTGCAGGCTGGCTTGCACGATCAGTTGCAGGGGAGATTTGGCCTCCGCCCATTTGCTTTCCAGGGTCAGTTCTTCCTGGCCCTTGGCGTCGAGCACGCTTTCGTCGAGCTCGAAGTCCTGGCTCAGTTCTTCTTCGGTGACGGAGCCGAATTGATAGCCCGGCAGCGACTTGACCGCTTCGCGCAGGGGGCGCACATAGACTTGCCCGCTGACGCGGTTGCCCGACGCCGGCGCACCGTAGAGGTAGCGACCGTTGACCTTGATCACCGGGTTATCCGCCGGGCTCAATGCCGTGTCGCTGCCCTTGAGTTCCAGCGCCAGGCGCTCGGGCAGGAAGTCTTCGACGAGGAACTCATACAGCTGCGGCTTGCCATCGCCCAGGTCGAACACCAACTGCCAGCGGCCGGTCGGTGCTTCGCCGGCCAGTTGCAGTTGATATTGGTAGAGGCCCGAGGCATCGGCATCCCAGACAAACTTGCGGCTCACCTGTTCGTCCGGGCGACGCACTTCGACGCTCACCGGTTGCGGCTTGACCGCGTTGCCGTCCTTGTCCCGCAGCAGGGCGTTGAGCAGCACGGTTTCGCCGGGGCGATACAGGTCGCGCGGGCCGAACACAAAGAATTGCAACGGATGGGAAGGTTGGCCGCCGATATCGAACTCGGCCAGATCCAGCGCCGCACTGTCCAGGCGCAGCAGACTGGTCTGCTCACCCTGTTTGGCCAGCAGCACCTGGGCCTTTTTCGGCAACGGCAACTCAGCGTGGCCGCCCTTCTCGGTCTTGCCCTGGCCCAGCACACGGCCGTCGGCATCGAGCACTTCAAGGTCGACGCCATCCAACGCCTTGCCACCTTCCAGCGCCTGGGTAAACACATCCAGGCGATTGGCGTAGCGGTGCACCGACAGGCCGATATCGCTCAAGGTAAACAGCGTGGCCGGTTGCGAATAGTTGTAGGTGCCCGAAGCGCGCATCACCGCCAGGTACACGCCCGGTTGCTGCAATTGCTTGAGGCCGGCGATCGGCAGCAGCAGGGTTTCACGGGTATTGCGCGCCGGGTTCAGGTCGAAACGGCCGCCGTAGACCAGGTCGGCCAGCGGCAGCAGTTCGCGGGATTCATAACTTTGCAGGCTGGTATTGCGCCCCCACTGTGCCAGGAACGACGGCAGGGATTCGGGCTTGATCCGGAAGAATTCAACGTCGATCTTGTCGACGTTCAGCGCGATCACTGGCAGGCCTTCGGCCAGGCGCGTCGGCAACAATGTGCCACGGCTGGCGAAGCCGACGGTGGCTTGCAGGTCACGGGTTTCCAGGCGCGCGATGTACTCGGCGGCGAGCGTGTTGGCGTTGACCGCCTTCACCCCGGCATCCACCGTCAGCACCAGTTTGCGCTGGGGCTCCAGGTGGCGCAGGCGCAGTTCCATCAGGTTATCGGACAGCTCCCAGGCGCCATCGACCTTGCCGGACTTGCTGTCGACCAGATGGAGTTTGTCGGCAAACTTCTGCTCCGGATCCAACGGAATGGAAAAACTCACCGACAAGGTGCTGGCCCCGTCCAACTGCACCTCGGACACGTCCACCACACTCAACTCACGCCCGGCATAGCGCTGCTTCAGCGCCGCCACATCCACCGCCGCCTTGGCCGGTTTCGGCGCTGCCGCCACGGTGGGCGCAGGCGGTGCTGCCGGTTTATCGGAAGAATCGCAGGCGCTCAGCAGGGCCAGCGCGCAGGCCAGGAACAATCCTTTGTTAAGCATGGGGCACTCGTAGTCAGAGGGAACCGAGGGGTGAACTATATATCAGCGCCGGCCAAGCCGATGTGGCGCTGGTCACATTGACCGACGGAGGGTGAGTTGGTTCTCAACGGTCTCAAGTCCCAGCCAAATCCCACGGACATTGGGCCCCATGCCACATTGACCCTGTTGCGTTGCCAATGGCCGGTTACAATGCCGCTCCCCCAAGGAGCCTGCATGTCCACCTTACTCACCGACTGGCGCGACCGCCCTACCCATCGCCGCGTATGGGCTTTGGCTGCGCCGATGATCCTGTCGAACATTTCGGTGCCGCTGGTGGCGTTGGTCGACAGCATGGTCATCGGCCACCTGCCCCACGCCCACCAACTGGGCGCCGTGGCCGTCGGTGCCAGCTTGTATACCTTCCTCGCCTGGGCCATGGGTTTTCTGCGCATGGGTTCCACCGGTTTCGCCGCCCAGGCCGCCGGGCGCAAGGATGGTGCGGCACTGCGACAGATCCTGCTGCAAGGCTTGCTGCTGGCGCTGGGGCTGGCGATGTTGCTGGGCACCGTCGGCATCCCCCTTAGCCATCTGGCCCTGGAATGGATGCAACCGTCCCCCGAACTCAACCAATTGACCCGTGAATTCTTCCACACCCGCCTGTTCGGCCTGCCCGCCGCGCTGGCCAGCTACGCACTGGTGGGCTGGTTCCTCGGCACGCAAAACGCCCGGGCGCCATTGGCAATCCTGTTGACCACCAACCTGGTCAACATCGCCCTGAACCTGTGGTTTGTACTGGGCCTGGACTGGGGCGTGGTCGGCTCGGCCCGCGCATCGGTGATCGCCGAATGGACCGGCGCCCTGCTTGGCCTTGCCCTCACGCAAAAAGCCCTGCGCGCCTACCCCGGGCATATCGCCTGGGCCGCGTTGAAACGGTGGCAAAGCTGGCGCCCGTTGCTGGCGGTGAACCGCGACATTTTTATCCGCAGCCTGGCGCTGCAGTCGGTGTTTTTCATGATCACGGTGCAAGGCGCACGCCTGGGCGATGCCACCGTGGCAGCCAATGCTCTATTGCTCAATGGCTTGTTGCTGACCGCTCACGCGCTGGACGGCCTGGCCCACGCGGTCGAAGCCTTGTGCGGACACGCCATCGGCGCCCATGACCGCGCCGCGCTGCGCCGTTCGCTGGTGGTCGCCGGCGGTTGGTCGCTGATCGCCAGTCTGGGGTTTGCCCTGCTGTTCACCTTCGCCGGCCACCTGTTTATTGCCATGCAGACCGATATCCCCAGCGTGCGCGAAACCGCCGATCTCTACCTGCCGTACCTGGCGGTACTGCCGTTGATTGCGGTGTGGAGTTATCTGTTGGATGGGTTGTTTATCGGCGCTACGCGCGCCAAGGAAATGCGCAATGGCATGTTGCTGACGGTGCTGATGGTGCTGCCCTTTGCCTGGGCACTGCAAGGCCTGGGCAACCATGGGCTGTGGATGACGTTCCTGCTGTTCATGGCCTTGCGCAGCCTGACCCTGGGGGTCATTGCCTGGCGGCTCAAGCAGCGGGGGGAGTGGTTCGGTACCCGTACTGACTGAACCTACCTGTTAATTCTGACAGGTTACAGACCGACATTCCGGGCGTTGAATGGCCATGGGTAAAACCCATCCCATAGATTCAAGGAGAGTCGGATATGAACATCACGAAAGCGCTGTGGATCGCTACGGCTTGCACACTGGCAAACATGGCGGGATGCACCAATGGGCAAGGGCCGAACACTATCGAGGACAGACTGCGTGTTACAAACAGTAGCCGGTCCAATCTGACGCTCTTCCAAGGAACCGAGCGACACGCCCTCGCTCCAGGTGCAAATATTGAACTGCCCTTTAATAGCCAAAATGTCACGGTGGCGCCCACCACCACCGGTGCCGACAGACTTGACCGGGTTGTCCTTCAATTCAACCCAGGCCAATGCCCGCTCAAGCTCTGCCTGGTCGCGTACTGAACCGCCCACCGATACGACCCGCGAGAAACCCCGCGCGTCGTTCAACCCAGCATCAGGACGACAGGTATGACGAACGCGTCAGGCCCAGACGCAAGGCGTCGAGGAACTGCGTACGCTCACTGGCACTGATCTTCGCGCTGGCGCACTTGTCACGGTAGTGAGTCATCAACTCCTCCGGCGACAAGTGCACATAGCGCAGCATGTCTTCGATGGTGTCGTGGGTCTCGATACCGGCGCTGTACACCGAACCGTCTTCGCGCTGGTAGATGTTCACCGAGTCGGTGTCACCGAACAGGTTGTGCATGTCGCCAAGGATTTCCTGGTAGGCGCCGACCAGGAAGATGCCCAGCAGGTAGTCTTCGCCTTCGTTCAAGGCGTGCACCGGCAGGCTGGTCTCGATGCTCTGCTCGTCGACGTATTGCTTGATCTTGCCGTCGGAGTCGCAGGTCAGGTCTTGCAGCACGGCGCGGCGCAGCGGCTCTTCGTCGAGGCGGTGCAGCGGCAGGATCGGCAATACCTGGCCGATGGCCCAGGTGTCCGGCAGGCTCTGGAACACCGAGAAGTTGCAGATGTACTTGTCGGCCAGCTTGTCGTTGAGTTCGTCCAGCACCTGGCGGTGCGAGCGCTGGCGGGCTTTCAGCGAGTTGTGCAGGCGGCGGCACACGGCGAAGTAGCACTGTTCGGCCAGGGCTTTTTCGGCCAGGGTCAGTTTGCCGTCGGCGTACTGGGTGGCCACGTCGCTCATGTAGTGGGTGGCGCGCCAGTAGGTTTCGGTGACCATCTCGATGTCGGTCGGGCCCAGCAGGTCTACCAGCCACTGCACGGTTTCCGGCAGGCTTTCCTTGTTTTCGATCAGCGGGATTTCGTCGTTGTGTTTCTCGACGTCGGTCACCTGCACCACCAGCATGGCGTGGTGCGCGGTCAGGGAGCGGCCGCTTTCAGAGAAGATATTCGGGTGCGGCAGGCTCTGCGCGTCGCAGAATTCCTTGAGCATGCCCACGACCACACCGGCGTAGTCGTCCATGTCGTAGTTGATCGAGCTGGCGTTACGCGAGTGAGTACCGTCGTAGTCCACGCCCAGGCCACCGCCGACGTCGATGTGATCCACCGGCAGGCCGAGGTTGCGCAGTTCGCCGTAGTAACGAATGGCTTCCTTGAACCCGTGCTGGTAGTCGGCCAAGTTGGCGATCTGCGAACCCATGTGGAAGTGCAGCAGGCGGATGCCCTGGTCCAGGCCCGCCGCGCGGAAGCGCTCGACCACCGACAGCAGTTGCGCCGCCGACAACCCGAACTTGGACTTCTCGCCACCGGTGTCCGCCCACTTGCTCGACGCCAGGGAAGACAGGCGCACGCGCAGGCCCACCTGTGGCTTGACCTTGAGGCTGGCGGCCTCTTCGATCACCAGTTCAACCTCGGATTCTTTCTCGATCACGATAAATACGTTGTGGCCGAGCTTCTGGCCCATCAGCGCCAGGCGGATGAACTCGCGGTCCTTGTAACCGTTGCAGACGATGGTGCCGCCCTTCGGCGCCAGGGCCAGCACGGCCAGCAGCTCAGGCTTGGAGCCGGCTTCGAGGCCGATGGAAACATTCTGGGTGGCGATGATGTTCTCGATCACCGCTTCCTGCTGGTTCACCTTGATCGGGTACAGTGCGGTGTACTTGCTCTGGTACTCCAGGCGCTCGATGTTGGCATCGAAAGCGCCGGTCAGCTGGCGTACACGGTCTTGCAGGATATCGGGAAAACGCACCAGCAGCGGCAGGGAAAGGCCGCTCTTGCGCAGCTCGTCCACTTGCTCGTAGAGGTCGACGGGTGTGCTGTTCGGGCCGTTCGGACGGACTTCAACGCGACCGGCATCATTGATCGCGAAATACCCGGCCCCCCAATGGCGAATCCCGTAAACACTGCGGCTGTCCGCAACTGTCCATTGGCTGCCATCGTCTTTGCGTGTGCGTCGTACGGACATCGAAGTCCCCTATAAATGAAGGCGAAGGCGCCACCTCTCGTTCGAGGCTGGCGCAGTCTAAAGAATGAAAATGACGATTTGCCTGTAAGCAAGGTAGACCCCACTCGCAGGACAGAGTTTAGACACAGGTTGGGAAGAGGCTTTCAGCCGCCGGACTTCTTGGCCTTGTAACCCAGCCTGATCAGCTCGGCCAACAGCAGTTCGACGTGATCGCCCTGGATCTCGATGACACCGTCTTTCAACGCGCCACCGGTGCCACAGCGCTTTTTCAGCGTGGTGGCCAGTGCCTTGAGCGGCTCTTCGGCCAACGGCACGCCGGTGATGGTGGTCACCGTCTTGCCGCCACGGCCTTTGCTTTCGCGGCGCACGCGGGCAATACCGTCGCCTTCGGGGATCAGGGTCTGTTTGCAGGTACACGAATCCACGGGCTGACGACAGTCCGGGCAGTGTCGACCTGCGTCGGTGGAAAATACCAGGCCGCCGAGGGCGGCGAAGGATGCGGCTTTTTTGGCCACCGGCAATCCTCTCGGGAGGACAAAGACTGATCGGCCTCCGCTAAGGGACGACCGACCGCGAAGCCCCACTCAGGCAGGGGCAGCGCTACCGAGCCGCCAAGGCTAATCCCCACCTGTAGGAGCGAGCTTGCTCGCGAAAATCGTCAACGATGAAGCGTGCATTCCGAATGCACGCGGCGTTCTTGAGTTTTTCGCGAGCAAGCTCGCTCCTACAGTGATCCCAGGGTGAAACAATGGCGGTTCGGGTGAAAAGTCGCGCAGTGTAACGGCAAAAAGCCCACTTGCTAAGAGCCAAATGGCGCCAATTTATGCAGCTTTAGCGACGCGAGGCCAGATAGCGCCGCAAGCCCTCCTGGGCGTCCGGGCAGTAAGGCTTGTGCTCGGCTTCCTGCAGGACCGTTTCTACGGGCAAAAAGCGCGCCTCCATGACTTCTTCAGGCTGCAGGCGCAATGGCCCATCCCAGATCGCCGAGTAGGATTTGCACCAGAGCCGACTCTCGCCATCCTCAAAGTAGAAATGGTCATGCTCGGTCAGTTCCACCCCGCCAACACCCAGTTCCTCTTCCAGCTCGCGGGCCGCAGATAACGCGTAGGACTCTCCCGCCGCGACCATCCCGCCCGCCGCCGTATCCCAGAACCCCGGGTACAGGGCCTTGCTCAGGGTGCGCCGATGCACGCACAGCTCACCCTTGGAATTGAACAGGAAGATAAAGGTGCAACGGCCGATCAGGCCGCGCTGGCGCAAATCGGACCTGATGAGGTGGCCGAGCAGGTTGTCCCGCTCGTCGACCCAGCAGATCAGTTCGGCATCAGAGGCCGCACGGTGCGCGGCCTCGTTTTGAGCTGCGTCCATCATCAACCCTGGTTGAGCAGTTGACGCAAATCGATCACCGCCGCGTTGGCCCGGGAAATGTAATTGGCCATGACCAGCGAATGGTTAGCCAGCACGCCGAAACCGCTGCCGTTGAGGATCATCGGGCTCCAGACCGGCTCTTGCGAAGCCTCCAGCTCACGAATGATCTGACGCACGCTGACGGTGGCGTTTTTCTTGGCCAGCACGTCGGCAAAGTCGACTTCGATGGCACGCAACAGGTGGGACAGCGCCCAGGCCTGGCCACGGGCCTCGTAGAACACGTTATCGATCTGCATCCAAGGGGTTTCCACCACTTCTTCGTCGACCTGCGGCACTTCACCCGGCGCCAGGGCTTCGGTTTTCAGTGCGGTGTTCAATTTAACCCGGCCCACGCTGGCCGACAGGCGTTGCGACAGCGAGCCCAGGCGGGTGGCCACATCGCCCAGCCAGTTGTTCAGGTTGTCGGCGCGGGCATAGAACAAGGCGCCACGCTGATTCGGGTCGGACAGGCGTGCTTCATAGCGGTTCAGGGAGTTGATACCTTCCTGGTACTCCGACTCACTGGACGGCAGCACCCAGCTCTTGTTGTCGAAGTTGAACCGCGGCTCGGCCTTGGCCAGATCGGCGTCTTCGGCCGACTGCGACTGGGAGCGGGCGAAGTCTTTACGCAAGGCGCGGGTCAGGTCGCGCACCTGCACCAGCACGCCGTATTCCCAGCTGGGCATGTTGTCCATCCACAGGCCCGGCGGGAAACGGTCGTTGGAAATATAGCCACCGGGCTTGTTCAACAACGTGCCAACCACAGTCTTGAGGGTTTCGACGGTGGTATAGCCCACCACCATCTGCTTGCCTTCCTTCTCGGCGGCAAGCTGCGCATTCTGCTGGACCGGGAACAGCGCCGGCTCTTCGCTCCAGTACCAGCCCAGGGCGCCGGTGACCAACAGATACAGGCCGAGCACGCTGAGCACGGCTCGGCTCATCAGCAGGGTACGAAAATAGCTGCGGTTGGCCGACTTGGGCTCAGGGGCAGGGCCTTTGGCACTGCCCGCACGGTTTTTCCAGTCCAGCATGGCGATATCCTTTCAATCACTTGAGTTCATGCACTTGAATTGAGGGCGTGCGTTCAAACACTCCGACCACAACCCTACCCCATCGTGCCCGCCCATGCGGGGCTTTTCACCAAACGTGCATACGGCAAGCATTCGACTATAAAGGATGCACGCTTTTTAAGCTGCGCGACCGTCAGGTCACCAACTGAATATCAGGGACACGCAGTTAATTGACATATGACACTCATCCCATTGGAAAGAGGTGCTAGCATAGAGCCATCAGTTCGACCTCAGCATGCACCCTCACTAGTAGTCAGGATATGACCGAGCCAGAAGACCCCAGCCGTGAGCGTCTCAAGCAGCATTTTGCCCAGCGGGTAATTCATCAGGCACGTCAAATTCTTGAGATCTGGCAGCGCCTGCAACGCAGCGAATGGTCAGGCGCCGACCTCTCCGAACTCAGCGAGGCCAACCTGCGCCTGCAACGCTTCGCCGAGCGCTTCGAACAACCCGAACACGGCCAACTGGCCCGGCACATCGGCGAATCGCTCAAGGCCGTCGACGAAAACCGCGGACGCCTGAGCAGCCACCTGATCACCGAACTCAACCGCTTGATGCAGCGCCTGTCCCGCACCGGCCTGCGCCAGGGCGACCAGCTGGAACAAACCTTCCTGCCGCCGATGCGCAAGCCGATCTACGTGATGCTGGCCGATCACGACCGCGCCGAGCGCCTGGCCAAGCAGCTGGAATTCTTTGGCATGAGCGCCCAATCCCTGGACAGCGTCGCGGCGTTTCGCGCGTCCCTGGCCGAGCGCCTGCCGTCGGCGATCGTGATGGACGTGGATTTCTGCGGCGCCGGCCTGGGGCTCAAGCTCGCCGCCGAAGCCCAGGAAGGCCTGGAGCATAAACTGCCGCTGTTGTTTTTCAGCCTGCACGAAACCGACACCCCTACTCGCCTCGCCGCCGTGCGCGCCGGCGGCCAGGAATTCCTCACCGGCACGCTGGAAGCCTCCAGCCTGCTGGAAAAGATCGAAGTACTGACCTGCGTCGCCCAGTACGAACCGTACAAAGTGCTGATCATCGATGACTCGCGGGCCCAGGCGCTGCACACCGAGCGCTTGCTCAACAGTGCCGGCATCGTCACCCGCACCTTGATCGAGCCGATCCAGGCCATGGCCGAGCTGGCAGACTTCCAGCCCGACCTGATCATCCTCGACATGTACATGCCGGCCTGTACCGGCACCGAACTGGCCAAGGTCATTCGCCACAATGACCGTTACGTCAGTGTGCCGATCATCTACCTGTCGGCCGAAGACGACCTGGACAAGCAGCTGGACGCCATGAGCGAAGGCGGCGACGACTTCCTCACCAAACCGATCAAGCCGCGCCACCTGATCACCACGGTGCGCAACCGCGCCGCCCGTGCGCGCAACCTCAAGGCGCGGATGGTGCGCGACAGCCTGACCGGGTTGTACAACCACACCCATATCCTGCAATTGCTTGAAGACTGCAGTTTCCGCGCGCGCCGCGAGAACAAGCCGTTGAGCTTTGCCATGCTCGACATCGATCACTTCAAGCGGGTCAATGACAGCCACGGCCACCCCATGGGCGACCGCGTGATCAAGAGCCTGGCGCTGTTTCTCAAGCAACGCCTGCGCAAGACCGACTACATCGGCCGCTACGGCGGTGAAGAATTCGCCATCGTGATGCCCGACACCGACCTGGAATCGGCCTGCAAGGTACTGGATGAAATTCGTGGGCGCTTTGCCGAGATTCACTACCCGGCGCAGCCGCAGGATTTGTGGTGCACCTTCAGCGCCGGGGTGGTGGAGCTGTGTGACGGCTCCGACAGCCTGATGATGGCCGCCCAGGCCGACGAGGCGCTGTACCGCGCCAAGGATGCCGGGCGTAACCGCGTGCAAGCGGCGCGCACGTCAAAGCAAAGTGCCACCTTTTCACCAGAATCCACTGATTCCGTCATAACCCTGTAATGAAAACGCAATAACTTCAGGCACTTACCTTTTGCTGTCGGTTGATACCCCGCATGCGCCTGAAGCTGCTGACCAATCTCAATACCCTCCTGCTGGTGGCCGTGTGCCTGGCACTTGGAGCGACGCTGTGGTGGTCGCAACGGGCGCTGGAACGGCCTTATTTGCTGATGGAGCGCTACCTCGGCCTGTCACAGACCTTCCAGAACCAGGCCGCACGCAATATCGACGACTATCTGGGCAGCGGTGATGCATTGCGCTTGAGCAGCGCCAGCCAGAGCCTGGAAAGCCTGTTGCAGCACCTGGATGAACTGCCCGCCGACCTCGCGCAGAACCTGCGCCCCAGCCTTGCGGACCTGAATGCCTTCAGCAAGACCGACCTGCTGGCGGCCGGTAAGTTGGCAGGTGACCCACAAGCCCTGTTGCTGCAGGCCGAGCGGGAGCTGGGCGCCAACCTGGAGCAGTTGAGCCAGTACGCCAAGGGCGTCAACAGCGCCGAGGCCGCGCGCTACCTGCCGCCGCTGCTGGCGGCCTCACAGCACCTGGGCAAGCTGTCCCTGGCTCGCGACAAACTGGTGAGCAGCGGCCGCGCGGAACTGGCGGACGATGTGGAACGCGAAGTCAGCAATATGCGCAGCCAGGCCGACCTGCTGGAGCAACTGCCATTACTCGGGGTAAAGGCCAGCGCAGAATCCAACACCGATGACTTTTCGGCCTTGATGGGCCTGGAAAACAGCGCAAAAACCGAAGCCCAGGACACCGGCGTCGACCTCAAGCGCGAACTCAACGGCCTGCTGGCCCGCTACCCCGCCGAACTCCAGCGCACCCGCACGCAGATCCAGCAGCGTGCCGACCTGGCCGCCGCCGCCCACTTGAAAATCGCGGCCGTTCAGCAGGCCATCGCCGGCCTCGAGCCGGCGGTGCGCGCGCAACACGGTAAGATCCAGGGCGAAGTGCGCCTGATGCAAGGGGTGATGATCGGCCTGATTCTGCTGATCGCCCTGTTGATCGACACCCTGCAGCGGCGCCTGGCGCGGGTGCTGACCAACCTGGCCCCCGCCTTGTCGACCTGGGGCGAGGGCAACTTCAGCCAACCGATCACCTTGGGCAAGACCAACCGCGAACTGCGCGACATCGAAGCGTCCCTCAACCGTTTACGCGCCTATCTGGTGGATCTGGTGGGTACCATCCGTGGCAATGCCGAAGAAGTGGCCGGCAGCAGCCGCGCCCTGGCCGAACTGAGCAGTGGCCTGCACGACGGCGCCGAGCGCCAGGCCGGGGATACTGCGCAGATTCGTGACTCCCTGGGCGAACTGGAAGCCACCATCCAGCAAGTCGCCGGTGATGCCAGCCAGGCGGCCGGCGCCAGTCGCAGCGCGGGCCAGGCGGTCGAGCAAGGCCAGCGCGTGATCGGCCTGAGCCTGACCGGCCTGCACGCGCTGGTGGGTGAAGTGCAGCAAAATGCGCAGATGATCGAGAAACTTGCCGAGGAGTCCGCCACCATTGGCGGCGTATTGACCGTGATTCGCTCGATTGCCGACCAGACCAACCTGCTGGCGCTCAACGCCGCCATCGAAGCCGCACGCGCCGGTGAGGCCGGGCGCGGCTTTGCCGTAGTCGCTGACGAAGTGCGCACCCTGGCCCAACGCACCGCTGGCGCCACCGCCGAAATCCAGGGCTTGATCACTGGCCTGCAAACCGCCGCGCACCAATCGGTGCAGGGAATGCGCGCCCAGGTTGAACACGCCGAGGCTACCGCCCAGCAAGCCCAGGCTGCGGATGGCGCGCTGGATGAAATCGTCGGCGCGATCCAGACCATTTCCGACACCGCCGTGCGGATTGCCGATGTAACGGCGCAGCAAAGTGGCGCCGTGAGTGAGATTCGCGACAACAGCGAGCGGATTCATCAGCTCGGCGAGGATAATTTGCTGCGCATCGGCCAGGGCCGCAGCCAGGGTGAGCATTTGCTGGTGCTGGGTGGGCAGCTCAATACGGCTGTGCAGGCGTTCCGTGTCTGACCGGCCCCATGAAGATCCAAAATCAAATGAAGATCAACATGTGGGGGGGCTTGCCCCCGATAGCGGTGGATCAGTTACAGATGCGAGACTGACACACTGCAATCGGGAGCAAGTCGAATCGTCGCACCGCCCCTCCCACATTTGATCTCCACGGGATTCAAGGGCGTATTACCCATGACCGGATCCCGACCCCCAGTCACAAATTTTGCGCAATCCTCGCTAATCGTGCCGCCTACTGCGTAGAACTGGACAGTCACAAAGGCTTTGCGGCATAGTCGCCGGGTTCTGCCTTGCCCACATCAATAACAAGGAACAGCCGATGGCGACCTTACTGGTTCTTCACGGACCCAACCTGAACCTGCTCGGCACCCGTGAACCGGGCGTCTACGGGGCAGTGACCCTCGATCAGATCAACCTTGACCTGGAACGACGGGCACGTGAAGCCGGCCACCATTTGCTCTACCTGCAAAGCAATGCCGAGTATGAATTGATTGATCGCATCCATGCCGCCCGTGGCGAAGGCGTGGACTTTATCCTGATCAATCCCGCCGCTTTTACGCACACAAGCGTTGCATTACGTGACGCGCTGCTGGCGGTGAGCATCCCATTCATCGAAGTGCATTTATCGAACGTGCACAAACGCGAACCTTTCCGCCATCACTCCTACTTCTCCGACGTTGCGGTAGGAGTGATCTGCGGCCTTGGCGCCAGCGGTTACCGACTGGCCCTGGAGGCCGCCCTGGAACAGCTTGAACAACCGGCCAAGCGCCCCTGACCGACCCTTGGGAGTTGATGATTCATGGATATCCGTAAAGTTAAGAAACTGATCGAACTGCTGGAAGAATCCGGTATCGACGAGCTGGAAATCAAGGAAGGCGAAGAGTCCGTACGGATCAGCCGCCACAGCAAGACCCCGGCCCAACAGTTCTACGCACCACAGATGCAAGCACCGGCACCGGCTGCTGCTCCGGCCGCCGCGCCTGCTGCCGCCGCCGCACCTGCCGCACCGGCAGCCCCTGCGCTGAACGGTTTCGTGGTCAAGTCGCCAATGGTCGGTACGTTCTACCGCACCCCGGCACCGACCTCGCCAGCCTTCGTTGAAGTAGGCAAGACCGTGAAAGTGGGCGACACCATCTGCATCGTTGAAGCGATGAAGATGATGAACCACATCACGGCCGAAAAAGCCGGCGTCATCGAATCCATCCTGGTAGAAAACGGTCAGCCGGTTGAGTACGACCAGCCGCTGTTCACCATCGTTTGAACCGCGGAGCGCCTTCGATGTTGAAACCTGCGAAGAAACTGCAAAAAGTCCTGATCGCCAACCGCGGCGAGATCGCGCTGCGTATCCTGCGCGCCTGTAAGGAAGAGGGCATCAAGACCGTCGCTGTTTACTCGACGGCCGATACCGAATTGATGCACGTGAAACTGGCGGACGAGAGCATCTGCATCGGCCCGCCACTGGCCACGAACTCGTACCTGAAAGTCTCGAACATCATCGCCGCCGCTGAAGTGACCGGCGCTGATGGCATCCACCCGGGCTACGGCTTCCTCGCGGAAAACGCCGATTTCGCCGAACAGGTGGAAAAATCCGGGTTTGCCTTCATCGGCCCGAAAGCCGAAACCATTCGCCTGATGGGCGACAAGGTCTCGGCCAAGGACGCCATGATCGCCGCCGGCGTGCCAACCGTTCCTGGCTCCGACGGCCCACTGCCTGAAGACGAGGAAACCGCACTGCGCATTGGTCGCGAAGTCGGCTACCCGGTGATCATCAAGGCCGCCGGTGGCGGTGGTGGTCGCGGCATGCGCGTGGTGCATAAGGAAGAAGAGCTGATCGAAGCGGCCAAGCAGACTCGCTCCGAAGCGGCTGCCTGGTTCGGCAACCCGATGGTCTACCTGGAGAAGTACCTGACCAACCCACGTCACGTGGAAGTGCAGGTACTGTCCGACGGCCAGGGCCACGCCATCCACCTGGGCGATCGCGATTGCTCGCTGCAACGTCGTCACCAGAAGGTGTTGGAAGAAGCCCCGGCACCGGGCCTGGATGAAAAAGCGCGTCAGGAAGTCCTGGCTCGCTGCGTCAAGGCGTGCATCGACATCAACTACCGTGGCGCCGGTACCTTTGAGTTCCTCTACGAGAACGGCCGTTTCTACTTCATCGAGATGAACACTCGCGTGCAGGTAGAGCACCCGGTGTCGGAGATGGTCACCGGTATCGACATCGTCAAGGAGATGCTCAGCATCGCCGCCGGCAACGTGCTGTCCTTCACCCAGGACGACGTGAAGATCCACGGTCACTCCCTGGAGTGCCGGATCAACGCCGAAGACCCGAAGACCTTTATCCCAAGCCCTGGCCTGGTCAAGCATTTCCACGCGCCCGGCGGCAACGGCGTACGTGTGGATTCGCACCTGTACAGCGGCTACAAGGTTCCGTCCAACTACGACTCGCTGATCGGCAAGCTGATCACCTGGGGCGCGACCCGCGACGAGGCCATGGCCCGTATGCGCAATGCCCTGGACGAAATCGTGGTCGACGGCATCAAGACCAACATCCCGCTGCACCGGGACCTGGTTCGTGATGAAGGCTTCTGCGAAGGTGGTGTGAACATTCACTACCTGGAACACAAGCTGGCCAACCAGTAAGTGTTCCACCCAACAAAGCCGCCTTCGGGCGGCTTTGTTGTTTCTGCACACCTGTTTTCCAGGATGCACACCGCCCCTCCCACATTTGGTCCGCATTCACTCAGTAATGTCGTCTTATGCTGTTCGCTCGCGTAAACTTGCGCGCTTTCGCAGCCTACCCCGCTGCACACTCATTTTTTTCAAAGGTGCCCGCCATGCCTTGGCTGCAAGTCCGTCTCGCCATCAGCCCAGAACAAGCCGAAACCTACGAAGACGCGTTCCTCGAAGTGGGCGCCGTCTCGGTGACCTTCATGGACGCCGAAGACCAGCCGATCTTCGAACCCGAGCTGAATACCACCCCGCTGTGGTCCCACACCCATCTGCTGGCCCTGTTCGAAGACGGCACCGATGCCCCCGCCGTACTGGCCCATATGGAATTGCTCACCGGCAGCCCGTTGCCCGAGCATCACAGCGAAATCATCGAAGACCAGGACTGGGAACGCAGCTGGATGGACAACTTCCAGCCGATGCGCTTCGGCCAACGCCTGTGGATCGTGCCGAGCTGGCATGCCGCCCCGGAGCCGAACGCGGTCAACCTGCTGCTGGATCCGGGCCTCGCATTCGGCACTGGCACCCACCCCACCACCGCGCTGTGCCTGGAGTGGCTGGACGGCCAGGACCTGACGGACAGCCACGTGCTGGATTTCGGCTGCGGCTCGGGGATCCTGGCGATTGCCGCCCTGTTGCTGGGCGCCAAGGAAGCCGTGGGCACCGACATCGACGTGCAGGCCCTGGAAGCGTCCCGGGATAACGCCGGGCGCAACAACATTCCTGAAGGCAAATTCCCGCTCTACCTGCCGCAGGATTTGCCCCAGGTGCAGGCCGACGTGCTGGTCGCCAATATCCTCGCCGGCCCGCTGGTGTCCCTGGCGCCACAACTGTCGAGCCTGGTCAAGCCGGGCGGGCGCCTGGCGCTGTCGGGCATCCTCGCCGAGCAGGGCGAAGATGTCGCCGCCGCCTACGCCAAGGATTTCGAGCTGGATCCGATCGCTAACCGTGATGGCTGGGTACGCATCAGCGGGCGTCGGCGCTAGAATGAGCGCTTGCCTGAATCGGATGGCCGCATGACCGACAGTTTCGTCACCCAGTGCCCGCATTGCCAAACCCGCTTTCGCGTCAACCACGCCCAATTGAGCGTGGCTCGCGGCGTGGTTCGCTGCGGCTCGTGCCTGCAAGTCTTCAACGCTGCCCGCCAGCTGCTGGAGCAGCGCGCCCAGGCGCCTGCGCCGGAGCAGCCGGCCACGATCGAGCCCGTGCGCGAAGCCGCGCCTGAGCCACAGCGGGCAATCAGCCAGAAGCAGTGGAGTGCCGAAGAGCTGGACCTGGACAACCTGGACCTGGACCAGGAACTGGCCAAGCTTGAACGCCGCGAGATTCAGCACACGCTGCCCGTGGGCGCGGAACGCCGCCAGCCCGGTGCCGACCGTCGGCAGAAAGAAGACGCTCTCAGCGCCAGCCGCGAAACCGTCAAGGCCGAAGAAGAAAAATGGGCCGCCAGCCTGTTCAGCGAACCGCCTGGAGAACGCGCCAACGCTTCCGAAGACGAACCTGAACCGGCCAAAGCCCCTGCGACCAGGCAGCGCACCGAGCCCTCCATGTCGTTGCACCTCGACGATGAGCCTGCGCTGCGCTCAACCCCGGAAGATGAACACTCCGACCCGCCGTTCACGCCCCTGACAGCGGCAGCGGATGAAGCGGAGCCCGAAGAGCGTGTGCAATCCCATCGCAAGCGCCCACGCCCCGAGGCCGGCGTCCATGACGACCTGCTCCAGGACCTGGAAGACGACCCTCTGCACCTGTACGCGCAAAAACGCCCGCAGGGCCTGGGCCGTCGCCTGATCTGGATACTGCTGGTACTGATCGCCGCCGCCGGCCTGGCTGCGCAGTACATTGCCTATCAGTTCGACGATCTGGCCCGCCAGGACGCTTACCGCCCATGGTTCCAGCAACTGTGCCCCACACTGGGCTGCACGGTGCCGTCGCGGGTCGATATCGCCCATATCAAGAGCAGTAACCTGGTGGTACGCAGCCACCCGGAGTTCGCCGGGGCGCTGGTGGTGGATGCGATCATCTATAACCGCGCGACGTTCTCCCAGCCCTTTCCGCTGCTGGAACTGCGTTTCGCCGACCTCAACGGCAACCTGATTGCCAGTCGTCGCTTCAAGCCCGCCGAATACCTGAGCGGCGAGTTGGCCGGGGTGAGCGAAATGCCATCACAAACCCCGATCCATATCTCCCTGGATATCCTCGATCCGGGCAATAAAGCCGTGAATTACAGCCTGAGCTTCCACTCGCCCGAGTGAATCGGCCTACGCACCGTCGCTTGACGGTGGAGTATTGACTGGGCCCCGCCCATCCAAACCGGCGGCGATAAAGAAATAACTGTTCAGATTTTATCCAATTCAGCCTTTATCCAGTCATCGAGAGCGGGTATCATGCCAACCCTTTTTCGAACTCTAATGATCCGGCCCCACAACAGGGAAGTCCTATGTCGGCGGTACGCATCGGCCCATATACATTGCAGAATGGCTTGATTCTCGCCCCGATGGCGGGCGTCACCGACCAGCCCTTTCGTCAGCTGTGCAAGCGTTTGGGCGCGGGTCTAGTAGTCTCGGAAATGGTCACCAGCGACATGAGCTTGTGGAACACCCGCAAATCGCGGATGCGCATGATCCACGAAGGTGATCCCGAGCCCCGCTCGGTCCAGATCGCCGGGGGTGATGCGCAGATGCTGGCGGATGCGGCCCGGGCCAACGTGGAGTTGGGCGCACAGATCATCGATATCAACATGGGCTGCCCGGCCAAGAAGGTCTGCAACAAGGCCGCCGGTTCCGCGCTGTTGAAAGATGAGCAGTTGGTTGCCGAGATCCTGCAGGCCGTTGTTGCCGCAGTGGATGTGCCGGTGACCCTGAAGATTCGTACCGGTTGGGACCGGGACAACAAGAACGGCCTGACGGTGGCGAAGATCGCCGAACAGGCAGGCATTACAGCGCTGGCGGTGCATGGTCGCACCCGCGCCGACCTTTACACCGGTGAAGCCGAGTACGACACCATCGCCGCGATCAAGCAGGCGGTGTCGATGCCGGTATTTGCCAATGGCGACATCGACTCGGCCGAAAAAGCCCGGCGCGTGCTGCACGCCACCGGTGCCGATGGTGTGTTGATTGGCCGGGCCGCCCAGGGGCGGCCGTGGATTTTTCGTGAGGTCGAGCATTTCCTGCGTACAGGTGAAGTCCTGCCGGCGCCGGAACTGGTCGAGGTGGAACGTATTCTGCTAGAGCATCTGGCTGCACTTCACACCTTCTATGG
Source organism: Pseudomonas sp. AM8 (assembly GCF_036346475.1). NCBI lineage: Bacteria > Pseudomonadati > Pseudomonadota > Gammaproteobacteria > Pseudomonadales > Pseudomonadaceae > Pseudomonas > Pseudomonas sp. AM8. Next base: position 69,667 of record NZ_JAOTNX010000007.1, read on the forward strand.
AGAGGTGATGGGCGTGCGTATTGCTCGCAAGCATGTGGGTTGGTATCTCGCAACCCTGCCGGGCGCCAGGGAGTTTCGCGCCGGCTTCAATCGTTTGGATGAAACGCAAGCACAGGTCACCGCCGTTCGTGAGTTTTTTGCCGAACGAGACAAGAGCCTGAGAGCAGGGGACGGAGAATGGGTGGCCGCATGACGATGATGACCGAGACTTTAGTGAGTGGAACAACACCCGTGAGCGACAACGTCAATTTGAAACAGCACCTCAACACGCCGAGCGAAGAAGGCCAGACCCTTCGCGGGAGTGTCGAGAAGGCGCTGCATAATTATTTCGCCCACCTTGAGGGCGCTTCCGTCACGGACGTGTACAACCTGGTGCTCTCCGAAGTCGAGGCGCCCCTGCTCGAAAGCGTGATGAACTACGTCAAGGGCAACCAGACCAAAGCCAGTGAGCTGCTGGGCCTCAACCGTGGCACCTTGCGCAAAAAGCTCAAGCAATACGATTTGCTGTAAGCATTCAATCAAACCAGAAAGGCGCCCGCGTAAAACCGGTCGCCTTTTTTGCTGACTCCTTTGCTTTTGATGGAAATTGAAATGACCGACCAGACTACCCGCCTGCCGATCCGCCGCGCCTTGATCAGTGTCTCCGACAAGACCGGGATCCTCGAATTTGCCCGGGAGCTGGAAGCCCTGGGCGTGGAAATCCTCTCCACGGGCGGGACCTTCAAACTGCTGCAGGACAACGGCGTGGCCGCAGTGGAAGTGGCGGACTACACCGGCTTCGCAGAAATGATGGACGGTCGCGTCAAGACCCTGCACCCGAAAATCCACGGCGGCATCCTCGGCCGTCGCGGCATCGACGACGCCATCATGACCGAGCACGGCATCAAGCCGATCGACCTGGTGGCCGTCAACCTCTACCCGTTCGAAGCCACCATCAACAAGCCGGGCTGCGACCTGCCGACCGCCATCGAAAACATCGATATCGGCGGCCCGACCATGGTTCGCTCGGCGGCCAAGAACCACAAAGACGTGGCCATCGTGGTCAACGCCGGCGACTACGCCCAGGTGCTGGAAAGCCTGAAAGCCGGCGGCCTGACCTACGCCCAGCGTTTCGACCTGATGCTCAAGGCGTTCGAACACACCGCCGCCTACGACGGCATGATCGCCAACTACATGGGCACCGTGAACCAGGCCGCCGAAACCCTGAGCACAGAAGGCCGCAGCCAGTTCCCGCGCACCTTCAACAGCCAGTTCATCAAGGCCCAGGAAATGCGCTACGGCGAGAACCCGCACCAGAGCGCGGCGTTCTACGTGGAAGCCAAGCCTGCCGAAGTGGGCATCGCCACCGCGACCCAGTTGCAAGGCAAAGAACTGTCCTACAACAACGTGGCCGACACCGACGCCGCGCTGGAATGCGTGAAGAGCTTCGTCAAGCCGGCCTGCGTGATCGTCAAGCACGCCAACCCATGCGGCGTGGCCGTGAGCCCGGACGCTGAAGGCGGCATTCGCCAGGCGTACGAACTGGCCTACGCCACCGACACCGAATCCGCGTTCGGCGGCATCATCGCCTTCAACCGTGAACTGGATGCAGAGACGGCCAAGGCCATCGTCGAGCGTCAGTTCGTCGAAGTGATCATCGCCCCTTCCGTGAGCGAAGAAGCCCGCGCCATCGTGGCGGCCAAAGCCAACGTGCGCCTGCTGGCCTGCGGCGAGTGGTCGGCTGAACGTGCCGCTGCCTGGGACTACAAGCGCGTCAATGGCGGCCTGCTGGTACAGAGCCGCGATATCGGCATGATCGGCAGCGCAGACCTGAAAGTGGTGACCAAGCGCGCCCCGACCGAGCAAGAGATCAACGACCTGATCTTCGCCTGGAAAGTGGCCAAGTACGTTAAATCCAACGCCATCGTCTACGCCAAGAACCGCCAGACCATCGGTGTCGGCGCTGGCCAGATGAGCCGCGTGAACTCAGCGCGTATCGCCGCGATCAAGGCCGAGCATGCCGGTTTGCAGGTGGCCGGCTCGGTGATGGCGTCGGATGCATTCTTCCCGTTCCGTGATGGCCTGGACAACGCCGCGAAAGCCGGCGTGACTGCCGTGATCCAACCGGGTGGCTCGATGCGTGATGCCGAGGTGATCGCCGCTGCTGATGAAGCCGGCATTGCCATGGTCTTCACCGGCATGCGCCACTTCCGTCACTGATCCAAATGTGGGAGGGGCTTTTTGTGGCGAGCGGGCTTGCCCCGCGCTGAGCTGCGCAGCAGCCCCACTGGATCTCCAGTGAACACAGTGGGGGGCAAGCCCCCTCACCACAAAAGCCCTCCCACATTTAAAAGCGCTCCAGCGGCGCCTACAGAATTTGAGGTTTTTGAAATGAATGTTTTGATCATTGGCAGCGGTGGCCGTGAACACGCCCTGGCCTGGAAAGTTGCCCAGGACCCACGGGTCCAGAAAGTCTTCGTCGCCCCCGGCAATGCCGGTACCGCCATCGAAGCCAAGTGCGAAAACGTCGCCATCGACGTACTGGCCCTTGAGCAGCTGGCCGACTTCGCCGAGAAAAACGTCTCCCTGACCATCGTCGGTCCGGAAGTGCCATTGGTTGCCGGTGTCGTAGACCTGTTCCGCAGCCGCGGCCTGGATTGCTTCGGCCCAACCGCCGGCGCCGCCCAGCTGGAAGGCTCGAAAGCCTTCACCAAGGATTTCCTGGCGCGCCACAAGATCCCGACGGCCGACTACCAGAACTTCACCGAGATCGAGCCCGCCCTGGCCTACCTGCGTGAAAAAGGTGCGCCGATCGTGATCAAGGCCGACGGCCTGGCCGCCGGTAAAGGCGTGATCGTCGCCATGACCCTGCAGGAAGCCGAAGACGCCGTGCGTGACATGCTCGCCGGTAACGCCTTTGGTGACGCGGGTTCGCGCGTCGTCATCGAGGAATTCCTCGACGGCGAAGAAGCCAGCTTTATCGTGATGGTCGACGGCAAGAACGTGCTGCCGATGGCCACCAGCCAGGACCACAAACGCGTCGGCGACGCCGACACTGGCCCGAACACGGGCGGCATGGGTGCCTACTCCCCTGCCCCGGTGGTGACCGCCGACGTGCACCAGCGCGTGATGGACCTGGTGATCTGGCCGACCGTGCGCGGCATGGCCGATGAAGGCAATGTGTACACCGGTTTCCTCTACGCCGGACTGATGATCGACAAAGCCGGTAACCCGAAAGTCATCGAGTTCAACTGCCGCTTCGGCGACCCGGAAACCCAGCCGGTGATGCTGCGCCTGCAATCGAGCCTGGTGCTGCTGGTGGAAGCCGCGCTGGCCCAGGCCCTGGACAAGGTTGAAGCGCAGTGGGATCCACGTCCGAGCGTCGGCATTGTGCTGGCCGCCGGTGGCTACCCGGCCGACTACGCCAAGGGCGATGTGATTGAAGGCCTGGACGCGGCGGCCACCTTGGAAGGCAAGGTGTTCCATGCGGGCACCGCGCTCAAGGACGGCAAGGTCGTGACCGCCGGAGGCCGTGTGCTGTGCGCCACCGCCATGGGTGCCAGCGTCGACGCCGCACAGCAACAGGCGTACAAGCTGGCCGCAAAAATCGACTGGCAAGGCTGCTTCTACCGCACGGACATCGGCTACCGCGCCATTGCCCGTGAACGTGGCGAAAGCCAGTAACGCTAGCTATCCGTTCGGTTAGGCAAGGGCTTCTGGCCCTTGCCGTATACAGGCCTCCCCGCGCATAGTTAACCGTGCATCAACCTACGAAGGGATTTCGCCGTGCGCTGGCTCAGGATCGCCATAGGTTTTACTGTCAGTCTGCTGACGCTGCTCTGCCTGTTCCCGGCCCAGGCCGCCGCGCAAGGCAGTGGCTGGGCAGTATTGCTTGATGAACAGGCCGACCTGCAGCTGAGCGACATCCGTTCCTCGCGCTACACCAATCAATTCAGCCCCATCGAACTGGACCGCATTACCGCCGCGGAACCGGACGGTGCGTTGTGGGTACGTTTCAAGCTGCAACCCGGCAAGCACGAGCAGGTGCTGCGGGTATTCGCCCCGGACCTGGCGCACCTGAGCCTCTATGTGCTGGACGGCGACACCCTGATCGAGCAACAAAGCAGCGGTAACCGCCAGCCCCAGGCGGAACGCCCGCTGCCCAGCAACGACTTCATGCTGCCGATGCCCCAGAGCCAACAGACCCTCGACGTCTACCTGCGCCTGGTTTCCGAGCACGAACTGCGCCCCTATATCACCCTGGAACCGGCCGTGCTGGCCGCCGCCGACCAGACCCAGACATTGATCTACGGCCTGCTGTTCGGCTGCCTGCTGATGCTGATCCTGCACAACCTCACGCGCTTCGCTTACCACCGCTCGCGCAGCAGCCTGTGGCTGGCGGCCTGCGAACTGCTGCTGATGCTCAGCCTGGCGCTGCTGCTCAACCTGGTAGGCCCATGGCTGCCGAACTGGCACGCGGTCCAGACCCCGGGCGCCTACCTGGCCCTGCTGCTGACAGCGCCCTGCGGGCTGATGTTTGCCTATCGCTTCTTCATGCCCCTGGGTCCGCACCCGCTGAACAAGCTGTTGATGGCCGACATCCTGTTTATCGTGCTGTGCGGCCTGCTGCTGTTGTTCGTCAGTACCCTGCCGCTGAACATCATCACCTACGCGCTGGTGGCCCTGGCGGGCCTGAGCATGCTGTTTGTCTCGGCGTATCACTGGCAGAAAGGCTATCGCCCGGCGCGCTTGTTCGTGGCGGGCATGGTGGTGTTCAACATCGGCACGCTGATCATTCTCCCGGCGTTGCTGGGGCTGACGATGGTGTCGCCCCAGGGGTTGATCGTCACATTGCTGGCCTTCATCTGCCTGAGCGGCCTGTTGATGAGCCTGGCCCTGGGCGAGCGCCAGCGCGCGATTGTCGAGGCCCGCTTCAGCCTCAGCCGCGACCTGGCCGCCAGCAATGCCGAGATCGCCGCCAAGGCCGAATTCCTGGCCAAGATCAGCCACGAAATCCGCACCCCCATGAACGGCGTGCTGGGCATGACCGAACTGCTGCTGGGCACGCCACTGTCGGTGAAACAGCGCGACTACGTGCAAACCATCCACAGCGCCGGTAACGAGCTGCTGACATTGATCAACGAGATCCTCGACATCTCCAAGCTCGAATCCGGGCAGATCGAGCTGGATGACGTGCAATTCGACCTCAATGCGCTGATCGAAGACTGCCTGAGCATCTTCCGCGCCAAGGCCGAGCAGCAGAACGTCGAGTTGATCAGCTTCATCCAGCCACAGGTGCCCCGCGTCATCAGCGGCGATCCGACCCGCCTGCGCCAGGCGCTGTTGAGCCTGCTGGAAAACGCCCTGCACAAAACCGACGAAGGCGAAGTGCTGATCGTCGTCGCCCTGGATGACCGCAGCACCAAGCCGCGCCTGCGCATTGCCGTGCAGGACAGCGGCCTGCCAATGGAAGCCGCTGAACGCGAGGCCCTGCTGCACAGCGAACTGCACAGCAAGAACTTCCTCTCGGCCACCCGCTTGAGCGGCCACCTGGGCCTGGTGATCGCGCGCCAGCTGATCCTGTTGATGAACGGTGAGTTCGGCATCAAGAGCGGCAGCCATCAGGGCAGCACGTTATGGCTGACCCTGCCGCTGGACCCGGAACGCCTGGAACACCCCACCTCCGACCTCGACGGCCCGCTCAAAGGCGCGCGCGTGCTGGTGGTGGACGACAACGATACGTGCCGCAAAGTGTTGGTGCAGCAATGCTCGGCCTGGGGCCTGAATGTCAGCGCCGTGCCGTCGGGTAAAGAGGCCTTGGCCTTGCTGCGCACCAAGGCGCACCTGCGCGATTACTTCGATGTGGTGCTGCTGGACCAGAACATGCCCGGCATGACCGGCATGCAACTGGCGGCGAAGATCAAGGAAGACCCGAGCCTGAACCACGACATCCTGCTGATCATGCTCACCGGCATCAGCAATGCGCCGAGCAAGATCATCGCGCGTAACTGCGGGATCAAGCGCATCCTCGCCAAGCCGGTTGCCGGTTACACCCTCAAGACCACCCTGGCCGACGAGTTGACCCAACGCAGCAAAGGTGGCGTGCAGCCCCGTCCGCCCCTCAGCGTCCCGGCGGCGGTGACCGTGCCCAGCGACTTCAGGATCCTGGTGGCCGAAGACAACAGCATCTCCACCAAAGTGATTCGCGGCATGCTCGGCAAGCTCAACCTCGACCCGGATACCGCCAGCAACGGTGAGGAAGCCCTCGAGGCGATGAAGGCCCAGCGTTATGACCTGGTGTTGATGGACTGTGAGATGCCGGTTCTCGATGGTTTCTCGGCTACCCAGCAACTGCGGGCGTGGGAAGTCAGCCACCAGCGCATTCGCACACCCGTGGTAGCGCTCACGGCGCATATCCTCTCGGAGCACAAAGAACGCGCACGCCAGGCGGGGATGGACGGGCACATGGCCAAGCCGGTGGAGTTATCACAATTGCGTGAGCTGGTGGAGTTCTGGGTGGCGCAGCGTCAACAACGGCCTGAACACGCCCCGTCCTGACTTTAAATGCAATTCCAATGTGGGTGGGGGCTTGCTTCAGTCAAGAGCGAACACTGTAACTGACTGGCATTAGGGCGAGCCCCCTCCCACATTTGATCTCTGGCGCCTGATAGACTCTCCACACTTTCCCCGCCTGCGAGCCCCCCCATGCTCCACGTGTTATTCAGCGTTTACCTGAAGATGCTGGTGCTCTACAGCCCGTTCTTCGTGCTGTCCTGCTTTATCAGCCTGACCCGTGGTTATTCGAGCAAAGAGCGGCGGCGCCTGGCCTGGAAAGTATCGCTGGCAACCCTGGTGTCGAGCGTGTTGCTCTACCTGTTCGGCCGGGTGATCTTCAGCGTGTTCGGCATCACCGTGGATGCCTTTCGCATCGGCGCCGGCAGTGTGCTGTTTATCTCCGCCCTGGGCATGGCCCAGGGCAAGTCGGCCGTGCAGACCGACAATGTGCAGCAGGACGTGACCATCGTGCCGCTGACCATTCCCCTCACGGTCGGCCCCGGCACCATCGGTGCGCTGTTGGTCATGGGCGTCAGCCAACCGCACTGGGATGACAAGATCACGGCCATCCTCAGCATCGCCCTGGCCAGCCTCACGGTCGGTGTGGTGCTGTACCTGTCCAACCGTATCGAACGGATTCTCGGTGACCAGGGCCTGCAGATTGTCAGTCGGTTGATGGGATTATTCGTGTGTGCCCTCGCCGCGCAAATCATCTTTACCGGGGTGCGCGGCTACCTGGTGCCTTAGATCCGGTATTTGGCAATCGCCGACTGCACCTTGTCGCCCGCGCTCTCGCGCATCAGTTGGAGGTTTTTTTCGTTGACCATCGAGGTATTCAGCACCAGGCAGGTCTGCCCGCTGAAGGCCTCGAACGAGGAACTGTCCCACTCCAGAAACGGCAGCCCCACCTGTTTGTTCACGCCTTGGGTGCTGTACGTCACCAGCACCATCATCAATTCGCCGTCGGTTTCGGCGCAGGATGCCAGGCCGAAATCACCGCCCTGGTGCACCGTACTGTTGCGCTTGAACAGTTCGAAAGAACTCGGTTGCTGCTTCAGTGCCTCCAGCGCATCGGCCGCCAGTTTCGGCAGCGCCGTAACCAGCGGTCCCGAAACCGACACCCCCGCCAGTATCGCGGTGATGATATTCAACGCCGCCAGTTGTACGGTCAGGCCCTTGCCCGACTGTGAGACCCGCTCGAAACTGCTGCGCACCGGTAGCCAGCCCAGGCTGATCATCACCTTGATAAATTCGTCGTACCAGGCCTCGGTACCTCGCTGGATCTTCAATACATCGCTGACGTAGCCGCTGGCCAGCAGATAGCTTTTGCGAATGTATTCCCGGTTCAACCCGGACAGCCCCTCGGCAAACGAAATCACGCTGTTGTTGACTACCGCCGCGTTGCAGTCGTCCTCCGTGTCAAGCGGCAATGAGGGCTGCGCACCTCGCGCCCTCGGCAATGTGTAGCGCGCAATCAACTTGCGCCGTTTTATGTTGTTGATCCTTCTGTGATGTCGCTCCATTTCAGTTCTCCACAAACACCCCGGCTCGGGGCTTGTGTCCACACTAGTCCAGTCAGCGGCGGCTCTTCCATCCCACAAACATCGCTTGCCGGCACGCGGCAAAAAACGCTGCCCAGCAATGACAGGGCGCCCCTCGGGGCCTTCCGGCTTTCGTCACTCAAAAAAGAAAAAGCCCCGAGCAACAGCAGGTGATCACCCATTGTCATTCGGAGCTTTCGTGCAGCCACCCAAGCGTTTTCAGGAGGCAGGCTTTGCACCGTACCAGCGCGGCGTGTACACCCATTCACCGCCATCGGCGCGAGGGAATGTGCAGGTAGTGGATGAGCCGACCAGCACCATGGTGCGCATGTCCACCTGGTCTGGCGTGAGTTGCCCGAGGGTGGTGACGCGCAGGGTCTGGCCGGGGCGACCGATATCGCGACCCAGCACCACCGGGGTCTCAGGCGTGCGGTGTTGCGCGACGATTTCCAGGGCGCGCCCCAGCTGCCAAGGCCGCGAACGCGAAATCGGGTTGTAGAACGCCAGGGCCAGGTCGGCCTGGGACGCGAGGTCCAGGCGCTTTTCGATGATCGACCAGGGCTTGAGGTTGTCCGACAGCGACATCACGCAAAAGTCGTGGCCCAACGGCGCGCCGGCCTGGGCCGCGGTGGCCAGGGAGGCCGAAACCCCCGGCAGGATTTCCAGGTCGACCTGATGCCACGCCGGATCGCCGGACTCGTGCAACGCCTCGATCACCGCCGCCGCCATGGCGAAGACGCCCGGGTCGCCGGACGACACCACCACCACCGAACGCCCCTGGGCGGCCAGCTCGAAGGCGTGGCGGGCGCGCTGCATCTCTTCGCGGTTATCGGTGCAATGCTGTACCTGATCGTCACGGAACGGCCCGGCCATGCGCACATAGGTTTCATAGCCCAGCACATCGGTGCAGCGCGCCAGTTCGGCCTTGACCGCCGGCACCATCAGCTCGGCGGCGCCAGGGCCCAGGCCAATCACGGCAAGGCGGCCACGGCGGCGGCCGACCTGGGCCAGGTCCAGCGGTTGGTCAGCCACCTCGATGACAATATCGGCAGCCTGGGTAACGCCGCCAAAGCACAGCGGCACGCCCAACGCCGACGCGGCTTCGTGCAACGACGGGTCAGCCATCTGCGTATCGCTGGCCAACAGGCACGCCAGGGATTGCACGGCAATGCCCGCCTCGTGCAAGGCCGCGCGCACACGCTCGGCCAACTGCGTACCCGGCTTGCAGGTCACGCACACCGTCTTTGGATAGATCAGCAACTCGTTGGCGGAAGGCACACGCTCGGCACTGCCCACGTGAATGGCTAGATGCGCTTGCTGGTCCTGGGGCAAATTCGCCTGGTCCAACCACGGCGCCGCGCCTTCGATGCGCACGCTTTCGCCGGCCAGCAGGTCGGACACGAAGCGCTTGCCCAGCTCCAGGTCCGCCAGCTCATAACCCGCCGGCGGGTTGAGCAGGCAGGTGCCGAATCGCAACTCGCCACTGGTGGTGATCGCCGCAGCGACACCCAGTGCTGCCGCGATGTCCCGCGCCATGACGTTCACCCCGCCAAGGCCACCGAGCAACGGCACCACGGCGCTGCCATCTTCCGCCACGGCCAGCACGGCGGGTTCTTCGCCTTTCTCCAGCAGCAGCGGCGCCAGGGTGCGGATCACGATGCCGGCCGCACACAGGGCGATCAGCGGCGTGCCCTGCTGGTACAACTGACGCAGGGTCGCGCCGAATTCGCTGTAAGACTGGTCTGCACCCTCAACCCGCCCGGCCAGGCCGTGGATCAGTGCGCCAGGGTAAACCTGCTGGATCCTGCGCGCGGTGGCCAGGCTGCCCTGGCCCAGAATGACAATCGCCGGGTTCATCAACCTTGCCACCGTTCACCCGGCACGATGATCAGCGAGAAGTACGGCGAAGACATCGGCTCCACCTGGTCCAGCGCCACGATTTTCTGGTTGGCCATGGTCGCGCGCTCCACATACAGTGCGCGCTCGGCCAGGCCGAGTTCTTCCAGTACCTGGCGCACCTTGGGGAAGTTGCGCCCCAGCTTCATGATCACCGCCGCGTCGGCATCCGCCAGGCGGCGCTTGAGGTCTTCGTGGGGCAATACGCCCGACAGCACCGACAGGCTCTGGTTGCGATACACCAACGGCGCGCCCAGCACCGAGGCGCCGCCAAGCATCGAGCACACACCGGGGATAACCTGGGCTTCGTAGCGCTCGGCCAAGCGGTCATGCAAATACATATAGGAGCCGTAGAAGAACGGATCGCCTTCACAGATCACCGCCACGTCGCGACCGGCGTCCAGGTGCACGGCCACCTCGACACTGGCGGTGTCGTAGAAGTCGCTGATCACTTGTTCATAGGACAACGGCGCCGGCAGCGCTTCGGTGGTCACCGGGTACACCAGTGGCATCAGGGTTTGCTGTGGCACTAGGTGGTCTTCGATGATGCCGAAGGCGTTACCCTTCTTGCCCTTGGCCACGAAGTACGCCACCACCGGCGATTCGCGCAGCAGGCGCAGGGCCTTGAGGGTAATCAGTTCCGGGTCGCCGGGGCCGACGCCCAGGCCGATCAAACGTCCGCGTGCCGGCATTATTCGACCTCCGTGGCGAGCGCATTCACCGCCGCCGCGGCCATGGCACTGCCGCCCAGGCGGCCCTGCATGATCACGAACGGTACGCCACGGCTGTCCGCCGCCAGCATCGCCTTGGATTCGGCAGCGCCGACAAAGCCGACCGGGAAGCCGAGGATCAACGCCGGTTTCGGTGCCCCCGCGTCAAGCATTTCCAGCAGGTAGAACAACGCGGTCGGCGCGTTGCCGATTACCACCACGCTACCTTCCAGGTGCGGACGCCACAGCTCCAGGGCCGCAGCGGAGCGGGTATTGCCCAGCTCCCGCGCCAACTCCGGCACGCTGTCGTCGCGCAGGGTGCAGATCACCGGGTTGTTGGCGGGCAGGCGCGCACGGGTCACGCCTTCGGAGACCATCCGCGCATCACACAGAATCGGCGCGCCAGCGGCCAGCGCATCGCGCCCGGCCTTACCCGCACCTTCGGAGAACTGCAGGCCGTCGATGGCCTCGACCATGCCGCAGGCATGGATCACCCGCACCGCGAGTTTCTCCAGGTCGGCCGGGATACGCTCCAACTTGGCTTCCGCGCGAATAATGGCGAAGGAGTTGCGATAGATCTCCTGACCGTCGCGGATGTAATCAATCATCGGTGTTGCTCCGTGGGTGAGCGCGCAGCAAGGCGCCCGCCGCTTCAATGGAAAGGGTGCGTGCGCGCAGCCGGCCGAAACCGGGGTGGGCTGCATCGCGAAAATACAGGTCGTAGTGGCCGGGGCTCACCGCCAGCAAGGTGACCGGCGCGATATGTGCGGCGGCGCAGGAACGTGGGCAGCCGGACAGGTGCACGTCATGGCCGGGATGCAGCGCGGCCAAGTGCACGGCGTCGGCCTTGGTGTCGGCGAGGGCTTTGGCGCAGCCGCTGGAACCGGTGCAGGCGATCACGCGGGCCAAGGGTTGGTCGACGGTGCAGAGGAAGCCCAGTTGCGCCAGCCGTTGGGTCACGGCGTGAGGTTTTTCGACGTTGGGCAGTAACACACCTTGCCAGGGGGTGAAGCGCAAGGTGCCGTCGCCATATTCGCTGGCGAGCTGCGCCACGCCTGTGAGCATCGTCGAATCCAGGCGCCCCAAGGGTGCGATGGCCGCGACGTAGAATTGATTGCTTTGAGCCTGTGGATAACTCCCGAGGTGCAGCAAAGCGCCGCTAGGCGGGCGTTTGAAGCCATCGGCCGGCAGCAGCGGCAGGCTGAGGCGGCTCAACAACTTATCCACAGCCAGGTGGCGCATGCGGGTTTGTTCCGGGGTGGCGAGGTCAAGAAACGCCTCCAGCACTGCCACCACCAACCCATGACCCTGTGCCAACGGCACGGCGGCCAACGGTGCATCCAATCCTGGACAACCTGCCAGGCCGAACGCGAGGAGTGTCTCGCCATTGCGTACGAACGCCGACAGCCACAGATCATGATGATGCTCGAGCATCGCCAGGGCCTCACCGCCATCCAGTTGCACGGCGAACTTGGCCGACAGCTCATGGAAACGCGGACGGTTTTGCAGGGTGGCGAGGATCTGCTCGGCCAGCGGCCGGGTGTCGAACAGCATCTGCGGGTCGATACCGGCGCTGGGGCTGAGCATCAGGTTGCGCACGTCATCGCCAGCGGCGTTACTCGGGCCCAGATCGGCGGCCAGCAGCATGGCGATCAAGGCGTCTTGCTCGGCACCGATCCCACGTATCTGCAGGTTGGCGCGGTTGGTCGCCTCGATCACCCCGCCCGCATAGGCCTGGGCCGCGTCCGCCACGGCACGGGCCTGGGCGGCGCTGATCGAGCCACCGGCCAGTTTGATCCGGCAGATGCCGCCATCCAACGCCTGGACGATACGCAGCAACCCCGGACAAGCCGAGGGGCGCAAGGTATTCACAGCGGGCGTTGGGTTCACGGGGCTACCGGTTGACGGGTAAAGGCGCGGTATTATGCCTGCTTTGTCCGGCGGCATGAAAAGCCTGCCCGTCGGATGTCGCTCAAGGAATTGATATGTCGCCCTGGCTGACGGTTGTAGGCATCGGTGAAGACGGCTTCAAGGGGCTGGGCAGGAATGCCCGGCATGCCCTGTTGCGCGCTTCGCGGATTATAGGTGGCCAGCGCCAGTTGGACCTGTTGCCGGTGTGTATTCGCGGTGAGCGCCAGGTGTGGCCGAGCCCGTTCTCCCTGGAACCGGTACTGGCGCGGCGTGACGAGCCTGTGTGCGTGCTGGCCAGTGGTGACCCGATGTTTTATGGCGTGGGGGCCAGCCTGGCGCGACAGGTGGCGGCTGAAGAACTGCTGGTTTTACCGGCGCCGTCGTCGGTGTCGTTGGCGGCGGCGCGGCTGGGCTGGCCGTTGCAGGAGGTGGTGACGCTGTCCGTCGTGGCACGGCCAGTGGCGGCGATCAATGCGCATCTGGCCACCGGTGTGCGTTTATTGGTACTGAGTAATGACGGCGGCAGTCCCGCGTTGATTGCTTCGTTGTTGGCTGAATCCGGGTTCGGGCCCAGCCGATTGACAGTATTTGAACACCTGGGCAGCGCGAATGAGCGGCGCATCGACGGTTTGGCTGAGGATTGGCAGCACGCCTGTGTCGCCGATTTGAACCTGGTCGCCATCGACTGCGTGGCCTCCAGCGACACACCACGTCTGTCGCGCCTCGCAGGCTTGCCCGATTCCGCCTTCCAGCACGACGGCCAACTGACCAAACGCGATGTGCGCGCCATGACCCTCGCCCGCCTCGCCCCGATGCCCGGCGAACTGCTGTGGGACGTGGGTGCGGGCAGCGGCTCCATCGGTATCGAATGGATGCGCGCCCATCCGAGCTGCCGCGCATTGGCGATTGAAGCAGACGAAGGCCGCCAGAGCCTTATTGAACACAATCGCGACGCCCTCGGCGTGCCCGGTTTGCAGTTGATTCGTGGCAAAGCCCCGGAAGCGTTGCACGGCCTTACAGCTCCCGACGCCATCTTCATCGGCGGCGGCGTCACCCGCGACGGTGTGCTCGACACCTGTTGGCAACACCTGCGCCCCGGCGGTCGGTTGGTGGCCAATGCCGTCACCCTGCAAAGTGAAATGACCTTGATGAACTGGCGCGCGGCGCATGGCGGCGAACTGACGCGCATCCACGTCGCTCAGGCCCAGCCACTGGGTGAGTTCGATACGTGGCGGCAGGCGCTTCCAATCACCCTGCTGGAAGTGGTCAAGCCGCGATGAAACGCATCCTGCTGCTGGGCGGTGTGACCGAAGCGCTGGCTATCGCGCGCACCTTGGGGCCGGAGCATATCTACAGCCTGGCGGGTGTGGGGCGTGTGCCTACCGATCTTACCTGCCAAGTGCGTGTCGGCGGTTATGGCGGCGCCGAAGGGTTGGCGCAGTTTGTTCGCGACGAACAGATCAGCCTGATCCTCGACGCGACCCATCCGTATGCGGCGCAGATCAGCCGCAATGCCGCCGAGGCTGCACGGTTGGGCGGTGTGCCGTGTTGGGCATTGCGTCGCCCGGCGTGGCAGCCGCAGGCCGGCGATGACTGGCGGGAGGTCAGTGACTGGGCTGAGTTGATCGACGCCTTGAAACCCTTCAAGCGTCCGCTGTTCACCTTGGGTCGCGAGCCGTTGCAGCATCTCGACGAAATCCCCGCCGAGCAGTTCTGGACGTTGCGCGCGCTGGATGTGTATCCGGGCAATGAGCGGTGTGAAGTGATCGGCGCGCGCGGGCCGTTTCTGATCGAAGACGAACGCGCGCTGTTTGAACGGCGGGGGATTGATGTGCTGATCAGCAAGAACAGTGGCAGCACCGCCACTGAGCCGAAGCTGGAAGTGGCGCGGGAACGGGGGGTGCCGGTGTTGGTGTTGAAGCGGCCGGTGTTGGCGGCGGTGGATCGGGAGTTCGCCACAGTGGCGGCGGTCTTACAGGCAATCCAATCTCCCTGAACAACGCAGTTCAAATGTGGGAGGGGGCTTGCTCCCGATGGCAGTGTGTCAGTCACTGATTTATTGGCTGAACTACTGCAATCGGGAGCAAGCCCCCTCCCACATTTGAACTGCGTTGTTAGCTGCTCGCGGCGGACACCTGCCCAACGCCGCCGTGTACCCGATCAGCCAACAACTGCGCCAGTTCGATCAACTGAGCAACGCCAAGCAATTCCTCGCGTTTCGGACCTTCCAGGTCAAACGCCAGATCGCAACTCAGCGCGTTGGCCGAGGCAAGTGTTTCGCTGAGGTTGACCAGCAGGTCTTCGGTGCTGATGCCATCGGCCACGGTGAAGAGCCGAACGGGGGGATTTGGGGTGGGTTTGATCATTGTGAAGCTCCTTAGAAAGGTGGAGCTGCCACTGATTCGCCGCGACGCGATAGGGTGGCAGCTGTACGCAGGTTCGCGGACCGGTCTAAGGCATCCCGGCATACCCGAAGGTATCCCGCGCACAGCCACCATTTAGCCGCACAGTAGACGATAAAAAAGCATCAACTGAAAGCAGGCGATAGCGCTTTTGCTCTTAGAAAACCCGGGCCGCGACGCCCGTCCGCTGCGTTGGCAGCGGTGCACGGAGACTAGAGATCAAGCGTCCTAGGGACAACCTCAAAGGCTTGTCGGAAATTTCTTTTTAGACGAATAGCCAACCGGACATCCATCTATCAGGCTTGACCGTCGAAAGGCGAATGCCCCTACAAATACTTCCGAACAAGCTGGCTGGCTCAGCCAAAAGCCCCCGCCCTAACCTCCCCCCTCGCGGTTTCGCGTCAGCCATCCGCGAGGGGGACGCCTGCTTTTTGCAGCGCGTCGAAACTTGCCAACATGTATCCCAAGGAATACGATCCGAGATGATTCACTTCAAGAGATCTGATGAGTTTCAGGAATGGCTTTATTCGCTACGCAGTAAACCCGTCCATGGACGTGTGCTTACAAGATTGGACAACGCAAGAATGGGCAATTTTGGAGACTGCGAAAACGTCGGAAATGGCGTATCCGAAATGCGCATCCACTATGGTCCTGGATACCGGGTGTACTTCAAGCGTATAGGTGAGGTGGTTTATCTACTGTTGATAGGTGGCGATAAATCAACGCAAAAACGCGACATCGAGCGAGCTAAAGAAATTGCCGAAGAATTTGAGAAAAAGGAGTGCCCCATGACTCAATTTAAAGATTTCGACATAGCCGAGCATCTGACGACTCCTGAGGACATGGCGGAGTATCTCGAAGCTTCTTTCGAAGAGGATTCTGGTGACGGATTGCTGATTCGTTCAGCGCTCAACAACATCGCCCGCGCCCAAGGCATGACCCAAATTGCTCGCGACGCCGGCCTCGGAAGAGAAAGTCTATACAAAGCCCTCTCCAGCACTGGCAATCCAGAGTTCGCGACTATCATGAAAGTCATGAAGGCGTTGGGCCTCAAGCTTCACGCTACAGCGATCTGATAGCACTGCGACACCAAACCACACCACCACTTTTTACTTATCCCCCCCGATCAGGCTAAATACCCGCCTGATCGTTTAACCCTACGGATTGTCCGCCATGGCCCGTCAACGCGTTGCAATTGCCTGGATCGCCTGCCTTGCAGTGCTGTTCAACGCCTTTGCCATGCCAATGGCCAGCGCGATGCAGCAGTCCAAGGACCCCGTGCAGCAATTACTGTGGGGCAGTTTCTGTTCGTCCAATGGCGCCAGCCTGAAGACCATTGCCCTGGGCAAGCTGGAGATTCCGGCGCCGCAGCCGGACGATCATTCCACCATGCAGCATTGCTGGTGTTGCTCGGGCTCGGCGCCGTTGGTGGCGTTGCCGGGGCATGTGCCGCAGTTGTATCTCACGCGATTCGAGACGGTACAGCGTCAACCACACACCCCATTGCAAACCCCAACCCCGCGCCAGCAATGGCCGAGCCTTAACCCCCGCGCCTCTCCAACGGTCTGATCTTCTTCGCAAGTGAACTGCGTTTAGAACCGTTCTGGAGAACTGCCATGCTTAAATCTTCCCTGCTTCTGGCTGCGTTGCTGCTGCCGGTGTTCAGTGCTGCCAATGCCGAAGACTACAAAGCCGGCGACCTGCTGGTCAGCGATCCCTGGTCCCAGGAATTGCCGCCCAACGCGCCCACCGTCGCCGCGTATTTCGTGATTCATAACACCGGTGCGACACCGGATCGCCTGCTCAGTGTCGACACGCCAGTGGCCGATAAGGCCGAGCTGCATGAGCATGTGATGCAGGGCGACTTGATGAAGATGCAGCAAGTCCCCAGCGTTGCCGTACCGGCCAAGGGTGACTTGACCTTCGCGCCCATGGCGTATCACGTCATGTTGCTGGGCCTCAAGGACCGCAGCCTGCTGGCCGATGGCAAGCAATTCCCGCTGACCCTGACCTTTGAAAAAGCCGGCAAGGTCGAGGTGGAAGTCTCGGTACAGAAAGTACCGCCGATGGTCGGCCACGAGCACAAGCACCCTCAATAGACTGACTCCAGATGGGCGCCCCTCGCGCCAGGCTATCCCCACACCGCCGCGTGAAGCGCGGCAGTTGGATCAGCCTGTTCGCCATGCTGATGATCTTTATCGGTCCGCTGATTTCCCAAGCGATGCCGATGGATCATCACGCCGGTATGTCGATGAACATGTCCATGGACATGCCCGGCGACCACGGCGACGCCCATCACAAGAAAGCCCCTGACGAACACCACGCGCTCTGGTCCAAGTGCGGCTATTGCGACTTGCTCTACAGTTGCCCGGCCCTGCCCGGCAGCGTGTCATTCGTGGCCATCGGCAGCCCGCCGCCGACCAATGCCCTTACCCCCGCACCGCGCCTGGGCCATGCCCGGCAGAGCATCTTCCCCGGCGCCCGCAGCCGCGCCCCGCCCATCGCCTCGTAAGCCCCTGCCACCGTTACTTCACCCCGGCCGACTTTAGACAGACAGCCGCAGGCTGCTGGCCGTGTTGTTTACGATTGATTGATGGAATTTGTCATGTCCAGGTTTACTGCTGACTCCCGTTTGGGAAGCACCTCTGTGCTCGCTGCCCTATGCGGCGCCCTGCTCGTTCCCCACGCCCAGGCCGATGAACACGCCGAGCATGAGCTGACGCCCACCGTGATCACCGCCATTGCGCCCAGCTCGCCGCTGACCGTGGTCACCAACCCCAAAGACCCGCGCCAACCGGTGCCCGCCAGCGACGGCGGCGACTACCTCAAGACCATCCCCGGCTTTGCCCTGGTACGCAACGGCGGCACCAATGGCGACCCGGTGCTGCGCGGCATGTTCGGCTCGCGCCTGAACATTCTCACCAACGGCAGCATGATGCTCGGCGCCTGCCCCGGCAGGATGGATGCGCCGACCTCGTACATTTCGCCGGAAACCTACGACAAGCTCACCGTGATCAAGGGCCCGCAAACCGTACTCTGGGGCCCCGGTGCTTCAGCCGGCACCATCCTGTTCGAGCGCGAACCGGAACACTTCGGTGAACTCGGCACGCGGCTCAACGCGAGTGTGCTGGCAGGCTCCAACGGGCGCTTCGACAAGGTCATCGATGCCGCCGCCGGTGGGCCGCTGGGCTATGTGCGGGTGATCGGCAACCAGGCCCATGCCGATGACTACAAGGACGGCAACAACGACACCGTCGCCTCGCGCTACGACAAATGGAATGGCGACGTCGCCGTCGGCTTCACCCCGGATGCCGACACCCTGCTGGAGCTCACCGCCGGCCGTGGCGACGGCGAAGCGCGTTACGCCGGGCGCGGCATGGACGGTTCGCAGTTCCTGCGCGAAAGCCTGGGCCTGCGCTTCGAGAAATCGAATATCGGCGAAGTGCTGGATAAGGTCGAAGCCCAGGTCTACTACAACTATGCCGACCACGTGATGGACAACTACAGCCTGCGCACGCCCTCGGGCACCGGGATGATGGCCGGGCCCATGGCCTCCAACGTCGACCGCCGCACCCTCGGCGCGCGCATCAAGGCCACCTGGCGCTGGGCCGATGTGCAACTGATCAGCGGCCTGGATGCGCAGACCAACGAACACCGCCAACGCAGCAGCATGGGCATCGACACCTACAAGGATTTGCCCAAGGTCAAGGACGCCAACTTCCACAACTACGGCGTATTCGGCGAGCTGACCTGGTACGCCGCCGACCATGACCGCCTGATCACCGGTGCGCGCCTGGACCGCGCCTCGGCCAAGGACTTCCGGCAAACCACCGGCTCCGGGATGAGTGCACGCGCCAACCCGACCGCCGACGACACCCGCGCCGACACCCTGCCCTCGGGCTTTATGCGCTACGAGCACGACCTGGCCGACAGCCCGACCACGCTCTATGCCGGCCTGGGCCACTCGGAACGCTTCCCGGATTACTGGGAGCTGTTCTCGCCCAACACCGGCGCGGTTGGTTCGGTCAACGCCTTCGATGGCGTGAAACCGGAGAAAACCACCCAACTCGACTTCGGCGCGCAATACAAAGCCGACGACCTGGAAGCCTGGGCGTCGGGCTACGTCGGCCAGGTGCGTGATTTCATCCTGTTCGATTACCGGGCGGGGATGATGGGCACCACCTCCCAGGCGCGCAATGTGGACGCACGCATCATGGGCGGTGAAGTGGGCGCGGCCTACAAGCTAACCCCCAATTGGAAAGCCGACGCCACCCTCGCCTACGCCTGGGGCAAGAACAGCAGCGACGGCAAGGCCCTGCCGCAAATGCCGCCGTTGGACGCACGCTTCGGCCTGACCTACAGCGAGGACGACTGGAGCGTCGGCGCCCTGTGGCGGGTAGTGGCGGCGCAGAACCGCATCGACCAGAACAAGGGCAACGTGGTCGGCAAGGACTACGACAAGAGCGGCGGCTTTGGCGTGTTCTCGGTCAATGGCGCGTATCGCATCAACAAGAATTTCAAGGTCAGCACCGGCGTCGACAACCTGTTCGGCAAGGCCTACGCCGAGCACCTGAACCTGGCCGGCAACGCCGGGTTCGGCTACCCGGCCAACGACCCGCAGGCCATCAAGGAGCCGGGGCGGACCCTTTGGACCAAGGTGGACATGAGCTTCTAAAAGCATCGGGGACAAGCCCCCTCCCACAGTTGGAATGCATTCCACATGTGGGAGGGGGCTTGCCCCCGATGGCGGCCTGACCAACGACAAAAAATTCAAGCTTTGCGGAGCATCCCCGATGACCACTCAAAAAGTTTCTTTCTACAACCTGGCCTGGCGCTGGCACTTCTACGCCGGACTCTTCGTCGCCCCCTTCATGGTGCTGCTGGCCCTGACCGGCATCATCTACCTGTTCAAACCCCAGCTCGACCCGCTGATGTACGGCGACCTGCTCAAGGTGCAAAGCGCCGAGCACGCCTTAAGCGCCGACGAGCAGTTGCAACGCGCCCAGGCGGCCTTTCCCCAGGGCAAGATCAGCAAATACCTGCCACCCATCGACGCCACCAGCAGCGCGCAGTTCGTGATGCACGACGGCGGGCGCGAAGTGACGGTGTTCGTCGACCCCTATCGCGGCACCGTACTCGGCGAGCAGGATGCGAAAAACAACCTGCAAGCCATCGCCCGCGCCCTGCACGGCGAGCTGATGATCGGCACCGTCGGCGACCGCCTGGTAGAGCTCGCCGCCGGTTGGGGCGTGATGCTGGTGGTGTCCGGCCTGTACCTGTGGTGGCCGCGCGGCAAAACGTCGGCCGGCGTGTTGTGGCCGCGCTTCACAACCCGTGGCCGCGTGTTCTGGCGTGACCTGCATGCCGTCGCCGGCTTCTGGGGCGCGGCGTTTCTGCTGGTGATGCTGCTCAGCGGCATGACCTGGACCGGCTTCTGGGGCAAGCAATACGCCGACCTCTGGAACACTTTCCCGGCGGCGATGTGGAACAACGTGCCGCAGTCCGATCAGCAGGCGCGGGTGCTCAATACCGCAACGCAACAGACCGTGCCCTGGGCCATGGAAAACACGCCGATGCCGATGTCCGGCGACCATGCCGAACACATGAACCACGGCGCCATGCACGCTGCTCCCGCCGCGCCCACGGTGCGCCTGCAACAGGTGGTGGACCTGGCCACGGCACGCAAGGTCGAGCCCGGCTACAGCATCACTTTCCCCACCACCGCCGAAGGCGTGTTCACCGTCGCGGTGTTCGCCGACGACCCGCGCAACGACGCCACCCTGCATGTGGACCAGTACACCGGCAAGGTCCTCGCCGATGTGCGCTGGGCGCACTACAACACCGTGGCACGGGCCACCGAGACCGGCGTGATGCTGCACGAAGGCAAGATGTTCGGCTGGGTGAACCAGCTGATCGTGCTGCTGATCTGCCTGATGATCCTGCTCAGCGCGGTGAGTGGCGTGGTGATCTGGTGGAAGCGTCGGCCCCAGGGCGGCCTGGGTGTTCCGCCGTTGCGTCATGACCTGCCGAAGTGGAAAACCGCGATGGTGATCATGCTCGCGCTGGCGCTCCTGTTCCCGCTGGTGGGCGCCTCATTGATCGCGGTCTGGGCGCTGGATCGCCTGGTGTTGTCACGGTTGTTCAGCCAACGTGAATCCACCTCAGGTTCGCTATGAAGTAGGCGAGATGCCCTACATAGAGGCGTTAGGTAGTCTTACGCGGGCTTTCGCCAAAGACGCAGGAAGTGTTAACTTATAACACTTGCTGCATACCTCAGCTCGCCGCGCCCAGCGGCGAGCACCGCCTCGAAGAAGCGATTTTCTGCCCAATGAACAAGTACCTAGTGTCCGGCCTGTGCCTGCTCGCCCTGCATGACAGCGCCCAGGCCCTGACCCTGCCCGCCAGCCCGGTGACCGCAGCGGCCGTGGATGACCAACACGTCGACCTGAACACGCCGACCACCGCAGGCTCGCGCCTGAATCTCAGCGCGCTGCAAACCCCGGGCAGTGTCGAAAGCCAGACCGGTACGCAGATCCGCGAGCGTGGCGACGCCAGCGTGCAGGACGCCATTTCCCGTGCCACCGGCATCAGCCGTACCGGCACACCGGGCGATGGCGGCACCTCGCTGTCGGCCCGTGGTTTTACCGGCCAGGGCTCGGTGATGCAACTGTACGACGGCACCCGCATGTACATGGGCATGGGCACCTCGACCTTCCCGGTGGACACCTGGGCGGTGGAACGCGTAGACGTTTTGCGCGGCCCGGCCTCGGTGCTGTACGGCGAAGGCGCCACCGGTGCGGTGATCAATACCGTGCCGAAAAAACCCTTCGAAGGCGAGATCGAAAACCACCTCCGCCTCGGCTACGGCGCCTACGATCGCCAGCAACAAGCTCTGGACAGCGGCGGCTCGCTGACCGACACCCTGAGCTATCGCCTGAACCTCAACCGCCTGCGCAGCCACGGCTTTATCGACCATGGCGACTCCAGCAGCGACTTCGTCAGCGGCGCCCTGCGCTGGCAGGCGGCGGACAACCTGAGCTTCACCCTGGCCAGCGACTATGGCGACCAGCGCCCGCAGAACTACTTCGGCACGCCGCTGATCAATGGCCAGTTGCACAAGGGCCTGCGCCACAAGAACTACAACGTCAGCAACGACACCCAGCACTACAACGACCAGTGGACGCGCCTGACCAGCGAGTGGCAGATCAATGACAACGTCAGTGCCACCAATGAACTGTTCTACCTGAAGAACCAGCGCCGCTGGCAGAACGCCGAGAACTACAACGTCACCAACGGGCAACTGACCCGCAGCGGCAACTTCGGCATCAAGCACAACCAGGAACAGGTCGGCGATCGCCAGACCTTCACCTTCAAGCACAGCCTGTTCGGCCTCGACAGCCAGACCGTGACGGGCGTGGAATACAACCGCATCCGTTTCCGCCTGGCCAGCAACTCACCGTTCAACGACGTGCTGCCCGGCGGCCAGCCGGTGGATATCAACGATCCGGCGCCCGCTCGGTTCGACAGCCAGAACCCGTTCAAACCGCTGTTCGCCACCACCACCAAAACCGTTGCCGGTTTCGCCGAAAACCGCCTGCAACTCACCGACCAACTGGCGCTGGTCACCGGCATCCGCCGCGACTACGCCCACGTCGAGCGCGATGATTTACGTGACGCCAGCCAAAGCGACAAGACCCTCACCGGCAATAACTGGAAGGCTGGCCTGGTCTACGCAATCACCCCCGACACCTCGGTCTACAGCCAGTACGCCACCAGCACCGACGGGGTCGGCGGCCTGATTTCCCTGAGCCCTGGCCAGCAGCAGTTCGACCTCTCCACCGCCAGGCAAACCGAGATCGGCCTCAAGCAGGCCTTCTGGGATCAACGCGGCGAATGGACAGTGGCGGCCTACCATATCGTCAAGAAGAAACTGCTCACCGACGTCCCTGGCAACCCGGACCTCAAGCAGCAAGTCGGCCAGCAATCCTCCAGCGGCCTGGAAGCCAGCCTCGACCTGCAACTGCCGCACGCCTGGGCGCTGCAAGCCAACGCAGCCATCGTGCGGGCGCAGTACGACGACTTCAAACAGGCTGTCGACGGCGTACAAGTGTCCCGCGACGGCAACCGCCCGGTGGACGTGCCACGCCGCACCGCCAACCTGTGGCTGAGCAAGGCCCTGAGCGACGACATCCGCGCCGGTGCCGGAGTGCGCTATGTCGATGCACGGTATGCCGACATGGCCAACCAGAACGAGCTGCCGAGCTACACCGTGGTCGATGCCACGCTGTCGTGGAAGGCGATGCGCAACACCACCCTGGGCCTGCAACTGAACAACCTGTTCGACCGCACCTACGCGGTCAGCCAGTACAACGACGGCCAGCAATGGATCCTCGGTGAACCGCGCTCGTTCTTCGTCACGGCGGACTACACCTTCTAACTGACCAAAACACCGTTAGATCCCTGCAGGCCTTGAGAGACTTGATGACTTCACTCACCCTCACCCGCATCAACTGGGCCCCGGCGAACCACAGCCAACACCCGTTCCAACTGCGTGACGCCGGCCTTCACGTCGCTGCGGGGGAGTTCGTCGGGCTGATCGGCCCCAACGGCAGCGGCAAGACCAGCCTGTTGCGCTGCGCCTATCGGTTCACCCAGCCGGAACGCGGCGACGTATTGCTCGCCCATCGGAACCTGTGGAAGCAAGGCGCCAAGTGGTGTGCGCAACGTATCGCCGTGGTGTTGCAGGAGTTCCCGGATGCCTTTGGCCTGCGAGTCGATGAAGTGGTCGCCATGGGCCGCACGCCCCACAAGGGCCTGTTCGACAGCGACACCCTGGAGGATCGGCAGCTGGTGCAACAGGCGCTGGTATCGGTGGGCATGCAGGGCTTTGAAGCGCATGCCTTCGCCACCCTCTCGGGCGGTGAAAAACAGCGCGTCATCCTCGCCCGCGCCCTGGCCCAGCAACCGCAATTGCTGATCCTCGACGAGCCGACCAACCACCTCGATCCACGCTACCAGCTTGAGCTGTTGAGGCTGGTCAAGCGCCTGGGTATCGGCACCCTGGCCAGCATCCACGACCTCAACCTGGCCGCCGCTTTTTGTGATCGGCTCTACGTGATCGACCACGGGCGCATCGTCGCCAGCGGCACGCCTCACCAGGTGCTGACCACTGAACTGCTGCGCGATGTGTTCGGCGTCGAGGCGCTGATCGACACTCATCCCCTGGCCGACTATCCCCGCATCACCTGGATAACCCAACCATGATCCTGCGCGCCTTCGCCCTTGTGGCCCTGCTGTTCGGTGCTTCACCAGCCTTCGCTGAAGCCACCCATTACCCGGTCACCGTCAAAAGCTGCAACCGCGACGTGACCTTCCAGGAGGCGCCGAAGCATGCGGTGAGCCATGACATCAATATGACCCAGATGATGCTCGCCCTGGGCCTCAAACCGCGGATGGCCGGCTACAGCGGCATCACCGGCTGGAAGTCGGTCACCCCGGACATGGCCCGGACCCTCGATGGCCTGCCGGAGCTGGCGAGCAAGTACCCGTCGGTGGAAACCCTGCTCAATGCCAATGTGGATTTCTTCTTTGCCGGCTGGGACTACGGCATGCGCGTGGGCGGCGACCTGACGCCGAACACCCTGCAGCCGCTGGGGATCAACGTCTACGAGCTGACCGAGTCGTGCGCCTTCGTGATGAAGCGCCCGGCCGCGACCCTGGACGACACCTATAACGACCTGCGCAACCTGGGCAGGATCTTCGACGTGCAGGACCGCGCCAATGCCTTGATCGCACAGATGCAGGCACAGGTCGATGAGGTGCAAAAAGACCTACCCGCCGATAAGCCACGGGTGTTCCTCTACGACAGTGGCGAAGACCGCGCCATGACGTCCGGCCGCCTGGGCATGCCTCAAGCGCTGATCGAAGCGGCCGGCGGGCGCAACATTCTCGATGACATGCAGGCCAGCTGGACCCGCGTCAACTGGGAGACCGTGGTGGAGCGCAACCCGCAAGTGATCGTGATCGTCGACTACAGCGAAGTCACCGCCGAGCACAAGCAAGCGTTCCTGATGAACAGCCCGGCGCTGCAAGGGGTGGACGCCATCAAGAACCAGCGTTTCATCGTGATCCCCTACGTACAGGCCACGCCCGGCATCGATAACGTGCTGGCGGTGGAAACCCTGGCCAAGGGGTTTCACGGCGAATGAACAGCCGTCGCTATGCCTGGCTGCTCGCTGTCCTTGGGATGCTGCTGCTGATCTCTTGCGTGATTTCCCTGGCCTTCGGCCCAGCGCGGGTGCCGGTGGAGGTGGTGTGGCGCATCCTGCTGTACAAGACGCTGGGACTGGGCGAGGTGGCTTGGACGACCGGGCAGGAACCCATCGTCTGGCTGATCCGCGTGCCGCGCATGTTACTCGCTGCCCTGGTGGGCGCCGGGCTGGCGTTGATCGGCGCAGTATTGCAGGCCGTCACGCGCAACCCGCTGGCCGACCCGCACCTGCTGGGCGTGACCTCGGGCGCCACTTTGGGCGCGGTGATCGTGGTGGTGCACGTGGGCGAGATCATCGGCTTGCTGACCCTGCCCATCGCGGCATTCATCGGCGCCTTGACGAGCATGCTGGTGGTGCTGGCAGTGGCCAGTCGCAATGGCCGGCTGGAGAGTGAACGCCTGTTGTTGTGCGGTGTGGCGGTGTCGTTCGTGATGATGGCGGCCGCCAATCTGCTGCTGTTTATGGGCGACCATCGCGCGGCATCGGCGGTGATGTTCTGGATGCTCGGCGGCCTCGGCCTGGCACGCTGGGAACTGCTGGCGATACCTGCTGTGACCGTGCTGCTGGGGTTACTGGTACTGCTGGGCATGGCGCGGCCGTTGAACGCCTTGATGACCGGTGAACAGACCGCCGTGACCCTGGGCTTGAACGCGCGCGCTGTGCGCTTGAAGGTGTTTCTGGTGGCCTCGCTGATGACCGGCGTGCTGGTGTCCATCAGCGGCTCCATCGGCTTTGTCGGGCTGATGGTGCCGCACATTGCCCGGCGCCTGGTGGGCGCCGAGCATCGCCGCTTACTGCCGGTGTGCGGGCTGCTGGGCAGCCTGTTCCTGGTGTGGGTCGACGTCGCCGCACGAACCTTGATTGCCCCCGAAGACCTGCCCATCGGCGTGGCCACGGCGGCCATCGGCGGGTTGTTTTTTATCGGCCTGATGCGCAAGCGCTAGCGGCGGTTTAGAGCTCATCGCGGTCACGGATCCGCAACGGTTCGTCAATCACGGGCGCATCGGTCTGGACGCCTTCGCGACTGTCCGTTTGCAGGGTCTTGATCACCTCTTCCTGTTGCCAGTAGTCATCTTTTTCGAGCACATACAACTGGCCAACGCCCGTCAAGCGGTTGAAAAACGCAATGGGTTTGACACTCGCCGCCGAGACCATGAGCTGGCTTTCCAACGGCGAGAATCCGGGGATGTATTTCAACAACGCCCCACCGCGCGTGACTACGTAAAGGCTCGGCGAGGTGTGCGGATGCGCCTTGAGGATGCGGATGAAATAGCTCAGGAACGTGGGTTCGATAAAGTGGCTGGTGAGGCGCTCATCCTTGGACACCGACGGCCCGGCGGGCGGGGCATCCTTATAGATCAACTGAGCGCCAACCACACGATAGCCGCTCGGGAAGTCCGGCCAGGGCACAGGTTTATCATCCGGTTGCACGGCCGGTTGCACCGGCCCGGAACGCCCGGTGTAGAACAACCGCAGCAGCCTTGGCATATCCAGGCCCGGCCATAACGGCAACGTCGCGATAAACGAAGCATGCGCCGCATCTGCCAGGATCGCCGCCACATAGTTGTGCCCATGCACCGAGCTAAAACTGCGTTGAACATAACGCGCAGCGTCATCACTGTGGGAAAACAGCGGACCACAGCCCAGCGGGTAGTCGGTAAAGCCTTCACCTGTTCCGGGTATCCAGCCAGGGGTGATTCGATTCGTACCGGCCCAGACCTTGCCCTCGACGAGTACATCCAAGTTGCCGCGACGGGCCAAGTCGTGCACATAGTCCAACACGCTGATTTTGCCCGCGTGCAACTGCTGAAGGATCGCCGGGAAATGCGCCCGTGAATCCAAGGCCTCGTCAGTGTCCCGATACAGGTAGCGGATCAATGCACCCTCCGGGCAAGACAGGTACAACCTCATGGTTTTACCGTTCACGGCACGCCGGGAAAAACGAATCCCATTGTCGATGTCCAACGGCGAATGGAACGTCTGCTGATGGGGGTCTTGCCCCGGCGTCAGGGCCTCAAGCGAGGCACACAAGTAAAGCCCTTCGAGCACATACCCCTGGGGAAACAGGCCATCGGGAAATACCTGCGCGTACTTCCAGTAGCTCTGCCGCGCCAGCGGTAACGTCACCATGTACTGTTCTTTGCGGGTCGATTTGAAGACATAGCCAAACTTCAGCGTGTCACCGTACTGACAGCGCTCATGGGCGTATCGCACGGCAGCCTGCTCCTGCGCGAACACCGGGCTGAAGGCGGGCTCGGCAGACGCATTCTCGATCTGCAGCGCGGGCGGGCGGTCAACGTTGGGTAAGAAATCCACCAGCAACCTGGGGGTTCCCCAGACCTTGCTGCCCTCCACCACGCGCAACGTACCGGCCTTGCTCAAGCGCACGACGAATGCCTGGGGTTTGAGCGTCCCTGAGCGGATCTGATGCTCCAGCGTGTTTTCCAGTCGATCTGCGCGCACCCGATTCAAAGGTTGCAAATCGACCTTCAAGCGCGCCTCCAACTCAGATCCGCTGCGGCTGTAACTCAATACACTGCCATCAGAGCCGAACAGGTACTCGCGGTTCAGATGGGTATCGGTCGCCGACAGCGCAGCACCAATAACCCGTGTCGACAGCATGTTGCGGTAGATGTCGCGTTGCGTGGTGTCCAGGGCGAACGGCAGCTCACGTCCCGAGCTTGAACGGTAACGCGCCACGATGGTGTGGGCGGCGGGAAACCCGCCAAGCGCCACAACCTCATCGGGGAATACCCACTTGGGATCGAAGTCTTCCGTGGGGACGCTCAAAGGTTCGGTGGCCACAAACAACCCGTCGGGTCGCTTGAGAATCAAGCCCCCCGACAGCGGCGCACCGTTCATCCCTTTAAGCAGGGCATGGGCATAGCGGGCGGCGTCGTCCTGATCATGAAAGGCCGGCCCCAGGCGCCGGCGCAGCAAATGCTCGTACGGCCGCCACTGTGAGGGCTGCGCGCTCACCGCGCCTCGACGGTCCCAGCAGGGGCTGGAATACAGCACCGTCAACCCACCGGTTTGGGCCATCAATGTCACAAAGCGGCGAATATCGAGGGTGCCCCGGCTGAGACTCATGCCCCCTACGCTGACCTCAGCGCCATTCACCCCGCCCTCGAACACTGAGATTTCGGGCGGCTGAAAGCGCAGCAACGCGCCTTCCAGCGTCGACAGATAAACCGGCAGCACGCCCGCCGCGCCGACGCGCGGCAGATAACGCGCATCCTTCTCGGCCCGCTGCAGCAGGTGTGGCGTTGCGAAGAACTGGGTCAACCACGCCTCGGTGGTGGGCAGGCCGCTGGGCAACCACTGCTGAGAGTAGAACAACCCAACCACCACGAAACCATGGACAAAGTCGCCGCCTGCCAGGTAGGCCGCGCCCAGGGCAGAGTCACTCAGCCAACTGCCGGGTTCGGCAGGGGCCAGTTCGCTGACCACGTACTCGTTCTTTTGCGGGTGCTTGAGCAGGTAGGCCGTACACCCTTGGGCATTGAGGTTGCGACCATAGCCTCGGACGTGCGCATTGACCGCCGCCGCATCCGCGCTGGCAAACAGCGCACTGAGCGAGGGTGTTTGCGGGGCCGTGTCGGCGTATTGAAAGTGCGGCGTCCAATCCGGGTAGACCCGGATGCGCGGGCCCCAAAGCGGCGTACGTGCAAGCACCCGCAACTCACCGGCATCCGCTAGGCGCGTCACCAGGTTCTGAGGCTTGAGTTCGCCGCTTTGAAGACGGCGATGATAGCCAATGATTCCAGGTTCGCGCGTCGCGTTGGCCAAGACCAGCGCCTCATGCTCCGACCCGCTGGGGAAGTAGCCAATCAGGTTGTTGGGCGAACCACTCAGGTACGCGGGACGCTGGGCCTGAAGCACCGAACGGATTTCCACGTCCGAAAACGTCGTAGCGCTGACCTCAAGGTCGGTGGTCGTCCATCCCGCACGCTGCCACTGCGCCAACTCGTCATGGGACAGCGGCGGATGGGAACTGTAGCGCGCGTAAATCTCATGATCACTCGGGGGCACCAGCAACCCGTCGCCCCTGCTCGGAAGCAAGAGATCACCGGCAAAACCATCGCCTTGAATACGCACCGGTTCGGTGAATACGAAGCGTTGATCCCTGCGCCGCAGGATGTAGCCACCGTAGGCCACATCACGCCGCACACCGATGCGTTCATGCGCATGGCGCGCCGCATCGTCGGCACTCAAGAACGCCGCACCGAGGCTGCCGTTCTTGAGGCCCAGCGGCATGGACTCACTGTCATACAGCTGTCCCAGGGTGCTCCATAACCGCCCCTGTTGCAGCACCGTCAATTGGCCTGCACGGATCACCCGGCGCACGAACGCACGCGGTGTCAGCGTGCCGTCCATCAAGGCCGCCCAGTTGCCGTTGTCGGTGACTGAATGGTCGGCACTCACCCCGAATAACTCGGTGGCGGTCTCGGCGTCGGGGACCTGCCATTGCAGCAGGGCGCCGTCGGACGTGTGCAAAAACAGCTTCAAGCCCATCTCGGCGATCTGCAGGCTCTTGGTGGCGGCCGCTTGGTTCATCGCCGTCACCAACAGGGGCGGGCTGACAAATCGCGTGTACAGCCACGGCTCCTTGGCAGACAGCGATGCACCCGCCTGCAGGGCAGTCGTGTAGTAAAAACCCACCAGCCGATAGTTGGAGGGCAATCGGTATTGGCCGTTGTCCCGGACCGGAAACAGGTCCGCCAACGAAGTGCCCAGGGTCATCGGCTCGGTGGCGATATAGGTTGAGGTGCTCTGGTGCTTGAGCACTGCCCCCTGAAAGCCATTCGACGGCAGCCGCGAAACCAGGTTCAAGGCAATCAGCACGGCGACTTGCGCACTGCCGCCGAGCGAGGTGAAAAACGGTTGTTCCTGCGGCGCGCGCGTTCGGCTCACGGGGCTGCGCAAGGTCCAGCCAGCGCTCACTCGGCCGCGCACGCCGCCCCACACCGGCGAGGGCACTACCACCCGCAGGTCGCCTGCCTTCGCCAACCGCCAGACCGCGCCTTCGAACGCCGTGAATGGCACAACCGGTGCCGTACCTGCCAGTTGCGCATATAGGCTTTTTTCTTCGGCCGAGCCACTGCTGACGTATTTGAGCAACGCGCCCTCGGCGCCCGACAGGTAGTGCACACGGGCAAAGTCGCGGTGCGTGATGACAAACACCTGGTCAGCGTTGGAGTAAAAACTATTGAACAGCTCGACCTGATCAGGCGTGAAACTCGGGTTATGCCGCTTTATCTGACCATCGTCCCCAGGGTGTGAATGGTAGAGCGCGTGGCACTCATACGGGTAGGGCGCGATGAAATTCTGCTGATCGTCCAGGGCCAGGATCGCCCGAAAATCAAACAGCACGTGCGCGCCACTGGTGGGCTCGGTGGCGAAATAACGATTGCCGCGCTTGAGGATCGCGCCACCATATTCCTTATTGCGCCGCGTGCCGATCTGGTTGTGTGCCCAGCGTGCGGCATCGTCGGGGCTCATGAAGGCCGGCCCCGTCGTGACAGGCGCGATGTTGGAAAACGGTCGCCAATGAGCCGTGACGCGCCCGGCCTGATCCCACACACGGTCCGTCCCCAGCACCGTCAACGTCCCCGCTGCCGCGACCTTCAGGACGAACGCCTGGGGCGCCAGTTTTCCCGCCAGCAATTGAGCGTCCAGCCCGTGGTCGCTTATCTGGCCATCATCGGCGATTCGATACAGTTGAGCTTCGGCATCGGCGTAGGAAAACTGGTAGCCAAGCAATGCGCCATCCGGCATGGCTTGGTAAAGGCTCAACGGCCGATCCGGCACCCGCAGGCTGGCAATAAGCCGCGACTGATGAGCCGCCGTCGCCAGCGCCAACGGCGGGAAAAAGCTGCGGTAAAGCCAGGGCTGCTGTGGCGCCACCTGGGTGCGTTCGGCAGGTGGAACGCAGTAGAAACCTTCGATACGGTGCGCGTGCGCTAGTACGTAATTGCCGTCATGGTCCGTCGACAACAGGTCATTCACGGCGAAGCGCGGCTCGGTCATGGCGAGGGCCGGCGTGGCCACATATTCCTCGAGGTTATCGCGCTTGAAAATCAGGCCCAGGCGCCAAGTATCCTTGACTGCCGGGCTGCCTTCTACCCCGGCCTGAATGGCCTGCGCGACCTCGGTGCAGACCCTCGACGAGAGTGGCCGCACCGCTTGCTGGAACGGCGCATAGGGTTGCCAATGGGGCGACACCACCCCACGCGAACCGCCCCACACTGCGCTGGAGATAACCAGGCTCAACTCGCCCAGGGCGGCCAATGTCTTGATATCCCCCTCAACCGTGTTGTCCGCCTCCGTGGGACGCTGCGCCAGCTTCCCCTCCAGCCACTGCACATGACGCGCCTCGATAGACGAGCCACTGGGCTTGTAGCGGATCAGGGAATCGTCCGGCCCCGACAGATACGACAGCGCAAAAAACTGCTGGTCCAATACATCGGCCACCACATCGCCAATGGAGAAGAAGTTCACGAACGCCTTGACCTGTTGGACGGAAAGCTCCGGGTTGTTGCGGGTGACCTCGTCGTGTACGGCAGGATGCGAATGGTAGATGCCTGAAAGCTCATACCCTGCGGGCGCAAGCACCGCGCCGTCATCGCCGATGTTCAATACATCTTTGACATCGAAAACATCACCACTGCCTTTCACCGGTTCCGTGGCAAAAAAATACCCCTGTGGGTTGCGCAGGATCACACCGCCATATTCGTGTTCATAGCGTGTGCCAATGCGCCGGTGGGCCCAAAGCGCCGCATCGTCCGGATGGATAAAGCGCCGGCTCAAGGCCGGCAACGGCACGTCCCTGACGCGCTGGGCGGCGCGCGCTTGCCTCGACAATCGTTTGTTCATTTGCAGCTCCCTGCTTCCGTCTGACAACCAGGTGCACCCGCCTTGCGCGGTACCGCACCGAATCAGGCGATTCTGCTCAGCCAGACACGGGACCAGGCATTACATATAGATGAGCCTCGACAGCCCGGCACCAGAATGACGCACGCACGCGCCCCCTTCTGGCGTTCAGGCCCCGCCTTGGGGCGCGACCCGTGGGATATCCCCGTGGATACGACCTGTGCATGCCGTTTGCCGACTGGGCACAGCCTTTGCAATCACTCCAGCAGCCCACCTAGGCAACCGGTTTACGCCCCATAAAAATCAGTTCACGGAGATTGCACAATGAAGCGTCGCAGCTTGATCAAGGCTTTCACTTTGTCGGCATCCATTGCCGCCATGGGCATGACCTGGACCGTCCAGGCCGCCGAAACCATCAAAGTCGGTATCCTGCATTCGCTGTCCGGGACCATGGCGATCTCCGAAACGTCCCTCAAAGACATGGCGTTGATGACCATCGATGAAATCAACGCCAAGGGCGGCGTGAACGGCAAGATGTTGGAGCCGGTGGTGGTGGACCCGGCCTCGAACTGGCCGTTGTTCGCCGAAAAGGGCCGGCAACTGCTGACCCAGGACAAGGTCGCCGTGGTGTTCGGCTGCTGGACCTCGGTGTCGCGTAAATCCGTGTTGCCGGTGTTCGAAGAACTCAACGGCCTGCTGTTCTACCCGGTGCAATACGAGGGTGAAGAGATGTCGCCGAACGTGTTCTACACCGGTGCGGCGCCGAACCAGCAGGCGATCCCGGCGGTGGAATACCTGATGAGCGAAGAAGGCGGCAGCGCCAAGCGTTTCTTCCTGCTCGGCACCGACTATGTGTACCCGCGCACCACCAACAAGATCCTGCGCTCGTTCCTGCATTCCAAAGGCGTGGCGGACAAGGACATCGAAGAGGTCTACACCCCGTTCGGCCATGCCGATTACCAGACCATCGTTGCCAACATCAAGAAGTTCTCCGCCGGCGGCAAGACAGCGGTGATTTCCACCGTGAACGGCGACTCCAACGTGCCGTTCTACAAGGAGCTGGCCAACCAGGGTTTGAAGGCGACCGACGTACCGGTGGTGGCCTTCTCCGTGGGTGAGGAAGAACTGCGCGGCATCGACACCAAGCCGCTGGTGGGCAACCTCGCGGCCTGGAACTACTTCCAGTCAGTGGAGAACCCGGTGAACAAGAAGTTTGTCGCCGACTGGAAAGCCTACGCGAAGAAACACAACCTGCCGGGCGCGGACAAAGCGGTGACCAACGACCCGATGGAAGCCACCTACGTGGGCATCCACATGTGGGCGCAGGCAGCCGAGAAAGCCAAGTCCACCGACGTCGACAAAGTGCGCGAAGCCCTGGCCGGCCAGACCTTCGCCGCGCCGTCGGGCTTTACCCTGACCATGGACAAGACCAACCACCACCTGCACAAGCCGGTGATGATCGGCGAGATCCAATCCGATGGGCAGTTCTCGGTGGTGTGGCAGACCCAGGAGCCGATCCGGGCGCAGCCGTGGAGCCCGTACATTCCTGGCAATGACAAAAAGCCGGACTACGCGGTGAAGAGCAACTAAAGCCCGACCACAGGTCAACTGTGGGAGGGGGCTTGCCCCCGATAGCGGCGTGTCAGGCAATGCACTTGTCACTGACCCACTGCTATCGGGGGCAAGCCCCCTCCCACACTGTCCGCGCATGACTAGGACATTTGTTTATGCCCGCTGCCCTCAATCGCTATTTCCTGGCATTGCTGCTGTTACTGCCTTTGGCGGTACATGCCGGCGACGCCGAAGACTTCCTGGCCGCCAACCCGACGCAACAAGCCAAGCTCCTCCAGGACTGGGCCGCCCAGCCCGACCCGGCGCGCATCGAGTTGGTGGACGCCCTGCAACAAGGTCAGCTCACGCTCAACGGCGAGACCAAGACCGTGCGCCTGAACAACCGCCTGCGCGGCTTGATCGACAACGTGCAGGCCAGCCAGCAACTGCTCGCCGCCGACCCCAAGGTGCGCCTGGCCGCGGCACGCACCCTGCAAAAAAGCGCGCAACCTGCGCAACTCAAGTTTCTTGACCAGCAGGTCGCCGCCGAGACCAATGAGGACGTGCACACAGCCCTCAGCCTGGCCCTGGCCAACCTGCAACTGGTCGACACCGACCCGGCCGTGCGCCTCGCCGCCGTGCGTTTGCTCGGCAGTACCGGCGACCCGCTGGCCCGCACGCGCCTCGAAGCGCTGCTGGCGCCCGGGGTGGAAACCGACGCCGCCGTGCACACCGCCGCCGAGACCAGCCTGGCACAGGTCAAACGAAAACTGATGATGGGTGAGATCCTCGGCCAGGCCTTCAGCGGCATGTCCCTGGGCTCGATCCTGCTGCTGGCGGCCCTGGGCCTGGCGATCACCTTCGGCCTGCTCGGTGTGATCAACATGGCCCACGGCGAGATGCTGATGCTCGGCGCCTACTCCACCTATGTGGTGCAGCTGCTGATGCAGCGCTACGTGCCGGCGGCCATCGAGTTCTACCCGCTGATCGCGCTGCCGGTGGCGTTCTTCGTCACCGCCGCCATCGGCATGGCCCTGGAACGTACGGTGATTCGTCACCTGTACGGGCGCCCGCTGGAAACCCTGCTCGCCACCTGGGGCATCAGCCTGATGCTGATCCAACTGGTGCGCCTGGTGTTTGGTGCGCAGAACGTCGAGGTGGCCAACCCGCAGTGGCTGTCGGGTGGCATTCAAGTGCTGCCCAACCTGGTGCTGCCGTACAACCGCATCGTGATCATCGCCTTCGCACTGTTTGTGGTGGTGCTGACGTGGCTGCTGCTGAACAAGACCCGCCTGGGCCTCAACGTGCGCGCCGTCACCCAGAACCGCAACATGGCCGCCTGCTGCGGCGTGCCCACCGGGCGTGTGGACATGCTCGCCTTTGGCCTGGGCTCCGGCATCGCCGGGCTTGGCGGGGTGGCGCTGAGCCAGATCGGCAACGTCGGTCCGGACCTGGGCCAGAGCTATATCATCGACTCGTTCCTGGTGGTGGTGCTCGGCGGTGTCGGCCAGTTGGCCGGTAGCGTTATGGCGGCGTTTGGCTTGGGTATCGCCAACAAGATCCTGGAACCACAGATCGGTGCCGTGCTCGGCAAGATCCTGATCCTCGCGCTGATCATTCTGTTTATCCAGAAACGCCCGCAGGGACTCTTCGCACTGAAAGGACGGGTGATCGACTGATGAACCAGCCATTGATGCTTACGGCCACGCAAAAGGCCGGCACCCAGGTGACGATTGCAGTCGGCGCGGTGGTGCTGTTGCTGCTGCTGGCCCTGCCGTTGTGTTCGCTGCTGTCGCCGGAAAACCCGCTGCATGTATCGGCCTACACCCTGACACTCGTGGGCAAGATCCTCTGCTACGCCATTGTCGCCCTGGCCCTGGACCTGGTGTGGGGCTACGCGGGGATGTTGTCCCTGGGTCACGGCCTGTTCTTTGCCCTCGGCGGCTATGCCATGGGCATGTACCTGATGCGCCAGGCTTCCGGCGATGAGCTGCCGGCGTTCATGACGTTTTTGTCGTGGACCGAATTGCCCTGGTATTGGGTCGGCACCGAGCACTTCCTCTGGGCCCTGTGCCTGGTGGTATTGGCGCCGGGCGTGCTGGCGCTGGTGTTCGGTTTCTTCGCGTTCCGCTCGCGGATCAAGGGCGTGTATTTCTCGATCATGACCCAGGCGCTGACCTTTGCCGGCATGCTCTTGTTCTTTCGCAACGAGACCGGGTTCGGTGGCAATAACGGCTTCACCAACTTCCGCAGCATCCTCGGTTTCGGCATCACCGAACCGGGCACGCGGGCGGTGCTGTTCGTGGCCACGGTGGTGCTGCTGGTGGCGAGCCTGTACATCGGCTGGCGCCTGGCCCGGAGCAAGTTCGGCCGGGTGCTGACCGCCCTGCGTGATGCCGAGAACCGCCTGATGTTCTGCGGCTACGACCCGCGCGGCTTCAAGCTGTTCGTGTGGGTGCTGAGCGCGGTGCTGTGCGGCCTGGCAGGCGCCTTGTACGTGCCGCAGGTGGGCATCATCAACCCGAGTGAAATGTCGCCGACCAACTCCATCGAAGCCGCCGTGTGGGTGGCCCTGGGCGGGCGTGGCACGCTGATCGGGCCGTTGCTTGGCGCCGGCGTGGTCAACGGCATGAAGAGCTGGTTCACCGTGGCCTTCCCGGAGTACTGGCTGTTCTTCCTCGGGGCGCTGTTCATCATCGTCACCCTGTACCTGCCCAAGGGCGTTATCGGGCTGTTGAAGAAATGAGGAACGTCATGCTCGAACCTATTTTCGATGCGGGCAGCGGCCGCGATGCTATCGGCATCGGCCAGGCCGCAGGCACCGGCCTGAACACCCGCCACGGCACCATCCTGACCCTGGAAGATATCAGCGTCAGCTTCGATGGGTTCAAGGCGCTCAACGACTTGAACCTGTACATCGGCGTCGGTGAATTGCGCTGCATCATCGGCCCCAACGGCGCGGGCAAGACCACCCTGATGGACGTGATCACCGGCAAGACCCGGCCCAGCCACGGCAAGGCCTGGTTTGGCGAAACCCTCGACTTGACCAGCATGAGCGAAGTGCAGATCGCCCAGGCCGGCATCGGCCGCAAGTTCCAGAAACCCACGGTGTTCGAAGCCCTGAGCGTGTTCGAAAACCTGGAGCTGGCGCAGAAGACCGACAAGTCGGTGTGGGCCAGCCTGCGTGCGCGCCTGAGCGGCGAGCAAAAGGATGGAATCGACGAAGTGCTCGACACCATCCGCCTCACCGCCTCCGTGCATCGGCCCGCCGGACTGCTCTCCCACGGGCAAAAACAGTTCCTGGAAATCGGCATGCTGCTGATGCAAGACCCGCAACTGTTGCTGCTGGACGAACCGGTGGCGGGCATGACCGACGCCGAAACCGAATTCACCGCCGAACTGTTCAAACGCCTGGCGGGCAAGCATTCGTTGATGGTGGTGGAACACGACATGGGGTTTGTCGGCTCGATTGCCGACCACGTGACCGTGTTGCACCAGGGCAGCGTGCTGGCCGAAGGGTCGCTGGAACAGGTGCAGGAAAATGAGCGGGTGATCGAGGTGTACCTCGGTCGCTAAGGAGAACTGAACATGCTGCAAGTCGACAAGCTGCACCAGTACTACGGCGGTAGCCACATCCTGCGCGGGCTGTCCTTCGACGTGAAGATCGGCGAGGTCACCTGCCTGCTCGGGCGTAACGGCGTGGGCAAGACCACCCTGCTCAAATGCCTGATGGGTTTGCTGCCGGCCAAGGAAGGCGCGGTGAACTGGGAGGGCAAGGCCATCACCGGCTTCAAGCCGCACCAGCGCGTGCACGCCGGCATCGCCTACGTGCCCCAGGGTCGGGAGATTTTCGGGCGGCTGACGGTGGAAGAAAACCTGCTGATGGGGCTGTCGCGTTTCCCCGGTGCCGAAGCCAAGGAAGTGCCGGCGTTTATCTATGAACTGTTCCCGGTTTTGCTGCAAATGAAGCACCGGCGCGGCGGCGACCTGTCCGGCGGCCAGCAGCAACAGTTGGCCGTCGGCCGCGCCCTGGCCAGCCGCCCGCGCCTGTTGATCCTCGATGAGCCCACCGAAGGCATCCAGCCCTCGGTGATCAAGGAGATCGGCGCCGTGATCAAGAAGCTCGCGGCGCGCGGCGATATGGCGATCCTGCTGGTGGAGCAGTTCTACGACTTTGCCGCCGAGCTGGCCGACCAGTACCTGGTGATGTCGCGCGGTGAAATCGTGCAGCAGGGCCGTGGTGAAAATATGGAGAGTGAGGGTGTGCGCGGTTTGGTTACCATCTAACCTGTAGCGTCCTGACGATAAGCACAAGAAACCATGAACCTGCCCGTTTCCCCTGCCCTGTTCACCCCCAGCTGGCACGCCGAGCTGGACCTCGGCTACGCGCGTTTCGGCGACACCACGCGCCCGGTGATGCGCCGTCACCTTGGCCCGCTGCGGGTGCAAAAGCACCTGTATGCCGAAGGCCCCGAGGTGTGCCAGCACATCATCGTGCACCCGCCTGGCGGGATTGCCGGCGGTGACCGCCTGGACATCCGCGCCCATGTCGCCGAGGGTGCGTGGGCGCAATTGACCAGCCCTGGCGCGGCGAAGTGGTATCGCGCCAGCGGCCCGGCGTATCAGCAACTTGATCTCACCGTGGAGGCCGGCGCGACCCTGGAATGGCTGCCCCAGGAAACCATTGTGTTCAGCGCCGCCCAGGCCGAACTCAGCACCCGCATCGACCTGCACGGCGATGCCCGGCTGTTCTACTGGGACGTGATCGCCCTGGGGCGTCCGGCCAGTGGCGAGCGCTTCGACCTGGGCCACTTTCAATCGCACCTGGATATCCGCCGCGACGGCCAGTTGCTCTGGCACGAGCGCCAGCGCATTGTGGGCGCCGATGGCCTGCTCGACTCGCCCATCGGCCTGGACGGCCAACCGGTGTTCGCCACCCTGCTGGTGACCGGCGATATCGAGCCCGAATTACTCGAACACTGCCGTGCCCTGCCCCACGCCGTGCGCGGCGACCTGACCCAACTGCCTGGCTTGCTGGTCGCCCGCTGCCTGGCCAGTGAAGCGCTGCTGGCGCGGGGGTGGTTGATTGATTTATGGAAACTGTTACGCCCGGCGGTGCTAGGACGGGAAGCAGTCTCACCACGAATATGGAGCACATGAAGATCAAAATGTGGGAGGGGGCTTGCTCCCGATGGCGGTGGGTCAGTGAAAGATGTATTGCCTGACACCCCCCATCGGGGGCAAGCCCCCTCCCACACTTGATCTCTGTTGTATTTAAGAATGCATTCTTTGAAGGACCTTGAACCATGGACCTGACCCCACGGGAAAAAGACAAACTGCTGATCTTCACCGCCGGCTTAGTCGCCGAACGGCGCCTGGCGCGCGGTGTGAAGCTCAACTACCCGGAAACCATCGCCTATATCTCCGCCGCCTTGATGGAAGGCGCCCGCGATGGCCGCACCGTGGCCGACCTGATGCACTACGGCACCACCCTGCTCAGCCGTGAACAGGTGATGGAAGGCATCCCGGAAATGATCCCGGACATCCAGGTGGAAGCCACCTTCCCCGATGGCACCAAGCTGGTGACCGTCCACCAACCCATCGCGTGAGGCACGGCCATGATTCGTGATGCAACCGAGCAAGACCTGCCGGCGATCCGCGACATCTACAACGACGCGGTACTCAACACCACGGCGATCTGGAACGAACAACTGGTGGATCTCGGCAACCGCCAGGCCTGGCTCAGTGCACGCCAGGCCCAGGGCTATCCGATTCTGGTGGCGACCGAAAATGAACAAGTGATCGGCTATGCCTCGTTTGGCGATTGGCGCGCGTTCGAAGGCTACCGCTACAGCGTCGAACACTCGGTGTATGTACGCAACGACCAGCGCGGCAAGGGCCTTGGCCCACGGCTGATGCAGGCCCTGATCGAACGCGCCAGAACCTGTGGCAAACACGTGATGGTGGCGGCCATCGAAAGCGGCAACCTGGCCTCGATCCGCCTGCATGAGCGCCTGGGTTTCGTCACCACCGGGCAAATGCCTCAGGTGGGCATCAAGTTCGGCCGCTGGCTGGACCTGACCTTTATGCAACTGACATTGAATCCGGGCGCGCAACCGCCCAAGGAGTGAGTTCGATGAACGCCGCGCAACTGCGTCGAGTCAATGCTGAAAGTTTTGCCCACTACCGTCGGGGCCTGATCGAGCTGTTGCTGGATGCGGTCAAGCACGGTGCGTCGGTGGGTTTCATGGCCGACTTCGATGAAGCCCAGGCCCGTGCCTATCTGGACGGGGTACAGGCGAGCATTGAAGACGCCAGCCTGTTGCTGTGGGTGGTGGTGCGCGATGAGCAGGTGATCGCCAGCGTGCAGTTGGCGCTGTGCCAGAAAGCCAACGGCCTGAACCGCGCCGAAGTGCAAAAGCTGCTGGTGCACAGCAACGCGCGGCGCCACGGCCTGGGCCAACAATTGATGAACACCCTGGAACTCGCCGCGCGCCAGCACAAGCGCGGCCTGCTGTACCTGGACACCGAAGCCGGCTCGCCTGCCGAAGCCTTCTACCAGTCGCTGCGCTACACCAAGATCGGTGAACTGCCCGACTACTGCCAAAGCCCGGACGGGCGCTATAGCCCGACCGCCATCTACTTCAAGACCCTGGGGCAACCTGCATGATTCCTGGCGAATATCAGATCCAGCCTGGCGAGATCGAACTCAACGTCGGCCGACGCACCGTCACCCTCAGTGTGGCCAACAGCGGCGACCGGCCGATCCAGGTGGGTTCGCACTACCATTTTTTCGAGACCAATGATGCGCTGACATTTGACCGTGCCTTGAGCCGTGGCATGCGCCTGAATATTCCGGCGGGCACGGCGGTGCGGTTTGAGCCGGGGCAGAGCCGTGAGGTCGAGCTGGTGGATTTGAGCGGCGGGCGGCGGGTGTTCGGGTTTGCCGGGCGGATCATGGGCGACCTTTAGGGCCTCATCGGGGGCAAGCCCCCTCCCACAGGGGAACGCATTCCAAAGGTGGTAGGGGGCTTGCCCCCGATAGCGATTTCACATTCAACACAAATATTTCAGGGCACACACATGAAAATCAGCCGCCAAGCCTACGCCGACATGTACGGCCCCACCGTCGGTGACAAGGTCCGCCTGGCCGACACCGAGCTGTTCGTCGAAGTCGAGCAGGACTTCACCGTCTACGGCGAAGAAGTGAAATTCGGCGGCGGCAAAGTGATCCGCGACGGCCAGGGCCAGAGCCAATTGCTCGCCCATGAAGTCGTCGACACCCTGATCACCAACGCGCTGATCATCGACCACTGGGGCATCGTCAAGGCCGACGTCGGCTTGAAGAACGGCCGCATCCACGCGATCGGCAAGGCCGGTAACCCGGATATCCAGCCCGGCGTGACCATGGCCATCGGCGCCAGCACCGAAGTGATCGCCGGCGAAGGCATGATCCTCACCGCCGGCGGCATCGACTCCCACGTGCATTTCATCTGTCCGCAGCAGATCGAAGAGGCGCTGACCAGCGGTGTCACCACCATGATCGGCGGCGGTACCGGGCCGGCCACCGGCACCAACGCCACCACCTGCACCTCCGGGCCCTGGCACCTGGCGCGCATGCTGCAGGCCAGCGACTCGTTCCCGATGAACATCGGGTTTACCGGCAAGGGCAACGCCAGCTTGCCCGAGCCGTTGATCGAACAGGTCAAGGCCGGCGCCATCGGCTTGAAGCTGCACGAAGACTGGGGCACCACGCCCGCCAGCATCGACAACTGCCTGAGCGTCGCCGACCAGTACGACGTACAGGTGGCGATCCACAGCGACACCCTCAACGAATCCGGCTTTGTCGAAACCACCCTGGCCGCGCTCAAGGGCCGCACCATCCACACCTACCACACCGAAGGTGCCGGCGGCGGCCACGCGCCGGACATCATCAAGGCCTGCGGCTTTCCCAACGTGCTGCCCAGCTCCACCAACCCGACGCGGCCGTTCACGCGCAACACCATCGACGAGCACCTGGACATGCTGATGGTCTGCCATCACCTGGACCCGAGCATTGCCGAAGACGTGGCCTTCGCCGAAAGCCGCATCCGCCGCGAGACCATCGCCGCCGAAGACATCCTGCACGACCTCGGCGCGTTCTCGATGATCAGCTCCGACAGCCAGGCCATGGGCCGCGTCGGTGAAGTGATCACGCGCACCTGGCAGACCGCCGACAAGATGAAGAAACAGCGCGGCGCCCTGCCCGGTGACGGCCCGGGCAACGACAACTTCCGCGCCAAGCGCTACATCGCCAAGTACACCATCAACCCGGCGATTACCCATGGCATCAGCCATATCGTCGGCTCCATCGAAGTGGGCAAGTGGGCTGACCTGGTGCTGTGGCGCCCGGCGTTCTTCGGCATCAAGCCGACCCTGATCCTCAAGGGCGGTGCGATTGCTTCCAGCCTGATGGGCGATGCCAATGCGTCGATCCCCACCCCGCAGCCGGTGCACTACCGCCCGATGTTCGCCAGTTTCGGCAGCTCATTGCATGCCACCAGCCTGACGTTTATCAGCCAGGCGGCGCTGGACGCAGGCTTGCCGCAAGCCCTGGGCCTGAAGAAACAGATTGGGGTGGTGAAGGGCTGTCGCGATCTGCAGAAAACCGACCTGATCCACAACGATTACCTGCCGGACATCGAGGTGGACCCACAGACCTATCAGGTCAAGGCCGACGGGGTGCTGCTGTGGTGTGAACCGGCGGATGTGTTGCCAATGGCGCAGCGGTATTTCCTGTTCTGACTTGAAACCTGTGGTGAGGGAGCTTGTGCCCTCACCACAAATCCCCTTAGAACTGCTCGCGCGGATTGAACGCGGCTTTTTTGGCCAGCTCCTGCCACAACGCTTTCACGCCGTCATCGCCTGCCGGTGGCATCACCGCCTTGAGCTGCACGTACAGGAAGCCGCGCTGCCCGGCCTTGTTCAGCAAACCATGGCCCTTGGCGCGCATGCGCTGGCCGTTCTGGCTGCCGGCCGGCACCTTGAGGTTGATCTTGCCGGTCAGGGTCGGCACGGCCACTTCCGCGCCCAGCGCCAATTCCCATGGTGCCAGCGGCAGGTTGATGATCAGGTTTTCGCCATCCACTTCGAACTTGGGGTGCGGCGCAAACTTGACGATCAGGTACAGGTCACCGTTGGCCCCGCCGCCAACACCCGGTGCGCCCTGGCCTTTGAGGCGAATACGCTCACCGTCGGCGACACCGGCGGGGATCTTCACGTTCAGGCTCTTGGTGGTGTTGCTGACATGCCGGCCCGAGGCGTCGTATTGCGGCACCTGGAAGCTGATCTGCTTGGACTCGGTGGACAGTGTCTCTTCGAGGAACACCGACAGCTGCATCTCCACGTCCTGGCCTTTACGCCCGGTTGGACGACGCTGGCCGCCACCGAACGCGTCGCCACGCCCGCCAAAGATCGAGCTGAAGAAGTCGGAAAAGTCCTCGGTGCCCTGGCCACCGCCAAACCCGCCACGGCTCTGCCAACCTGGCGGGCCCTGGAACGGTTGGCCATGCTGGCCGTATTTGCGCAGCTCGTCATATTCGGCGCGCTTGTCGGCGCTTTTAAGCGCTTCATAGGCTTCGGACGCGTCCTTGAACTTGGCTTCGGCGTCTTTTTCCTTGCTCACGTCCGGGTGGTATTTGCGCGCGAGCTTGCGATAGGCAGCCTTGATTTCCTTGTCATCGGCGCTCGGCTCGACACCCAGAATCTTGTAGTAGTCTTTGAAATCCATCGGCGGTTCACCATCCTTAATCGAGATCGCACAGCCCGGGGCACAACGTGCGCTGGTTTGCACCTGTTGA
This sequence comes from Pseudomonas sp. AM8, assembly GCF_036346475.1. Classification (NCBI taxonomy): domain Bacteria; kingdom Pseudomonadati; phylum Pseudomonadota; class Gammaproteobacteria; order Pseudomonadales; family Pseudomonadaceae; genus Pseudomonas; species Pseudomonas sp. AM8. Next base: position 113,195 of record NZ_JAOTNX010000007.1, read on the forward strand.
GTCTTGTGGCCTGGGGGTGCGTCAAAGTGTTATCGGCGCTTGCCGTATGCACCAGATGTGGGGGCGAATGCCGAACTTTCAAGCACGATTTAACGGATGGTCGGCCTACGCATCCGCCCTCGACTGGCATACACTGCGCGGCCGTTTTTCAACCGGAACCCGATAGACATGAAAAACCCATCCCCAGCCCGTGCCTGCGGTATCGACTTCGGCACGTCCAACTCCACCGTCGGCTGGATCCGCCCCGGCATGGAAACGCTTATCGCGCTGGAGGACGACAAGATCACCCTGCCGTCGGTGGTGTTCTTCAACTTCGAGGAGCGCCGCCCGGTCTACGGTCGCCTGGCCCTGCACGAATACCTGGAGAACTACGAAGGCCGGCTGATGCGCTCGCTCAAGAGCCTGCTGGGTTCCAAGTTGATCAAGCACGACACCAGCGTCTTGGGCACGGCGATGCCGTTCACCGACCTGCTGGCGCTGTTTATCGGCCAACTCAAGAGCCGCGCCGAAGCCACCGCCGGCCGCGAGTTCGAAGAAGTGGTGCTGGGCCGCCCGGTGTTTTTCGTCGATGACGACCCGATGGCCGACCAGGAGGCCGAAAACACCCTGGTCGACGTAGCGCGCCAGATCGGTTTCAAGGACATTTCGTTCCAGTACGAACCGATTGCCGCCGCGTTCGACTACGAGTCCACCATCGAGAAGGAAGAGCTGGTACTGATCGTCGACATCGGCGGTGGTACGTCCGACTTCTCGCTGGTGCGCCTGTCCCCGGAGCGCCGCCACAACGACAACCGCCAGGACGACATCCTCGCCACCGGCGGCGTGCACATCGGCGGGACCGACTTCGACAAGCAACTGTCCCTGGCCGGCATCATGCCGCTGTTCGGCTACGGCAGCCGCATGAAAAGCGGCGCCTACATGCCCACCAGCCACCACATGAACCTGGCGACCTGGCACACCATCAACTCGGTGTACTCGCAGAAATCCCAGCTGGCCCTGGGCAGCATGCGCTATGACATCGAAGACACCGGCGGCATCGACCGCCTGTTCAAGCTGATCGAACAGCGCGCCGGGCACTGGCTGGCCATGGAAGTGGAAGAGACCAAGATCCAGCTCACCCACGAAGACAACCGCCACGTGCTGCTGGACCGCGTTGAGCCGGGGTTGAGCGTGGACCTGAGCCGCGCACTGTTCGAGTCGGCCATCGATGGCTTGCTGGAGCGCGTGCGCAACAGCGTGACGCAGTTGCTCACCGATGCTTCGGTGGCGGTGGCCCAGGTGGACACGGTGTTCTTTACCGGCGGTTCCAGCGGCATCCCGGCGCTGCGCCACAGCATCTCGGCCATGCTGCCGAATGCGCGGCATGTGGAGGGGAATATCTTCGGCAGTATCGGCAGTGGTTTGGCAATTGAGGCGAGTAAGCGCTACGGCTGCTGAGTTTCACCTGAAATACCGTGGTGACTTCATCGGGGGCAAGCCCCCGATAGGCATAAGTATCTACACATCTTGAGCCGAGCCCCCTGCGTAGCAGCTGTCGAGCCTAGGCGAGGCTGCGTCGGCGGTGTGTCAGACGCGCCGCAAACGCAGCCTCGCCTAGGCTCGACAGCTGCTACGCGTTATCCTACTGAAGTTGTGTAGATACTTATGCCCCGATAGGGCCCGCCCAGGCAAAACACGCCTTAAACCATCCCGCCGAGCTTCAGCTCACTCTTCAGATACGCATAGTAAATCGGCCCCGCCACCACCCCCGGCAAACCAAACGCCGCTTCAAACACCAGCATCGCCAGGAGCAATTCCCATGATTTTGCACTGATCTGCCCGCCGACGATGCGCGCGTTGAGGAAGTACTCGACCTTGTGGATCACGATCAGATACCCCAGCGCCGCCACCGCCACCCAGATCGACAGCGACAGCGCGACGATGGTGATCAGGGTGTTGGACATCAGGTTGCCGATCACCGGCAACAGGCCGAGCAGGAAGGTCAGCACGATCAGGGTCTTGGTCAGCGGCAGGTGAATGCCGCACAACGGCAGCACCACAGCCAGGAAGATTGCGGTAAAGACGGTGTTGAGCGCGGCGATCTTGATTTGCGCGAAGACGATGTTGCGAAAGGCCTGGACCAGCAGGTGCAGGCGGTCGAACAGTGCGGCGGCCAGGGGCTTGCGTTTGGTCAGGTCAGGCACCCGCTGCAGGGCGATGATCGCGCCGAGCACCATGCCGATCAGCAGGGTGACGAACATGTGGGCGGCGTCTTTGCCGACCAGTTGCAGTTCGCTCAGGTGCTTGCTCAGCCAGTCGCCGATAGCCACGCGAAACTCGGCCGCGCTGGCGGGCAGGTAGGCATCAAGGAACGGCGGCAGTTGACCACGCGCGCGGTCGACCACGCCCATGAATTTATCCAGGGAGGCGCCGGGGTTTTCCGCTTCGTGAAGCAGGAAGCTGATGGCGCCGGCGAAGATCAGGGCGAGCACGCTGACGATCAGGGTGCCGAGCAAGGCCACCGCCAACCAGCGCGCGCGGCGCCCTTCGATCAACCGTTGCAGTTGGGGGGTGAGCATGTTGACCAGTTCATAGACCAACAGGCCGGCCAGCAGGCTGGGCAGCAACTTCAGCGGCAATACCAGCAGCAACCCGCCGAAAATGATGATGTAGCTGGCCAGCAATAACACGTGACGCTGAGAAAACGTTGGCATACAGCCTCAAAACGAACGGCGTTAAAGGATGTGTAGGAGCGAGCTTGCTCGCGAAGGTCGCCAACGATAACGCGTTTATTCTGAATAAACGCGGGGTAATTGCGTTCTTCGCGAGCAAGCTCGCTCCTACAGGGGGGCTGTGTACGAGTGTCGCAGCCTTCTATGGCCCGGGGCTATTATTTCTTCAGACAAGTGCTCATAAAGGTCTTGCGCGCATCGCCGGTCAGCGCCTTGGTTTTGGCGTCGGCATTGCAGTCCTTCATCTTCTGCTGCTGCGGCGTGAGCGTCTTCGCATCATTGGCCGCCGGGGCCGACAGGCAGGTTTTCATGAAAGCCTTGCGCTCGTCGCCTTTGAGCGTCTTGGTGGTGGCTTCGGCATTGCAGGTGGTCATCTTGTTTTGCTGGGCGGTGGCGGCAAAGCCCTGGGAACACAGCAGCAGGCCCATCATCAACAACGGAATACGCAGCATCTTCATGGAGTTTTCTCCCTGTTACCGTGCCGGGAGGCACGGCCTACCCAGCAGTGTAGCCAAACCTTGTTACATCTTCATCGGCTGCGAATATTCGTCCGCCGGTACTGCTCCGGGGTGCAGCCGGCCTGGCGCTGGAACATCGCGATAAACGCCGAGGCGCTGCTGTAGCCGAGGTCAAACGCCACATTTTGCACACTGCGCTCGCTGTCGAGGGCTTCGATGGCGGCAAGGTAGCGCAAGCGTTGGCGCCATTCGCCGAAGCTCATGCCCAGCTCGCGCACAAATTGTCGCGCCAGGGTGCGCTCGCTGACATGCACCTGCTCGGCCCAGTGCGCCAGGGGGCGGTTGTCAGCGGGGTCGGCCTGCATGCCTTCCAACACGCCGAGCAGCCCGGGGTGGCGGGCGTAGGGCAAAAAACCCTCGTGGATCGGCGCCTGCCTGAGCTGATCGACCAGCACCTGGGCCAGGCGAATATCGGCGTCGGAGTGCGGGATGTTGACGTCACGCTGGGCGAAGTCGCTGAGGATGGCCTTGAGGATGTCGCTGATCGCCAGGGTGCAGGGCTGCTGGGGCAATTGCTCGCAGAGCGGCGGCGAAAGGCCCACCGAGCGGTAGACAATCGCCTCGGCGTTGTAGGAACTGTGTTCGGTATCGGGTGGGATCCACACCGCGTACTGCGGTGGCGACATAAAGCGGTTGCCGGCCACTTCCATGCGCATCACGCCACTGGCGGAGTAGTCCAGCGAGCCCCAGACATGCTGATGCGGGGTGCACTCAGTGTCGGGGGCAAAGTCGGAGTAACGGAAGTACACGGGGCTTGGCAGGTGGCCAAAATCCGCGAGGCGTACGGTGTGTCGGGCCATATTGTCTGGATACAGAGGTCGTTTGTCTGGATCGCAGTATAGGCTTCGATCCAGACAAGGGATAATCCTGCCTCATCAACACAGGTGGTTTCTTTCGATGCAATACGCGTATCCCCTGCTGGCCATTTTTATCTGGGCCGGCAATACCGTGGTCAACAAACTGGCCGTGGGTTCGATCTTCCCCGCTGAAATCGGCTTTTACCGCTGGTTACTGGCTGCATTGCTGTTTACACCGTTCATGCTCAAGCCGGTCATCACCCACTGGCCGCTGATTCGCCCGAACCTGGGCAAGATCGGCATCCTCGGCGTGCTGGGCATGGCGGTGTATCAGAGCCTGGCGTACTACGCCGCCTCGCTGACCAGCGCCACCAACATGGGCATCATCCTGTCGTTGATGCCGTTGATGGCATTGACGGCGGCCATCATCAGCCTGGGCCAGCGCCTGACCTTTGGCGCACTGACGGGTGCGGTGCTGTCATTCGCAGGGGTAGTGGTGGTGGTGTCGGCCGGCAGCCTCGGCGCGTTGCTGCAGCACGGCGTGAACCTGGGCGATGCGATGATGCTGGTCGCGACCCTGGCCTACGCGATCTACAGCACCTTGTTGAAAAAATGGCAACTGCGCCTGCCGCCGCTGGTGTTCCTGTATTTGCAGGTGCTGGTGGCGGTGGTGGTGCTGTTTCCGCTGTTTCTGTTCTCGGCAAAAGCCGGCCTGGGCTGGACGAATATTCCGCTGGTGCTCTATGCATGCTTGCTGGCTTCGATGCTGGCGCCACTGGCGTGGATGCACTCGGTGAAGACCCTGGGCCCCAGCCGCACCACGTTGTTTTTCAACCTGCTGCCGTTGATTACCGCATTGATTGCGGCCGTGGTGCTCAGGGAAGAATTGGCGTTGTATCACCTGGTGGGCGGTTTGCTGACCTTGGGCGGGGTGATTTTGTCGGAGCGCTGGACCACGCCGGTGCGCCGCCAGGCTTAAACCCCGGCCGCCTTCAGGCGCTGGGCATGCTCGACGAACAACCGAATCGGCTCGGCGCCCTTGCCGACCAGGCCCATGGATTGGTTGACGATATCGAAGTGGTCCAGGGCGTAGTCATCGCCGATCACCCGCCCCAGGTGCGAGCTGCAGCGCCCGACCATACCATCGCACTGGCCCTTCTCGCGCACGAAGCTGCGGGCAAACAATCGGCAACTGCGATTCGTCCCGTCCAGCAGGTTGCGTCCGCGATCGGTCTTGCCCGGTTGCAAGGTGCCGGACCATGAGTAGTAGCGCACGCCATTGACCACCTCCGCCCCGTGCCCGCCCCAGGTGTGCGGCAACCCTTGGGGATACTTGCGGTTGAACAGCGCCACACCTGCGCTGGTCAGGGAATGGTGGGACGCCTGCAAGTCCGCCTTGAAACGCGGGCCGCGATAGCCGGTTTCCAGCAGGCTCATCACCGTTGCAACCAGATGAAACAGCGCGCTCATCAGCCGGCCCTTCACGCTGTCGGCCGGATAATGGGCGTGGATATGGTCCGCCAGTTCCGAACCGTGGTTGGGCCCGGCCACCGACGTCACCGACGCCACCCACTCCGGGCGCTTGGCCGCCGCATAACGGGCGGTCAGCGCGCCCTGGCTATGGCCGATCAGGTTGACCTTGTCGGCGCCGGTCTCAAGGCGAATCCGCTCGATCTGCGCCAGCAACTGCTCGCCACGCACCTCGCTGGAGTCCAGCGGCGCCACCTGGATGGGAAACACCTGCGCCCCACCCGCCCGCAGTGCCGGGACAATGCCATACCAGTAGGGGAAGAACCCCAGGCGCACGAACCCGAGCATGCCGGGCACCAGCACCAAGGGATAACGCGTGGCTAACGACTGCGACATGAAGCGAACGTCCTTGATCAAGAGAGGATGATGGCAGGCTAGCCCAATTCCGGCGACGCGCTGATGACACGCCTGGCAAATCCAATAAAACTTTTTGCTGCGCCCGTGACTCACAACTGGGAGCGATCACGCCGACAGAGCGTGGCGTAAAACCGGATTAGCCCCAGGAGATTGAGATGACTGAAGCAAACTTGACTGACGTTGCGACCCTGCGCAGCCGCGCCCGCCAGAACGTCGAAAACGGTGCCGTGACCGAGGGCTATGACGCCGACCGCGAAGAGATCATCCGCCTGCTCAACGGCTCCCTGGCCACTGAACTGGTGTGTGTGCTGCGCTACAAGCGCCACTACTTCATGGCCAGCGGCGTTAAAGCTGCCGTCGCCGCGCAGGAATTCCTCGAACACGCCACCCAGGAAGCCGAGCACGCCGACAAACTCGCCGAACGCATCGTGCAGCTGGGCGGCGAGCCCGAGTTCAACCCGGACCTGCTGTCGAAGAACTCCCATGCCCAATACGTGGCCGGTAACAGCTTGAAGGAAATGGTCTACGAAGACCTGGTGGCCGAGCGGATCGCGGTGGACAGCTACCGCGAAATCATCCAGTACATCGGTGACAAAGATCCGACCACGCGCCGTCTGTTTGAAGAGATCCTGGCTCAGGAAGAAGAGCATGCGGACGATATGGCCGACATCCTCGAAAGCCTGTAAATAGCGGCGCAAAAAGGTGGGGAGAGTTGGTTAACCGGCTCTCCCCACTTTTTCTGCCATGACCGTTATCCAGTCAGAAACCAAGACAGGGCCATTCCAGCGAAGGAAGACATAGTTAGCAGGTAGGGAACTACAATCCAAAGCTTGAGACTTCTTGGAATACGTTTCACATCCTCAACGAGTACGAGGTATCTCCATTGAAAAAGCCTCGGCATAAGGATGACAGGGGCAATAGCGAAGAGACGTTTCAACTTCCCACCAAACGGTCCGAATCCAAACTTGTATTTGAACGTCACTAGGAATGAACTGAACTTGAGATAGTCTTCAGCCTCTTCAAGCCTTGTATAGATGACATATAAATTTAAGGGAACGCTCAGCAACATCAACACACCCGACCACATACCGATGGACTCTGGCATCATTCCCCCCCTGAAACTTCATAAAGGCGGGTTCCTATTTGCTCACCCGTGTGGCTTCCTAAAGCACCCACGGCGAGGCCACCAATGGCCCCGCCCACTATGGCGCAGCCTAGCGCACTCGCTCCGGCGGTAGGTATGGCAAAAACTGCTGCACATACGGCAACCCCAAGTCCCACTCCTGCGTACCCCCCGTAAGCGGCGCCACCAACTCCTAACACCAGCTTCCCTCCCTCCACAAACTTCGCCCGAGTACATTCCTGCTCGCGCCCGGTGGAACATGCCTCCGTTATTTCCAAGGCCGTCGCTCCAACATCCAGTGCGATACCGATATAAGTACCCTTTTTCAACATCTGTGATGCTTTGGCGATGCGCTTGACTGTCTCTTCGTACTTACGAATTTCACCGTGATGCCAATAGCTTTTAGTAGAAATGCCCAACATTTTTTTGATCGACCCTTCATTTTTCAAGCCCGTACCCAAACGAGCCATACCCGAGAGCTGCCCCTCCAGCTTTGCAAACAACACCCTGCGTTTTGCCAGAAACTCATCCCTCGCGGCCGTTGTACCCTTGCTCAAGTACTGCTTATGCAAAGCGTCGATTTCGTGGAGTGTCCTCTCGACTGCCGCAAGATGCTTACTCCAGGCACTGCTGGCACTCCCGACACCGATCGAAGCATTGGTCATGATGATCTGTAGTAGATCGTAGTTTTTGATCAAAAACTGATCGGTTGCGGAATGCGCCAGCAAAGCCTGTTTTATGTTCTGCGCTGAGCGCATCAGTTGCGCTTCTTCAGCGGTGCAAGACGCCGTGCGCGCATCAGGAATGATCACCAACTGCCCTGGCAGTACCACGACATTGCGGATGTGCTGGTTGACGATGTCGAACTTTGTTTGTGTATGGGGGGTAAGAGAAAGGCTGAGCTTGAGCAGTGGATAAGGCTGCGGTCGCTCATTGATAAATGCGTAGGCTCCCTGCATGGATTACACCTCCAAGTGACTGTGGCGGCCGACTATAGGAAGGCAACCCAGGAGGCGTAAGGGGAATCAGGGGCGGTTTTAGCGCTTCAGAAATGAGCTACACAAGACTAGGATCATACTTACGGCGCCGTGATAAAAAAGGCGACCCGAGGGTCGCCCTTTCTGACAATTTCGACGATCAGCCTTTAACCGTCTTCGGCGCCTTTCCTTCCTTCATCTGCTGCAACAACGGCGCACACTGGTTCGGCGCATCGGCGCTCGGTGCCACCAGCGCCAACAGACCCGCTGCCGGGCCGGCGATCACACCCAGTGCCACCATGCCCGCGCCCCGCAGGGCCAGGGGAATGGCTTTTACACCCGCATTGGGCTTGATGAACGGGCCATTGACGTACAACGGCGAACGCAGGGAAAACAGGCGGAAGCCCTTCGACTCCGGTGTGACGGTCAAGTCCAACTGCTCGGTGGCCATGTTGGCGGTGCCATCGATATAGATGATCGCGTTCTCGGTATCGAACACAAACAAGCGCGTGGTTGCCAGACCGGTCTTGATCCCGAAATCCGCCGCCGCGCAGTTGATCTTCACTTCCTTGTCGCCGAACAGGCGCCCCACCACATAGTTGCCGACGTTGAGCCCGGCAATTTCCATCAGGCCACGGCTGATGGCGCCGTCGTTGATCAGCATCTTCAGGTCACCGTTGGAGCTGCCCAGCAGCGCCGCAACGGAGTTACCGCGCCCGGAAAGATCGGCATCGCCGTTGAGTTCACCGAAGCTGGTTTTCATCGGTTCGAAGGTCGGGAACAACTGCTTGAGCTTGAAGTTGCGTGCAGTCAGTTTGGCGCGGCCTTCCATCGGTGTGGTGCGGCCATTCAAGCGGATCTGCGCATCCAGCTTGCCGCCGGCGACGCCGAATCGCAGCGGTTCCAGGCTCAGTTCGCCGTCGTTGAGCACCAGGTGGGTGTACAGGTCGTTGAAGGGCAATTCGGCACTGTGCACGATGCGTTTGCCGGTGAATTCCACATCGGCATCCATGTCGCGCCAGCGCTCGGTGCGGAACTCTTCCACCGGCAGCACTTTGGTCGCCGGCTGTTTGCTCTCACCGCCACGCGCTTTTTGCTTGGCGTTGGAGTCGGCACCGATCAGGGGGGCGAGGTCGCTCATCAGCAATTGGTTGGACACCAACGCACCGCTGAGCTTGGGACGTGGCTGGCTGGCGACATAGGCGAGGTTGCCGTGAATATCGCTGTTGCCGATCTTGCCGTTGAAGTTTTCGTAGCTGAATGACGCGCCGCTGGCCTCGTGCAACTTGGCGATCAAGTGGCCGTCAGTGGAGTAGGCCGGCGAATCCGGCAAGGTGACGCCGGTCAGCGGGTAGAGGTTACCCAGGCTGCTGCCGGACAGTTTCAGGCGAAGGTCCAGGGCGCCGAGGTTCAACGGGTCGGTCAAGGTGCCCGCCAATGCGATGCTGGTATCGGCAATCTTGACCTGGGCTTGCATCGGAAACGGCTTGGCCGCGTCCTGCAAGGCCAGCAGGCCGCCGATCTTGCCGCTGCCGTCGAGCCTCTGGCCGTGGTACTGGCCCTTGACCTTGAGGGCGAACGCATAGTCCTGGGGCGCGGAGCCTTTTTCCAGGGCCTTCCTGGCATCGGCGTCGCCGACGATTTCGCCGAACGGGATCGGCTTGCCCAGGGGGTCGATGATCACGTCCAACTGAGTCTTGAGGGTCTGGTCGTCGAGGGTCACGTGGCCCTTGTCGAACCCAATGGCGCCGATGTCCACCACCCAGTTGGAAGGTTCGGCGTCGGGGTCCTTGGGGTCGAACGTGAACGTCCAGTTGGCGCGGCCATCGGCCAGGCGCTGCAACTCGGCACTCGGTTCGGTGAGGTCGATACGGGGGATCACCACGCGCTGCACCAGCAACGCCAGCGGCGAAATACGCAGCTCGACCTTTTTCAGCGTGACCATCTGCGGTTTTTTTGACCAGTCGGGATTGCCCAGGGTCAGGTCCTCGGCAATCACATGGGGCCACGGCACCCAGGCGCGCCAGCCGCCTTCGTCCGGCTCACGTGCCCACACCACCGCCAGGTTGCCGTTGATGGCAAACGGGCGATGCAGTTCTTCGGAGACTTTGGCATTGAGGGGCGGTTTGATGCGGTTCCAGTCAAAGAACACCAGGACCAGTACCACCACAGCGATTAACACAACGAAGCTGGCGCAGCTCCACATGACGATTTTACGAGTGCGCGTCATTGCACAGGACTCCTGAATACGACCGGCTGAACCAACACCTGTAGGACAGCTTATAAAACTACGACTGGCAAACCGCTCGTGGGTTTAACCCAATCTCCGATTTACCCTTGAAAACCTGCTTTCCTGACCGTTTCGACAGATTCGATCATCCACGGCGCACCATTGTTACCCGCGTTCGTGTCGAAAATACCCACCTCGGTGCAAAACCGCGTGCTTGAGAGGCCCGATCTAGAGCCTCCCTGACGAACAATCAATTCTGTTGATTATTACCATTGTGTTTATGAACTTTTATATCGACTTATCGAGAGTAGCATTAGCCCTGTACCCACTTTATCGCCCTCCCAAGGAGCAACCCATCATGAAACGCCAAGTACTCGCTACCGTCCTGTTATCCATCCTGGCTTCCAGCGCCTTTGCCCTGCCAGCCGCCGAACAGGTTACCCCACAAGCCAAGGCTGACGCCGTTCACTTCAACCAGACCCTGGCCCGCAGCGGTTCGCAAGAAGACGAGAACCGTGACTACGCCAAAGGTGCTGTCGCTGAAAACGGTTCGGAACACGCCAACAAGCGTGCCTACACTGAAGGTGTTGCCGAAGGTGGCCGTGATCGCCTGGAACAGAAAGGCCTGGTTGAAGGTGGTGCGGAACAAGCCAACGAACGTGCCTACACCGAAGGTGTTGCCGAAGGTGGTGCTGATCGCCTGCAAGAACTGCATCAAGCTCAGAGCTGACCCTGTGGTGGCCCAGAAAAAAGCCCGATCTGCCGACCGGGCTTTTGACTTTTTGTAGCGCCTGTCACGCAACACTCCCCACCTATTCCCCGCCAAGTTCGACGTCAATGAAGCTGTTTTGCTAGAGTGCGTCGCTGTACTTGCCGACAAAGCCCGCCCGCCCATGCTGCCCCGTGCCGAACAGAAGCAACAGACCCGCCTCGCCCTGATGGACGCTGCCCGCCATCTGATGGAGTGTGGCCGTGGGTTTGGCAGCCTGAGCCTGCGTGAAGTGGCCAAGACCGCAGGCATTGTCCCCACCGGCTTCTATCGCCACTTTGCCGATATGGACCAGCTTGGACTTGTATTGGTGAGTGAGGTGGGCCAGACCTTTCGCGCCACCATTCGCCTGGTGCGCCACAACGAATTCGTGATGGGCGGCATTATCGATGCCTCAGTGCGGATTTTTCTCGATGTGGTCTCGGCCAACCGCTCGCAATTCCTGTTCCTGGCCCGCGAGCAATACGGCGGTTGCCTGGCGGTGCGCCAAGCCATCGGTGCCCTGCGTGAAGACATCACCCGCGACCTGGCGGCCGACCTGACCCTGATGCCCAAGTTGCAGCACCTGGACGCCGATGGCCTGCATGTAATGGCCGACCTGATCGTCAAGAGCGTGTTCGCCACCCTTCCCGACATCATTGACCCACCGGCCCAGGCCTTGCCTGCCCACCTCACGCCCCAGGCGAAAATCACCCAGCAACTGCGCTTTATCTTTATCGGCCTCAAGCATTGGCAAGGCCTGGGCAGTACGGAGTAAGCCGGCTAGCCCGCCGAGTGAAAGCGCTTGGCGGTACTGTAGTTCTTGTTCCAGTAGCGATTGTTCAGCGAGTCGATTCGCACCGTCTTGCCGGCGCGCGGCGAATGAATGAATTTGCCCTCGCCTATATAAAGGCCGACATGGCTGACCTGACTGCGCCCATTACCTTTGAAGAACACCGCATCCCCAGGTTTGAGCGCGTTACGCTTGATCGTCATGGCGTTTGAACGGTGCATCGCCGCCGTGGTGCGGGGTATACGGATATTGGCTTCGGTCCTGAACAGGTAGACCAGCAAGCTGCTGCAGTCGAAGCCCTGCTCCACCGTGTTCCCGCCCCATTTATACGAGGTACCCAGCAATTGATGGGCGCGGTCGATCACATTGTCGATGGCTGGGCGTTTTTGCAGCGACTGCAGGGGCGTCGCGATCTCGAGAGGGGCTACCCCGCGCGGCTTGATATTGGCCGAGGACGAGGGAGTGACCAGGTAAAGACTGAAAATGAATAAACACACAATTGATTTGAACATACTGGAACTCGCCGTGGATGTTTAGCACGGCGCAAATCCTAACGGTCTGGCGCGTAAGCAGATGAACGCCGAATCCTTACATCCAGTAGGACAAATCCGAAAAATCCATATACGAAAAAAACGGAAGGAACTTGATGTGATAAACACCACTCGCCAACAAAAAACGCCCTATTTAAGTGCTCAATATCCGACAGAGCACCAACATTAAGCACTCACAGTACTCAGCCCCGCCCTATTCAGTGGCATCTCCTCACGCACCGACAGAGAATTCCTACATCAATACCTGATTGGCAAGCCCCTTGCTCTAGCACTTCCATCGCTCATAGCTGGAAGCTTCCTGATGCTGGTGATCCACCGCCGAATCGCCCCCCAAGCCCTCTGGGCCGCTGAGCTGCTGCTGAATTTCGAAGCACGCAGCAAGAGCCGCCTGCGCTGTTTCAGTGCCGACGGTGAAGACGTCGGCCTGTTTCTGGAGCGCGGCCAGCCGCCGTTGCACGATGGCGAATTCCTGCAAGCCGAAGACGGACGTGTCGTACGCGTGTGCGCCCGCCCTGAACACCTGTTGCACGTCACCTGCAGCAACGCCTTTGAACTGACCCGCGCCGCCTACCACCTCGGCAACCGCCATGTGGCCTTGCAAGTGGGGGATGGCTGGTTGCGCCTGCTCGACGACTACGTGCTCAAGGCCATGCTTGAGCAACTGGGCGCCCACACCGAAACCATCGAGGCGCCGTTCCAACCGGAACACGGCGCCTATGGCGGCGGCCACCACCACTCCCGGCATGGCGATGAAGATTTCAACTACCCGCCCAAGCTGCATCAGTTCGGCGTACGTCTATGAACCCAGCCTGGGCGCTGTTGCGTCTGGCCAGTCCGCAATTGCCGATTGGCGGCTACAGCTATTCCCAAGGCCTGGAAATGGCCGTGGAGAACGGCCACGTCAACGATGCCGCCAGCGCTCGGCGCTGGATCAGCGACCAATTGCTGCTCAACCTCGCGCGCTTCGAAGCCCCGTTGCTGCTCGCCCATTGCCGTGCCGCCGCAGAGCAGGACTGGTCAGCGTTGGCGCAACTGTGCGAAGCGCATCAAGCCAGCCGCGAAACCCGAGAGCTGTATCAGGAGAGCCGGCAGATGGGTTATTCCCTGCAACAGTTGCTCAATGGCCTGCCGGAACTGGACCGCGACGCCCGCAGCTTTCTTGAGCAACGCCGCGAACCGCACTTGGCCCTGGGCTGGGCACTGGCCGCACGCGCCTGGGCGATCAGCGCCGACGACGCCCTCGCCGCCTGGCTCTGGAGCTGGCTGGAAAACCAATTGGCCGTGCTGATGAAAACCCTGCCCCTGGGCCAACAAGCCGCGCAACGCCTGACCAGCGAGCTGCTGCCACTGCTGCAGCAAGCCCAGCAGGACGCCGCCCGCATCGACCCCCACCATTTCGGCAGCGCCGCCTTTGGCCTGTCCCTGGCGAGCATGGCCCACGAGCGCCAGTACAGCCGCCTGTTCCGTTCCTAGGGCTTTTTTTTGGAGAATCAGATATGAACACACAACCCCTGCGTGTCGGTATCGGCGGCCCGGTCGGCTCCGGCAAGACCGCCCTGACCCTGGCCCTGTGCCTCGCGCTGCGCGATCGCTACAACCTGGCGGTGGTCACCAACGACATCTACACCCGCGAAGACGCCGACTTTCTGGTGCGCAACCAGGCCCTGGCGCCGGAGCGCATCATCGGCGTGGAAACCGGCGGCTGCCCGCACACGGCGATTCGCGAGGACGCCTCGATCAATCTGGAAGCGGTGGACCAACTCAACCGCCGCTTTCCCGGCCTGGACCTGATCCTGGTGGAGTCCGGCGGCGATAATCTGTCGGCCACCTTCAGCCCGGAGCTGTCGGACCTGACCATCTATGTGATCGATGTGTCCGCCGGCGACAAGCTGCCGCGCAAGGGCGGGCCTGGTATTTGCAAATCCGACCTGCTGGTGATCAACAAGATCGACCTGGCGCCGCTGGTGGGCGCGTCGCTGGAGCTGATGAACAGCGACACCCAGCGCATGCGCAACGGCAAACCCTTTGTGTTCAGCAACCAGAAAACCGGGGTAGGCCTGGAAGAAATCGTCGCCTTCATCGAACGCCAAGGCCTGCTGACCGCCGCCTGATCAACCCATAAGGAACCTGTTTATGAACCTCAATAAATTCCTCGCAGCCGCCGCCCTGCTGCTCGCGCCCGCCCTGGCCTTCGCTCACCCTGGCCACGGCGACAACGGCCTGGTGGCCGGTATCAGCCACCCGCTGGGCGGCCTCGACCACCTGCTGGCCATGGTCGCGGTCGGCCTGTGGGCCGCGCAACAAAAGGGTGCCGCGCGCTGGGCCCTGCCGTGCACCTTTGTCGGCACCATGCTGATGGGCGGCGTGCTGGGTTTCGAAGGGCTGCAATTGCCCGCACTGGAAAGCGGGATCGCCGCCTCGGTGCTGGCCCTGGGCCTGGCGGTGGCACTGGCGGTGCGTCCGCCGTTGTTCATGGCCATGGGTGCGACGGCGTTGTTTGCGTTGTTCCATGGTGTGGCCCATGGCTTGGAGCTGCCGGACATGTCGAGCCCTTGGGCGTATGCCGCCGGCTTTGTCGGCGCGACCGCTGCACTGCACGCGGCCGGGTATGCGCTGGTGCGCTGGTTGCCGGCCGCAGCGGCACCGTTGGTGCGGATTGCCGGAGCGGCTTCGGCGGCGACTGGGGTGTGGCTGCTCGCCAGCTAAACGTCGCAAGCTGCAAGCTGCAAGTAAAAGCCGAACCGCTCTTACTTGCAGCTTGCAGCTCACAACTTAAAGCTGCCCCTCTGCTACCATGCGCGCCTACACCCCTGCCGTGACGACGCCAGCCGATGCCCATCGCTCCAAGCTCCGCCCCCCAGCCTTCGTTGAATGCCGTGCTCACGCACTTCCACACCCTGATCGTGCCGCTCTGGCAGGGCCCGGGCTGGAATGCCGAATTGGCGCTGCCCTATGAGGCGCTGGACGCCGATCACCGCCCACTGCCCCCGCAACGCTACCGCGCCATGGCCTGCGCGCGGCAGTTGTACCTGTTCGCCAGCCTGATCGGCGAGCCAGGGGCGGCCTTCGCTGAAGAGCGCGCGGCGGTGCTGTTCCGCTCCCTGCAACGGCATTTCCACGATGCCGAACACGGCGGCTGGTTCTACAGCGTCGACCCCGCCGGCCAGCCGCTGGACAAGCGAAAAGACCTCTACACCCACGCCTTCATCATCTTTGCCTGCGCCCATTACTGGGCCAAGGTGCGTGAACCGCTGGTGGAATCGGTGCTGAACGCCGCCCTCGAAGTCGTGGCCCAGCGCTTCGCCACCGAAGACGGCCTGTACGAGGCGGTGCTGGAGCGCAACTGGTCGTCCCTCCAGTCCGGCCCGCTGCAAAACCCGTTGATGCACCTGGCCGAAGGTTTCCTCGCCACACTTGCGGTGCGCGAGGATGCCCCTGTGCAAGCGGCCCTGCTGGCCTTGGCGACGGCCATGCAGCAGCGGTTCATCGACCGCCGGCACGGCGTGATGATGGAAAAGCCGCTGGGCGCTGTGGATAACTGGTTTGAGCCGGGGCACCAGTTCGAGTGGTTCTTTTTGCTCGAATCGTCGCCCGTGCTGCGCGGCACCCCGCTGCATGCGTCACTGACGCGGGCGTTTGCCTACGCTGAGCACAAGGGTGTGGACGGCGCGACCGGAGCGGTTAGCGGCATGTTGGCGCTCGACGGCAGCGTGCGCGACGGCACCCAGCGTATCTGGGCCCAGGCCGAGTACCTGCGGGCACTGACCTTGCGCCCTGGCAGTGAGGCGGTGCTGCAGCGCCAACTGCTGGCGCTGCAACAGCATTTCCTGCATGAGAAAGGCTGGCATGAATGCCTGGATGCCAACGGCGCGGTGAGCCGACGGGATATGCCATCGACCACACCGTATCATTTGGCAACCTGCTACCAGGGGCTGATCCAGCATCTCGGGTGACCTGCTGGGCCTCATCGGGAGCAACGTGGTCTAGAGCCTTACTTGGCCCCCCGCTCAATCGCAAACCCAGCCCAGGTCTGGCTCACCGGCATCAGTTCCAGGCGGTTGATGTTGACGTGCGCCGGCGTGTTCAGCACCCAGAAGATGGTGTCGGCAATGTCCTGCGGCTGGATCGGCTCGGCACCGGCGTAGGTGGCGTCGTAGCGCGCCTGGTCACCGCCGAAGCGCACCAGGGAGAACTCGCTTTCGCACAGGCCCGGCTCGATGTTGGTCACACGCACGCCGGTGCCCTGCAGGTCACAGCGCAGGTTCAAGGAGAACTGCTTCACGAACGCCTTGGAACCGCCATACACATGGCTGCCCGGGTACGGGTAGCTGCCGGCGATGGAGCCCAGGTTGATGATCCCGGCGCCACGACCATGGGCGATCAGGCGCGGCAGCAGCAGGCTGGTGGTGGTCAGCAGGCCTTTGATGTTGGTATCGACCATGGTTTCCCAGTCGTCGAGGTCGCACTTGGGCGCCGGGTCAGTGCCCACGGCCAGGCCGGCGTTGTTGATCAGCCCGCGCAGGGTGGCGAACGATGGCGGCAGGTTGGCGATCGCGTCTTCCATGCCTTTGCGATCCCGTACATCCACCACCAGGCCGTGCACTTCGGTCTGCTTGGAAAGCTCCTCGACCAGCGCATTCAAACGCTCGGCACGACGACCGGTAAGCACCAGTTTCCAGCCGGCCTCGGCAAACCGACGGGCGCAGGCTTCGCCAAAACCTGAGGTGGCGCCAGTAATAAACAGCGTGTTGGACATGGTGTTCTCCTTGCGGGCATCGGGAAAAAAATCAGCCAGCAGAATGCCCTTACGCCGCGGTTGCGGCAACCGCCATGCACAGAACTTCATGCACGACTGGTCATTTTTTAATCATTCAGACCAAAGCCTTATGAACCGTGGCTTGCAGCCATATGCGCGCAGGTTATCCACAGTTGCGCCCACAGTCTCTGGGGGCAAGTGCAAAACGCTTCAGGCCGCTGTGTACAAGGCTTCCAGGCGATTTTAGAAAGTTTTTTGCTTGACCTGGACGAAGGCGTATGTAGGCCCAGGGGCAGCGGGACAAATCGAGCGATGGCTCCAGGCCAGTCATTCCGGCCTCTGCGGCCGTCTTTCCAGAGTTTAGTCACAGACTTATCCACAGGCTGGCGGGACATATTTCAGTCATATACCTGTGTCTTTAAACAGGTTGACAAACCCCTCGATCGGCCGCGAAAAAGCCACTGATCAAAAAACAACCACACCGCTGAAAGCCACGTTTTTAAAGGCGTCCAGCCAGCTACTCCCACGTTACCCACAGCCGGTTCCACAGTGGATGGGGACAAGTCAAAAGTGTGACAAAACAGGGATTTGCGGCGGCTATATGTCGCGCTTTGGAGGGGGGCTGGATTTGTTTTCCACAATTTGGGATCGGTCTTGCAGGCGACACAAAACAAATGTGAGAGGGGGCTTGCCCCCGATGGCGGTGTGTCAGTTTCAGGTGTGCTGACTGATACAACGCCATCGGGGCAAGCCCCCTCCCACAGGGGTACTGCGTCGTTATTTAGATCAGTGGCCACCGAGGTAAGCGTTGCGCACTTCCTCGTTCACCAGCAGCTCCTTGCCGGTGCCTGTGAGGCGAATCTCACCGTTGACCATCACGTACGCCCGATCCGACAAACGCAGTGCATGGTTGGCGTTCTGCTCCACCAGGAAGATGGTCATCCCGGTGGAGGCCAGCTCGCGCAGGGTGGAAAAGATCTGCTTCACCACAATCGGCGCCAGGCCCAGGCTCGGCTCGTCCAACAGCAACAGTTTGGGCCGGCTCATCAGCGCGCGGGCGATGGCGAGCATTTGCTGCTCGCCACCGGACATGGTCATGGCGCGCTGGTTACGTCGCTCCTTGAGCCGTGGGAACAGCTCGAACATGCGCTGCATGTCCTCGCTGGCGAACTTGTCACCAATCGGGATAGTGCCCATCAGCAGGTTTTCCTCGACGGTCATGTCGGGGAACACCCGCCGCCCTTCCGGCGACTGTGCAATGCCGTTGGAGGCAATGTAGTGGGACGACTTGTGGGTAATGTCGACGCCGTTGTAGAGGATCTGCCCCGACTCGGCCCGTGGCTGGCCGAAGATCGACATCAGCAGCGTGGATTTACCCGCGCCGTTGGAGCCGATCAAGCTGACGGTTTCGCCTTCGTTGATGTGCAGCGAGACTTTTTTCAGGGCCTGGATCGGGCCGTAGAACACGTCCAGGTCCTTCATTTCGAGGATAGGTGCACTCATACCAGCTCCTCTTCGTCGGCGCCCAGGTAGGCGGCAATCACTTTCGGGTCGTTGCGGATCGCTTCCGGCCCGCCTTCGGCAATCACGTTGCCGTGGTCCAGCACCACAATGTGGTCGGAAATACTCATCACCATGCCCATGTCGTGTTCGATCAGCACCACCGTCAGGTCGTGTTCGTCGCGCAACAGGCGAATCATCGCGCTGAGGGCTTCGGTTTCCTGGGGGTTGAGGCCCGCTGCCGGTTCGTCCAGGCAGATGATCTGCGGCCGGGTGCACATGGCGCGGGCGATTTCCAGGCGGCGCTGTTGGCCGTAGGAAAGCTCACCGGCCAGGCGGTTGGCGCAGTCCACCAGGTCCACCACTTCGAGCCAGTAGAACGCATGGTCGAGGGCATCGCTTTCGGCCTTGCGGTAGCCCTTGGTGTTGAGGATGCCCGCCAGCATGTTGCGGTTGACCCACATGTGCTGGGCCACCAGCAGGTTTTCCAGCACCGACATTTCCTTGAACAGGCGAATGTTCTGGAAGGTCCGGGCCAGGCCGGCGCGGTTGACCAGGTGGGTGCCGCCGAACATCTTGTAGTACACCCGGCTCAAGAAGCTTTTCGGCGACACGAAGTCGACCGCCTTGAAACGTTCGCCGAGCAGCTGGATCACATTGGTCTGCTTGCCGCGGATGTTCAGTTCGATCTTGCCGCCGCTGGCTTTGTAGAAGCCGGTGAGGCAGTTGAACACGGTGGTCTTGCCGGCACCGTTGGGGCCGATCAGGGCG
Organism: Pseudomonas sp. AM8; assembly: GCF_036346475.1. Classification (NCBI taxonomy): domain Bacteria; kingdom Pseudomonadati; phylum Pseudomonadota; class Gammaproteobacteria; order Pseudomonadales; family Pseudomonadaceae; genus Pseudomonas; species Pseudomonas sp. AM8. Next base: position 132,557 of record NZ_JAOTNX010000007.1, read on the forward strand.
AAGATCGAGTTGCGTTCAACCTTGAGGCTCACATCGCTCAAGGCCTTGATGCCACCGAAGTGCATCATCAGGTGTTCCACGGAGAGGACGACTTCCTTGCTCATGGCGCTACCCCCTTGCGTGGTGTCACACCGGTGCGGCTGATCCGGATCAGGCCGCGCGGTCGCCAGATCATCATCACCACCATCAGCACGCCAAACAGCAGCACGCGGTATTCGCTGAAGCTGCGCAGCAGTTCAGGTGCGACGGTCAACACGAACGCGGCAATCACCACGCCGACCGTCGAGCCCATGCCGCCCAGTACCACGATGGCCAGGATCAGCGCCGACTCGAAGAAGGTGAACGACGACGGGTTGACGAAGCCTTGGTAGCTGGCGAAGAACACCCCGGCCAAACCGGCAGTGGACGCGCCAATGGTGAAGGCCGAGAGCTTGACCAGCACGTGGTTCAGGCCCATGGAGCGGCAGGCGATCTCATCTTCGCGCAAGGCTTCCCAGGCGCGGCCGACCGGCATGCGGGTCAGGCGGTGCTTGATGTACAGCACGGCCAGCACCACCAGGAACAGCACGATGTAGATGAACATGAACTTGATGTTGGGGTTGTAATCGATGCCGAAGAACTCGTGGAACGGAACCCCGCCCTCCTTGGCCTTGCGCCCGAACTCCAGGCCCAGGAAGGTCGGCGAAGGCACCGGCATACCGTTGGGGCCGCCGGTGAACGAGAGCCAGTTGTTGAGCACCAGGCGAATGATTTCACCGAAGCCCAGGGTCACGATGGCCAGGTAGTCACCGTGCATTCGCAGCACCGGAAAGCCGAGTATGCACCCCGCTAAAGCCGCTGCGATGGCTGCCAGCGGCAACACGCTCCAGAAGCCCAGGCCGAGGTATTGATAACCCAGCGCCAGGCCGTAGGCGCCGATGGCGTAGAACGCCACGTAACCCAGGTCGAGCAGCCCGGCCAGGCCGACCACGATGTTCAGGCCCAGGCCCAGCAACACGTAGATCAGCCCGAGGATCACCACGGTCAGCAGGTACTTGTTGGCGAAGATCGGGAACACGATGGCGATCACGATCAGCGCCGGGATGATCCAGCGCAGCCGCGACTTGTAGTCCGGTGGCAGTACATGCACGCCGGAGCCGCTGCTTTCGAAGCCCTGCAGAATCTTCAGGCCCTTGGGGGTTTGCAGGAACAGGCTGAGGGCAAAGCGCCCGGCCATCACGATGGCGACCAGGGTAGCCACACGGGCCGGTTCCAGGTTGAAGCTGTAGCCGTCGAGGACCACGCCGACGATCGGACCGAACACGATCAACGAAATCAGCCCGGCAAGGACCGTATCGACCACACTTTTCTTGATATCGATGGGTTTGGCAGCAGACATGTTTACACCTTAGCCACGAGTGGGCGACCAAGCAGGCCCTGGGGACGGAAAATCAGAATCACCACCAGCAGGGAGAAACTGAACACGTCTTTGTAGTCGGAGTTGATCAACCCCGAGAACAACGACTCGGAAATACCCAGGATGATCCCGCCCAGCATCGCCCCAGGCAGGGAACCGATGCCGCCGAGTACCGCTGCGGTAAACGCCTTGATGCCGATGATGAAGCCGGCGTAGAAGTCGAACGTGCCGTAGTTGAGGGTGATCAGCACGCCGGCCAGGGCCGCCATGGCGGCACCGATGACAAACACGTAGGAGATCACGCGGTCGGTGTTGATCCCCAGGATCGAGGCCATCTTGCGGTCTTGCTGGGTGGCGCGGCACATGCGGCCGAGCTTGGTGTACTTGATGATGTAGGTGAGCAACGCCATGCCGGCAAACGCCGCCACGAGGATGAAGACCTTGGTGTACGTGAGTTGGACGAACCCACTGCCGATGTCGACGCGCCAGGCGCCGGCCAGCAGGGTTGGAATGCCTTGTTGTTTCGCGCCCTGGGCGATCTGCGCGTAGTTCTGCAGGATCAGGGAGATGCCGATGGCGCTGATCAGCGGAGCCAGGCGGGTGGAGTTGCGCAGCGGTTTGTAGGCGACCCGTTCGATGACCCAACCGTACACGCCGGTGACGACCACGGTGAAGATCAGGGTGCCGAGAATGAGCAGCGGGAAGGATTCGATGCCGAAGTAAGCCAGCAGTGCCAGACTGATCGCCGCGAGGTAAGCGGAAATCATATAAACCTCGCCGTGGGCGAAGTTGATCATGCCAATGATGCCATAGACCATTGTGTAGCCGATGGCGATCAGGCCATAGACCGACCCGAGGGTCAGGCCGTTGACCAGTTGCTGCAGGAAAATACCATCCATAACGCAATCTCACGCGGTGAGCACCTGCACACCGGTGGGTGTGCGGCGCTTCTGGAGGAAAAGACAGATCTCGATAACAACACGGGTCCCAATGTGGGAGGGGGATTGCCCCCGATGCGGTGGGTCAGCTGAACAACTGTTGACTGACACTCCGCTATCGGGGGCAAGCCCCCTCCCACATGGATTACTTCTGCTTTTCCAACTGGTGGTATTTGCCGTCTTTATCCCACTGGTAAACCACGTAGTCGGAGACTTTCAGGTCGCCCTTCGCGTCCCAGGTCTTCTCGCCCATCACGGTTTTGACCGGGTGCGCTTTCAGCCATTTGGCCGCGTCTTCGCCCTTGTTGGACTTGGCGCCATTGAAGCCGGCGGCCAGGGCCTGCAGTGAGGCGTAGGCGTACAGGGTGTAGCCTTCTGGCTCGTAGCCGGCCTTGCGGAACTCTTCCACCACGGCCTTGCTGTCAGGCAGCAGGCGCGGGTCGGCACCAAAGGTCATGTAGACGCCATCGACGTATTGCGCGCCGCCAGCGGTGGCCACCAGTTCATCGGTCACTACGCCGTCATCGGACATGAACTTGACGTCTTTGAGGCCAGCTTCACGAATCTGGCGAACCAAAGGACCGGCTTCCGGGTGCAGGCCACCGAAGTACACGACGTCGGCGCCCAGGGAGCGGATTTTGGTGACCAGCGCACTGAAGTCCTTCTCGCCACGGGTCAGGCCTTCTTCCAGCACCGGCTTGACGCCGCGCTTGGTCAACTGGGCAGCGGTGGCGTCGGCCAGGCCTTTGCCGTAGGTGTCCTTGTCGTTGATGACCGCGACTTTCTTGCCCTTGAGCACGTCGACGATGTAGTCGCCGGCGACGATGCCTTGCTGGTCGTCACGCCCGCACATACGGAACATGGCGCCCAGGCCGCGCTCGGTCACTTGTGGGTTGGTAGAGCCTGGGGTGATCGCGATGATGCCCGCTTCGTCGTAGACCTCGGAGGCCGGAATGGTGTTCGACGAGCAGAAGTGCCCGACTACGCCAATCACTTTGTCCTGGTCAGCCAGGCGGTTGGCCACGGCAACGGCCTGTTTCGGCTCACAGGCATCGTCGCCTGCCACCAGCACGACTTTCTCGCCATTGATGCCACCGGCCTTGTTGATCACCTCGGCTGCCGCCTGGGCACCCTTCATGTACTGCTCACCGAACGAGGCGTTGGCGCCGGTCATCGGCCCCGCAACGCCAATCTTCACATCAGCTTGAACAAACGTAGAAACACCCAGCGCCGCTGCAACGGCGAGGGCCAGAAAACCTTTCTTGTAAAACGTCTGGGACATGAGTGGTGCTCCGATATTTTTGATTTTTGGCACGACAACTTGCGTTCAAACTTTTCACTGAAAGCCCAGAGCAAGCCTCGTGCCATTACGTTTTTATTCTTCAAAAAGACACGGTGTCATTGTTATTGCAGGCGTTTCGGCTCCGCTCGCCAGGACGTGCAACCCTCTAGCATCGATAGGTGCAACCCATGAGCCGAAAAAGTACAACCCTGACGGGTCGCACCTGCAACCAAAGCAATAAACGACAGTTCCTACAGCTGTAACAGCCTGCGTAACGGAACTGCACATTTACAGTGCGCAACTGCTACGACCTGCACCAATACAGATTAGTAGCCGGCTAAGAAAATGCAGGCTTCTGAGCGGTATTTCGCTGATCAGATCACGATCCTCAGGCATTGCCCGGCGTGATACAGCGAGAATCCGGCTTCATACAGGCAACTGCGCAGCCCAACCCCGGCCAGCGGTTGCATGGGTGCAAACGGAATCGGCAAGGCTTGGGGATTCTGGTGACATAGATAGTCGGCGAACGCCTTGCCGACCACGCTGCCGGTGGTCACGCCGCGCCCGTTATAGCCGGTTACCGCCACCAGGCCGGGAGCTGGCTCGAACAGGCGCATCAGGTGATCGGGGGTGAAGGCGATGCAGCCGGTCCAGGTGAATTCCCATTGCACCGATTTGAGGTACGGGAAGTAATGTTGCTGCACCCGATCAGCCCACGCCTTGAGGAACCAGGCCGGTTTCTGGTTACCGTTGCCCAGGCTGCCGAGCAACAGGCGGCCATCGGCATCGCGGCGGATGCTGCTCAGTACCTGGCGCGTGTCCCATGAGCCTTGGCCGCCGGGCAGAATCTGCTCGGCGGCGGCGTCGGTCAGCGGCGCGGAGGCGACCTGGTAGTAGTAGCCGGGGAAAAAATTGCGTCGCAGCTCGGTCCACTCACCTTCGGTGTAGGCGTTGGAGGCGATGACCACTTGTGCAGCCTGCACCGAACCGCTGGCGGTCTGAACGGACCAACTCGCACCTTGGCGCTCCAACCGGGCGACCGGAGAATGGTCGAACAACTGCCCGCCAAGCCCCACGGCGGCATTCGCCAGGCCACTGGTGTAGGCCATCGGGTTCAAGGTGCCAGCACGCCGATCCAGCAAGGCGGCGGCGATTTTTTTCGTGCCGGTGGCGTGCTCGCAGGCCTGGCCGGTGAGCAATTCCACCGGCGCGCCACGGCGCTTCCATTGTTCCTCACGACTGCGCAAATCCGCCTCGCCACGGGCGTTATGCGCCATGTGCAAGGTGCCCTCGCGGCGCAATTGGCAATCGATGTTGTATTTGTCGATCAGGCTGAACACCAGCGACGGTGCCGCGCCGAGCATGCGGTTGAGCTGGCTGCCCACCGCTTCGCCGAAACCGGCTTCGATCTCGTCCGGAGGGATCCACAGGCCGGCATTCACCAACCCGACGTTGCGCCCCGAACCACCGTGGCCGGTGCGATGAGCCTCCAGCACGGCGACGCTTTTACCCTGCTCCAGCAAGTGAATGGCGGCCGACAAACCGGTGATGCCGGCGCCGATCACGCACACATCCACCTTGACCTCGCCCTTGAGCGCGGCACGATCCGGCCGGCCAGGGGTGAGGTGTTCCCACAAACATGCTTCGCGTAGTGCCATTGCCAGACTCCGGTGAGACCCAACAAGCGTTTTTCTTGTTCAGCACCATCACTGTAGGAGCGAGCTTGCTCGCGAAAAACGCGAGAGCGGCGCGGGCATTCAGGATGCCCGCGTGATCGTTGACGATCTTCGCGAGCAAGCTCGCTCCTACAGAATCAGTCGAAGGTGATGCCCTGGGCCAGCGGCAACTCCAGCGAATAGTTCACGGTGTTGGTCTGGCGGCGCATGTACCCGCGCCATGCATCCGAACCTGACTCGCGACCGCCACCGGTCTCTTTCTCACCGCCAAACGCGCCGCCAATCTCCGCGCCGCTCGGGCCGATGTTGACGTTGGCGATCCCGCAGTCGCTGCCCACTGCCGACATGAATTGCTCGGCCTCGCGCACGTCAGTGGTGAAGATGCACGACGACAGGCCTTGGGGCACGGCGTTGTTCAGGCGCAGGGCTTCGGCGAAGTCCTTGTAGCCGACGACATACAGAATCGGCGCGAAGGTTTCGGTGCACACCACATCGCTCTGCTCAGGCATTTCGACAATGGCCGGCGACACGTAGTAGGCGTTGGGGAACTTGTCTTCCAACTGGCGCTTGCCGCCGAACACCTTGCCGCCTTCACTCAAGGCCTGCTCCAGGGCGTCCTGCATAGCGTCGAAGCCATGCTTGTCGATCAGCGGGCCAATCAGGTTGCCCTCCAGCGGGTGGCCGATGCGCACTTTCGAATAGGCGGCCTTGAGGCGGGTGACGATTTCTTCCTTGACCGACTCGTGGGCGATCAGGCGGCGCAGGGTGGTGCAGCGCTGGCCGGCGGTGCCGACGGCGCTGAACAGGATGGCGCGCACGGCCATGTCCACGTCGGCGCTCGGGCCGAGGATCATGGCGTTGTTGCCGCCCAGCTCGAGGATGCTGCGGGCAAACCGCGCGGCAACTTTCGGCGCCACTTCGCGGCCCATGCGGGTGCTGCCGGTGGCGCTGATCAGGGCCACGCGTGGGTCATCCACCAGTGCAGCGCCGGCATCGCGGCCGCCGATGATGACCTGACTCAGGTATTGCGGCGCGTCCTTGAAATTCTTCAGCACACGTTCGAAGAGCGCCTGGCACGCCAGGGCGGTGAGCGGGGTCTTTTCCGACGGTTTCCAGATCACTGCGTTACCGCACACCAGCGCCAGTGTGGTGTTCCACGCCCACACGGCTACCGGGAAGTTGAAGGCGCTGATCACCCCGACCACGCCCAGCGGGTGCCAGGTTTCACGCATATGGTGGCCTGGGCGCTCGGAGGCGATGGTCAAGCCGTACAACTGGCGGGACAGGCCCACGGCGAAGTCGCAGATGTCGATCATTTCCTGCACTTCACCCAGGCCTTCCTGGGTGATCTTGCCGGCTTCCCAGGACACCAGCTCGCCCAGATCGGCCTTGTATTCGCGCAGTACATCGCCGAACTGGCGCACCAACTCGCCGCGACGGGGGGCCGGGACGTTGCGCCAGGCCTCGAATGCATGCTCGGCGCGACTGACCTGTTGCTCCACCTCGGCGGCACCTTCCCAGTGCACACTGCCGATACGGCTGCCATCAATCGGCGAATGCACGGGTTGTTTACCCGCCTGGTACAGCGCCGGGTTTACCCCGAGACGATCAAGCAATGCGGCAACCATGGGTCACTCCTTTAATCTTCGAACAAAAAATCGCACCGCGGCACGCACGGCGATCCAGGCCTTATTTGTAGCTGGCCCAAGACTTGCCAACAAACGACGATTAGGCGAGATATCATTCCGTTTATTCATGCAAAGAATAAAAAGAGGCATGCCGTGCTGAACAAAAGACATTTGCCCTCGATCACCGCCCTGCAGTGTTTCGAGGCCGCCACCCGCCACCTGAGCTTCACCCGCGCCGCCGAGGAGCTGAACCTCACGCAAAGCGCAGTGAGCAAACAGGTCGCGCAGTTGGAAGAATTGCTCCAGCACCTGCTGTTTCGCCGCGTGCGTCGCCGCTTGCAGATGACTCCGGCAGGCGACCTGTACCTGGTGGAAGTGCGCAAGATCCTCACGCAGGTGGAGATGTCCACCCACTACCTGCGCTCCTATGGCGGCGAGACCGAAGTGTTGCGCGTGTCCACCCCCTACACCTTCGGCGCGCGCTGGCTGGTGCCGCGCCTCAAGGGCTGGCGCCTGCGCCACCCGCAGATCCACCTGGACCTGTGCAACGAACAGGAGCCGGACGAACTGCTGCAAGGCAAGGCCGACATGGCCTTCTACTTCGGCCAGGGCTCGCGCCCCGGCACCGAGAGCCTGAAACTGTTCAGCGAAGAGCTGGTACCGGTGTGCGCCCCGGAAAGCCTGCCGGCGCAGCCCTTCACCGACCCCACGCAACTGAGCGACCTGGTGCTGCTGCAAAACGCCTCGCGCCCCCAGGGCTGGCATGACTGGTTTGCCGATCAGGGGTATCACACCGAGCACAGCTACCACGGGCCGCGTTTCGACACCTTTTATATGTGCATTCGTGCGGCGCAGGTCGGTTGCGGCGTGGCGTTGTTGCCGCGCTTTCTGGTGGAAGAAGAACTGGCCGACGGCAAGCTGGTGATCCCCTGGCAGCATGCAATGCCCAGCCAGGACGCTTATTACCTGGCCTTCCCGGAACACGCGGCGGAGGTGCCCAAGGTGCGGGAGTTTGTGAAGTGGATGATGGAGCAGGTTGTTTAATGCCTGGAATATCGCCATCGGCGGCAAGTGGCCTTGGCAAAAAAAATCACTGGCAAACCTACCCGCGTCTATGCGCCACTAGCCCCCTTCCTTAATTGTGCGTAAAGGTCGGCGCCCATCGCCCGACCTGTCTGGAGATTCCCGTTATGAGCGAGAGTGTGTTTGCCGATCGCATCGTGCAGAACTTGCTCGACACCGACTTCTACAAGCTGACCATGATGCAGGCGGTGCTGCACAACTACCCCAACGTGGAAGTTGAATGGGAGTTTCGTTGCCGCAACAGCGAAGACCTGCGCCCGTACCTGGCGGAGATCCGCTACCAGATCGAGCGCCTCGCCGAGCTGAGCTTGAGCCCCGACCAATTGGGGTTCCTGGAACGCATCAGCTTTATGAAGCCGGATTTTTTGCGTTTTCTCGGGCTGTTTCGCTTCAACCTGCGCTATGTGCAGACCGGCATCGAGAACGGCGAGTTGTTTATCCGCCTGCGCGGGCCGTGGCTGCATGTGATTCTGTTTGAAGTGCCGATGCTGGCGATCGTCAGCGAAGTGCGTAACCGCTACCGCTACCAGACGGTGATCCTCGAACAGGCCCGCGAGCAGCTGTACCGCAAGTTCGACTGGCTGACGGCCAACGCCAGCAGCGACGAGCTGGCCGAGTTGCAAGTGGCCGACTTCGGCACGCGCCGACGCTTCTCATACCGCGTGCAGGAAGAGGTGGTCAGCGTGCTCAAGCATGACTTCCCCGGGCGTTTTGTCGGCACCAGCAACGTACACCTGGCCCGCGAGTTCGATATGAAGCCGTTGGGCACCATGGCCCATGAATGGATCATGGCCCACCAGCAACTCGGCCCGCGCCTGATCGACAGCCAGATCGCCGCCCTCGACTGTTGGGTCCGCGAATACCGGGGCCTGCTGGGTATCGCCCTGACCGATTGCATCACCACCGACGCCTTCCTTGGCGACTTCGACTTGTACTTCGCCAAGCTGTTCGATGGCCTGCGCCATGACTCCGGCGACCCGGTGCAGTGGGCCAAAAAAGCCATTGCCCACTACCACAAGCTGGGCATCGAGCCGATGAGCAAGACCCTGGTGTTCTCCGACAGCCTGTCGTTGCCCAAGGCCCTGGAGATATTCCGCGCGTTGCGTGGTCGCATTAATGTGAGCTTCGGCATCGGCACCAACCTGACCTGCGATATTCCAGGGGTGGAACCGATGAGCATCGTGCTTAAAATGACCGCCTGCAATGGCCAGCCCGTCGCGAAGATCTCCGATGAAGCGGGCAAGACCCACTGCACCGACCCGAATTTTGTCGCCTATTTGCGTCATGTTTTCAAAGTACCTGCCATCTCTAGCAAGGAGTGAATCATGCAAGCCGTACAGCGTGAGATTGCTGAACAGCTCAAGGTCCAAGCGCCGTTCAAGGACCAGGCCGCCCTCGAGGCCGAGGTCGCCCGGCGCGTGGCGTTTATCCAGGATTGCCTGCGCAATTCCGGGCTCAAGACACTGGTGCTGGGCATCAGCGGCGGCGTCGACTCCCTGACTGCCGGCCTCTTGGCCCAACGCGCGATGCAGGAACTGCGCTCCCGCACCGGTGACGAGGCCTACCGCTTTATCGCCGTGCGCCTGCCCTACGAAACCCAGTTCGATGAAATCGATGCCCAGGCCTCGGTGGACTTTATCGACCCGGACGAGCGCCACACCGTGAACATCGGCCCGGCGGTGAAAGCCCTGGCCAATGAAGTAGCGGCGTTTGAAGGCAAGGCGGCGGTGTCCCGCGACTTCGTGCTCGGCAACACCAAGGCGCGCATGCGCATGGTGGCGCAGTACACCATCGCCGGCGCGGCCAGCGGCCTGGTGATCGGTACCGACCATGCGGCGGAAGCGGTGATGGGCTTTTTCACCAAGTTCGGTGATGGCGCCTGCGACCTGGCGCCGTTGAGCGGGCTGGTAAAGAACCAGGTACGCGCGATTGCGCGGTTCTTTGGTGCGCCGGAGTCGTTGGTGGAGAAGGTGCCGACGGCCGACCTTGAAGACCTGTCGCCAGGTAAGCCGGATGAAGCGTCACATGGCGTGACCTATGCCGAGATCGATGCGTTCCTGCACGGTGAGCCGGTGCGGGAGGAAGCGTTCCGAATCATCTGCGAGACGTACCGCAAGACCGAACACAAGCGGGTGATGCCGTTTGCGCCGTGAGGTGAGCCAGATAGTGGTGTGTTGATTGGCAGGCAGTCATCGGGGGCAAGCCCCCGATGAACGATAACGCGGTCTTACTTCAGGACCACAGTGCCTTTCATCATCGAGATGTGGCCCGGGAACGAGCAGAAGAACGCGTAATCCGTACCGGCCGCCAGTTTCGAGACATCGAAGGTCACCGAATCCTTCTCGCCGGCACCAATGATCTTGGTGTGGGCGATGATGCGATCGTCACCCTCTTTCAGGTAGTTCTTGTCGATGCCAGCAGCCATGCCATCAGTGGCAACCGGCTGCATGTTGGCGGCGCTGGTCAGCACCCAGTTATGACCCATGACGTTTTTCGGCAGGCTGCCGGAGTGAGTCAGCTCGACAGTGAACGTCTTGCAGCTCTTGTCGATCGTGATTTCCTTGGTGTTGAAGGACATCTGGTCAGTGGAGTCGACGGTGACCTTGCACTCTGCAGCAAGCAACTGGCCGCTGGCCAGAGTCAGCAGGGAAACAGCAACGAGTTTGGCAAACATGTGAATCTCCAAGGCAGGGTTTAAACAACGCGTAATGCGACAAGGGTGCCTGAGGCAGGCAAAAATTCTTATGACCTGAATCAACAGATTGTATACAACTTTAGGCTATCAGACTTATCGACACAATCAACCAGCCAAAGTGCCGCAGGGTGTCTATGATCGGCCCATCACCCACTGGAGCCCGAGCCATGCACCTCAACCAACTGTTCAATGGCCTCCTGGCCGCGTACGCCTGCGGTAAGTGAAGGCCAAGCGCCCCTTGAAGCTGCTACCATGTCGTCCCAAGGCAGCTGCGCGCCGCCACCCTCACCTTCGACCCTAGAGGATCGCCCATGGCCAAACCTAATTACTCCTTCGCCAAACGTCAGAGAGACTTGGCCAAGGAACAGAAGAAAGAGGAAAAACTGCAACGCAAGAAAGCCGCTGTCGATGAAGAAGCGGGCGCACTGAACCCGGACGCGGAAGGTGAAGTGGCAGCAGACGAGACTGAAACCCCGAAAGACCCGGCTGAATAATTATTTACTGTAGGAGCGAGCTTGCTCGCGAAGAACGTCAACGATAACGCGGGAAGCCAAGATCAACGCGGCGCCCTCAGGTTCTTCGCGAGCAAGCTCGCTCCTACATCAGCGGCATCACCGTCACCCGCACCTCCGGGTCATGGGTCCCTCCCCCCAGAATCACCCCACGCAACGGCGACACATCGGAGAAATCCCGGCCCCAGGCCAGGGTGATGTGCTCCAGCGCCGGCTGCACATTGTTCGTCGGATCGAAATCCACCCAGCCCGATACCGGGCAATACACCGAGACCCACGCGTGGGAGGCATCGGCGCCGATCAGCCGTGGCTGGCCGGGCGGTGGCTGGGTGAGCAGGTAGCCGCTGATATAACGCGCCGCCAGGCCGCGCGAGCGCAGGCAGGCGAGCATCAGGTGGGCGAAGTCCTGGCACACGCCGCGTCGGCGCTCCAGCACCTCCACCAGCGGCGTGGCGACCTGGGTAGCTTCGGCATCGAAGGTGAATTCGCTGAAGATCTTTTCCATCAAGGCCTGCACCCCCAATAGCAAGGGCGCACCAGGAGGGAAGCAGCTCTCGGAGAACTCGACGAAGGTCTTCTTCAGGTGTACGTAGGGCGATTCGAAGCGATAACGGCAGGCTTCGATCAACTCGGGCGACAGTGGCTGGCTGCTGTAGGTCAGGCTGTCGCGGGTCTGGTCCCAGGCGGGCGAGTGCTGGAAATCCAGCACCGGCCGCGCCAGCACTTCCACAGTCAGCCCAGCGTTCACCAGTAATTCATCATGGGGCCGCTCGAACGCCAGGCGGGTGATCGGGTTGCCGAACACGTCCAGCTCATCCCGGCGTGACGACGGCTGCGGGCTGATATCCAGTTGCTGGTCGCTGCAACGCTGCCAGGCGCACGGCCTCGGCCATAAATGCGCGAGCTGCTGGGCCAGGGACACCGGGCTGTCGTAGTGGTAATGGGTATCGTGGAAAATCTGGTAGCGCGCACTCATCACACCGACACCGTTTGCTGACTGACATCATCCACATGGGCAAAGTGGCGCAAAGCCAGACGATCCGACACTTGCCCACTCTCATCGGCGACCGCCTGCAGCAGGTCGGCCAGGCCTTCCAGTGCGGCACGCACGCTGGATTCGCCAAACAACGGGTTCTCCAGGCACGCCAGGTCGAAACGCGCCAGGCGCTCCACCAACGGCGCCAACCCGGTCTCCCGTGGCACACCGAAATCATCATTAAGACGGCGCAGGGTACGGCTCACCAGTTTCAGCTGGAACAGCACCGCGTGGGGGTTCTGTTCATCCAGCAACAACAAATCCAGGACCGGAATCAGCTGCGGCACCGCCAGGTAGCGCGAGCGGTAGGTGATGCTGCTGTTGCCGAGCTCCAGCAACCACTCCAGGCCCGCTTGATCGAACACCGCCACGCCGCGCAGGAATGCCGCCAGGCTGCTGCTGAGAAATTGCAGGCGCTCGATGCGACGGCCCATCATCAGGAAGCGCCAGCCTTCGTCGCGGGTCATGTCGTCGAGGGCAAACCCGGACAGCGCCGCCAGGGACATTACCAGGCGGTTGAGAAAGTCCAGCAACTCACCAAAATCCGGGCTTTCGCTCTCCAGCTCCAGGGCTTCGCGCTGCAACTCCACCAGGGCCTGCCAGTTCTCACGGGACAACTTGCCGCGCACCTGGGACGCCGCCCACTGCAAGCGTTGCAGGTTGGCGCGCAGGCTCGACGGCCAATCATCGCCGAGCAAGGCCGCCTGCAAACGCTCGGGCAGCTCGCCCTCCTCCGGCAGCAGGCGCAGGTTTTCACCCAACTCGACCGCCGCCTGCAAGGCCAAGGGGTCGTCGCCGTCGACATAGCGCGCCAGCACGATGCGCAGCCAGCGTGCGCTGTCGTCGCAGCGCTCGCAGTAACGGCCGAACCAGAACAGGTTTTCCACCACGCGGGACGGCAGATAAGGGTCGCGGCGCACCAGGTCGTGTGCACCAATCGCGCGCTGGGCGCGCCAATGCTCGCCACTGCTGGCGCGTTCGCCCAGCACCCAGGTGTCCTTGCTGGCGCCGCCGCGTTGCATCGACACCACTTCGGCATCGGCGTCCGCCGCCACACGGGTCAGGCCGCCGGGCAGTACGCGGTAGCCCTCCGCGCTGGCCACGGCATACACGCGCATGCCGATGGCGCGGTGTTGCAGGTGATCCTCCACGGTGTGCCACACCGGTGCCTGGGACAGTTGTGCCAGCTCCTGGGCGACGTAGGCGTAAGGCCGCGCGCGCATGCGTTCGGCCAAGGCCTGGCGTTGCTCGTCATTCAAGTCGCGACCGAATACCGGGGCAAAACTTTGCGACGGAAACGCCGGTTTGATCAGCAGTTCCGGCAGTTTCTCCAAGGCCTCGGCGAGCACCGGCGCCTCACCGCACCACCAGGTGGCGATGGAGGGCAAGAGCAATTCTTCGCCGAACAGGAACTGGTTGATCCTGGGCAGAAAGCCGAGCAAACCGGGGGACTCCAGCACGCCGCTGCCCAGGGCATTGGCCACCAGTACATTGCCCTGGCGCGCGGCGTCGAGCAGGCCGGGTACGCCGAGGGCGGAGTCAGTACGCAGCTCCAGCGGGTCGCAGAAGTCATCGTCGAGGCGACGCATGATCGCGTGCACCCGGCGCAGGCCACTGAGGGTTTTCAGGAACACCGTGCTGTCGCGCACCGTGAGGTCGCCGCCTTCCACCAGCGGGTAGCCGAGCTGACGCGCGAGGTACAGGTGTTCAAAATAGCTTTCGTTGAAACGCCCAGGGGTGAGCAACACGATCAGCGGTGGCTGGTCATCGCTCGGCGCCTGGCGGGCCAGGGTTTCCTGGAGCGTGCGGAAGAAACCGGTGAGGTGCTGCACCTGCAGATCACGGTACAGGTCCGGAAAGGCGCGGGACACGATGGTGCGGTTTTCCAACGCATAACCGGCGCCCGAAGGCGCCTGCGTACGGTCGGCGGTGACCCACCAGCGGCCATCCGGGGTACGCGCCAGGTCCACGGCATACAGGTGCAGAAACGCACCGTCAGGCGGTTGGATGCCCTGGCACGGCCAGAGGAAATTGTTATGCCCGAACACCAGTTCGGCCGGCAGCAGGCCTTCCTTGATCAAGCGTTGCGGCCCGTAGAGGTCCGCCAGTACGGCGTTGAGCAGGCGCGCACGCTGGGCGATACCGGCTGACAGCTGCTGCCATTCATCGGCCGCCAGCACATGGGGCAGCAGGTCCAGTTCCCAAGGGCGATCGGCGCCCTTGGGGTCGGCGTAGACGTTATAGGTGACGCCGTTTTCCTGGATCTGCCTTGTCAGCAGCGCCTGGCGCTGGGCCAGTTGCGCGGGTGTGCTGCGTTGCAGGTGATCGAGCAAGCGCTGCCAATGGGCGCGTACTGCGCCACTGTCGTCCAGCAGTTCGTGATAAGTACCCGCGGTCAGCGGGTATTGGTCGAGCAAGTCGGGCATGGAACGCTCGGCAGAGGCAAAGGGGCTCAGTTTAATTCAAATTCACTGCAATCTAATGTGGGAGGGCGCTTGCTCCCTCCCACATTGTGATCGCTTTTAGTCATTTTTATTGGGGTGACGCCGCAGATCCAGGGTCATCGGCAATTCGTCATTGATCACAACACTCGGCACGGTGAGCTTTCCTGGTGTATGGCCGAGACGGAAAAACCGCGCCATGCGCCGGCTCTCCGCCTCATTGGCGTTTACCGGCAGGCTGTCGTAATTACGCCCGCCCGGATGCGCAACATGGTACTGGCAGCCGCCCAGGGAGCGCTGCATCCAGGTGTCCAGCAGGTCGAACACCAGCGGCGCATGCACCGGGATGGTCGGTTGCAGGCAGTTGGCCGGTTGCCAGGCGCGGTAACGCACGCCGGCGACGAACTCACCGATGCGCCCGGTCGGTTGCAGCGGCACCGGGATGCCATTGCAGGTCAGCAGGTAGCGTTGCGGCGGCAGCCCGCTCACCTTCACCTGCAAGCGCTCCAGGGACGAATCCACATAGCGCACCGTGCCGCCCACCGCGCCCTCTTCGCCCAGTACATGCCAAGGCTCCAGGGCCTGGCGCAGTTCCAGTTCGATCCCGCTGACGGCGTAATCGCCCACCTTGGGGAAGCGGAACTCCAGGTGCGCGGCGAACCATTCGGCGCGTAACGGGTAACCGGCGGCGTTCAACTCGACGATGACGTCGGCAAAATCCTGCTCGATAAAGTGCGGCAACAGGAAGCGGTCATGCAACTCGGTGCCCCAGCGCGCCAGTTTCGGCGGCGCATAGGGTTCACGCCAGAAGCGCGCCACCAAGGCCCGCAGCAGCAATTGCTGGGTCAGGCTCATGCGTGCGTGGGGCGGCATTTCAAAGGCCCGCAACTCGAGCAAACCCAGGCGGCCCGTGGCACCGTCGGGCGAGTAGAGTTTGTCGATACAGAATTCGGCGCGGTGGGTATTGCCCGTCACGTCGATCAACAGGTTGCGCAGCAGGCGATCCACCAACCACGGCGGGCATTCTTCACCCGGCTGCGGCATTTGCGCAAAGGCGATTTCCAGTTCATACAGCGCGTCGTTGCGGGCTTCGTCGACCCGCGGTGCCTGGGAGGTCGGGCCGATAAACAGGCCGGAAAACAGGTACGACAGCGAGGGGTGGTTATGCCAATAGCTGATCAGGCTGCGCAGCAGGTCGGGCCGGCGCAGGAACGGCGAGTCCTTGGGCGTCGCGCCCCCCAGCACAAAGTGGTTACCGCCGCCGGTGCCGGTATGGCGGCCGTCGATCATGAACTTCTCGGTGGTCAGCCGGGTCTGCCGCGCCTCCTCGTAGAGGAATTCGGTGCGTTCCACCAACTCGTCCCAGGTCGCGGACGGCTGCACGTTGACCTCGATCACACCCGGATCCGGCGTGACGCGGAAGTTGCTCAGGCGCATATCGAACGGTGGTTCGTAGCCTTCCAGCAGCACCGGGCAGTGCAATTCCTCGGCGGTGGCTTCGATGGCGGCCACCAGTTCCAGGTAATCCTCGACGCGTTCCAGGGGCGGCATAAACAGGTACAGGCGCCCTTCCCGCGCTTCGGCGCACAGGGCGGTGCGGGTCAGCCAGTCGGCGGACTCGTCGACCTCGGGCACTCGCTCGTCGCTCGGCGAGGGTTCGCCATGGCTTTGCAGTTGCGCACTGGTCGGCAGTTCCGGCTGATCCTGGTTAGGGTCGGTGGGGTGCACGAACGGATACTCCGCCGCCGTCACCCACGGCTGCGAGGCCAACGGCAGGCGATAGCCCAGCGGCGAATCCCCCGGCACCAGACGGCAATGGTTATCGCGCAGGTACCAGCGCCCGCTCTGCCAGCGGTCATTGGCCGCCGTACGAGCCAGCGGCAGTACCTGACCGATGACTTTATCCAGGCCCTGGCTGAACACCTTGCGCAAGCGTTCGCGCTCCAGTTCGTCGCTCAAGCGCGGGTCCTGGGCCGTGACGTTTTGCGGCAACGCACCTTCGCGCCACAGGTAGTAGAAGTTGTCTTCGAAGGCCGGGAATACAAAGCGCGCCGGCAACTTCAGGCGCTCGGCGACGCTGGCCAGGAAGCGCCCGGCCATTACGCCATCGGCGCCGTAGTCCTGTTGTTCATCGGCGATCAGCGCGCTGTTGTGCCAGATGGGCACGCCGTCACGGCGCCAGTAGCAGTTAAGCGACCAGCGCGGCAATTGCTCGCCGGGGTACCACTTGCCCTGGCCGAAGTGCACCAGGCCCTTGGGCGCGTAATGCTTGCGCATGCGCTGGAACAGTTCGGCGGACAAGCGCCGCTTATCCGGCCCGAGGGCTGCGGTGTTCCACTCGGCGCCGTCGGGGTCGTCGATGGAGACGAAGGTCGGCTCGCCGCCCATGGTCAGGCGTACATCATCCTTGAGCAGGTCGCCATCGATCTGCCGGCCCAGGGCCTGGATCGCCAGCCATTGCTCTTCGGTGTAGGGCTTGGTGACCCGTGGCGCTTCCCAGATGCGCTCCACCGACATCTCGTGGGTAAATTCGCACTCGCAGGGTTCCACCAGCCCACTGATCGGCGCGGCGGACGATGGATCGGGACTACAGGCCAACGGGATGTGCCCTTCACCGGCGAACAACCCGGAGGTGGCATCCAGGCCGATCCAGCCGGCACCGGGCAAATACACTTCGCACCAGGCGTGCAGGTCGGTGAAGTCGACTTCGGTGCCGGAGGGGCCGTCGAGGGCTTTGACGTCGGCGGTCAGCTGGATCAGATAACCGGACACAAACCGCGCCGCCAACCCGAGGTTGCGCAGCAATTGCACCAGCAGCCAGGCCGAATCACGGCAGGAGCCGGAAGCGTTTTCCAGGGTGAATTCCGGGGTTTGCACCCCCGGTTCCATGCGGATCAGGTAGCCGATGTCGGCGGCCAGGCGCTGGTTGAGGCCCACCAGGAAGTCCACGGCCGGCAACGGCGTGCGGTCGATACCCGCCAGGTAGGCGGCAAACCTCGGCGTCAGCGGCAGGGTTTCCAAGTACGGCGCCAGCTCGCGCTGTTCATCGGCGGCGTAGCTGAAGGGGATTTTTTCGGCGTAGGGCTCAAGGAAAAAATCGAACGGGTTGAACACCGCCATCTCGGCGACCAGGTCAACCTCGATGCACAATTCATCGGTCTTTTCCGGGAACACCAGACGCGCCAGGTAATTGCCCTGGGGGTCCTGCTGCCAATTGATGAAGTGCTGCTCGGGCAGCACTTTGAGTGCGTAGGACAAAATCCGCGTGCGGCTATGGGCCGCCGGGCGCAGACGCACGATCTGTGGGCCAAGTTCGACCGCGCGGTCGTAGCGGTAATGCGTAACATGGTGCAACGCGACATGAATCGACACGGCGGCCTCCTGCGAGCCAGGGCATGGACACAAAGCGCGCAAGACTTATGCCAGAGCGGCGGTCATTGCGCTTTATCGTAAGACCCGGTGCAGTACAGCACCAAAACGGCGCTGTGGCTGCGGTAATGGTGCAAGGGTTGCACATATTTGTGGCGGATGTGGGTGGGGCGGTATCGAATGGGTGGGCGCCGGGGGTGGGGAATCACCTCGGTTTCTTTATTCTGATGATTGCGCGCTCGTGTTTGCGGCGCTTTTCAATGGCCACCATTATCTTGCCCCGCATGTCGCGAAGTTCTACGTAGATGTCACGCATTTCGCGGTGGCGTTTACTACTAAGCAATACGAGGCCGAGCAGCGGCCACACGATGCTTTCTGCGTAAATGAATGGGTGCGGTGAAAACTGAAAAGCTGGTAAAGCGAATAACAAGCAGGCCATGAAAAGACCATACATGCCCCAGACCCATTTCGGCCGCCCGCAGACAATCATGACATTGCAGAGGGTGATAAAGAGGGCCAATATCCCACAGGCATTTACAGCAGCAGACGTCGATAATGCCCAGGGGGCTGCTCGCGGATAGTAGTGTTCCAGCAGTGCCACAACCGCAGTCCCACCCAAAAGTCCCATAAAGATCGCACTGATAAAAACGGGAAAGTAACGCAAAAGAAAAGGGCGTCTCGGTATGAGATATCTCGTTTTGAGTAATCTCATTCTGAAATTTCCTCATACAGCCCAACCGCGATGATCCGTATGTTCCCGGACCGCACGCTGCCAGCAACGCCCGACACCGCGCCAACGGCATCGAGCATCTGCATGATGGTCCCACGCCTCACTTCTGCCGAGGTGTGGCGCCTGGGCATCTCTCCAGCCATTTGTTTGAGTTTGACCATTTTCCGGGTCATATCAGGATGGTTGATACTCAGTAATTCCTTGGTGAGCTTTACCCGTTCCTGCCGATTCAAGCCTTTGAGTACCTGATGCGTATTTTTTCCTGTTGCCTTTTTCAGCATATTGACGAACCGGATCGTAGACATTGCCGTGTTGCCGATACTTAACAATGAAGCCGCATCCAGCCCAATAGTTACGGCTTGGTACCATTCATTGCTGTCCAACTCGTCGTTGCGCGCAGGGTCTACATATTCATATCGCGTTCGCTGAAAACCCATAATGCACTGAACACTGCTGGCTGAGGCGCCTACGACGCTAATCGCAGCCGCTACGCCAGAGCCCCCAAAAGTAAATGGACTCAACCCGAACCCACCCGCTATCACCACCCAACTAATCACCGCCGACGTACACGCCAACGCCGCATTCACCGCCTCAAACGCCACCTGCGACTCGCGCGGCTCATTCGCCAGCCGCCGAGCAAACTCCACCCGTCCGACATAGCTTGGCGCCTCACGCAAAATCACCGTCTTCGGCGCCACGCTGCAAATCGGCTGGAACTCACGCAACACAACCGCACGCAACTGAGCATCGAGATACACCACCCCCGCACCGACGATGGCGGGATCAGCATCAATCGCCGCAAACAACTTTTGCAGATCAATACTGCTTTCTATCCACTGCCGCGTCGTGAGATGCGCACTGGGAAACCCGTCTTTCAACACGTTGGAAGTCATCCCTTTACTCCGATTTTTCACAAGAGCGCAGAGGTTAAAGACTGACTATCCGCAAAAAATGTCAGAAGCTTCGCTTTATCAAGACAGGCACTTCCTGATCACGATGTAGCGTCTTGTAGGCCATATCCCGAATAGGAAAAAGTACGCCGCGCGCCACTACCGGCGAGCAACCAAACAGGGAGCGACCATGGCAACCGATATGTTTTTGAAGCTGGGGGACATCAAGGGTGAGTCCAAGGATCAGGTGCATCGCGATGAAATCGAGATCAGCAAATGGGGCTGGGGCATGTCCCAGACAGGCTCCATGCATACCGGCAGCGGCGGCGGTGCCGGCAAGGTCAATATTGAAAACCTGTCCATCTCCAAGGTCATGGACAAATCTTCACCCAACCTCATGATGGCCTGCTCTACTGGCAAGCATTACCCCGAGGCCAGGCTGGTGGTGCGCAAGGCTGGCGGCAGCAGTGCCGTGGAGTATCTGGTGATCACGATGAAGGAGGTCATGGTCATCTCGTACCAGACCGATGCGGTAACGACAGACGACACATTGACTGAAGTCATCGGCCTGAACTTCGCCACGGTCGAAGTCAGTTACCAGCCGCAGAAAGCCGATGGTGGCAAGGACGGCGGCGCCGTCAAGTACGGCTGGAACATTCGCCAGAACATCAAAACCTGAAAATACGCGCCGGGACCACACTCCAGCCCCGGCGTACTCACGTTTGTCCCAAGGTGCGAAGACACAGGTGACGAATCTACTCAGTCAACGGGCTTTTCGCTGTGCGATGACGGCTTGGCGCAGGCGGCGGACTTCCAGCAGCCGTTGGCGCATTTCGCGGTGGCGCCTGCTGTTGAGCAACAGCAAGCCCAGCAACGGAAACAGCACCGCCGAGCCATAGACCAGGGTGTTGATACCGTATTGAATCATCGGCAACACGAACAACAGGCAGCACACCAGATAGCCCGCCACGAGCCGGGTGGCCCAGCGATACCCGCGAGCGATCATCACGCTGCCAAACACCAGCACCGCCACCAGCACCAGGATCGCAGCCCCCGAATAGCTGGACTTGAGCGCTGGATCAACCCCGCGCAGGTACGTCACACCGGCCATGGATACCGCCGCCGAGCCGGAGAAGATCGCCATGAAAATCGTCCCCATGAAGACCGGGAAATAGCGCGCGAGAAAACCGTTTATCGAAGGCGGCTCCTTCACATGCGACTACTCGATCTGACGGTTGATTTGACCGCCTGCCGAATACGACGGATTCCCACGAGTTTCGTGCGCATCTCTCGTTGAACCTTGCTGTTAAGTGTCAATAATCCGAGCAATGGGAATAACAGCGCCAACCCATAAAGGACTTTGTGGGGCTGGAATTGAACCATCGGAACTACAAACAGTAGACAGGCGACATAGATACCGACCATTACCCACACCCAGGAGGGTCGGCCCCGCAAAATCATAAAGTTGCTATGGACCGTCAACAGAATGAGCAGCGCCCCGGCAGACATGATCTTGAGCCCCACTTGAGCCATCGGCGCATCACGAAAATAGGTGATGAACGCCAGCGCCACAGCCAACGCCAAAGAAAAACACGCAGCAAATACGCCGCCCATAAACGTCAGAAAGTACTGTCTGAAAAAGTCGCGTAGCGTCATCAATTCGCTCATTCGCTTACCTCCTCGTACAGTCCAATCGCGATGGTGTTGACGTTTCCGGAGTAGGCACTCCCGCCAAACCCAACGCTTGCGCCCAGGACGTCTTTGATCTGGGTAGTGGTGCTGTGCTTGAGCTGCGTAGGGGTGAAACGCTTGGTGAGTTCGCCCGACGCCTGCCTCAATTTGATCATCTTCGCGGTCAAGCTGGGATGGTTGATGCTCAGCAGCTCTTTCGTCAGCTTGGCTCTTTCCTGGCGATTCAAACCGCGAAGCACATCACGCAGGCTCTTGCCCGTCGATGCTTTGGCGGCCCTGACCAGCTTGACCGTCGTCAGGGCCGAAGCGCCCACGCCTGCCAGTGATACAGCGTCCAGCACGATGGACGCATTCTGGTACCAGCCTTCACTGTCGAGCGAATCCTTGACCTCAGGTTTGGCGACTTCCAGCGCTGTTCGGGCAATGCCGTTGAAACACTGAAGCGTACTTGCGCCGGCAGCCGCATACCCCACTACAACGATGACGGAACTGGCGCCAGCGCTGAAAGGCACCAGAATTGTTCCACTGGCGATCGCAGCCCAACTGATGACCGCCCCCAAGCAGGAGATTCCGGTATTCACGGCTTCGCCAATCAGTCGCGATTCTCGAGGATTGCTCACGACATGTTGAGCAAACTGTGTTGGCGCAATGTACTTCTGCGCTTCACGCAAAATGATGCGCTTGGGCTTGATGCTGCAGATGGGCTTGAATTCGCGCAGGGTAATGACATTGAAGTCAGCGTCGATATACACCACCCCCGCGCCGACGATGCTGGGGTCGGCGTCGATGGCCGCGAACAGCCGTGGCAGGTTGATCTGGCTTTCGATGCGCTGGCGCGCCATGAACTGGGAGCGGTTGGAGTCCATGCCGATGCCGGCCAGGGGGTTGCCCATGGGGTGTTCTTCCTTGAAGGGGTGGAGACTGGACTGACGCTATCGGGGGCAAGCCCCCGATGGCAATTTAATGGGCGCCACCTTAACAAACAGACTCCCCACCGCCTAGAAAGCAAAACGCCAGCACAAGGCTGGCGTTTGCATTTTCAAGCGACGATCAACGCGGCACGACCGGCTTGCGGGCCGGCTTGCCGCCCTTGCCCTTGGCCGCATCGCTGCGTTCCTTGGCCGCCTGCTTGTTACGCGCCTGGGCCGCCGCCTTGGCTTGCTCACGCTTGTCCCACGGGTTGCTGCCGTCACTGCCACGGGGCGGCAAGCCGGTGTGCTGGGTGAGGATCCTGGTGGTGGTTTCCTTGGCGACCTTGTGGCTGCCGGCCGGCGTCGAGTTCTTGCGACGAGCGCTCTGGTAGCTGTCGGTGCTCGGCTGGTGCAGCGGGATCAGTTGGTCCTTGCCCGGCCCGATCAGGTCGGCACGGCCCATGCGGGTCAACGCTTCACGCAGCATCGGCCAGCCCTTCGGGTCGTGATAGCGCAGGAACGCCTTGTGCAGGCGGCGCTGCTCCTCGCTCTTGACGATGGTCACCGCGTCGCTCTTGTAGGTGACCTTGCGCAGCGGGTTCTTGCCCGAGTGGTACATCGCGGTGGCGGTGGCCATCGGCGACGGGTAGAACGCCTGCACCTGGTCGGCGCGGAAGCCGTTGCCCTTGAGCCACAGGGCCAGGTTCATCATGTCTTCATCGGTGGTGCCCGGGTGAGCCGCGATGAAGTAAGGGATCAGGTACTGCTCCTTGCCCGCTTCCTTGGTGTACTTCTCGAACATGCGCTTGAACTTGTCATAGCTGCCAATGCCCGGCTTCATCATCTGGTTGAGCGGACCTTCCTCGGTGTGTTCCGGGGCGATCTTGAGGTAGCCACCGACGTGGTGGGTGACCAGCTCCTTGACGTATTCCGGCGACTCGACCGCGAGGTCGTAGCGCAGGCCGGAAGCGATCAGGATCTTCTTCACACCCGGCAATGCACGGGCGCTTCGATACAGCTGGATCAACGACGAGTGGTCGGTGTTCAGGTTCGGGCAGATACCGGGGAACACGCACGACGGCTTGCGGCACGCGGATTCGATTTCCGGGCTCTTGCAGGCAATGCGGTACATGTTCGCAGTCGGGCCGCCGAGGTCGGAGATCACACCGGTGAAGCCCGGCACCTTGTCGCGGATCTCTTCGATTTCGCGAATGATCGACTCTTCGGAACGGTTCTGGATGATCCGCCCTTCGTGCTCGGTGATCGAGCAGAAGGTGCAGCCGCCGAAGCAGCCACGCATGATGTTCACCGAGAAACGGATCATGTCGTAGGCCGGGATCTTCTCCTTGCCGTACGCCGGGTGCGGAACACGGGCGTAAGGCATGCCGAACACGTAGTCCATTTCTTCGGTGGTCATCGGAATGGGCGGCGGGTTGAACCACACGTCCACTTCGCCGTGCTTCTGCACCAGGGCGCGGGCGTTGCCTGGGTTGGTTTCCAGGTGCAGCACGCGGTTGGCGTGGGCATAGAGCACGGCGTCGCCACGGACTTTTTCCACCGAGGGCAGGCGGATCACGGTCTTGTCGCGGGTCATGCGCGGGCTGGCCAGGATCTGCACGACCTTGGCTTCTTCCGGATCATCGACCGGCCCCTTTTCCTGCTCGATGGCGCAGGCCTGGGTGTCCTGGGTGTTGACGTACGGGTTGATGATCTTGTCGACCTTGCCCGGGCGATCGATACGCGTGGAATCCACTTCGTACCAGCCGGCTGGGGTATCGCGACGGATGAACGCGGTGCCGCGCACATCGGTAATGTCTTCGATCTTGTGGCCCCACGACAGGCGCTGGGCGACTTCGACGATAGCCCGCTCGGCGTTGCCGTACAGCAGGATATCGGCGGTGGCGTCGATCAGGATCGAGTTGCGCACGCGGTCCTGCCAGTAGTCGTAGTGGGCGATGCGGCGCAGGGATGCTTCGATGCCGCCGAGTACGATCGGCACGTTCTTGTAGGCTTCCTTGCAACGCTGGCTGTACACCAGGCTGGCGCGGTCCGGGCGTTTGCCGGCCATGCCGCCTGGGGTGTAGGCGTCGTCGGAACGGATTTTCTTGTCGGCGGTGTAGCGGTTGATCATCGAGTCCATGTTGCCGGCCGCGACGCCGAAGAACAGGTTCGGCTCGCCCAGTTTCATGAAGTCGTCTTTGGACTGCCAGTTCGGCTGCGCAATGATCCCGACGCGGAAGCCCTGGGACTCCAGCAGCCGGCCGATGATGGCCATGCCGAACGACGGGTGGTCCACGTAGGCATCACCGGTGACGATGATGATGTCGCACGAATCCCAGCCAAGCTGATCCATCTCCTCCCTGCTCATCGGCAGGAATGGCGCAGGGCCGAAACATTCGGCCCAGTACTTGGGATAGTCAAATAACGGCTTGGCTGTTTGCATGACGGTGACCGGTGTTGAGATGAAAAATCGCGGGCGCGGAATATAGCACAAATTTTGACCAATTCCGACGGTAATGGTCGGAATTGAGCAGACGGGTTATTCGTCGTCGTCGAAGTTGTAGCTGCCCGGCGCCAGGTTCTCGAAGCGCGTGTATTTACCGATGAACGCCAGGCGGATAAAGCCGATCGGGCCGTTACGCTGCTTGCCGATAATGATCTCGGCAATGCCTTTGTGCTCGGTCTCGGGGTGATACACCTCGTCGCGGTACACGAACATGATCACGTCGGCATCCTGCTCGATCGCTCCGGATTCCCGCAAGTCGGAGTTCACCGGGCGCTTGTTGGGGCGTTGTTCCAGGGAACGGTTGAGCTGGGACAGTGCCACCACCGGGCAGTTGAATTCCTTGGCCAGGGCCTTGAGTGACCGGGAGATTTCGGAAATTTCGTTGGTCCGGTTATCGCCGCTAGAACCCGGGATCTGCATCAACTGCAGGTAGTCGATCATGATCAGGGCGATGTCGCCGTGCTCACGCACCAGGCGGCGGGTACGTGCACGCATCTCGGACGGGCTGATACCGGCGGTGTCATCGATAAACAGCTTGCGGTCGTTGAGCAGGTTGACCGCCGAGGTCAGGCGCGGCCAGTCGTCGTCTTCCAGGCGACCGGCACGCACCTTGGTCTGGTCGATACGGCCGAGGGACGACAGCATACGCATGATCAGCGATTCGCCTGGCATCTCGAGAGAGTACACCAGTACGGTCTTGTCGCTGCGCAACACGGCGTTTTCCACCAGGTTCATCGCAAAGGTGGTCTTACCCATGGATGGACGACCGGCGACGATGATCAGGTCGGACGGCTGCAGGCCGCTGGTCTTCTCGTCGAGGTCGGTGTAGCCGGTGGAAATACCGGTGATGGCGTTGTCGGTGTTGAACAAGGTGTCGATGCGGTCGATGGCCTTGGTCAACAGGTCATTGACGCTGACCGGGCCGCCGGTTTTCGGGCGCGCTTCGGCGATCTGGAAGATCTGGCGCTCGGCTTCGTCAAGGATTTCGGCGGCGGTGCGACCTTCGGGGTTGAAGGCGCTGTCGGCGATTTCGGTGCTGATGCCGATCAACTGGCGCAGGGTGGCGCGCTCGCGAACGATCTGGGCATAGGCCTTGATGTTGGCGACGGACGGCGTGTTTTTTGCCAGTTCACCCAGGTAGCCCAGGCCACCGACCTGGGAGGTCTGGCCTTCCTTGTCCAACTGCTCGGCCAGGGTCACCACGTCGATTGGGGAGTTCTGGTCGGCCAGCTTGGCGATGGCACGGAAGATCAGGCGGTGGTCATGACGATAGAAATCGCCGTCCGAGACTTGATCCAGCACGCGTTCCCAGGCGTTATTGTCCAGCATCAGGCCACCGAGCACGGCCTGTTCGGCCTCGATGGAATGCGGCGGCACCTTCAGGGCAGCGGTTTGCAGATCGTATTGCTCAGGAGCTGAAATATCGTTCATGGCCACTTGGAATTAGGGGATTGTAGAAAAACAAAAGGCACGACCTGTAAACAGGATCGTGCCCGATGTTAACTGCCCGACACACGAGGTGCCAGTCAGTTAGGTGCGACTTAAGCTGCTACCACGACAACGCGTACGGTGGCTTCAACTTCGGCGTGCAGGTGCACGGCTACGTCGAATTCGCCTACGTTGCGGATGGTGCCGTTCGGCAGACGAACTTCGCTCTTCTGCACTTCAACGCCGGAGGCGGTCAGTGCATCAGCGATGTCGTGGGTGCCGATCGAACCGAACAGCTTGCCTTCGTCACCGGCGGTGGCAGTGATAGTCACTTCCAGCTCAGCCAGTTGGGCAGCGCGAGTTTCAGCCGAAGCTTTCTTGTCTGCCGCTGCTTTTTCCAGCTCGGCACGACGCTCTTCAAACGCAGCCAGGTTGGCAGCGGTTGCAGCGGTGGCTTTGCCGTATGGCAGCAGGTAGTTACGACCGTAGCCGGCCTTAACGTTCACTTTGTCGCCCAGGTTGCCCAGGTTGGCGACTTTTTCCAGAAGGATCAGTTGCATGTGAAAATCCTCTAACTTTTAACCTTCACCGTTCGCGTTATCGGCGTCTTTCGGCGCAGAACGTCCGCGAAAATCAATCAGGCTGTCGACAATGGCCAAGACCACGAGTAACGGACCGATCAAGTGCATGAGCGGCAGGACGGTGACGTAGATCCCCACCAGCCAGAAACTGGCCAGTCTTTTCTGCGCGACAAGCCCGTGAATCAGGGACAAGCCAGCGAAGAACAGCGGCACACCGCACAACGGCAACAGGATCAAGGTGTGCCACCCGATAAACGGGGCAACGCACATGACGGCCAGCAGTGACAGCGCAACGCGCTTGGGGATCCGGATTGCGCGAAACTCGCTTCCGAAACCGCCGGGGTTATACAACAACGCCTGCCAATAGCGCCCAAGAATCAGGCACAACACACTAAAGACCTGCACCGAAACCGCTGTCGAAATGATCAACATCGGAACTGCCAGTGAAGCGAGTGCTGCTTTCTGGTCTGCCGAGAACTTCTCGTAAGACTCACCCATCACCAGCGGCAAGACGTGTTGAAACGTCTGCGCCAACGACTCGATGAAGGAACCGAAGACGGTCCCCAGGCTCACCGCACACAACAACCCCACGGCCGTGCTGACCAGCAGCACGCGATTCCAGGAATGCCCGGCGCGCAAAACCAACGCCAGACTGCAACTCCCCAACAGCACCAGAAGCGCTGTCGGGTCTTGCAGGAAATGCCAGCTCACCAACACTGACAACAACCCCAGACCCAGGACGCTCAAGGCGTCCGAACCGCGCCGCAGGAGCACAAGGCAACCCGCGGCGGCACCCAACCAGAACAACAACGGCAACACTGCACATCCAGCCACTACCAGAGTGGCCTGCACACGACCGCGCATGATGAACTCAGCTAAGGCGCGCATGCATTCAATCCCTTACTACTTGTCGACTGCCCGGTCTCAGCGGCCGTGGCTGTCGGTGTAGGCCAGCAGGGCCAGGAAGCGGGCGCGCTTGATAGCGGTAGCCAGCTGACGCTGATAACGTGCTTTGGTACCGGTGATACGGCTTGGAACGATTTTGCCGGTCTCGGATACGTAGGCTTTCAGAGTGTTGAGATCTTTGTAGTCGATCTCCTTCACTTCTTCAGCGGTGAAGCGGCAAAACTTACGACGACGGAAGAAACGTGCCATTTGATAGGCTCCTTAATAAGGTCCGTGGATTACTCGTCAGCGTTATCGCTGCTGTCGCTGTCATCACTATCAGCGCTATCAGCGCCTTCGTGCTCAGGACGGTCGCGACGCTCACGGCGCTCACTGCGGTTTTCTTCAGCCTTGAGCATCTCGGATTGGCCGGTAACGGCTTCTTCGCGACGGATGACCAGGTTACGGATCACTGCATCGTTGTAGCGGAAGTTGTCTTCCAGCTCGGCCAGGGCCTTGCCGGTGCACTCAACGTTCAGCATCACGTAGTGAGCCTTGTGAACATTGTTGATTGCGTAGGCCAGTTGACGACGACCCCAATCTTCCAGACGGTGGATTTTGCCGCCGTCTTCTTCGATCAGCTTGGTGTAACGCTCAACCATGCCGCCGACTTGCTCGCTTTGATCCGGGTGGACCAAAAAGATGATTTCGTAATGACGCATGAATGCTCCTTACGGGTTGTAGCCTGCCGCTCAAAAACGGTCAGACAAGGAGTGAATGACACTTATGGATCTTGCCGCAGGGAGGCACATCGGTGCCTGCCAGGAAGGCAAGGGGCGCAATTGTAGAGAAGGGGAAGAACGGGCGCAAGGTGATTGGTGATTATTTGAACAATCTCCCAGACACCACAAAAGCACATGTGGGAGGGGCAAGCCCCCTCCCACATGTTGGTTCTACGCCAGGCTTGGAATTACTTCTTCGCCTTGGCCTTGGCACCACGCTGACGCTGGGCCTCAAACAGGCACACGCCGGTCGCAACCGACACGTTCAGGCTGCTGACGCTACCGGCCATCGGCAGGTGCACCAGGTAATCGCAATGTTCACGGGTCAGGCGACGCATGCCCTTGCCTTCGGCTCCCATGATCAGGATGGTCGGGCCGGTGAGGTCCTGGTCATAAATGCTGACCTCGGCCTCTCCCGCCGTGCCCACGACCCACAGGCCGCGCTGCTGGAGTTTCTCCAGGGTGCGCGCCAGGTTGGTCACGGCCACCAGCGGAATCACTTCCGCCGCGCCACAGGCGACTTTACGCACCACCGGCGTCAAGGTAGCCGACTTGTCCTTAGGCACAATCACCGCCAGCGCACCCGCAGCATCGGCCGAGCGCAGGCACGCGCCGAGGTTGTGCGGGTCGGTCACGCCGTCCAGCACCAGCAGCAGCGGTGCACCTTCGGTACGGTCGAGCAGCTCATCGAGCATCGCTTCGCCCCAGACCTGGCTCGGACTGACGTCCGCCACCACACCCTGGTGGACGCCTTCGACCCACACGTCCATTTCACGCCGTTCGGCCTGGCCGATGGCGACTTTGTTTTGGGTGGCCAACTCGACCAACGCCTGTACGCGCGGCTCGCTGCGACCTTCGGCCAGCCAGACTTGCTTGACGCGCTTAGGGTGGTGACGCAGCAGTGCTTCTACGGCGTGGACGCCGTAGATTTTTTCCAGACTCATGACTTGGCCTTAGGTTTGCGCGACCCGCCGCTTTTCGCGGGGGCCGAACCCGCTTTTGGCGGGCCTTTACGGTGTTTACTTGGCTTGCTCGACGGCTTTTCCGCCCCCTGGGACTTTCCCCCAGACGCCGCTTTACCACCGCTTTTGGCTTCGTTGAGCAACTGCTGCTTCAACTCACGGCTCTTGCGCAGTTCGGCGTTTTTCGCCGCCGCGTCGCTTGGGCGGTAGGCCTCGGGTGCTTTGTCCTTGGCTGCTGGACGGCGCCCGGCCTTGGCCGGAGCAGGCTCTGCAACTGCCGCTTTGGCGGGAGCGCCTTTGCCTTTGCTTGCAGGCGCGGTCGTCTCGCTGCCACGCTTTTTACGGCCCGGCGCTTCGGCGGGCTTGTCAGGCATGCCAAAGTCGATCTTGCGCTCGTCGAGATCGACGCGCATGACCTGCACTTCCACGGTATCGCCCAAACGGAAACTGCGACCGGTACGCTCACCCGCCAGGCGGTGGTGCACAGGGTCGAAGTGGTAGTAGTCACCCGGCAAGGCGGTGACGTGCACCAGGCCTTCGACGTAGATGTCGGTCAGCTCGACGAACAGGCCAAAGCCGGTCACGGCGGTGATCACACCTGGGAACGACTCGCCCACGCGGTCCTTCATGAACTCGCACTTGAGCCAGTTCACCACATCGCGGGTGGCTTCGTCGGCGCGGCGCTCGCTCATGGAGCACTGCTCGCCCAACTGTTCCAGGGCCGCTTCGTCGTACGGATAGATCCGCGCCTTCGGAATGGTCATGGCACCGGCGCGCTTGACGTGCGGGGTGTTCTGCTTGGAATGGATCACGCTGCGGATTGCGCGGTGCGTGAGCAAGTCCGGATAACGGCGAATCGGCGAGGTGAAGTGGGTATACGCCTCGTAATTCAGGCCGAAGTGGCCCTGGTTATCGGCGCTGTACACCGCCTGGCTCAGGGAGCGCAGCATCACGGTCTGGATCACGTGGTAATCCGGACGGTCCTTGATGCTGGCCAGCAGTGCCTGGTAGTCCTTCGGCGTCGGGCCGTCCTTGCCTTTGTGCAGGGACAGGCCCAGCTCGCCGAGGAACGCGCGCAGTTTTTCCAGGCGCTCCGGTGGCGGGCCATCGTGTACACGGTAGAGCGCAGGGATTTCGTGCTTTTTCAGGAATTCAGCGGTGGCCACGTTGGCCGCCAGCATGCATTCCTCGATCAGCTTGTGCGCATCGTTACGGGTGGTCGGGGTGATCGCGGCGATCTTGCGCTCGGAACCGAAGACAATCCGGGTTTCCTGGGTTTCAAAATCGATCGCGCCACGCACATGACGGGCACCCAGCAACACTTTGTACAACGCGTACAGCTGCTTGAGGTGCGGCACCACATGCCCGTACTCACCACGCAACGCCTTGGCTTCGCTGGTTTTCGGCTGTTCCAGGATGGTGCTGACCTTGTTGTAGGTCAGGCGCGCCTGGGAGTGGATCACCGCTTCATAGAACTGGTAATCGGTCATTTCGCCGGTTTTCGAGATAGTCATCTCGCAAACCATGGCCAAACGGTCGACTTTCGGGTTCAGGGAGCACAGGCCGTTGGACAGCTGCTCAGGCAGCATCGGGATCACGCGCTCAGGGAAATACACGGAGTTGCCGCGTACCTGGGCCTCGTTATCCAGGGCCGAACCGATCTTCACATAGCTGGAAACGTCGGCAATCGCGACGAACAACTTCCAGCCGCCGGAGAACAGGCGCAGCTTGCCGGGCTTGGCTTCGCAGTAGACCGCATCGTCGAAGTCGCGGGCATCTTCACCGTCAATGGTGACGAACGGCAGATGGCGCAGGTCGATGCGTTTTTCCTTGTCCTTTTCTTCGACTTCCGGCTTGAGCTTGGCGGCTTCCTTGAGCACAGCCTCAGGCCAGACGTGAGGAATATCGTAGGTACGCAGCGCGACGTCGATTTCCATGCCCGGCGCCATGTAGTTGCCGACCACTTCTACAATATCGCCCTGGGGCTGGAAGCGCGCAGTCGGCCAGTGGGTGATTTTCACCTCGACGAACTGGCCGACCTTGGCAGCGCCATTGCGGCCCGGGGTGATCAGCACTTCCTGCTGGACCTTCGGGTTATCCGGCACAA
The DNA here is from genome assembly GCF_036346475.1 of Pseudomonas sp. AM8. Taxonomy (NCBI): domain Bacteria; kingdom Pseudomonadati; phylum Pseudomonadota; class Gammaproteobacteria; order Pseudomonadales; family Pseudomonadaceae; genus Pseudomonas; species Pseudomonas sp. AM8. The sequence goes on from NZ_JAOTNX010000007.1 coordinate 164,087, forward strand.
CAAAGCCGATACCGCCTTCTTCGAAGTAGCGGCCGACGATGGACTCGTGGGCACGGGACACCACTTCGACGATCACGCCTTCACGGCGACCACGACGGTCCAGTCCGGAAACCCGCGCCAGGGCACGGTCGCCATCGAACACCAGGCGCATTTGCGCCGGGCTCATGAACAGGTCATCACTGCCGTCATCCGGGATCAGGAAGCCGAAACCGTCACGGTGGCCGGCAATGCGGCCGAGGATCAGGTCGAGCTTATCCACGGGTGCATAGGTGCCACGGCGGGTGTAGATCAGTTGAGCATCGCGCTCCATGGCACGCAGGCGGCGGCGCAGGGCTTCGAGCTGGTCTTCGGTGGTCAGACCGAACTCTTCGACCAACTGCTCACGGCTAGCAGGCGAACCCCGATCGGCGAGGTGCGCCAGGATCAGTTCGCGGCTAGGAATAGGGTTTTCATATTTTTCCGCTTCACGAGCGGCCTCGGGATCGAGGGACTGCCAATCGGCCATTAGAGATTTTTCACCTTGTCTATATGCGGGTTAGTTTGGCATACGCGTATTGAAACGGGAAATTTCAGGCATCAACAAGCGTTTAAAAGCCTTTTACAGCCCTCGCCGCGCACCTTGCACGACCATTGGCGAAATTTTCCAGGTTTTTTTCATAGCAGGGGTTTACAGCTAAAAAACCGCTCCGTATAGTGCGCGCCATCGACGACGGCAACGTTGTTGATGCTGCCCAGGTGGTGAAATTGGTAGACACGCCAGCTTCAGGTGCTGGTGATCGCAAGGTCGTGGAAGTTCGAGTCTTCTCCTGGGCACCAAATTCAGATCAAACCCGCGAAAGCGGGTTTTTTCGTTTCAGGCTTCTGATTTTTAACGAGAAAATCGATTTATATTTTTCGAATCAGGGGTTTACAGATTAAAAAGCCCGCCGTATAGTTCGCCCCATCAACAGCGGCAACGTTGCTTGATAATGCCCAGGTGGTGAAATTGGTAGACACGCCAGCTTCAGGTGCTGGTGATCGCAAGGTCGTGGAAGTTCGAGTCTTCTCCTGGGCACCAAATTCAGATCAAACCCGCGAAAGCGGGTTTTTTCGTTTCCGGGGTTTGAAAACCTCCACCAGCAATTTCCCCCCTTCGGCGCACTTGAGAAGTTTTATCGTTTATCCTTGCAATGATTTGTTGCACTCAAGTGAGGAAAACCCCGGATGATGATCCGCGATACCCGTCTCAAGACATCCCTTCTGCGTGGCCTGACCATCACTCTGCTCGGCCTGACCCTACTCTCCCCCGCCGCCTATTCCGCCGACAAGGTCTCCCTGACCCTGTACAACGGCCAACACAAAGAAGTCGGCGATGAACTCGCCAAGGCCTTCGAAGCCAGGACCGGTATTCACGTCAACGTACGCAAGGGCAGCAGCAACCAACTGGCCAGCCAAGTCGTGGAGGAAGGCGACCGCTCCCCTGCCGACGTGATCTACACCGAGGAATCGCCGCCACTGAACAAACTTGGCGAGCAAGGCCTGCTGGCCAAGATCGATGCTGGCACGCTCGACGTGCTCCCCAAGGATTACGTCGGCCGTAACGGCGACTGGATGGGCGTGACCGCACGCACCCGCGTCGTAGCCTTCAACCCCAAACTGATTGCCGAGAAAGACCTGCCCAAGTCGGTATTGGATTTCGCCGGCCCCGAGTGGCAAGGCAAGGTCGGTTTCGTACCTACCAGCGGCGCCTTCCAGGAACAGGCCGTGGCGATCATCAAGCTGCACGGCCGTGAAGCCGCCGAAGAATGGCTGACCGGCCTGCGTGCCTTCGGCAAGGTGTACAGCAACAACATGGTCGCCCTGAAGGCCGTGGAAAACGGCGAAGTAGCCACCGTTCTGGTGAACAACTACTACTGGTTTGCCCTGAAGAAAGAAAAAACCAACCTCGATTCCCAACTGCACTACTTCACCGATGGCGATGCCGGCGGCCTGATCACCGTGTCTTCGGCGGCCGCGCTGAAATCCAGCAAGCATCCCAAAGAAGCCCAGCAACTGCTGGCGTTCATGGCCAGCGAAGAAGGCCAGCGCGTGATTACCACTACCTCGGCCGAGTACCCGCTGCGCAAAGGCATGGAATCCAACCGCGGCCTCAAGCCTTTCAGCGAACTGCAGCCGCCGAAAGTCACGCCTGCCGACCTCGGCAACGCAGAAGAGGCCTTGGACCTGGAACGTGAGGTTGGCTTGAACTGATGAACCCATCGCTACCCACCCCCGCCCTGCGCGGGGGGTTCAGCCCACGCCGCAAGCGCCCTTCGATCTGGCTACTGCTCCCCGTCCTGCTACTGGTTGGCCTGAGCCTGCTGCCACTGGTGTACGTCGGGCTGAAGGCCTGGCAGGCGGGCTGGGAGCAGGCGGTGCATCTGCTCTGGCGCCCCTATGTGTTCGGGCTGCTGCGCAATACCCTGGCGCTGATGGTCGGCGTGACGGTGGCGTGCGGCGTGATCGGCCTGTCCCTGGCCTGGCTGCTGGAACGCAGCAATCTGCCGGGACGCCGCCTCTGGGGCGTAGTCCTGTGCCTGCCGTTCGCGGTGCCGGCGTTTGTCAGCAGCTTCACCTGGGTATCCCTGAGCGCCCACTTCGAAGGGCTCGGCGGCGCGATCCTGGTGATGACCCTGTCCAAATACCCGCTGGTGTTTTTGCCAGTGGCCGCAACCTTGCGCAACCTGGACCCTTCCCTTGAAGAATCGGCCCGCACCCTGGGGCAGAATCGCTGGGGCGTATTCCTGCGCATCACCCTGCCCTTGCTGTGGCCGTCGCTGCTGGCTGGGGCACTGCTGATTGCCCTGCATATGCTGGTCGAGTTCGGCGCGCTGTCGATCATCGGCCTGCAAACCTTCACCACCGCGATCTACCAGCAATTCGAACTGGAGTTCAGCAATGCCAATGCCGCGATGCTTTCGGCGGTATTGCTGGTGATGTGCCTGACCCTGCTGTGGCTGGAACTGCGCGTGCGCGGCAAGGGCCGGCACGTGCGCATCGGCCAGGGCGCGGCGCGGCATGGGGAGCAGGTGCGACTGGGCAAGTGGGCGCCACTGGGCCAGGTGTATTGCCTGACGCTGGCGATCATCGGCAGCGGCATCCCCTTGGGCATGCTCGGCTATTGGCTGGCGGTAGGTTCATCGGCGGCATTTCCAATGGCCGAGATTGGTGAGGCATTGCTGTCCTCCCTGATGCTATCGCTGGGTGGCGCGGCGCTGTGCCTGGCGCTGGCGGTACCGCTGGGGCTGCTGGTGGTGCGCTACAAGGGCCGACTGGCAATCTGGGCCGAGCGCCTGCCGTACCTGCTGCACGCCCTGCCCGGCCTGGTGATTGCGTTGACACTGGTGTATTTCGCCCTGCATTACGTGCCGGCGCTGTACCAGACCTCTGCGTTGCTGCTGATCGCCTATGCCTTGTTGTTTCTTCCATTGGCCCAGGCGCCGATCCGCACGGCCTTGAACAAAGCAGCACCGCAGCTGGAAGAGGCTGCACGCACGCTGGGGGCATCGTCGTTCAGTGCGTTTTGCCGAGTGACGCTGCCGATTATTTTTCCGGCATTGGGTGCGGCATTTGCGCTGGTGTTCCTGGACGCCATGAAGGAATTGACGGCGACGCTGCTGCTCAGCCCCACCGGGCTGAATACCTTGGCGACTGCCGTGTGGGCGCACACCTCGAATGTGGAGTTTGCGGCGGCGGCGCCTTATGCAGCGTTGTTGATAGTGGTGTCGGGGTTGCCGGTCTATCTGCTGACAACTCGGATGTACTTGAGCCGCTGAGATCGCTATCGGGGGCAAGCCCCCGATGAGGCCAGAACGGACGACGCTAAGCCCGGAACTGCCCCAGACTCGCCTTCAACTGCGCCGCCAACCCATCCAGCACCTTGCCACTGGCGGTAGTCTCCACCACCGCCTGTGCCGCACGCTCGGCCTGGGCATGGATCACCTCGACCCGGCCTCGTACCGCATGGGCACCCTGGGCCTGGTGCTCGGCGGCGCGGGTAGCCAGGCCAATCGCTGCATGCACCTGCTCCACCGAGGCCTGCACCGTCTGCTGCAAGCGCACGCTGTCGCGCAGCACCAGCAAACCTTCGTTGGCCTGGCGCCCGGCCTTGCCGATGGTTTCCACCGCCTCCCGCGCGCCCTGCTGCAACGCGACGATATGGGCCTGGATATCGCCGGTAGAGCTTTGGGTCTTGCTGGCCAACGCACGCACTTCGTCCGCCACCACCGCAAAGCCCCGCCCGGTCTCGCCCGCACGCGCGGCTTCAATGGCCGCGTTGAGCGCCAGCAGGTTGGTCTGCTCGGCGATACCATGGATGACCGTCAGCACCACTTCGATCTGCTCGCTTTGCTGGGCCAGGCGCTCGATGACCTGGGACCCGGCCTGGACTTGCCCCGCCAGTGCCTCGATCAAACTGCCGACTTCGGCCGACGTGCGCGAGTTCTCGTCTGTCGCCTGACGAATATCCACCACCTGCTGCAACGCCGCCTGCATGGCGTGGCTTTCGGCCTGGGCCTCGTCGGCCATTTGCGACAGTGCGCGCAAACTCTCCGCCACCTCATCACGCTGCAAGCCAGCGGCCGCATCGGCGCCGGCATTGCGCAAGGTCATGGCGCCGATTTCCACGCCGGTACGCTGGGCCACATCGCCCGCCTCGCGCACGATGGGTTGCAACTTATCCACAAAGCGATTGACCGCCGAGGCCATGTCGCCGATTTCGTCCTTGCTGTTGATCTGCACGCGCTTGGTGAGGTCGCCCTCGCCTGCTGCCAGGTCATCCATGGCCGCGATAAGCAGTTTCAGGCGATTGACCACACGGCGGCCGAGAACCACGGCGATCAGCAGCAATACGCCGAAACCGACCACCGCCAGCCCCATGCCGATGCGCCAACGCAAGGTGCCGGCAGCCTCCTGCACGGCGTCGGTGGTGTTGACGGTCATCTGGGTCGCAGTGGCTTGTGCCGACTGCAGACGAGCGCCCATGGCCGCCGCGCTATCCGCCGCGGCACCTTTGAGGCTGTCGCCGACCAACTGATCACCGCTGGCTATCAGTGCGGCAAAACGCTTGTCCAGCGCTTGCAGATCGGCCTCGACCGACGCGGTCGACACCCCCATGAGCACCTTGCCAATCTCCACGCCGTTAGGGCTGATGGACGCCTCGACATAGAACACCGAAGGATCGTTCTTCGCGGCGTTCAGGACTTTGTCCAGGGCGCGATCGCCCTGGCCTTTTTCCAGCAACGCCTTGTTGATCGGATTTTCGCGATTCAGATAACGAGTCAGGTGCTCACCCGCCGCGTCGTCATAAACCACGAACAGCACGTTGGGATTGCGCTGGGCGCGTCGGGCAAACTCGGACAGCGTTGGCACATCGCTGTCCCACATGGCGCGGGGCGCCACCGAGGCCAGCAGTTGCGCCATATCGTTGGCGGAGTCTTGCAGGTCTTTTTCCAGGGTCGCACGCAACTGTTTCTGCTCTGCCTGCAGGCGCTCGGAAAGCCCGGCGGTCAGGCGCTGACGGGTACTGGTGGACAAGCTGTCCAGGCTCGACGTGACTTCCTTGCCGGCCTGGGCCAGTTCACCGGACAGCTTCTGGCTGTCGACGCCCAGGCGACTGCCCAAATCGGCCTCCAGCGCCGTGACCGTGCTCCGGGTGAGAGCGACCGCCACCAGCACTTGCACCAAAAGAGCGATACCTAGGGTAACGAACACCGGCCGCAACAGACGGCTTTGTAACAATGAGAGAACGGCAGACATCGGGAATCCCTCCACCACGGGTGCCAGTAATTTGATAGCACCGCGAAAGAGAGAAACACAGCAAGGGTCGTGCCGCTTGGCATGCAGATACGACAAAGGGCTCCCGAAGGAGCCCTTTGCTTTTTACATCAATAGCTTATTAAGCGAACGGGTGACGCAGAACGATGGTCTCGTTGCGATCCGGGCCCGTCGAAATAATGTCAATCGGCGCACCGATCAGCTCTTCAACGCGCTTGATGTAGGCACGGGCATTGGCTGGCAACTCTTCCAGGGTCTTGGCACCCACGGTCGACTCGCTCCAGCCCGGCACTTCTTCGTACACAGGCTGCAGGCCCACGTAGCTGTCGGCGTCAACCGGGGCAACGTCCTTGCCTTCGGCATCTTTGTAGCCGACGCAGATGTTGATGGTTTCCAGACCGTCGAGTACATCCAGCTTGGTGAAGCAGATGCCCGAGATGCTGTTCACATCGATCGCGCGACGCAGGATAACGGCGTCGAACCAGCCACAGCGACGAGCACGGCCGGTGGTCGCGCCGAATTCGTGACCTTGCTTGGCCAGGTGCGCACCGACTTCGTCGAACAGTTCAGTCGGGAACGGGCCCGAACCTACACGGGTGGTGTAGGCCTTGGTGATGCCGAGGATGTAGTCCAGGAACATAGGACCAACGCCCGAACCGGTAGCGACACCGCCAGCAGTGGTGTTGGAGCTGGTCACGTACGGGTAGGTACCGTGGTCGATGTCCAGCAACGAACCCTGGGCGCCTTCGAACATGATGTCCTTGCCGGCGCGACGCAGGTCGTGCAGCTCGGCGGTCACATCCAGCATCAGCGGCTTGAGCAGCTCAGCGTATTCCTTGCACTCGGCCAGGGTCTTGTCGAATTCGATGGCTGGCTCTTTGTAGTAACCCACCAGCATGAAGTTGTGGTAATCCACCAGTTCACGCAGCTTGTCTTCAAAGCGCGGCATGTTGAGCAGGTCGCCCACACGCAGGCCACGACGCGCGACCTTGTCTTCGTAGGCCGGGCCGATGCCGCGACCGGTGGTGCCGATCTTCAGCTCGCCACGGGCCTTTTCACGGGCCTGGTCCAGCGCAACGTGGAAGGACAGGATCAGCGGGCAGGACGGGCTGATACGCAGGCGCTCGCGCACCGGTACGCCTTTCTCTTCCAGCTTGGTGATCTCGCGCAGCAGGGCATCCGGTGCAACCACGACGCCGTTACCGATCAGGCACTGCACGCCTTCGCGCAGGACGCCCGACGGGATCAGGTGCAAGACGGTTTTTTCGCCGTCGATGACCAGGGTGTGGCCAGCGTTGTGACCGCCTTGGTAGCGCACTACGGCGGCAGCATGTTCGGTCAGCAGATCAACGATCTTGCCTTTGCCCTCATCACCCCATTGGGTGCCCAGGACTACGACATTCTTACCCATAACACTTGTCCTCATTCGCGCAAACTTGGTGCCGGCGATGGCCGGCAGGAAAACTCAAGAAGTCAGTGGCGATACTTGCCAAAGCCCGTTCTGCAGAATCAATTGCCGGTCGCAGTCCGCTTCACGGGCGGCGGCCAATGGCTGCCCAGGCAATGCCTGGACAACACGCTGACCCTCACTGCGCAACTGGCAAACCTGCTGCCAGAGTGCTGCGTCCGTACTGTCGGGCATCCAGATGCCACCAGACGGCAGCTCGACCTCAGCACGCCCCAGGGTCACCAGGGTTTTCAAATCGGTGGAAAAGCCGGTGGCCGGACGCGCACGACCGAAGTCGGCGCCGATGTCGTCGTAACGTCCACCTTGGGCGATGGCCTGGCCAACACCCGGTACAAACACCGCGAACACCACACCGGTGTGGTAGTGGTAACCGCGCAACTCGCCCAGATCAAAATACAGCGGCAACTGCGGGAACCGCGCCGACAACCGCTCAGCAATCGCCAGCACGTCATCCAGTGCAGCCAATACCGGCGCCGGCGCCTTGGCCAGGCGTTCACGTGCAGCCACCAGTACTTCACGGCCACCACACAGGTTGACCAGTGCACGCAGCATCTCGGCCAGATCCGCAGGCACGCCAGCGGTCAAGGCGATGACTTCATCGATCGCCTTGCGCTGCAGGGCATCGAACAGCTGTTGCTCGGCCTCACCGGACAAACCGGCCGCACGGGCCAGGCCACGGTAGATACCCACGTGACCGAGGTCCATGTGGACATCTGGTACATCAGCCAGTTGCAGCATGGCCAGCATCAGGCTGATCACTTCAACGTCGCTGCTCGGGCTGGCATCACCGTACAACTCCGCGCCCAATTGGATAGGGCTGCGGGAAGACGACAAGGCACGCGGTTGAGCATGCAGCACGCTGCCGGCGTAGCACAGGCGGCTCGGGCCTTCGCGGCGCAGGGTGTGCGCATCGATGCGCGCCACTTGCGGCGTGATGTCGGCACGGAACCCCATTTGCCGGCCCGATTGCGGGTCGATGACCTTGAAGGTGCGCAGATCCAGGTCCTGGCCCGCGCCGGTCAGCAGGGATTCCAGGTACTCGATATGGGGGGTCACGACAAACTCGTAACCCCAGCTCTGGAACAGATCCAACACCTGGCGACGCGCTACTTCAATGCGCGCAGCTTCTGGTGGCAGTACTTCTTCGATGCCATCTGGCAGCAGCCAGCGGTCTACCGTTGCCATTACGCCATTCCCCTATGATCCGGGCGGCCAGCCCTCGGCCGAGCCTTGAGTGAAGCAGAAAATACCCGCCCCCTGCATAAACCACGCGCAAGAGCGACGTGACGAACGACCTGTTAACGGCCTCGTCGGGCACTTTCCTCGAAAAACCTGTCACGCCTGCCGAATCAAACATGCAGACGCAAAAAAGCCGGGAATTTCCCGGCTGCCGCATCATACACCCGTTTTCTGAAAGGATCACCCCGCCAGGCGTTTTAGCCGCCCGACGGAGTGCGCCCTACAAAATCACGGGCTGGTTACTTGGACTTTTCCAGGTAGCGGAAGAAGTCGCTGCTTGGGTCCAGCACCATGACGTCGGTTTTGTTCGCGAAGCTTTCACGGTAGGCACGCAGGCTACGGTAGAACGCGTAGAACTCCTGATCCTGGCCGTAAGCCTTGGCGTAGATCGCCGCGGCTTGAGCATCACCATCACCACGGGCCTCTTCAGACTCGCGATAGGCTTCTGCCAGCAGTACACGGCGCTGACGGTCGGCATCCGCACGGATACCTTCAGCCAGCTCGTTACCCTTGGCACGGTGCTCACGGGCCTCACGCTCACGCTCGGTGCTCATGCGCTCGAACACGCTGCGGTTCACTTCCTTCGGCAAATCGATGGCCTTGACCCGAACATCGACAACTTCGATGCCCAGCTCTTTTTCCGCCATCGTGTTCAACGAACGGGTGATATCCGCCATCAGCGCATCACGTTCACCGGACACCACCTCGTGCAGGGTGCGCTTACCAAACTGGTCACGCAGGCCCGATTCCAGACGACGCGACAAACGCTCGTCGGCAATCTGCTTGAGGCCGGAGGTCGCAGTGTAGAAGCGCTCGGCGTCCTTGACGCGCCACTTGGCGTAGGCGTCAACCATCACGGCTTTCTTTTCCAGGGTCAGGAAGCGCTGTGTCGGTGCATCCAGGGTCATCAGGCGGGCGTCGAACTTGCGCACCTGGTTGACGTAAGGGACTTTCACATGCAGGCCCGGCTGGACATCCGCCTGGACCACGCGACCGAATTGCAGCAGCACCGCTCGCTCGGTCTGAGCCACGATGTAGAAGCAGTTCCAGGCAGCGATGACCACGACGACGCCCACAATCAGGGCGGTCAGCGATTTATTGCTCATCAACGACTCTCCCTGGTACGTGTTTGCTGTTGCAGCAAGTCAGCGGCCGCACGGGCGCTCGCTTCATTGGCAGCGGCATTGGAACCGGTGGACGGTGCACTGGAGCTGCTGCGACCACCTTCGATCATCTTGTCCAGCGGCAGGTACAGCAGGTTGTTCTGCCCACCCTTGCTGCCGGTCACGAGGACCTTGCTGGTATTGCTGAAGACTTCCTGCATGGTGTCCAGGTACAGACGCTCACGCGTCACTTCAGGCGCCTTGCGATACTCGGCGACCAGCTTGGTAAAGCGATCCGCTTCACCCTTGGCACGGGAGACCACTTCGTCACGGTAACCATTGGCATCCTCAAGGATACGCTGGGCCTGGCCACGGGCTTCCGGCACGACGCCGTTGGCGTAGGTTTCAGCCTGGTTGCGCGAACGCTGTTCGTCTTCACGGGCGCGGATCACGTCGTCGAACGCTTCCTGCACTTCACGCGGTGCCGCTGCGCTCTGTACGTTCACCTGGGTGACGGTGATACCGGTGCGATAGGTATCGAGGAACCGTTGCAGGCGCTCCTTGATTTCGCTGGCCATCAGTTCACGGCCTTCGGTCAGCACCTGGTCCATGGCGGTGGAACCCACCACGTGGCGCAGGGCGCTTTCGGTTGCGTGTTGCAGGCTGATTTCCGGCTGATCGACATTCAGCACGAAGTCCTGCAGGTTGCTGATCTTGTACTGCACGGTCAGCGGCACTTCGACGATATTCTCGTCTTCGGTCAGCATCTGGCCCTGCTTGGTGTAGGCACGCTCACGCGTGACGTTCTCCATGTACTTCTTGTCGATCGGCGGGAAATAGATATTCAGGCCAGGACCGACAGTCTCGTAGTACTTGCCGAAGCGCAGCACCACGGCTTGCTCCTGCTCGTCCACGACGTATACGGCGCTGTACAGCCATACGGCCGCCAGCACGACAAGACCCAGGCCCAGCAGGCCGTAGCCGCCGCCCTTGCTGGTGCGACCACCTTCATCACCACCCCGTTTTTTTCCACCACCGAACAACCCATTCAGGCTTTCCTGCAGCTTTCGGAAGGCCTCGTCGAGATCTGGTGGCCCCTTGCGGTCGCCATTATTGCGGCGCTTACCACCCCAAGGATCCTGATTATTCGAGTTGCCACCCGGCTCATTCCAAGCCATAGCGCTCTCCATCTGATAAAGCAAAGACGCACCCACGGCGCGCCGACCAATGCTACAGAATGCCTGCTACTGCGGCACAACCGCTTTCTGAGGCTTTTATTGCAAAGTGTGTTGTTCGATGAACTCTGTCGGTACTACGCCTTCACGGCTGACCAGCCGATTGAGCTCCGAGCGCGGCAATCGAACGGCCAGCAAGCTGACACCTTCTTCGTCGTGTTCTTCTTTCTGTACCGCGCCCAGCTCGAAAAACTGTGCACGCAGTCGAGCAAAACGCTGAGGCAAGCGCAAGGTGCCGACGAACAAATCGCTGCCGAGCAATTCGGCAATGGCTTGTTCAAGCAGCTCCAAACCACTGCCATCGCGCGCCGACAGCCAGACCCGCTGGGGCTTGCCGTTCTCGTCGCGCTGGATTTGTGGCTCAACGCCTTCAAGCAAATCGAGTTTGTTATAGACCTCGAGGATCGGCAAGTCCTGGGCACCAATCTCACCCAGCACGACCATCACCTGTTCAATCTGCAACATGCGATCCGGTTCGGCCGCATCGATCACGTGCAACAACAGGTCGGAATTGCTCGACTCTTCGAGCGTAGACCGAAATGCCTCGACCAGCTTGTGGGGCAGGTGCCGAATGAAACCCACGGTGTCGGCCAGGACAATCGGCCCCAGGTCGTCAATATCCAGACGGCGCAAGGTCGGGTCGAGGGTAGCGAACAGTTGGTCAGCCGCGTACACGTCCGATTTGGTCACGTTGTTGAACAGCGTGGACTTGCCGGCGTTGGTGTAGCCCACCAGCGATACGGTAGGGATATCGGCACGCGAACGGCCACGTCGCGATTGCTCGCGCTGGCTGCGCACCTTCTCCAGTCGGCCCTTGATCTGACGCAGGCGAACCCGCAGCAGGCGTCGGTCGGTTTCCAGCTGGGTTTCACCCGGGCCCCGCATGCCGATACCGCCACCCTGACGCTCAAGGTGAGTCCAACCGCGAACCAGCCGGGTGCTCATGTGGTCAAGCTGGGCCAGTTCTACCTGGAGCTTGCCCTCATGGGTACGGGCGCGCTGGGCGAAAATATCGAGAATCAGGCCGGTGCGGTCGATCACGCGACACTCGAATACACGTTCGAGGTTACGTTCCTGACTGGGCGTGAGGGTGTGATTGAAGATCACCAGATCGGCTTCTTCGGCATGGACCAGGTCGCGCAATTCCTCGACCTTGCCGCTGCCAATCAGGAATTTGGCGGTTGGCCGATGACGCGGCACGTTAAAAAACGCAACGGTCTCGGCGCCGGCCGAATTTGCCAACTCCTGAAACTCCTGCGGATCTTCGCGCGCCTCAGGGTCCTGTCCATCCAAGTGAACGAGGATGACTCGCTCACCACCACCGTGGCGCTCAAAGAACAAAGGAGACTCCTATCAGGCGTTACCTGGCTCAGCGTCAGCTGCATCATCACCGGCGGCGCTAGGCAGACGGATTGGACGAACTGGAACCACTGTCGAGATAGCGTGCTTGTAGACCATCTGGCTGACGGTGTTTTTCAGCAGGATCACGAACTGGTCGAACGACTCGATCGTGCCTTGCAGCTTGATACCGTTGACCAGATAGATGGAAACCCCCACTTTCTCTTTACGTAAAGTATTCAAGTAAGGGTCTTGTAGCGAATGCCCTTTTGACATGTGCCGCACTCCTTTAAGGATCAATAATAAAAAATCGGAAAATAGATAGCTTATGGCCGTCACACCCCCAAGGATAGACGGCAATTGCAAGGACTCAGCTCAATATGGAGACCGTTCCCAAGTATTTCAAGGCGCGTGACAGATTGTCGCTGTCCAGGCTGTCCAACCAGTGCAAATCGCTCCAGCTGCGCAGCCAGGTGAACTGGCGCTTCGCTAATTGGCGCGTGGCAATGATGCCGCGCTCCTGCATTTCGGCTGACGTCAGCTTGCCATCCAGATGATCCCAGACTTGGCGGTAGCCTACAGCACGTATCGAAGGTAACCCTGGATGCAGGTCACCTCTTGACCGCAGTGCTACGACCTCGTCCACAAACCCCTGTTCCAACATAATTGTGAATCTTTGTGCAATTCGTTCATGCAGCACCTGGCGATTTGCCGGAGCGATGGCCAGATTCGCCACAGTATAGGGCAATTGTGACTGTCCAGATGCGCCTGCATCAGCACTTTGCGCAGTTTGTTTCAGCCGCAGTTCAGTCATGGTCTGCCCGCTGACCCGCCAGACTTCCAGAGCGCGGCTGAGGCGCTGGGGATCATTGGGGTGAATACGCGCGGCAGATACCGGATCAACCACTGCCAACTGGTCGTGCAGGGCTTGCCAGCCAAGGCGTGCAGCCTCTTCTTCGAGTTCAGCGCGCACCTGGGCATCGGCGGGCGGCATGTCGGCCAGCCCTTCCTGCAAAGCCTTGTAGTAGAGCATCGTGCCGCCCACCAGCAAGGGGATGTTGCCCCGCGCGGTGATTTCCGCCATGGCGGCCAGGGCGTCAGTGCGGAAATCCGCTGCGGAATAGCTCTCGGCCGGGTCGATGATGTCGATCAACCGGTGCGGATGCTGCGCCAGCAGCGCTTTGGAAGGCTTGGCGGTGCCGATGTCCATGTCCCGGTAAACCAGGGCTGAGTCGACACTGATGAGCTCGCACGGCAGCACCTTGGTGAGCTCGATGGCCAGGTCGGTCTTGCCGGCGGCCGTGGGGCCCATCAGGAAGATTGCGGGGGGCAAGGCACTCATCAACGGCCGCGCAAGAACAGTTTGTCCAGATCGTCCAGGCCCATCTGGGTCCAGGTCGGACGGCCATGGTTGCACTGGCCGCTGCGTTCGGTGTTTTCCATGTCGCGCAGCAGGCCGTTCATTTCCGGCAAGGCCAGGCGGCGATTGGCGCGGATGGCGCCGTGGCAGGCCATGGTGCCGAGCAGTTCGTTGATGTGTGCCTGGATACGGTCACTGGTGCCGTACTCCATCAGGTCAGCCAATACATCGGCCACCAGCCGGTTGGCTTCGGCCTGCTTGAGCAGCGCGGGAATCTGGCGAATCGCCAGGGTCTCAGGGCCCAGGCGCTGCAACTCGAAGCCCAGTTTCTGGAACACACCATGATGTTCTTCAGCGCAATCGGCCTCACGCTGGCTGACGGCCAGGGATTCCGGCACCAGCAACGGCTGGCCACTCAGGCCTTCGCTGGCCATGGCGATCTTCAGGCGCTCGTACATGATCCGCTCGTGAGCGGCATGCATGTCCACCAGCACCAGGCCATGGGCATTTTCCGCGAGGATGTAGATGCCCTTGAGCTGCGCCAACGCGTAGCCCAGGGGTGGGATATCACCGCCACCTTCCGGCAAGGCCACGGCGCCCGGCTCGGCACCTGGCAGCGGCGCAAAGAACTCACGATAGGCAGCCTGCGCTTCGGCGACCGGCACGGCCGATTGCGGACGCGGTGTGTATTGGTACTGATAACCCGCTCCCGAGCCAGAGCCCGGCGCCGTATAGCTCGGCTGGGGTTGCGGCGATTGCAGCAGGTTTGCCGCCAGGCTCATTTCGCCCTGAGGGCCAAACTCGCCCGCTTCGGGGCCGCTCGGCCGCACCACCGCCGTCACGATGGGCGCAGACAACTGGTCATCCGGGCGCACATCGCCCAGGGCACGGTGCAAGGTGCCATAGAGGAAGTCATGCACCATGCGCCCGTCACGGAAGCGCACTTCGTGCTTGGTCGGGTGCACGTTGACGTCGACTACCGAAGGGTCGACCTCGAAAAACAGCACAAAGGTCGGATGCCGACCGTTGAACAACACATCGCGATAAGCCTGGCGCACCGCGTGGGCCACCAGTTTGTCGCGTACCGCCCGGCCATTCACAAAGAAATACTGCAAGTCCGCCTGGCTACGGGAAAACGTCGGCAAACCGACCCAACCCCACAGCCGCAGGCCATTGCGTTCGACTTCAATCGGCAGCGCCTGCTCCAGGAACCCCGCACCGCACACTGCCGCGACACGGCGAGCACGCGCGGCGTCGTCGTTGGCTTCGTGCAGGCTGAGGATGGTCTTGCCGTTGTGGCGCAGGTGAAACGCCACATCGAAACGCGCCAGGGCCAGGCGCTTGATGACTTCTTGCAGGTGATCGAATTCGGTTTTTTCGGCCTTGAGGAATTTGCGCCGCGCCGGGGTGTTGAAGAACAAGTCGCGCACTTCCACAGAGGTGCCCACCGGGTGGGCAGCCGGCTGGACCCGAGGCGCCATGTCGCGGCCTTCGGTCTCCACCTGCCACGCTTGCTCGGCATCACGGGTGCGCGACGTCAGGGTCAGACGGGCCACGGAACTGATGGAAGCCAATGCCTCACCGCGAAAGCCCAGGCTCATCACCCGCTCCAGGTCTTCCAGGTCGCGGATCTTGCTGGTGGCGTGACGGGCCAGGGCCAGCGGCAGGTCATCGGAGGAGATCCCGCTGCCATCGTCGCGGACACGCAGCAGCTTGACGCCGCCCTGCTCCACATCGACATCGATGCGTCGGGCGCCGGAGTCGATGCTGTTCTCCAGCAATTCCTTGATCACCGATGCCGGCCGCTCAACGACCTCGCCCGCCGCAATCTGGTTGGCGAGGCGCGGGCTGAGCAATTCAATGCGCGACCCGCTGTTCAAGACTGATTCGCTCATTACTGTGCCGCCAATTCAGTGCCGGGGATGGTCAATACCTGGCCGATTTTCAACTCATCGCTCTTCAGGTTGTTGGCGCTGCGCAGGGACGCGGCCGAGACCTGGAAACGCACGGCCAGCATGGCCACGGTGTCGCCGGGCTGCACGCGATGGTCGCGCGGGCCCTGGGCGATTTTGCCGGAGTCGCGCAGCCAGGCAATGTAGGTGCCCGGCGGCGGGTTCTGCTGGAAGAACTGGCGCACGCCAGCACTGATGGAGCGCGCCAAGGCCTGCTGGTGGCTGGCACTGGCCAACTTCGAGGCTTCGTTGGCGTTGGAGATAAACCCGGTTTCCACCAGGATCGAAGGGATGTCCGGCGATTTCAACACCATGAACCCGGCCTGCTCCACGCGCTGCTTATGCAACGAGGTCACCCGGCCGATGTTGCTCAACACCTTCTGGCCGACGTTCAAGCTGGAGGTCAGCGAGGCCGTCATCGACAGGTCAAGCAGTACCCCGGCGAGCATCTTGTCCTTGTCATCGAGGGACACGTTGCCGGCCCCGCCGATCAAGTCGGAACGGTTTTCACTGTCGGCCAGCCAGCGCGCGGTCTCGGACGTGGCGCCGCGATCCGACAGGGCAAACACCGAGGCACCGAAGGCCGCCGTCGAAGGCGCGGCGTCCGCATGGATCGAGACGAACAGGTCGGCGCCCTTCTTGCGAGCGATTTCGGTACGGCCGCGCAACGGAATGAAGTAGTCGCCGGTACGGGTCAGTTCGGCGCGGTAGCCTTTCATGCCGTTGACCTGGCGCTGCAGCTCACGGGCGATGGCCAGCACCACGTCTTTCTCATGCTGGCCGCGCGAACCGGAGGCGCCCGGGTCTTCACCGCCGTGGCCGGCATCGATCACCACGATAATGTCGCGCTTGCCGGCCGGCGCTGGCGGCGGCGGTGGCAGCTTGACCTGGGGTTGGGACGGGTTGACCGGTACGGCCGGCACTGTCGCCACGGCCGGGGTTGGCGCCGGCGGCGGCGCGGCATCGGCGGCGTTGTCGAACAGATCGACCACCAGCCGGTTGCCGTATTGGGCGTTTGGCGCCAGGGAGAAGCTTTTCGGGGTCACGACCTTTTTCAGGTCGATTACCACCCGCAGGTCGGTCGGCGTGCGCTGCGCCGAGCGCATGGCGGTAATCGGCGTGTTGGCGGTGGACACGTTCAACGGCGCGGCCAGGGTCGCACCATTGATGTCGATCACCAGGCGATCGGGCGCCGTGAGGGTAAAGACACTGTGCTGGACCGGGCCAGACAGGTCGAACACCAGTCGCGTGTTATCCGGCGCTCGCCACAGGCGAACACTCTTCACCTGTGAAGCAGCCAGAGCATTGACAGTCATTGCCGCAAGCAACACCCCTACGACAGCAACCAACGCGCGAAAGCGCATACCTAACCCCACCAATTATTTGAATTCCAAAGCCAGAGCGGCGCACCACGACTCACCGCGCGCGCCCTGGGGCAACAACTTCAGCTGACGTCCGTGATCATGCGGCGTAATGGTAATGGTCAGGTCCGGCTTTGGCAAAAAGCCTGTGCCTTTATCTGGCCACTCAATCAGGCACAGCGCGGCTTCATCGAAGTAATCACGGATGCCCATGAATTCGAGTTCTTCGGGATCCACCAGGCGGTAGAGGTCGAAATGGAAAGCCCGCACTGCGCCGATCTCGTAGGGTTCAACCAGGGTGAACGTGGGACTCTTGACCGCCCCGGTGTGGCCCAACCCGCGAATGATCCCCCGGGACAGCGTGGTCTTGCCCGCCCCCAGGTCGCCTTCAAGAAAGATCAGGCCTGACCCGGCCGTGACCTGGGCAATACGCTGACCTAACGCCACCATGGCCTCTTCATCGGCCAGGAAAAGAATTACTTCAGACACGGCGACTGTTCCTCCAGCAATTGACGAATGGCGGGTATCAGGTCGCTGGCGGCCAGCCCGCGACCAAAGCTGCCCTGGCGATCCCCTGCCGTGGCGTGCAACCAGACGGCCAGGCAGCTGGCTTCATAAGCCGGCATGCCTTGGGCCAGCAGCGCACCTACCAGGCCGGCCAAAACGTCACCGAGGCCCGCCGTCGCCATCGCCGGATGGCCTTGATCACAGCGTGAAACGCGCCCGTCCGGGCTGGCAATCAAACTGCCAGCACCCTTGAGGATAGCCACTGCATTGAATTTCTGGCTCAACGCGCGCGCCACCTTAAGACGGTCGGCCTGAACCTCGGCTGTCGAAATACCCAACAAGCGCGCCGCCTCCCCAGGATGCGGAGTGATCACGCAATGGGCCGGCAGGCTCACACTGCCAGTCGCCAGTTGATTGAGCGCATCGGCATCCCAGACCTGCGGCTGCCGTGCATTGGCTGCGACAGACAACAGGCTTTTACCCCAGGCGGCTTCGCCCAGGCCGGGGCCAATGACGATTACCGAGATTTTTTCCAGCAAGCCCATCAACTGGTTGGCCGAGCTCACACCGACGCTCATGACTTCCGGCAAACGGGCCAGCGCGGCCGGCACATGCTCAAGGCGAGTGGCCAGGGACACCATGCCCGCGCCACTGCGCAGGGCGCTTTCGGCACTCAACAGCGCGGCACCGCCAAAGCCCCGGTCGCCGCCAATCATCAGCAGGTGACCGAACTGGCCTTTATGGGCGTCCGGGGAACGCGCAGCCAGTTGCGGCAAATGGCCGTGCAACAAAGGCTGAACGTCGGTTATTTCGTGTTTTGTCTGCGGCATGCGTCTTCAAGCTCCGATGTCTGGCAGAATTATACGCATCTAACCTGTGGTTTCCCGTGTCTCATGCCCGCTATTACCTCCGATCTGCCCGCCCTCGCCCAATCGATCAAAGACTGGGGCCGCGAGCTGGGCTTTCAACAAGTCGGCATCAGCGGCCTGGACCTGGCCGAGCATGAACAACATCTGCAACGCTGGCTCGACGCGGGCTACCACGGCGAGATGGACTACATGGGCGCCCATGGCAGCAAACGCTCGCACCCGGACGAACTGGTGCCGGGTACCCTGCGCGTGGTGTCGCTGCGCATGGATTACCTGCCCGGCGATACGCAGATGGCGCAACTGCTGGCAAAACCGGAAAAAGCCTACATCTCCCGTTATGCCCTGGGCCGCGACTACCACAAGCTGATCCGCAAGCGCGTGCAGCAGTTGGCCGACCGCATCCAGGCGCAGATCGGCCCTTTCGGCTTTCGCGCCTTTGTCGACAGCGCGCCCGTGCTGGAAAAGGCCATTGCCGAACAAGCGGGCCTTGGCTGGATCGGTAAAAACACCCTGGTGCTCAATCGCAAGGCCGGCAGTTATTTCTTCCTCAGCGAACTGTTTGTCGATTTGCCGCTGCCCGTGGATCCACCCCACGCCACGGAGCACTGCGGCCGCTGCACCGCCTGCCTGGATATCTGCCCCACCAACGCGTTTGTCGGCCCCTATGTGCTGGACGCCCGGCGCTGCATTTCCTACCTGACCATCGAACTCAAGAGCGCCATCCCTGAAGACCTGCGCCCGCTGATCGGCAATCGGGTATTCGGCTGCGATGACTGTCAGATCGTTTGTCCGTGGAATCGTTTCGCGCGCCCCACTGCCGAAAGCGATTTCAAGCCACGGCACAACCTGGATAACGCAGAACTGGCGGAGCTGTTCATGTGGGATGAGGATAAATTCCTCAGCAGTACCGAAGGCTCACCGTTGCGCCGTGCCGGTTACGAGCGGTGGCTGCGCAACCTGGCGGTGGGCCTGGGCAATGCGCCGTCGAGCATTCCGGTGCTGGAAGCCTTGAAGGCACGCCGGGATTACCCGTCGGAGCTGGTGCGCGAGCATGTGGAATGGGCGCTGAACCAGCACGCGGCGCGTTAGTGCACGTCGTCGTTGTAGACGAATTTGGGCATTTCCCAGTGAAAACGGATCGCCAGCAGGCGCAATAGAAAGCCGCTGAACAGCGTCAGCAGGATCGATTGCTCGCTGGGCAGTTCCAGATAGAGGCACAGCAGGTAGAACCAGGCGGCGAGGAATGACACGCTGGCATACAGTTCACGGCGGAAGATCAGAGGAATGTCGTTGCAGAAGATATCCCGCAAAATGCCGCCGAAGACGCCGGTGATCACCCCGCTGACCGAGGCCACCAGCATGCCGTGGCCCATTTCCAGGGCGGTCATGCAGCCGATCAAGGTGAAAGCAACCAGGCCCACGGCATCCAGCGCGAGGAACAGCGAGCGCAGGCGACGCATCAAGGGTGCGATAAAGATCGTCACCAGCGCCGCGATGGAGGTCAGCACCAGGTATTCCGGATGCTTGACCCACGTCAGCGGGTAGTGGCCGAGCAATACGTCACGTACCGAGCCGCCGCCCAACGCCGTCACGCAGGCGATCAGCACCACACCAAACCAGTCCATGCCGCGCCGGCCGGCGGACAAGGCGCCGGTCATGGCTTCGGCGGTGATGGCGATGAGGTAGAGCATCAGCAGCATGATGGCGATCCTTGTAGTGAGCGGGCTTGCCCCGCGCTGGGCTGCGCAGCAGCCCCAAATACTTGGCGATGATATCTATAGGGAGAAATGCGGCAACGGCAGTGGGGCCGCTACGCAGCCCAGCGCGGGGCAAGCCCGCTCACCACAGGAAGCCCGGACACGATAAGAAACCGTTTCAAGCCTTGATGAAATGCTTGCGGTAGTGCTGCAACTCGGCGATCGACTCGCGAATATCATCCAGCGCCAGGTGGGTGCTGCCTTTATGGAAGCTGTCCTTGACCTCCGGCGCCCAGCGCGCGGCCAGTTCCTTGAGCGTGGACACATCCAGGTTGCGGTAGTGGAAGTAGCTTTCCAGCGCTTTCATATGGGTATAAAGGAAGCGACGGTCCTGGCAGATGCTGTTGCCGCAGATCGGCGACTTGCCCTTGGGCACCCACTTCTCCAGGAAGGCAATGGTTTCGGCTTCGGCTTCGGCCATGCTGATGCGGCTGTCACGCACACGCTGGGTCAGGCCCGAGTTGCCGTGGGTGCGGGTGTTCCACTCGTCCATGGTGGCGAGCACGGCGTCGCTGTGGTGGATGGCGATCACCGGACCTTCGGCCAAGGTGTTGAGGTTGCTGTCGGTGACAATGGTCGCCATCTCGATGATGACGTCGGTGTCAGGGTTCAGACCGGTCATTTCCAGATCGATCCAAATCAGGTTCTGTGGGTTTTGCATGGCTTGATTCTCTTGGCACCTTGGCGTAGCTGCGCAGTTTAGCAGGCGGGGCCGTGCTAGACTCGCGACCGTTTTACCCAACCTTTGCATTATCGACACGGAACACCAATGGCCAAACGCCAGCTCAATCGTCGCCAAAACTGGCGCATCGAAAAGATTCAAGGTGAACGCGCCGCCCGCGCCGCCAAACGTGAATCCTCCGCCGTGGAAGCGCTCGAGGGCGGCGACCTGGGCCCCGAACAGACGGGCCTGGTAATTGCGCACTTCGGTGTGCAGGTCGAAGTCGAGGCGCTGGAAGGCGAACTCGCGGGCCTGGTGTTCCGCTGCCACTTGCGCGCCAACCTGCCTGCGCTGGTCACCGGCGACAAGGTGGTCTGGCGCGCCGGCAACCAGGGCATCGGCGTGATCGTCGCCCAACTGCCGCGCAGCACCGAACTGCGCCGCCCCGACAGCCGTGGCCAGCTCAAGCCGGTAGCGGCCAACGTCGACATGATCGTGATCGTGTTTGCACCACTGCCCGAGCCCCATGCCAACCTGATCGACCGCTACCTGGTGGCAGCCGAGCATGCCGGCATTCGCCCGTTGTTGCTGCTGAACAAATTCGACCTGATCGACGAGCAGAATGCCCCCGCACTCAACGCGCTGCTGGCGGTCTACCGCACCCTGGGCTACCCGGTGCTGGAAGTCTCGGCCCATCACGGCAATGGCATGGAACAGCTGCAACAGCAGTTGGACGGACGTATCAGCGTCTTTGTCGGCCAGTCGGGCGTGGGCAAATCCTCGCTGGTCAATAGCCTGCTGCCGGAAGTCGATACCCGCGTGGGCCCGCTGTCGGAGCTGTCCGGCCAGGGCACCCACACCACTACCACGGCGCGGCTGTTCCACTTCCCGGGCGGCGGTGAGTTGATCGACTCCCCGGGCATCCGTGAATTCGGCCTCGGCCACGTCAGCCGCAGCGACGTGGAAGCTGGCTTTATCGAATTCAACGACCTGATCGGCACCTGCCGCTTCCGCGATTGCAAACACGATCGCGAGCCGGGCTGCGCCCTGCTCAAGGCCCTGGAAGACGGCCGCGTGCAGCAGCAGCGGATGAACAGCTATCGGTCGATTATTGCGAGCTTGCCGGAAAGCAGTTATTGAGCAGGCATTTCCTGATACATATAAATGGAGACGTAAAGCACCCTGCTCCATTGATTTAGCGGGAGCTGGCATCAAGAATTCGGCACAACTGGGTGGCTCACCGACGCAAGCCAGCTTGAATTCGACATTCCTGATGCCCATAATCGCTCCGTCACCAGCGCAGGCTGGCAGGAGTCTGGATCCTTTTCGGGGTTGATCCAGCGGCGCAGAAGGGGCGATGCAAGCTCCACTGCGTGTCGAATGAAGCCGCCTTCGGGCGGCTTTGCTTTTTGTGGGGAATTGACGATTGACTCTCTACTATCATCCCAAACAAGGCGATGTGCTGCTTTGTGACTTCACCCGCGGCTTTGTGGCCCCGGAGATGCTCAAGATCCGCAAGGTGGTGGTGATATCCCCTACAGCCACCCACAAGCGCAAACTCTGTACCGTTGTACCGATCTCCTCTACCGCGCCGGAGATCCAGTACGACTGGCATCACCTGCTTCGTACAAATCCACTTCAATCCGATGGCTACAAAGAGCTGTGGGTGAAGTGCGACATGATTTATACCGTCAGCTTCGAGCGCCTCGACAAGCTGCATAGAAAGACCCGATCCAAAGGACGAGAATACTTCGTGCCACGCTTGGGCACCGACGACATGCAAGGCGTGATCAGCGGGGTCAAGGCCTATCTACCACTCTGAGTAGAAATGAAAACGCCCCGATCAGTCGGGGCGTTTTCATTGGTAGACACGCTGTATATGGCTTAGGACCCCGTCGCCGGCGCCGTAGGGTCTTTCACGCCGCCATCATCAAACAGGTTCAGCTTCTGCCGCAGCTCATGGGCCGGCAATGGCTCCTGGCCGGGCGGGATGGCATGTGGGTCGGCCGGCACTTCACCCGGCGCACCTGCTCCCGGGGTCGGTTGTGGTGGCGGCTGATCGCCTTCAATCGCACGCTGGGCCTTTTTGGTCAGCACCACGATATCGATGCGGCGGTTGATCGGGTTGAACGGATCCTTCGCATCAAACAGTTGCGAGGACGCAAACCCCACCACCCGCGCCACTTGCGGGTCGGGATAGCTGCCGGCCACCAGCGCACGACGCGCGGCGTTGGCACGGTTGGCGGAAAGCTCCCAGTTGCCGAAGTCACCCTGGCCCGCGTAAGGCTTGGCGTCGGTGTGGCCGCTGATGCTGATCTTGTTCGGCACCGCCTTGATAGTGTCGGCCATGGCCAGCAGGATGTCTTCAAAGTACGGTTTCAAGCGTGCGCTGCCAGAGTCGAACATCGGCCGGTTGGCGGCGTCGGTGATCTGGATACGCAAGCCATCCGGGGTGATCTCGAACGAAATCTGATCCTTGAACTTCAGCAGTTGCGGGTTTTCCTCCACCTTGTTCTGCAACTCTTGCAGCAACAGCTCAAGACGTTCCTGCTCGACCTGCTCGGCCATGGCTTCGACGGTATCGCGCTCGATCGGGATTTTTTCCTGCGGTGCTTCGGTCTTGACTTCCGGGTTGATGGTGCGCTCAGGCGCCAATTGCGGCGAACCGCCCAGGTCGATCACAAAGGGCGTGCCGCTTTCCGAGAAGCCAATCGGGTCTTTGAAGTAGCCGGCAATGGCGATCTTCTGTTCGGGCGTGGCGGTGGACATCAGCCACAGCACCAGGAAGAACGCCATCATCGCCGTGGCAAAGTCGGCGAAAGCGATTTTCCAGGCGCCGCCATGGTGCCCCGCAGCGAAGCGCTTGACGCGCTTGATGATTATCGGCTGGTTGTTTTCCATGGCTTAGCGACCGCGAACCGCTTGTTCCAGCTCGGCGAAGCTTGGGCGATGCTTCGGGTACAGCACCTTGCGACCGAACTCCACCGCCAACGAAGGCGGCATGCCGGAAGCGGACGCCACCAGGCTGGCCTTGATCGATTCGTACAGGTTGATTTCTTCCTTGGCATCGTGGGCCAGGGAGGTCGCCAGCGGGCCGAAGAAGCCGTAGGCCGCGAGAATACCGAAGAAGGTACCCACCAGCGCCGCACCTACGTGCATGCCGATAGCCGCCTGGTCACCTTCACCCAGGGAGGCCATGGTCACCACGATACCCAGTACCGCCGCGACGATACCGAAGCCGGGCATGCCGTCGGCCACACCGGTTACGGCATGGGAAGGATGCTCCAATTCTTCCTTGAGGCTGAACAATTCCATGTCGAACAGGCCCTCAAGCTCATGGGGAGCCATGTTGCCGGAGGACATGATGCGCAGGTAGTCACAGATGTAGGCGGTCATGCGCTCATCTTTGAGCACGGCCGGGTACTTGGCGAAAATCGGGCTGGCCGCGGCGTCCTCGATGTCGGCCTCGATGGCCATCATGCCTTCGCGGCGGCTCTTGTTGAGGATCTCGTAAACCAGGCCCAACACTTCCAGATAGAACGTGTGGGTGAAACGCGAACCGAACATGCCCAGCGACTTCTTGATCACGTGCATGGTCATGTAGCCGGGGTTCGCCTGCAGGAAGGCACCCAGTGCCGCACCACCGATAATCATCACCTCGAAAGGCTGGATCAGTGCCGCAATTTTACCGTGGGACAGGACGTAGCCGCCGAGCACGCTCGCGAAGACGACGATAATGCCGATAATTTTAGCCATAGGAGATGAGTACTTGCGCCGTCGGGTTCATGGACATATTTGGGGGAACTGGAAAACTCTTGTTCTACTTATCGGCAAAACTGCGCCAGACTATAGCCCGTTAAGGCGAAAAGCCAGTTCGGCCCGCTCCGGGTGTGTTGACCGCAAGTGATGATCGCGCCCCAATCATGGCTAATGAAACGACAGTCCCAACTGCAAAACCTGCTTCTCTAGCCGCTTGGATCAAGCGCCTGGACGAAGTGCTGCTGCCTGTTCCACAGGCCAGCCATGACCGCGTGTGCAAAGCCATCCGCGATAGCCGCAGTTCGTTGCGAGATATTGCCGAGCTGATGCAAAACAGCCCGGCCCTCGTACTCAGCGTCATGCGCGAGGCCAACAGCCACACCCATGGCAGCCTCGCGGCACCGGCGGAAAACCTCGAAGTGGCGCTTAACCGCCTGGGCCTCAAACGCGCCGAGGAGCTGCTGGCACGCCTGCCGTCTGTGCCGGCCCATGAAATTCCCGTAGCGCTGCGCCAGTTGCTGCTGGTCAGCCAGCACGCCTCGCAACAAGCCAGTGGATTGTTCGGCAGCCGCCTGGCGCGGCTGTGGCAGGACATTCACTGGGGCAGCCTGCTGTTTCTTTCACCGCTGTGGCCGATGGCCGTTGCCTACCCCAAGCTCCTGGAAGAATGGGAACTGCGGGTCATCCACAAGGGCGAGTCGGCAAGCAAGGTCGAACAGGCGTTGTTCGGTGTGCGCCTGCTGGACCTGTGCCTCGGCCTGACCGAAACCTGGCACCTGCCGATCTGGGTGTCCCAGGGTTATACCCTGTTGCGGACCGAGCAGCGCTTGCTGGTCAAGGCCCTGCACATCGCCCGAGAAGATGACCCTCTTCGTCACCAGCAATTGCTCGACGCCGATCCCAACCTGCGCCGCTGGTTGAATCAGCCGGCCAATACGGTGCTGCTGGCCAACGGCCTGGCGATGTCGGCCCAGGAATCCTGGACCTGCCCGCACACCCAGCGCTGGCAATACCTCACCGCGCTGTACCTGCAACAGCCCCTGAGCGAAGTGCAGCAACAGGTGCACCAGCAAGCCGTCACCAGTGCCCGCGACACCTTGATGCCCGATCTCTGGCACCCGGCGCTGTCGCTGATCTGGCCGTGGCATGTGCACAAGATTCATCGCGGCCTGCTGCCCGCACCACCGCCCACCGCCGAAGCCCTGGCTGTCTGGCGCAAGCGTTGTACCGAACTGCTGGTAGAGCCGAGCCGCTTTGCCAACGCCATGCATTTGACCACGTGCGCCAAGGAAGCCCTGGTGGCCAGCGGCATGCAGCGCGTCATGCTGTTCATGGCCGATCGTGCCCTGAGCACCTTGCGCGTACATCAGGCCGACGGCCTGCCGAAGGACGCCGCCAACCTGAGCCTGGACGTGGTCAACAGCACGCTGCTGCAGCGCCTGCTGGAAAAGTCCGCCCAGGTGCGCCTCACACCGGAAAACCACGCCCAGTTCTCGGCACTGCTGCCGCCGATCCTGCGCCGCCTGTTCACCGGCGAGCACCTGTTGTTGCGGTCCATGAGCTGCAACGGTCGCGTGGTGATGGTGATGATCGCCGACCAGGGCGGCGGGCCGTTCTCGGAAACCACCGTGCAGGCCTTCGGTAAAACCGCCCAATGCATCGAGAAAGCCCTGCACAGCTTTACCAACCGCAGCGCTTGATGCTTGCGCTACAATCGCCGTCCTTTAATCGCCAACATTCGTGCCCAGGAGACCTCACATGCCTGACTTCTCTGGCTTGCCGCTGGTGATCGAATCCAGTGACCTGCTCGCTCAACTGGATGCCGAACACCTGATTCTGGTGGACCTCACCAGTGCCGCCCGCTACGCCGAAGGGCACATCCCCGGCGCGCATTTCGTTGACCCCAAGCGCACCCAGCTGGGCCAGGCGCCGGCACCCGGCCTGCTGCCCGGCAAGGCCGAGCTTGAGAAACTGTTCGGCGAACTGGGCCACACGCCCGACGCCACCTACGTGGTCTATGACGACGAAGGCGGTGGCTGGGCCGGGCGTTTCATCTGGATGCTCGATGTGATCGGCCACCAGAAATACCACTACCTGGATGGCGGCCTGCTGGCGTGGCTGGAGGGCAAGCACCCGCTCTCCACCGACGTGCCCGCCCCGGCCGGCGGCCCGGTCAGCCTTACACTGCACGATGGCCCCACCGCCACCCGCGAATACCTGCAAAGCCGTCTCGGCGCTGCCGACCTGGGCATCTGGGATGCCCGTGGCCCGCTGGAATACTCCGGCGAGAAAGTCCTTGCGGCCAAAGGCGGCCACATCCCCGGCGCGGTGAATTTCGAGTGGACCGCCGGCATGGACAAGGCGCGCAACCTGCGCATTCGCCGCGACATGCCGCAGATCCTCGAAGACCTCGGGCTGACCAAAGACAAAGAAATCATCACCCACTGCCAGACTCATCATCGCTCTGGCTTCACCTACCTGGTGGCCAAGGCGCTCGGTTATCCGCGAGTCAAAGGTTATGCCGGTTCCTGGGGCGAATGGGGCAACCACCCCGACACCCCCGTCGAGATTTAAGGTTTAAGGACAGTTAATGAAAAAGCAGTTGTTTATCCTCAGCCAGTACCTGCTGCCGCACCACCTGCTGTCGCGGTTGGCCGGCTGCATCGCCGAGTGCCGCGTGCGCTGGTTCAAGAATGCCTTCACCACGTGGTTCGCCAAGCGCTATCAAGTGGACATGTCCCAAGCCCTGGTAGAAGACGTGACCGCTTACGAGCACTTCAACGCCTTCTTCACCCGCGCCCTGAAAGACGGTGCTCGCCCACTGGACCAGACCCCTGGCGCAGTATTGAGCCCAGCCGATGGCGCAGTCAGCCAGCTTGGCCCCATCGAGCACGGTCGTGTGTTCCAGGCCAAAGGCCACAGCTTCAGCGTGCTGGAACTGTTGGGCGGCGATGCAGCGGTCGCTGCGCCGTTCATGGGCGGCGATTTCGCCACCATCTACCTGTCGCCGAAGGACTACCACCGGGTGCATATGCCACTGGCCGGCACCCTGCGTGAAATGGTCTACGTACCTGGGCGGATTTTCTCGGTGAACCAGACCACCGCCGAAAACGTGCCGGAGTTGTTCGCGCGTAACGAGCGTGTTGTCTGCCTGTTCGACACCGAACGCGGCCCGATGGCCGTGGTATTGGTCGGTGCGATGATTGTGGCGTCGATTGAAACCGTATGGGCCGGCCTGGTGACTCCGCCGAAGCGCGAGCTGAAAACCTTCCGCTATGACGAAGCTGCCCGCGCGCCGATTCACCTGGAGAAGGGTGCGGAACTGGGTCGCTTCAAGTTGGGCTCCACTGCGATCGTGCTGTTCGGGCCGGATCAGGTGAAGTGGGCCGAAGAACTGGTGGCGGGTTCGCCGGTGCAGATGGGCCAAGGCATCGCTTTACCTAAAGCCTGACGCCGAACCCAATGTGGGAGGGGGTTTGCCCCCTCCCACATTTAGTCATTTACAACTGACCGTCGCGGTCGCGAAAACCCAGCAGATACAGCACGCCATCCAACCCCAGGGTAGAAATCGCCTGCTTGGCCGATTGCTTGACCAATGGCTTGGCGCGGAATGCCACACCCAAACCGGCAATTGCCAGCATCGGCAGGTCGTTGGCGCCGTCACCGACCGCAATGGTCTGCTCCAGACGCAAACCTTCCTTGTGGGCCAATTCCTTCAGCAGGTCCGCCTTGCGCTGCGCATCGACAATCGGCTCGACCGCGACGCCGGTCACTTTGCCATCCACCACTTCCAATTCGTTGGCGAAAACATAGTCGATGCCCAGCTTGGCCTGCAATTGCTTGGCGAAGTAGGTGAAGCCACCCGACAGGATTGCCGTCTTGTAGCCCAGGCGCTTGAGTTCGGCAAACAGGGTTTCGGCGCCTTCGGTCAGGCGCAGCGACGCGCCGATGGAGTCCAGCACGTTCACGTCCAGGCCCTTGAGCAAAGCCAGGCGCTCCTTGAAGCTGGCGCGGAAATCCAATTCCCCGGCCATGGCGCGCTCGGTGATTTCGGAAACCTGCTCACCCACGCCGGCCGCCTTGGCCAACTCGTCGATAACTTCGGCTTCGATCAGCGTGGAGTCCATGTCGAACACCGCCAGGCGGCGATTGCGACGGAAGAGAGAGTCTTCCTGGAAGGCGATATCGACATTCAGCTCCTGGGCCACGCTGAGGAATTCGGCGCGCAGGGCTTGCGGGTCGGCAGGCTCACCGCGCACGGAGAACTCGATGCAGCCCTTGCCCTTGTCGGCCGGGGTGTCCAATGGCATGCGCCCCGACAGACGGTCGATATGGTCGATGTTCAAACCATACTGCGCGGTAATAGAGCTGACGCGCTGCAGCTGTTCGGCGGTGACCTTGCGGGTCAGCAGCGTCACGATATGGCGCTTCTTGCCCTGGCCGGCCACCCACTGCTGGTAATCCGCTTCGGACACCGGGGTGAAACGCACCTGCTGATCGAGCTTATACGCCGTAAACAGGATGTCCTTGAGCACCGATGAGGCCTGCTCGGTGCTGGGGATTTCCACCAGGATGCCGAACGACAGCGTGTCGTGGATCACCGCCTGGCCGATGTCGAGAATGTTCACACCACCCTGGGCCAGAACGCCGGTAATGGCTGCGGTAAGACCTGGGCGGTCTTCACCAGTGATGTTAATCAGGACAATTTCGCGCAAGGCGCACCCCCAGGCTGGAAAAAAACCGCATTCTACCCACTTTCAGTGACCATCGGGCACAGCCAGCGCTTTGCCGGTCTTGGGCCTGTCGCTATACTGCGCGTCAACTTCACGGACCAAGAGCCGAGCTCAAGTGAACCGGCCCACGCCAGTAAAAACCGACAACTTCTTCCTGCTGATCTTCCGGGCACTGCGCCACCGCCGTGTACCGATCGCATTACGCATCGCCAGCCATAACGTGATCCTGGTCGCATTGGCCCTGGTGATCTACGCCTGCGTGATGGGTTTGCAATTCAAGCAGGCCATGCACGAGCAGGCCGACGCCCTGGGCGAGAGCCTGACCACGCAGACCGCCACTTCGGCGACTGAGCTGCTGGTGTCCAACGACATCCTCAGCCTCAACGTGCTGCTCAACAACCTGACCAAGAACCCGCTGGTGGCCCATGCTGCCATCTACAGCGTGGACAACCGCATCATGGCCGAAGCCGGGCAGCGCCCGAAAAACGGCCTGTTGGGCGAAGCCGAAGGCCTGTACCAGAGCAATATCACGTTTCAGGATGTGAAGGCCGGCCAACTGCGTATCAGCCTCGACATGCAGCAGTTCCAGCAGCCGATGACCATCAGCCTGCAAAGCATGGGCATCCTCAGCGCCATCCTGCTGGCATTGGCCCTGGCCCTGAGCCTGCGCCTGGGGCGGCATATCTCCACGCCGCTCATGCAACTGCGCATCTGGCTGCGGGACATCGACGAGCACACCCCGGCAACCGACCGCCAGGATGAAATCGGCGACCTTGCCCGCCAGCTGCACGCCAGCTTCGCCCCGGAACCGGTGGTGCCCGAGGTCGAGCCAGAGCCTGAATACGACGACACCGATTACGACGAAGAGCCCGAGTTCGAAGTGCGCAACCTGCGTGACCCGGGCTTCGACGAGCGTCCGCCGGTGGCGGGCCTCAAGCCGGCACCGCGCCATGCCTTCAAGGCCGAAGAAGACGAGCTGGACGATGAAGACCCCTTCGCCGACCTGCGCGATACGTCAGCCGACAGCCCCGCAATCGCCCCCAAGGCGGCGCCGGTACGCAGCAGCGAGCCGCAGTACAGCGCTGTGCTCGCCGTGCAATTGGGTGCCCAGGACCAATTGCGTCGCCTGCCCCGCGCACGCCTGACCGAACTGCTGGAGCGCTACCGCGACTGCCTCGACCAGGCCGCCTCGCTGTACCAGAGCGAACTGCACACCCTGAACGACGGCAGCACGCTGATGCTGTTCCACAGCGAAGACAGCGGCGAAGATTACCTGACCAATGCGATTTGCTGCGGTGAGTTGCTGCGCGCCCTGGGCCATGAATTGCAGATCGAAGTCGCCGACAGCGGGATCACCCTGCAACTGCAACTGGGCCTCACCGTGGGCGACGACCTGTTCGGCATGAGCCAGATCGACCTGCTGCTGACTGAAAACGCCCAGGACGCACTGGCCTTGTCCCAACACAGCCGCAACCTGCTGCTGGTCGAGCGCAAGATCAGTGAAGACACGCTGATCCGCCAGCGCGCGCGTATCCGCCCGATTGCCAGCCCTGAGGGGGCAAGCTGCGTGGAGCGGTTGATGGAGCCGTATCCATCGATGCTGGAGCGGCAGTTGGCACGGATGCATGAGACCCGCGCAAAGCCCTGAAGCACACCGCCGGACTAATGTCTCCTGTAGGAGCGAGCTTGCTCGCGAAAAACGTCAACGATAACGCGTTGTTCCTGAATGAACGCGGCGCCTGTGAGTTTTTCGCGAGCAAGCTCGCTCCTACAAAAAGCATTAGGGCTTGCCCCCTCCCACATTTGGATCTCAACAAGCCTCAAGTCAATCGCAGATAAGCAAAAAGGCCCGCTGAATCAGCGGGCCTTTTTGCTTATCTGCGATTCAGATCAGAACCTGAACACTTCCATATCCGTACGGATCGGCGTAGCCATCGGCATCTTCGGCTTTTGCGGCTCTGCCGGCTTGGCCTGTACCGGGGCCGACTTACGGGGCGCCTCGGCGATGGGGGGCTGGTTGGCCAAGGGCTTGAGGGCCACCGACAACTGCTGCGCCAATTGCTGCAGCAGCACGCCCTGGGCCTGAACCTGGGACGCGGTGGTGCCGGCATGTTCTTCCTGCAGGTGCACGATGCGGTTATCACGCACCTGGCCGCGACGGTCGATCAAGCGCCATTGCGCATCGAGGATCGCCGGTTGCGATTTACCGGAGTCGAGCCGGGTAATGGTCAGCAAGACCTGCACATCCGGGCTGAAGCCGGTTGGTGCGGGCGCCAGGACCACACGCTGGCTGTCCAACTGACCGGCCACCTGACGCAACATCAACTGGTTGATGTCAGACGATAAACTGCCTGCCCAACGACCATCGGTGGAACCTTGCAGGCTTCCATCGTTCTGACGTTGCAGCAGGGTTTCGCGTTGCAGGTAGTCGGCGACGACCACCGGCCCGAGCAAAACGGCCATGCCAGCGGTCTGGGCTGGCTGAGCTGGACTTCCGCTGTCCAGCTGGTACAGCGACACAGGCTGGTGTGTGCTGCAACCCGCCAACCCCAAAAGGCCAGCGAGCATCAAAAATAGAGGAACGCGTGGAGCAGTCATCATCCCATCCAGGTGGCTGCCACAAGGCGAACCACAATGTAATACTAAAAATAACCTAAACACGCTCGGCCACGCCGGCGCTGGAAAGGCCATATCATCCGTGAATATGCGCCATGACTCCAGCGCCAAAGCGTCGATCTACGCTTTAAATCGTAGATCGAGGGCTCTAATACGCCTTAAACCGGCGTTTCCACCAGCAAAGCATCCACACGCTGGAAGCCGCGAGGCAGTTTATTACCGCGACGACCACGCTCGCCCTTGTAGTGTTCAAGGTCGTCGGGGCGCAATGACAACGTGCGCTTGCCGGCCTGGAGCACCAGGGTGGCACCTTCCGGGATCACCGCGATGTCGGTCACGTACTCTTCGCGACTGGCCACCCGCTCGCCGGGAATACCAATAATCTTGTTGCCCTTGCCTTTACCCAACTGCGGCAGATCGCTGATCTTGAACACCAGCAAGCGCCCTTCGGTGGTCACCGACGCCAGCCAGTTGCCTTCGCGGTCTTCCACCGGACGCGGCAGGATGACCTTGGCGTTGTTCGGCAGGCTCAACAATGCCTTGCCCGCCTTGTTCTTGGCCTGCAGGTCTTCACCCTTGACCACGAACCCGTAACCCGCGTCGGAGGCGATCACATACAGCGACTCGTCATCCGGCAGCAGCACACATTCAAAATTCGCCCCAGGTGGCGGCGTCAGGCGGCCGGTCAACGGCTCGCCCTGCCCCCGCGCCGATGGCAAGGTATGGGCCGGCACCGAATAACTGCGCCCGGTGGAGTCAATAAACACCGCAAACTGGTTGGAACGCCCGGCTGCAGCAGTTTTGAAGCCATCACCGGCCTTGTACGACAGGCCAGTGGCGTCAATATCATGCCCTTTGGCTGAACGAACCCAACCCTTTTCCGACAGAACGACGGTAATTTTCTCGTTCGGCAGCAGTTCGGTCTCTGTCAGCGCCTTGGCTTCGGCACGCTGAACGATTGGCGAACGGCGGTCGTCGCCATAGGTTTCGGCGTCCTTGATCAACTCGCTGCGCACCAGCTTCTTCAGCTTGGCTTCGCTGCCCAGCAGGGCTTGCAGCTTGGCTTGCTCCTTGAGCAACGCGTCCTGTTCGTCGCGCAACTTCATCTCTTCCAGGCGTGCCAACTGACGCAAGCGGGTGTCGAGGATGTAGTCGGCCTGGATCTCGCTCAGCTCGAAACGCGCGATCAGCTCGGCTTTCGGGTGCTCGGCGGTACGGATGATGTGGATCACTTCATCCAGGTTGAGGTAGGCAATCAGCAAGCCGTCCAACAGGTGCAGGCGGCGTTCGACCTTGTCGAGGCGGAACTGCAGGCGGCGGCGTACGGTTTGTATCCGGAACTCCAGCCACTCGACCAACAGGTTGCGCAGGTTTTTCAACTGCGGCTTGCCGTCCAGACCGATGATGTTGACGTTGACCCGGTAGCTGGACTCCAGGTCCGTGCTGGCAAACAGATGTTGCATCAGCACTTCGTGGTCGACCCGGCTGTTCGTCGGGATGATCACGATGCGGCATGGGTTTTCGTGGTCGGACTCGTCACGCAGGTCAGCGACCTGGGGCAGTTTCGACGGTTTGGCCTGCATCAGCGCGGCAATCTGCTCCAGCACCTTGGCACCGGACACCTGGTGCGGCAGGGCGGTGACGATAATGTCGCCGTCTTCGATGTGATACACGGCACGCATGCGCACCGAGCCCTTGCCGGTTTCGTACATCTTCAGCAGGTCGGCGCGCGGCGTGATGATTTCCGCTTCGGTCGGGTAATCCGGGCCCTGGATATGCTCGCACAGCTGCTCGACCGTGGCCTTGGGCTCATCCAGCAAGCGTACGCAGGCGGTGGCGACTTCGCGCAGGTTATGCGGCGGTACGTCGGTGGCCATGCCGACCGCGATGCCGGTGGTGCCATTGAGCAGGATATTCGGCAAACGTGCGGGCAACACCAGGGGCTCGTCGAGAGTACCGTCAAAGTTCGGCCCCCAGTTCGCGGTACCCTGGCCCAGTTCGCTGAGCAGCACTTCCGAATAGCGCGACAGGCGCGCCTCGGTGTAACGCATGGCCGCGAAGGACTTGGGATCATCCGGCGCACCCCAGTTGCCCTGGCCGTCGACGAGGGTGTAGCGGTAGCTGAACGGCTGGGCCATCAGCACCATGGCTTCGTAGCACGCCGAATCGCCGTGGGGGTGGAACTTACCGAGCACGTCACCGACGGTACGCGCCGACTTCTTGTGCTTGGAGTCGGCGTCCAGGCCCAACTCACTCATGGCGTAGATGATGCGCCGCTGTACGGGCTTGAGGCCGTCGCCGATATGCGGCAAGGCACGGTCCATGATCACGTACATGGAGTAGTTGAGGTAGGCATTTTCGGTGAAGTCAGCCAGCGACCGGCGTTCTACGCCATCTAAGCTGTCTGCGAGGATGTCACTCATGCGGGCCTCATCATTGTTTGGTAAGGCGCAGCGGAAATGCCGCCGCGCCGGATCGATTCAAAAAAGTAGCGGCTCATGGCTGGGCGCTCCAGCCGCCAGCGGGGGCGGCAAAACGATAGACCATGGGGCGTTTTTCACCATCGGCGCGGGGGCCGAAATTATTGTCGATGCCCAGCCAGGCACCGTCTGCGTCCAGCACCAGGGCTTCGGCCAGGCCATAGGGCTGGGCGTAACGCCGCTCGGGCGTCAGGGTTTCGTCGGCGAACGACCAGCACAGCTCGACCTTGGCCGTGACCGTATCGCGCCGGCAGATCTGGAACGCATTGCGCTCCAGGGTAAACAGCTTGCCGTTGAACAGTGACAGATCGGCGAAATCCTTGGACACCGCCTTGGCACCGACGAACTTGGCCGGCTGCATCTCCTGGCCGGCCTCGCTCAGCAACACGCAAGGGCCGTCGCAATCCCACAGGCTTTGCGGGCGCTTGATGGAGATGAGGCCGCGCCGCTCACGCTCCGCAGCCAGCCAGATCTGATTGCCCTCGGGGTTGATTGCCAGGCCTTCGAACAACGCATTGAAGTGCAGCAACATGCCACTGGCCCGGGCTTCACGCACCATGCCCGGGGCGATCTTCAACCATTCAGGCGCACCGCTCACCGGTACTTGCAGCACCGCCGCATGGGCTTCGCTGACAATGTAGCGATTGCCGGCGGCATCGCAGGTGATGCCTTCGAAATCCAGGTCGCCGCCGCGAATGAACGACGCAGCCTTGGTGCGCGAACGCAGCCCCCAGGGCAGCCCGGATTCCGGCACCGGCGGCACATCGATGCTTACCGCTTCGGCTTGCCAGGTCGGCGCACGGGTATCGAGACGGTAGATCTGGTCGTCATCACGATCGGAAACCGTCCACAGCTCCTTGCCACACAGCGCCAGGCCCGACAGGTTCCCGCCGCGCATGCCGTCCACCGGGTGTTCGGACACCAGCTTGAGCTCAGCCACGGGCGCGGCAACTACCGAAGTGGCCACCAGCCCGCTCAACATCAGGATCGCCAGGGCGACACCTGTGCGCATCAGCCCAGGACCTCAGCCAGGTTGCCCTTGGATTCCAGCCAGGACTTGCGGTCCGGCGCGCGTTTCTTCGCCAGCAGCATGTCCATCATTTCCGAGGTGGCGGCGAAGTCTTCCAGGGTCAACTGCACCAGGCGCCGGGTGTTGGGGTCCATGGTGGTCTCACGCAGTTGCGGCGGGTTCATTTCACCCAGGCCCTTGAATCGGGTGACCTGCGGCTTGCCACGCTTCTTCTCGGCCACCAGGCGGTCGAGAATGCCATCGCGCTCGGCTTCGTCCAGGGCGTAGAAAATCTCCTTTCCCAGGTCGATCCGGTACAGCGGCGGCATGGCGACGTAGACGTGACCGGCATCCACCAACGGACGGAAGTGCTGCACGAACAACGCGCACAGCAGGGTCGCGATGTGCAGGCCGTCGGAGTCGGCGTCGGCGAGGATGCAGATCTTGCCGTAGCGCAGCTGGCTCATGTCGGCTGCGCCTGGGTCGACGCCGATGGCCACGGCAATGTTGTGCACTTCCTGGCTGGCAAGGACTTCGCTGCCATCGACTTCCCAGGTATTGAGGATCTTGCCGCGCAACGGCAGGATCGCCTGGAATTCCTTGTCCCGCGCTTGTTTGGCGGAACCACCGGCGGAGTCACCTTCGACCAGGAACAGCTCGGAGCGCATCGGGTCCTGCCCGGCGCAATCGGCCAACTTGCCCGGCAATGCCGGGCCCTGGGTAATGCGCTTGCGCTCGACCTTCTTGCTGGCCTTGAGGCGACGGCCGGCGTTGTTGATCGCCAGTTCCGCCAGGGCCAGGCCCAGCTCCGGGTGCTCGTTGAGCCACAGGCTGAAAGCATCCTTGACCACACCGGAGACAAACGCCGCCGCTTCGCGGGACGACAGGCGTTCCTTGGTCTGGCCGGAGAACTGCGGCTCTTGCATTTTCATCGACAGCACGAACGCAATGCGCTCCCACACGTCTTCCGGCGCCAGCTTCACGCCACGCGGCAGCAGGCTGCGGTATTCGCAGAATTCGCGCATGGCATCCAGCAGGCCCTGGCGCAGGCCGTTGACGTGGGTGCCGCCCTGGGCGGTGGGGATCAGGTTGACATAGCTTTCCTGAACGCTGTCGCCGCCTTCGGGCAGCCACAGCAGCGCCCAGTCGACGGCTTCCTTGTTGCCGGCCAGGCTGCCGCAGAACGGCTCGTTGGGCAGGCGTTCGAAATCACTGACGGAGTCTTCCAGGTAGGAACGCAGGCCGTCTTCGTAGTGCCACTCGACCTTCTCGCCAGTGCCTTTGTCTTCAAAGGTCACCAGCAGGCCCGGGCACAGTACGGCCTTGGCCTTGAGCACGTGCTTGAGACGGCTGATGGAGAATTTCGGCGAGTCGAAGTACTTAGGGTCCGGCGCAAAGTACACGCTGGTGCCGGTATTGCGCTTGCCAACGGTACCGATCACCTGCAGGTCGGTGGCTTTGTAGCCATCGGCGAAGGTCATCTCGTACTCGTTGCCGTCGCGCTTGACCTTGACCCGCACCAGCGTGGACAGGGCATTGACCACGGAAATACCCACACCGTGCAAGCCACCGGAGAACTGGTAGTTCTTGTTGGAGAACTTGCCGCCGGCGTGCAGCTTGGTGAGGATCAGCTCGACGCCCGACACACCCTCTTCCGGGTGAATGTCCACCGGCATGCCGCGACCATCGTCGGACACTTCCAGGGAGTGGTCGGCGTGAAGAATGACGTGCACCGACTTGGCGTGCCCGGCCAAGGCTTCGTCGACGCTGTTGTCGATGACTTCCTGGGCAAGGTGGTTCGGCCGACTGGTGTCGGTGTACATGCCGGGGCGTTTGCGCACCGGGTCGAGGCCCGAGAGGACTTCGATGGCGTCGGCGTTATAAGAGCTAGCGCTGGGAGTGGCCATGGGGTCTCGTCGTGAGTCGTTCGATTAAAAAGTAACCTGCAATTTCCAAGGCAATTACAGTGCCGAGAAATCGAAGGATTGATACTGATCTGCGCCAATGCCGGCAAAACTCAACAATGCCGGTAATTGCTGGGCAAACCCCTGGTAACCATGGTCGCCACCGGCCTGGATGCGCAAGGCACAGGCCCGGTAATACTGCTGGGCGAGGCGATAATCCAGTGTTTCATCGCCGGTCTGCAACCACACCTGGTAACGCGCGGCGTCCTGGGGCGCCGGTACTTCCAGCTCGGCCAGCGCCGTGACATGGTCGTGGGTCAGTTCCCAGGTTTCATCGGTGTAGAGGTTCTTCTGGGTGCCCAGGTAACCGTCGAACATCCGATGGGGGCTGACCGCCGGGTTGACCAGGAGTGCCTTGAGGCCATGGCGCTCGGCAAGATGGGTTGCATAGTAGCCGCCGAGCGAGCTGCCGACCAGCAGCGGCCGCCCCAGCTGGGCAATGGCTTCCTCCAATTGAGGAATTGCCTGACGGGGATGGTGATGCAGGGCCGGCACGCGCAATTGATCAGCCAGGCCCAGGGTGTCCATCACGGTAACCAGCTGGCAGGCCTTGTTGGACGCGGGCGCACTGTTGAAACCGTGGATATACAGGATCGAAGCGGACATGCCGGGGCCTCGCTGGGGCTGCCAAAGAGGCGCAGTTTACAGGGAACAGGGGGCTTGTGGGTGCAGCCGATCGCCGCTGACGGTACTATCTGCGGCCCGGGAACCCGGATATATGGCCGGAGGCCAGTGGCCCGACTTCAAGCGGGGAAACACCATGCAACTTGAATGGCTTGAGGATTTTGTCGAACTGGCGCGCACTCGCAGCCTGTCGCGTGCCGCCGAAAATCGCTGTGTCACGCATCCAGCGTTCGGTCGACGTATCCGGGCGCTGGAAGAATGGGTCGGCACGCCATTGATCGAGCGCAAGCAACCCCTGTCACTGACACCCTGCGGCCTGCTGTTCCTTGATGCCGCCACTCAATCGCTGGAATTGCTGGGCACTGTCAGAGCGCAGTTCAAAAATGACACCCTCAGCCGCGACGAACCGGTGCGCATCGCCACCGGCCGGACCCTGGCCTGTGACTTTTTCCCCGATTGGTACGAGTCATTGCACCCGAAACTGGGCAGCTTTGCGGTGTCATTGCTCACCAGCGGTGCGCAAGAAGCGATCAGCCGGTTGTCCGCCGGCGAGGTTGATCTGCTGCTGAGTTTTTCCAGCCCGCTGACCCAGACGCTGTTGGACCCGGAGCATTTCGACTCCCGAGTACTGGCCAAGGAGGAACTGCTACCGGTCAGCGCCCCGAGCGCCCCTGGACAGCCGCAACTGCAGATACTCGCCGACAGCAACGCCCTGCCCATCCCTTGGCTGGCCTTCTCACCCACTCTGACACTGCGCAGCGTACTGGCCCGGCATTTGGATCGACTGCCGCAGCGCCTGGCGCTGCGAATGGTTTACCAAGCGGACTCCTATGACGCCATTCTGGAAATGGCCAAGCGTGGCCGGGGGCTGGCGTGGTTGCCGCGCATGGTCGTCAACGACGCGCTGGCATCGGGCGAGCTGCTGATGGCGGGGGGCGCCGAATTTTGCGTCAGTTTCGACGTTTCGCTGCATCGCCTGCGCGCCAACCGGAGCGAGATGGTGATGAGGATATGGACAGCCTTGACCCCCTCCACCACCCAGTAGCCGGATTTACGCGCTCTATCACCGCTGCCGGCAACAACCTGCCGGGTCGTGCCGAAACAGCTCAAATCTGTGCCGAAAGAGCAATTGCCGTTCTGCCGCCTTTGGTTCACTTTCATCCGGGCTTTCACCCATAACAATTAACGCCTTCGATGTCGCCAGGCCGCGCTGCGGTTCGGAGAGTCCGTAGGCCAACAGTGAAACAAACCCGGTGCACACTCATGACAACTCAATCATCCGCCTTATCATCGGCCCAAGCTCCCACCCGGCGCGGCCCATGGAAAGAGATCATCGCTGCCAGCGTCGGCAACGCGCTGGAGTTCTATGACTTACTGATCTATGGCTATTTTGCAGTCGTCATCGGCAAACAGTTTTTTCCGTCCGATAACGAAACCACCTCATTGCTGCTGGCCGTAGGCTCGTTCGGCATTTCCTTTTTGATGCGCCCGCTGGGCGCCATTGTGCTCGGTTCATACACCGACAGAGCCGGACGAAAGGCGTCATTGACGCTGTCGATCATGATCATGCTGGTCGGCACCGCAATGATTACGTTCGCCCCGACCTACGAGCAGATCGGCCTGGCGGCGCCGCTGCTGATCATCGTTGCCCGCATGCTCCAGGGGTTTTCCACGGGCGGCGAATTTGGCGCGGCGACCGCGTTCATGGTCGAACACGCCGACGCCGGGCGACGGGGTTTCTTTGCCAGCTGGCAATTGTCTACCCAGGGGCTGGCAACTGTGCTGGCGGCGGGTGTCAGTGCGATCCTCAGCTATGCGCTGTCGGATGTGCAGTTGAACGATTGGGGCTGGCGTGTAGCCTTCGGCTTCGGCCTGCTGATCGGGCCGGTAGGCTTTTACATTCGCAGACAAATCGATGAAACGCCGGACTTCAAGAAAAACGTAGCCAACGTAGCGGTCAAGACCCCACTGCGGGATGTCCTGATCAAAGGGCACGTCAGCCTGTTGCTGGCTATCGGCGTGGTGGCGGGCGCGACCGCATTCAATTACGTGCATAAGCTGTACATGCCGATCTACGCCTTTAAACAACTGAGCATCACCGCCACGTCGTCCTACCTGGGGGCCCTGATGACCGGCATTACGTTGATGCTCATGGCCCCGATTTTCGGTGGGCTTTCCGATCGCCACGGGCGATTCCGAGTGTTGACCATCGCCTTGTCGATTACCGGACTGTCGTCTTATCCGATGTTCCTGCTGCTCAATATCTTCCCCAGTTTCTCCACGCTGCTGGTCGTGCAAGCGCTTGTCGGCGTATTGATTGCGGCCTGCCTGGGGCCAATCCCGGCAATGCTTGCCGACATCTTCCCAACCAGCATTCGCGGTACTGGGCTGGCGCTGAGCTACAACTTTTCCGTGACCCTGTTTGGTGGTTTCGCCCCGTTGATCGTGACCTGGATGATCGAGGCAAGCGGCAGCAAACTGGCGCCGAGCTTTTATGTGATGGCAACCATTTTGATCAGCGTACTGGCGATCGCCTGCCTGGGCCGGCGCATGCGCAGCGCCCATCCCTGCGCCAGTTAAGGGCCGCGAGTCCCCCCTGCTTGTCGCGGCTCGCCCCCGCGACAAGGTACCCACCTTGAGCCCTCGGAGGCAGACATGAAAACCCTTGAGCAGGTTCGTGCATCACTGACACCGTACCCTGTGGAAGTCGAGTTCCCCGATCTCAGCCAATGGAAAGCCGGCAACTGCGGGATCGACTATGTCCACAGTTTTGACAGCGGCACGCCTGGGCCACATGTGCTGGTCATGGCACTGACCCATGGCAATGAAGTCAGCGGAGCAATCGCAGTAGACGCCTTGCTGCGCAGCGGCGTGCGCCCTCGCAAAGGCCGTTTGTCACTGGCGTTCGGCAATATCGAGGCCTATCACCGCTTCGACCCACACGACATTGACGCCACCCGTTTTGTCGACGAGGACATGAACCGTGTCTGGCTACCATCAACACTGGACGGCGACCGAGACTCCGTGGAACTGCGTCGCGCACGTGAGCTGCGACCGCTGATCGACAGTGTCGACTTGCTGCTCGATATCCATTCGATGCACGAAGAATCCCCACCACTGATGATGTGTGGGGCCTGCGCCAAAGGCCTGAAATTCGCAAAATCGTTAGGCGTACCGGCAACCGTGGTGGTCGACGCCGGCCACGCCAATGGCCGGCGTATGCGTGACTATGGTGGGTTTGGCGATCCCGCCAGCCAAAAAAACGCACTGCTGATCGAGACCGGCCAACATTTTTCTAAAAAAAGCCAACACGTCGCCCTCGATATTGCCGCACGCTTCCTGATGGCGACTGATGCAGTCGCCGAGGCCGACGTCTTGAAGCTCCTGAGCCAGGAAAAGCCGGGGCCCCAGCAATGCCTGCAAGTCACTGAACCGGTGATCGCCCACAGCATGGACTTCCGTTTTACCGATGACTTCCGCGGCCTTGAGCGCATAGCCCAGGCTGGAACAGTGATCGCTCGGGACGACCGGCGCGAGATCGTCACACCCCATGACGACTGCGTGTTGATCCAGCCCTCGCTGCGGCAGTTGGGTCCAGGGCTTACGGTAGTGAGGCTGGCGAAGGTTCTGGATATTTAGCCGCCGAGACGTCAATAGCCGTCACTGCCGTAGTCCACCTGGAAGGCGAAGCCTTCGACCCGCTCCACCCCGGTCTCCAACCGTCCGTCGGCATACAGGCGCAACCAACGATAACCCGGCGCTTGCTCGCTGACCTTGAAATCCTCGCTGCCCGGCGCGAACTGGATGCAGGTGGACGGCGAAGCCAGCAGGCGCACGCCGTTGCGCTCGCGGTCGATCTCCTGGTGCACGTGGCCCCAGAGCACTGCCCTCACCTGCGGAAAACGGTCCAGCACGGCAAACAACGCATCGGGGTTGCGCAAGCCGATAGGTTCCATCCACGCACAGCCGATGGGCACCGGGTGATGGTGGAAACACACCAGATGATGGCGGTTCGGGGCTTCGCTCAAGGCTTGAGCCAGCAATTGCAGCTGCGAATCCTGCAGGTAGCCCGGCACCGAGCCCGGCACGGCGGAGTCGAGCAGGGTGATACGCCAGTTGCCGACGTCCACTACGGGCTCCAGCAGGTCACTGTGCGCGGCGGCGTGCACCATAATCTGCGGTTCGTCGTGATTACCGGGAATCCAGCGCGCCGGGGCCTTGATCTGCTGAGTCAGGTCACGAAATGCCTGGTAAGACGCCAGCGTACCGTCCTGGGACAAGTCCCCCGTGGCCACTACCAGGTCGATGTGCGGCTGTTGCTGGCGCACCAATCCAATCACCCGCTGCAGGCTCTCACGGGTGTTCAT
Organism: Pseudomonas sp. AM8; assembly: GCF_036346475.1. Classification (NCBI taxonomy): domain Bacteria; kingdom Pseudomonadati; phylum Pseudomonadota; class Gammaproteobacteria; order Pseudomonadales; family Pseudomonadaceae; genus Pseudomonas; species Pseudomonas sp. AM8. The sequence goes on from NZ_JAOTNX010000007.1 coordinate 206,282, forward strand.
GCCCAACAGCAGGCTGTCGGCCTCGGCAAACAGGTGGCTGTCGGACAGCTGCACCAGCAGCGCAGCATCGGGGTTCAAGGTGGATACGCTCGGCAAGGCGCTCTCCCAAGGCAATCACAGGAATATAGAGTTGGAGCGATTATGCTGGGGCAGGACGCAAAGAGGAAACCCAGGAAGCAGACGCAGTTCACATCTACCGCACGACTTCGAACTCGTGGCCCAGGGCCAGGCAGTGGCTCAACCATTCACCGAGGAACACATTGAGCTGTGCTTTCTCATCGGGCTGGTGCATGAACACATTCGGGTAAGGATAAATGCTGCGAAAGCGCCGCGCATGTTCGGCGCTGATCACTTCGGCCATCCGCGCATCGTGGTACACCTGCACTTCCATCTGCGGCACCGGCAGCCACGGCAGGCTGTGTTCCTGGCGCACCCGCAGGGTGGTGGTGTACGGGCAATTGACGATGACTTCCAGGGCCAGCACGCCCAGCATCTGGTCGCCATGGGTCACGCCGATGCGGCGCGCCTCCGGGGTGTGGCGCATGTCGGGCAACAGACGCATCAGCCGCGCATAGTTCGCCTCGCAGGCGGCTTGCAGCCCGATCAGGTCGACTCGATAACGTTCCCGTGCCTTTACTGCCATAACCCCCTCACTTCCGCGCGATTAAGCGCAAGCCATTGCAGGGCGATAATGCTGGCTGCGTTGGAAATCCTGCCGTCGCGCACGGCTTGCAGGGCGTCTTCAAAAGCCCAGACCGTGACGCGGATGTCTTCTGCCTCTTCTTCCAGTCCATGGACACCACCGGCCCCCGAGCTGTCGCAGCGACCCAGGTACAAGTGGACAAATTCGGTACTGCCACCGGGCGACGGGAAATACTTGGTGATCGGCCACAGTGCGGAGAACGTCAGCCCAGCTTCCTCCTCGGCCTCGCGGTGTGCAACCTCCTCCGGCTGCTCATCCCTGTCGATCAGGCCGGCGACCATCTCGATCAACCATGGATTGTCGGTACGGCCCATGGCCCCCACGCGAAACTGCTCGTTGAGCACCACTTCATCACGCTGCGGATCGTAGGGCAGAACACACACGGCGTCGTGACGGACGAAGACTTCGCGATTGATCACTCGGCTCATGCCGCCAGCGAATTTTTCGTGGCGCAATTGCACGCGATCGAGCTGGTAGAAGCCCTTGTAGGCATTGTCGCGCTGAACAATCTCGATCGTGCTCGGCGTCGATTTCGCAATGTCTGTCATACCCTTCCTCATCATGTCCGGTGCAATTCGCGCCATCCTAACGCGCTCGTGCCCCTTGGTGCAGCCCCTTTGCGGTTGCCGGGCCAGACGGAGGAGGTCAAACTCACGCTCAATCAGCTTAGTGGCGAACTGACTGCCTTGCTGGTAGTCGAAGCTGCACAATTTCGCTCTTATCGATAGACGAAGGACATCCATGTCGCTTTTAAAAATCGCCTCCGTGGCCTGCATCGCCCTGACCCTCGGCGCCTGCCAAAGCCTGTTCCAACCCAGCTATCGCACACCGCTGGAAGCCACCCGCGACGCCAGCGAGCAGAGCAAGCCGGGCTGCGCCGCCAGCGATTGCCCGCTGGTGAATATCGACACCGTGCACTTTGCCAAGGAACCCAAGCTGGATGCCTTGATCGAGCAACGCCTGCTGGAAATGACCCGTACCAACGCGGGCGACCCGCTGCCGTCGAGCCTGGAGTCCTATCGCGAGCAATTCCTCGGCACCGCCGCCCCACGCAACAGCATGTACTTGCAGGCCAAGGTACGGGAGCAGCATGACGGTTTGGTAATCATCGAGCTGTCCAGCTACCTGGACCAGGGCGCCACCCACGGCGAGCCTGGCCGCGCGTTCATCAACTATTCGCGCCAGCAGCAAAAGGCCCTGTGGCTGAGCGATATGCTGCTGCCAGGCAAGGAAGACGCGTTCTGGAAAGCCGCCCAGGTGGCGCACAACAGCTGGCTGATCAGCACCCGCCTGAGCCTGGAACCGGAGTTCGTGAAAACCTACCCGTTCCAGAAAACCCCGAACGTGGCGCTGACCTACGGGGGTGTGATCCTCAAGTACCCCACCAGCACCATCGCGCCGTACGCCCTGGGCCATGTCGAGTTGCAGATCCCCTACTCGCGCCTGGAAGGCATCCTCAAGCCTGAGCTGGTGCCCGCGCGCCGCTGAAGGCCCGCCCCAGGATGAACTGCAACAACCCTGCCAGCACCAGCGCCGGCAGGGTTGCGCCGATGTCCGGGTACAGGTTGGCCAACAGGTGATAAGTGCCGATGCCACCCAACCAGGCCAATAGAGCCGGCCAACGCAGGCTGGCGACATTGCCATTAGCACGACGGCGCAGGATGAAATGATCCACCAGCACCACGCCGAACAACGGCGCAAACACTGAGCCGATCAGCAACAGGAAGTTCTGGTATTGCGCCAACGGGGCAAAACAGGCGATCAGGGTGCAGATCACACCAATGGCCAGGGCCAGGTGCTCGACCTTCACGCGCAACAGCATCCCACTGGACACCGCCGCCGAGTGAATATCGGCAAAGGCGTTTTCCGACTCGTCCAACAGGATCAGCAGCAGCGGAATCCCCAGGCCGGCCCCGGCCAGCGCCAGCAACAGCGCATTCACTTCACCGCTGGGCGCAAACGCCAGGGTGTAGGCCACGCCCAGGCTCATCAGCCAGAAATTGCCGATAAAGAAGCCCAGCGCCGTGCCGCCAAACACACTCTTGGCGCGCTTGCCGAAGCGGGAGTAATCGGCAATCAGCGGCAACCACGACAGCGGCATGGCGATGGCGATATCAAAGCCCACCGCAAAGGGCATCGAACCGTCACCGGCCCGAGCCCAGAGTGCGCCGAGGTCAGCCTTGGCGAACAGGTTCCAGGTCAGCCACAGGCAGGCCGCCAGCAGCAGCCAGATCCCCCATTTGCGCAGGATCTTGCGTACGAACGTCAATGGCCCGCTGACCGCCAGCAAGGTCGCCAAACCACCGAAGAACAGTGTCCACAGCAACGGGCTGGCCAACAGGCTGCCGTCGCTGAACGTGCGTGCGCCCAACAGGCTGGCGGCATCGCGCATCACGATGATTTCGAACGAGCCCCAGCCAATCAGTTGCAGCAGGTTCAACAACGCCGGCAGGCTCGCACCTTTGGCCCCGAGGCTGAGCTTGAGGGCGGCCATGGCGGACAGGCCGGTGTCGCTGCCGATCACACCGACGGCGGCCAGCAACAGCACGCCGACCAGGGTGCCGAGGAAAATCGCCAGCAAGGAGCCAGACAAGCCCAGGCCCGGCGCGAGCAAGGCACCGGTCTGCAGGACCATCAGGCCGATGCCAAGGGAAAACCACAGGGAGAACAGGTCGCGGGCGCCGAAGACGCGCTTGTCGGAGGTGACCGCGATGTCAGGGGAATAAGTGTTCAAATCAGAAGTCTCAAGAGAACATGGTTACGAGCCGCAAGCCGCAAGAAAAAGCAGATTCAGCTTTTAACTTGTAGCTTGCCGCTTGCCGCTTAAACTTTCTTGTACAACTGACTGCCTTCCTGCTTGAACCGCTCCGCCTGCTCCGCCAAGCCCTTGGCCACGTCCACATCCACCGCGTCAATGCGCTGGTTGGCCGCGTACTCGCGCACTTCCTGGGTGATTTTCATCGAGCAGAACTTCGGCCCGCACATGGAGCAGAAGTGCGCGACCTTGGCCGAGTCCTTCGGCAGGGTTTCGTCGTGGTACGAACGCGCGGTGTCCGGGTCCAGGCCGAGGTTGAACTGGTCTTCCCAGCGGAACTCGAAGCGTGCCTTGCTCAAGGCGTTATCGCGGATCTGCGCGCCCGGATGCCCCTTGGCCAAGTCCGCCGCATGGGCGGCGATCTTGTAGGTGATGATCCCGGTCTTCACGTCATCCTTGTTCGGCAGGCCCAGGTGTTCCTTGGGCGTGACGTAGCAGAGCATGGCGCAACCGAACCAGCCGATCATCGCCGCACCGATGCCGGAGGTGATGTGGTCATAGCCCGGCGCGATGTCGGTGGTCAGTGGGCCCAGGGTGTAGAACGGCGCTTCGTCGCAGCATTCGAGCTGCTTGTCCATGTTCTCCTTGATCAACTGCATCGGCACGTGGCCGGGGCCTTCGATCATGGTTTGCACGTCGTGCTTCCAGGCGATCTTGGTCAGCTCGCCAAGGGTTTCCAGTTCGCCGAACTGCGCGGCGTCGTTGGCGTCGGCAATCGAGCCTGGGCGCAGGCCGTCGCCGAGGGAGAAGCTGACGTCATAGGCCTTCATGATTTCGCAGATTTCGTCGAAATGCGTGTAGGTGAAGTTCTCTTTGTGGTGCGCCAGGCACCACTTGGCCATGATCGAACCGCCACGGGACACGATGCCGGTGACGCGCTTGGCGGTCAGCGGCACGTAGCGCAGCAGCACGCCCGCATGGATGGTGAAGTAATCGACGCCCTGCTCGGCCTGTTCGATCAGGGTGTCGCGGAACAGCTCCCAGGTCAGGTCTTCGGCCGCGCCGCCGACTTTTTCCAGGGCCTGGTAGATCGGCACGGTACCGATCGGCACCGGCGAGTTGCGGATGATCCACTCACGGGTTTCGTGGATGTGCTTGCCGGTGGACAGGTCCATCACGGTGTCCGAGCCCCAGCGAATGCCCCAGGTGAGTTTCGCCACTTCTTCTTCGATGGACGAACCCAGGGCGCTGTTGCCGATGTTGCCGTTGATCTTCACCAGGAAGTTACGGCCGATGATCATCGGTTCCAGTTCGGTGTGGTTGATGTTGGCCGGGATGATCGCGCGGCCACGGGCGATTTCTTCACGCACGAATTCGGGGGTGATGATTTTCGGCACGCTGGCACCGAAGCTGTGGCCGGCGTGTTGCTGGTCGAGCAGGCCACTGGCGCGGGCTTCTTCCAGCTTCATGTTTTCGCGGATGGCAACGTATTCCATCTCGGCGGTGATGATGCCTTTGCGCGCGTAGTGCATCTGGGTGACGTTGGCCCCGGCCTTGGCGCGGCGTGGGTTCTTCACATGGGCGAAGCGCAGGGCGGTCAGCTCGGCATCGCTCAGGCGCTGTTGGCCAAAGTGCGAACTCAAGCCCGACAGGCGCTCGGTGTCGCCACGCGCTTCGATCCACGGCGAGCGCACATCGCCCAGGCCTTTGCGCACGTCGATGATCACATTCGGGTCGGTGTACGGGCCGGAGGTGTCGTAGACCACCACGGGCGCATTGATTTCGCCGCCGAAGTCGGTGGGGGTCACGTCCAGGCTGATTTCACGCATGGGTACGCGAATGTCCGGGCGAGTGCCCTGCACGTAGATTTTTTGCGAGCGGGTAAACGGCTGCACGGAGCCGGAGTCGACCTTGGCCGATTCACTCAAATGCACGGTGTTTTTCAGTTTTGTACTTTTTATTTCTGTGCTCATCACGGGCTCTCCAACTATCCAGGCGGTGGATTTTTTGTCGGAGCGAACCTGTGACGGACGGATGCACTGAAACCAGTGCTGTGCTTGGTGCACGAGGGTTGTTCGAAGGTCGAACAACATCCCGGACGAAGCACAAGAGGACTCGCCGGGGGACGAGAAATCTTGTTCCCTACGCAGGCGTTAACCTGATCAGGTTCAACGGGATCCGGTATTTACCGATCTCAGCCTTCCAACAAGGCACCCCGACAAGAACTCGGCCAGTCTAGACCATGCCGTGGGCAAATTGCCAATAGCGGTGCATTCAGCGTGATGAATGGCGTGATTGCGGGATTGTTGCGCCGAGTCAGCGCCACTACACTCGATTGCCGCCACAATGCTTGACGCCAGGAATGGCCCGTCTTAGCCTTGGGCGTTAAATTATCGCCGTAATATTCACACTAGGGATCGCCTCATGCTGCGCAAACTCTCACTGGCTCTCGCCGTGTCTTGTGCGACCAACGGAATGGTCTGGGCAGCTGAAGCGCCCTTGTCCGCCAAAACTGACCTGGTCAGCGTCTATCAGGAAGCGGTGGATAACAACGCCGACCTCGCTGCCGCCCGCGCCCAATACGGCGCGCAGAAAGAAGTCGTGCCCCAGGCCCGCGCGGGGTTGCTGCCGAACCTGTCGGGCGGTGCCGACATCAATAACGTGCGCACCCAGATCGACACACCCGCCGCCACGGCCAACCGCGACGCCCACTCCTGGCGCGCGACCCTGAGCCAGCCGCTGTTCCGCGCCGATCGCTGGTTCCAACTGCAAGCCGCCGAAGCCACCAACGAACAGGCGGCGCTGCAACTCTCGGCCACCGAACAGAACCTGATCCTGCAAAGCGCCGAGAGCTACTTCGCCGTGCTGCGCGCCCAGGACAACCTGGCCTCGACCAAGGCCGAGGAAAATGCCTTCAAGCGCCAGCTGGATCAATCCAACGAGCGCTTCGACGTGGGCCTGTCGGACAAGACCGATGTGCTGCAATCCCAGGCCAGCTATGACACTGCACGGGCCAACCGGATCCTGGCCCAGCGCCAGGTGGACGATGCCTTTGAAGCGCTGATTACCCTGACCAACCACCAGTACAACTCGATCCAGGGCATTGTCCACACGCTGCCGGTGTTGCCACCGCTGCCCAACGACGCCAAGGCCTGGGTCGAGACCGCCGGTCGCCAGAACCTGAACCTGCTGGCCAGCAACTACGCCGTCACGGCCGCCGAAGAAACCCTCAAGCAGCGCAAGGCCGGCCATGCGCCGACCCTGGACGCCGTCGCACAGTATGAAAAAGGTGACAACGACGCCCTTGGCTTCAGCAACCCGAATGCCTTCGGCACGCCGTACCGTGGCGATGTGGAGCAGCGCACCATCGGCCTGCGCCTGAACATCCCGATCTACAGCGGCGGCCTGACCAGCTCGCAGGTGCGGGAGTCGTATTCGCGCCTGGGCCAGACCGAGCAGCAACGCGAAGGCCTGCGTCGCCAGGTGGTGGAAAACACGCGCAACCTGCACCGCGCGGTAAACACCGATGTGGAACAGGTCCAGGCGCGCCGCCAGTCGATCATCTCCAACCAGAGCGCCGTGGAAGCCACGGAAATCGGTTACCAGGTGGGTACGCGCAATATCGTCGACGTGCTGGACTCACAGCGCCAGCTCTACGCGTCGGTGCGCAACTACAACAACAGCCGCTACGACTACATCCTCGACAACCTGCGCTTGAAACAGGCGGCGGGCACCTTGAACCCAGGGGACCTGCAGGACCTGACGCGCTACCTCAAGGCCGACTACAACCCGGATCGCGACTTCCTGCCGCCGGACCTGGCCAAGGCCGCCGCCGAGCAGCTCAAGGCCCGCCCGGGCTACTGAGCACACCACAAAACCAATGTGGGAGGGTTCTACACCCTCCCACATTGGTAACGGTGTTAAGTCAGTGAGCTATCAGTCTATCCAAACCATCCAGCAAGCGCTTAAGCGCCCCCTGATTAGCCTGCATCACCTTGAGCCCCGCCTGCGCCATGCGGCGTGCATCCTGCGGCAGTTCGAACAGCTGGCGTACGGCCTCGGCCAGCCCTTCTGCGTCCTCCACCTCTCGCAACGCCCCCGCTTCGCGCATCATCGCGGTGATTTCGAGGAAGTTGAACACATGGGGGCCCATGATCACCGGCTTGGCCAGCGCCGCCGGTTCCAGCGGGTTGTGCCCGCCGGTCGCGACCAGGCTGCCGCCGACAAAGGCGCTGTCGGCCAGGGCATAGAGAAACAACAGCTCGCCCATGGTATCGCCGAGCAGTACCGAGGTTTGCGCGGTCACCGGCTCGCCGCTGGAGCGACGCACCGTGACAAACCCTTGTTGCGCGCACAACTCGAACATCGGGCCGAAGCGCTCCTGATGACGCGGCACCAGGATCAGCAGCGCGTTGGGATAGCTCTCGAGCAGTTGCCGGTGGGCCGCCAGCACCACGTCATCTTCGCCTTCGTGGGTACTGGCAGCGATCCACACCGGGCGCTCAGCGGCGCCCCATTGCTCGCGCAGGGCGGCGGCACGCAGCGGCAGCTCGGGGTCGATGGTCAGGTCGAACTTGATCGAGCCGGTGACTTCGACGGTTTCCGGGCGTGCGCCCAGGCTCAGGAAACGCTGGGCCTCAGTCTCGGTCTGTACCGCGAACAGGCTCATTTCCGATAGCATCGGCGCCGTCAGCCTGGCAAAACGCGCATAGCCCTTGGCCGAACGCGCCGACAGCCGCGCATTGGCCAAGGCCACCGGAATACCGCGCCGGGCGCAGGCGTGGATATGGTTGGGCCACAACTCGGTCTCCATGATCACCGCCAGCCGGGGCTGTACACGATCGAGAAAACGCTTGGCTGCACAGGGCAAATCGTAAGGCAGGTAGCAATGCTGGATGCGCGGCTCGTTGGCGAACAACGCCTGGATGCGCTCGGAACCGGTGGGTGTCATGCAGGTGACGGTGACCGGCAGCTGTGGATAACGCGCCAACAAGCCGCGGATCATCGGCGCCGCGGCAATGCTTTCGCCCACCGACACCGCATGTACCCAGATCCCGCCCGGCTGCATCGCCGGCAAGCCATAGGAAAACCGCTCGCCGACGCGCCGGGCATAGGCCGGCGCCTTGCGTGCACGCAACCAGAGACGTAAGGCCACCAACGGCAGCGCCAGGTAAAACAGACAGCTGTAGAGAGTTCTATTCATGGCGGTGGAGTTTATCGGCTTTTTCAGTCGATCGCCTGCAAGCACTCGGCAAAACGTTTGGCGAGAAAGCGCGCGGCGGGGCCCAGGTGCTCGTCGCGCCGCCAGACCAGCTCCACCACCAGGGCCGGTGGCGTCCATTCGCTGTCCAATTCCACCATCTGCTGCTGATAGGTCGGGTATTGCACGATATGCCGTGGCAGCCACGCCCAGCCCAGGCCGCTCATCAGCCATTCGGCCAGTACGTAGAAACTGTCGGCACGCCACACCAGCGGGCTGGCCGCTTCGCTGCCGGGGTAGACACTGGTCTGGGTCGACATCAACAACTGGCGAAACTGGGCCAGGTGCTGGCACGTCACGTAGGGCTCCTTGGCCAACGGGTGGTTCACGCCGCACACCGTGACCATCTCCACGCTGCCTACCACCCGCCGCTCCAAGGCTTCGGGGATCTGGTCGTGATAGAACAGCAGGCCCAGGTCGGCCTGGCGCTCCACCAACTTGCGCGCCACATCGCCCTGGGCGGCGCTGGACAGTTGTACTTCCAGCAACGGGTATCGCCCCGCCAATGCCTCAAGGCTGTCGAGTACCGGCTGGAACAACATCGCTTCATCCTGGGCCAGGCGCAGGCAGGCTTCTTCACCGCGGGTCAGTGACAGTGCCCGGCCATTGAGGCGCTCACATTGGCGCAGCACTTCGCGGGCCTCCTCCAGCAACACACTGCCGGCTTCGGTGAGGCTGGGCTGGCGGCCGCTGCTACGCTCGAACAGGCTCACGCCAAGGTCGGTCTCCAGCATCGCAATCGCGTTGCTGACTGCCGATTGCGCTTTGCGCTGCCCGCGCGCCACCGCTGAAAACGAACGCTGCTCGGCGACGCTGACAAACAAACGCATCTGTTCCAGGTTCCATTGCATGCTCATCCCACAACCCATCTTAATTTCGGATAGGTAATGACTTTACCCCATCTGATAAAACTCTAGAATGCCGGCCTTATCAGATTGCTTTACACCGAGGACTCACCCATGAACGCCGCCTACTGCTACCTGGCTATTGCCATCTGCTCGGAAGTGATCGCTACCGTTTCCATGAAAGCCATCAAGGGCTGGAGTACTCCCATCCCGCTGTTGCTGGTGATCGTCGGCTACGGCGTGGCGTTCTGGATGCTGACCCTGGTGGTGCGTACCGTGCCCGTCGGCGTGGCCTATGCGGTATGGGCCGGGATGGGCATCGTGATGGTGAGCATTGCCGCGCTGTTTATCTATGGGCAGAAGCTCGATGTGCCGGCGATGCTGGGGATGGGCCTGATTGTGCTGGGCGTGGTGGTCATCCAGCTGTTCTCGAAAACTGCAGGGCATTAAAAGCAGCAGTAAGTTGCGAGCGACAAGCGGCAAGAAAGAGCGCCGCGAATCGCTTCTAACTTGCCGCTTGCAGCCGATAACTTGTCGCTGCGCGCTATACTGCACGCCCTTTTCTATCCACGAGGTCTCGCGCGCATGCCTATTTCCACCGACGTCCTGATTGTCGGCGCCGGAGTTGCCGGCCTCTGGCTGAATGCGCGCCTACGCCGCCAGGGGTTTTCCACGGTGCTGGTGGAAAACGCCACATTAGGTGGCGGGCAGAGCGTGAAGTCCCAGGGGATCATTCATGGCGGTGCGAAATACGCGCTGCACGGCGCCCTCACCGGCGCCTCCGAAGCGATTGCCGATATGCCGCGTCGCTGGCGTGAAGCCCTGGCCGGTGACGGCGAGCTGGACCTGTCCGGCGTGCGCGTGCTCTCGCAAGCCCATTACCTGTGGTCCCCAGGCACGATCGCCGGCAACCTCACCAGCTTTTTTGCCAGCAAGGCCGTGCGCGGCCGTGTCGATCAGGTCAAGGGCGACGACCTGCCGCCAGCCCTGCAAGACCGTGGCTTCAAGGGCAAGGTCTATCGCCTGGCCGAACTGGTGGTGGACGTACCCAGCGTGATCGAACGCCTGGCGCAACTGGCCGGTGACGGCTTGCTCGCCGGGCAGCATATCGCCCCCCTTTACGAAGGCGACACCTTGGTGGGCTTGAACGTCGATGGCCGCGAAATCCGCGCCCAGCGCATCGTCCTGAGCGCCGGTGGCGGTACCGCCGAACTGCTCGCCGCCCTGGGCCTGAGCCAGCCGGCCATGCAGAAACGCCCGTTGCATATGATCATCGCCAAGGGCCCAGGCCTGAAGCCGCTGTACGCCCACTGCCTGGGCGGCGGTACCAAGCCGCGCATCACTGTCACCACGCACCCGGCTGCCGATGGCAATTGGGTGTGGTACATGGGCGGCGACATTGCCGAGGCCGACGGCGTGGCACGCACACCCGAAGAACAGATCGCCACCGCCCGGAAAGAGTTGGCGCACCTGCTGCCCTGGATCGATATGAGCCAGACCCACTGGGCCACGCTACGGGTCGATCGCGCAGAACCCCTGCAATCGGGCCTGAGCCGGCCTGACAACGCCTTCGTCGCCGAAGAGGGCCGCCTGCTGGTGGGCTGGCCGACCAAGCTGGCGCTGGCGCCGGATTTCGCCGATCGCGTGATCAACAGCCTCGAACGCGACGGCATCCGCCCAAGCGCATCGGAGCCTTTGCCCGACCTGCCAAAACCCGCCATCGGCGTACCAGCCTGGGAGCAACTGTTGCCATGAGCCTGCCGACCCTGCACGACCTGCACCGCCCCTTGGGCAGCACCGGCCTGCTGGTGTCGCCGCTCGGCCTCGGCACCGTCAAGCTGGGCCGCGACCAGGGTGTGAAGTACCCCAGCGGCTTCACCATTCCCGATGACGACGAAGCACGGATGTTGCTGCGCCAGGCCCGCCAGCTGGGCATCAACCTGATCGATACCGCACCCGCCTACGGGCGTAGCGAAGAACGCCTGGGGCCACTGCTGCGCGGCCAGCGCCAGGACTGGGTGATTGTCAGCAAGGTCGGCGAAGAGTTCGAAGAAGGCCTGTCCCGCCATGATTTCAGCGCTGCCCATACACGGATGTCGATCGAACGCAGCTTGAAACGACTTGAAACGGATTTTATCGATCTGGTGCTGGTGCACTCCGATGGCAACGACCTGCACATCCTCAACGACTGTGAGGTGTACCAGACCCTCGCGCAGCTGAAACAAGAGGGCAAGATTCGCGGTTTCGGTTTCTCCGGCAAAACCGTCGAAGGTGGCGTGAAGGCTCTGGAACAAGGTGATTGCGCGATGGTCACCTACAATCTGAACGAACAGGCGGAAAAAGCCGTCATTGAGTATGCGGCGGCCCATGGCAAGGGCATCCTGGTCAAAAAGGCGCTGGCCAGCGGCCACGTCTGCCTGGAACCGGGAATGGATCCAATACACGCCAGTTTCATGCTGTTGTTTGCGCAAACGGGCGTCGCCAGTGCTATTGTCGGGACCATCAATCCGCTGCACCTGGCCCATAACGTGGCGACCGCTGCCAAGGTCATTCGTCAACTCTGATGCCGCCGACGCGGCCGACCCCGTCGCAAGAAGGAGCCGACATGCCGCGAACGCTCATAAGAAAAAACCCCAGCAACTTCAAGACACTGCCCCTGCACGTCGAAGCCACCCCCGAAGGCCTGATCTACCAGGGCGTGGGTATGCCGCTCAACTTCGCCCAGACCCTGCAACGGCGCAAGCCGGTAGAGGTGCCGGATGCCGAACGCTTCGCCCTGGAACTGGCCAACCTCGGCGTATCGGTGCGCCTGACCCTGCACTGGCAAAACAAGGATTACTGGGTGTTGGTGCGCCAGCGTCGCCAGGACCGTGGCGATGTGGTGCTCAAGCTGATCTCCGGCTACGTGCCCGCCCATGAACTGAACCTGCCGCTGCACACCGCCATCCAGGAGATTGCCGAGGAATGCCTGTTGGAGACCCCGGAAGGCTGGCTCGGCGGGCGCTTCAACGACACCTGGTTGCCGGCCCCCTACTCCGCCGCACTGCATTACCGCGAAGCCTTGCCGTTTCGCCTGAGCCCTTTGTCAGGCGCCGCACGCCCGGTACGTTGCGCAACCACCCAACTGATCGAGCGCCCACGGGCCTATGTGCATGTGCCGACCGCGTCGCTGCAACTGATTTATGACTTGCGCCTGGAAGTGCCGAAGGAAGCCAAATCCCTGAGCCTGTTCCATGTGGATGAGCGGCTTGAAGGCGACCAGCTGGTGGCACGCCTGGACCGCCAGCGCCCGGACCTGTACCTGATGCCACTGAAAGACGGCCAACCGCTCGCTGAGCTCTACACCGTCAAGAAAGACCAGCTCTACCCCGCCAGCACCCGCGGTCTATACCTGGCGGAAAGCTTCGCCCAGCAGGAAGGTTGGCTGGTGCGCGACGAGCGCATTCGCTGGAAGGATTGGCTTCGCCAGCAAGGCCTGGCAGAGCCTGAGAAAGAATCGAAATTGAAGCGCCTGACCGGCAAGGCACGCCAGATGCTGCGCAAGATCGTGCCAAATAAAAAAACCAGCCGCTGAGGGCTGGCTTCGATAACTGTAGGAGCGAGCTTGCTCGCGAAAAACTCAAGGGCGCCGCTTTTAATCAGGATACCCGCGTTATCGTTGACGAGCTTCGCGAGCAAGCTCGCTCCTACAGGTGAACAGTCAGCCTCTGAGCAACCGCGCCAGGCCAACCGTCAGCGGGGTCGGCTCAGGTAGCTTGAAGCTGGCCAGCAAACGCTGGTTATTCGCCCGCGAATGCCGAATGTCTCCCGAGCGTGCCGGGCCGTAAGTCACGGCAGGCAACGTACCAATGGCCTCTTCCAGTGCCTGCAGCACCTGCTTGAGGGTAGTCGTGCGGTTCCAGCCGACGTTGATCGCCCCCAACGGCGCGTCCGGGGCTTCGATGGCCTGCACCAGCACGTCCACCAGGTCTTCCACGTACATGAAGTCGCGGGTCTGCTCGCCATCGCCGAACACGGCAATCGGCAGGCCTTGCTGAGCCCGTTCGCTGAAGATGCTGATCACGCCGGAGTACGGCGATGACGGATCCTGGCGCGGGCCGAAGATATTGAAGAAGCGGAAAATCACCGGCTCCAGGCCATGCTGGCGCCGGTAGAAGTCGAAGTAATGCTCGCCGGCCAACTTGTCCGAGGCATAGGGCGTCAACGGCGCCTTGGTGGTCTCTTCGTCAATGGAAGCGCCTTCGCCGTTGTTGCCATACACCGCCGCGCTGGAAGCGAATACCACCCGCTTCACACCGGCTTTGCGCATGGCTTCGCAGACATTCAGGGTACCGACGAAATTGCTCTGGTGCGTGCTGACCGGGTCATCCACCGAAGCCTGCACCGAAGCGACCGCCGCCAGGTGCACCACCGCCGTCGCGCCGACAGCGGCACGCGCCACCAGCCCGGCATCGGCGACATCCCCCTCGAGCAGCTCGACGCGCGGGTTGTCCAGCGGCAGGTTGCTGCGTTTGCCCGTGGACAGGTTATCCAGCACACGCACTGCGTAGCCCTTGGCAAGCAGCGCGTCGACCAGGTGCGAGCCAATGAAGCCGGCGCCACCGGTGATCAGGACCAACGGATCAGCCTTACTCATTGTTGCGAATCTTCTCGACAATGGCGGTGGTCGAGCTGTTCTCAACCAGGCCCAGCACTTTGACCTTGCCGCCGTAGGCACTGACGATGTCGGCACCGACCACCTGGTCGACGGAGTAGTCGCCGCCCTTGACCAGCACGTCCGGCTTGACCTGGGCCAGCAGGTTTTCCGGGGTGGCTTCAGGGAAGCTGATCACCCAATCCACCGCGCCCAGCCCGGCCAATACCGCCATGCGTCGGTCGACGCTGTTGATCGGACGGCCAGGGCCTTTCAGGCGGCTGACCGACGCGTCATCGTTGACCGCGACGATCAGCCGATCACCTTGGGCGCGAGCCTGCTCCAGGTAGGTCACATGGCCGGCGTGCAGGATGTCGAAACAGCCATTGGTGAACACAATGCTTTCGTTGTGGGCACGGGCATCGTCAATCGCCAGCAGCAATTGCTCGATGCTCAGCACACCACGTTCCGAACCTTCGGAGCGCTGGATCGCACGGCGCAGTTCAGGCGCGCTGATCGCGGCCGTCCCCAGCTTGCCGACTACAATGCCCGCCGCCAGGTTGGCCAGGGCCACGGCGTGGGGCAACTCTTCGCCGGCCGCAATGGAGGCCGCCAGGGTGGAAATCACGGTGTCACCGGCACCGGTGACGTCAAACACTTCACGGGCACGCGCCGGCAGGTGCATCGCCGGGTGACCGGGACGCAGCAGGGTCATGCCGTGCTCGCCACGGGTCACCAGCAAGGCGCCGAGGTCAAGGTCGGCCATGAGTGCCGCGCCTTTGCTCACCAGGTCGTGCTCATCGGCGCAACCGCCGACGATGGCTTCGAACTCGCTGAGGTTCGGTGTGATCAGGCTGGCACCTCGATAAATCGAGAAGTCCTTGCCCTTGGGATCGGCCAGTACCGGAATGTTCCGCGCCTTGGCGGCCTGGATCAGTTCCTGGTGGTTCTTCAGGGCGCCTTTGCCGTAGTCGGACAACACCAGCACCTTGATACCTTCGAGCAACGCGTCGACCTGGCCACTGAGAGCCAGGGCGTCGGTGGCGAAGGGTTCTTCGAAATCGATACGCAGCAATTGCTGGTGACGGCTCATCACCCTCAGCTTGACGATGGTCGGCTGATGGGCAATGCGCTGGAACAGCGCGCGTACGCCGGCGCCGCGCAGGCTGTTGGCCAGGCTGTCGGCGGCTTCGTCGTCGCCGGTCACACCGACCAGGGAGGCCGGGGCGCCGAGGGCGGCAATATTGAGGGCAACGTTGGCAGCGCCACCTGGACGGTCTTCGATTTGCTCGACCTTGACTACCGGTACCGGCGCCTCAGGGGAAATCCGTGAGGTACCGCCATGCCAGTAACGGTCGAGCATGACATCGCCGACCACCAAGACAGGGGCTTGATCGAATCGCGGCATGGACAACTTCATGGAGCAACCCACATACAAAATGAACAGGGGCGCGATATTAGCACAGGGTGAGCGCCGCCTAGTTCGAGAGCTTTATCCGCGATGCATCAGGCACTGAAACTGATCACTTTTTAAACAGTGCCGCCAGGATCTGCTCCACGGCTTCGGCCAACTCAACCTCATCGGTATTGATTTCGCAGTCGGCCGCAAGCGGTGCCTCATAGGGGCTGTCCAACCCGGTGAAGGCCTTGATGCGCCCCTCCAGTGCGGCGCGGTACAAGCCCTTGGGATCGCGCCGGGCACATACGTCAAAGGGCGTGCTGACATAAATCTCAAAGAACTGCTCCGGCCCGAACAGCGCCCTGGCGCGCGCCCGATCGACGCTGAACGGCGAGATCGCCGACACAATGACAATCAAGCCGGCGTCCACCATCAGACGCGCCACTTCGCCGATACGCCGGATATTTTCCTTGCGCGCCGCGTCGCTCATGCCCAGGTCATTGCACAGCCCCGCGCGCAAGTTATCGCCATCAAGCACGAAGGTGTGCCGCCCCTGCTCGTTGAGTTGCACCTCCAGGGCATTGGCCAGGGTCGACTTGCCGGACCCGGACAGCCCCGTCAGCCATACGCAGCAGGGCTGCTGATGCTTGAGCGCCGCCCGTGCGGCCACGGACAGCGATAGGGAAAAGGGACGGATGGCAGCGCCACCGCCGGTCAGCAACTGGCTATTCATAACCCAACACCTCGTAGTCACGTTGATAGGCACGCCTGACCAATCGGCGCGTGCGCGAGGAGCAAAAGTCCCTGACCGCCTCGTGGCGACGCCCCAGGGAAACATTCAGATGTGGCAGGGATGAGTCCACGCCGAGGCGTTCGCACAGGTGCAGGAAGTCTTGCTGCAAAGACTCCTGGCGCCCGAGGAAGTCCATGGCCATCTGGCCCATGTGATCGACCAGGAAGTCGGTCTGGGGAGCAAAGTGCAATTGACGTCGCAGGTTATCCGGGTGCAGCCAGCCGGCAATGAAATGGTCGAAGTCGCGGTAGCTGGAAACGAGCGACTGGGCTTGCAGGTCGCGAGCGCCCATAGGGTTGCCGCGCAAGTAGGTATAGGCCGAGTAAGCGCGCTCCAGCGGGTCGCGTACGAAAGCGAATTTGAAGCTGCGCTCGCAGTGTTGGGGAAATTGCTGCTCATACCAGTAATACGGCAGATGCCCCGGCCAGCGCCCCTCGAGAAGTGCCGAGCACAGGCTGCTGCCGGCGCATTTGGGCACATGGATAAACACGCACTGGTGTCGTTCGAAAGCCGGGTTAAGCGTTGCTACCCCAGACAGGGATTTGTTCACCGCCTGGCGATCCACCACCGACAAACGCCCCAGCAGAAACACCCTCTGGTGTTTGGGAAGCAGCTTCCACAGTAGACGTTGCAACATTCCAATACCCACGCAAGAAGGTTAGCCCTCTCGTTCGTCATTCGAATCGAGAAGGCCAACATAACAAACGACAAGCGCTGGATTATTTGGCTTTGGTCAAGCCCTGTAACGGGCCTGATACAAACACCGGGGCGCATTGCGCGCCCCGGCTGGTCAGGTGATGTTTGCCGTGGCCGGCTCGTCCAGCCCCATGGCGTGCAGGCGCGAGTAATAGCCGCCCATGGCCAGCAGTTCGAGATGTGTCCCGCGCTCGACAATTTCGCCGTGGTCCATCACCAGAATCAGGTCGGCTTTCTCGATGGTGGACAAACGGTGCGCAATCACCAGGGTGGTGCGACCTTTCATGACCTTGTCCAGTGCAGCCTGGATATGCCGCTCGGACTCGGTATCCAGGGCCGAAGTGGCCTCATCGAGGATCAGCAGCGGGGCATTTTTCAGCAGGGCCCGGGCGATCGCCAGGCGCTGACGTTGACCACCGGAAAGCAGCACGCCATTTTCACCGACTTCGGTGTCCAGGCCTTTTGGCAGCTCGGAGATGAAGTCCATGGCGTAGGCGTCGGCGGCGGCTTTCTCGATGTCGGCACGGGGTGCATCGGCCAGGTCGCCGTAGGCGATGTTGTTGGCCACGGTGTCGTTGAACAAGGTCACATGCTGGGTCACCTGGGCCACGTGACGACGCAGGTTACGCAGGCGGTAGTCTTCGATCTCGACCTCGTCCAGCAGGATTTCCCCGGTTTCATGATGGTAGAAACGCGGGATCAGGCTGGCCAGGGTCGACTTGCCGCTGCCCGAGCGGCCGACCAGGGCGATCATCTGCCCAGGGGCTGCGCTGAAGCTGATGTTCTTGAGCACCTCACGCTCCGTACCCGGGTAGGTGAAACTCAGGTTGCGCACGTCCAGGCGACCGCTGACGCGATCACGCTCCACAGTGCCGCTGTCGACTTCGGGTTCTTCATCCAGTTGTTCGAAGATGCTCTCGGCACCGGCCACGCCTTTCTGGATCGTCGAGCTGACTTCCGACAGCTGGCGAATCGGCTTGGGCAGCAGGCCCGCCGCAGTAATGTAGGCCACCAGGTCACCCGCCGTGGCTTCACCGCGCAACAGCAGCACCAGGAACATCAACGCGGCCATGGCCGTGTAGATCACCAGTTGCAGCATCGGCGTATAGACCGCACCGGTCTTGTTCATGCGCAGCTGCTTGTCGGTATTGCCCTGGCTGGCGGCGGCAAAGCGACGCTCCTCGTAGCTTTCGCCACCGAAGCTGCGCACCACGCGGTAACCCTGGATGGTTTCCGAAGCGACGTGCGTCACATCGCCCATTGCCACCTGGATCTTCTTGCTCTGCTTGCGGAATTTCTTGCTGGTGCTGCCGACCATGATCGCGATCAGCGGCAGGATCGCCAGCATCACGAGGGTCAGCTTCCAGTTCATCCACAGCAGGTAGCCGAACAGGAACACCACCGTCAAGCCTTCGCGGATCACCACCTTGATTGCATCGGTGGCCGCACCGGTGACCATGGTCACGTTGAAGGTGATACGGGAAATCAGGTGCCCGGAGTTGTGGGTATCGAAATAGCGGTTAGGCAACACCAGCAGCTTGTTGAACAACTGGACCCGCAGGTCATGCACCAGCCCCAGGGAAACCTTGGCCAGGTAGTAGTTGCCCAGGAACGACCCCAGCCCCTGCCACGCGGCGATCAGGATGATCAGCAGCGGCACGGCCATCAGCAACTTCAGGTCCTTGAACAACGGGATATTGGGCAGGAACACCACATCGGGGTTGCTCAAGCCATCGACGAAGTACTTGAGAATCCCGGCGAGCATTGGCTGGGTCGAAGCGAAGATCACGAAGCCCACGATACTCAGCAGGAACATGCCGAGGTACGGTTTCACATAGCCCAGCAGCCGGAAATAGATTTTCAGGCTGGATTCCTGGTCCGCTTTGGGCGGTGCGTCACTCATGTGTCGAGCTCACTGATTGGGTAGGACGCGAACTTTATCACACGCGTCGGGTTTGGCCCGAGCCCAGACCAAAACACTGGCCAGGGCAATCGGCAGCCAGGAGATAAACCACTCGGCCCGCGGCGTGCCGGTCAGGCTGGCGGCATCGAATTGCATGGCCAGGAACGAAAACACCCACATGCCGATGATGCCCTTGCCATAGAGCGTGTCTCGGGCCTTCCAGGCCTGCCACAGCACACCGAACCACAGGCCGCACCACAGCAGCAGGCCGGGCAGGCCCAACTCGATGCTCACGTGGGTGAACAGGTTGTGGGAGTGATCGAAAAAGAGGTTATCGGCAAATACCTTGTAGTCCCCGCCCAGCCCCAGGCCGGTCCACGGGCGCTCGCTGATCATCTGCACGGCGGCCATGAAGATCTGCGGACGGTAAGACACACCCCGGGCCAGCACCAGGGACTGCATGGCGAAGAACACCGCCAGCGCCGCGATGACCGCACCAATGGCAATCACCGTGCTACGGCGGTCACGGCACCAGGCCGGCATTGCCACGACAGTCAGCAACAACGCCAGTGCGGCGCCGCGGCTTTGACTCAGCACCACGAACAACCCAAGCAACGCGATGGACACTGCCCATGCCACCTGCATCCAGCGACCGCGCGGCAGCCAGTGCAGCAACCACACGGCGGCCAGGCCGATCACATAGGCACCCAGGATCGGATGGCTCAACTGGCCCAGGCCTTCGAGGCGCGCATACCAGTCGTTATGCTCAAAGCCATAGAATTTGATGATCGCCAGGAGCGACGACAGGGCCAGGCCGAAACCACCCCATTGCATCACGCGGATCACCTGCTCGGTCCGGCCACAGGCGAGTACCGGGAAAAACAGCAGGAACACGCCGATGTACAGCAGACGCTTGGCTTCGCGCGAAGGGTCCTCGGCATTGGTCCACGTCAGGCTGATCGCCCCCCAAGCTGCCAGCAACCCGACCATCACGCAGAGCCAGCGCTGTTCGCGCCAGACCTCCATGAGACGCTCACGGGCCGACCAGGCAAACACCATCGCCGGCAACCACAGGAACAGCGTCAAACCCTGTTGATAAATCTTATTGGTCGGGGCAAAAGCAATCGCCAGCAAAAACCAAAGTAACCCGAAAATCATCCATACCTGCGCCCAACGACTTGCTTGCATCACCCGCTCCTGAATACGTTCAACCCGCCAACCCGGCATGGTTAAAACCCAAAACTTTCGGCATTATTACCGATCACTGTGCCCGCGACTCCCACAAGGCTTTCCGACGATGCAATGTTCAAGGCTTTCCCAAGCCGATTTAACCGCGATGATTGAAGGTGCCAGAATCCTGGAACAGGACAGCTACGGCCCCAAAGTCTACCTGCTGACCGACGGGAACATCCTCAAGCTGTTTCGCCGCAAGCGCCTGCTGTCGTCCGCGCTGTTCCGCCCGTACTCCAAGCGTTTCATCGACAACGTGGCGCAGTTGCAACAACGGGGCATCCCGACCCTGACCGTGCTCGCGTTCTTTCAACTGACGGCGCCCGGCATGACCGCCGTACTCTACCGCCCCTTGCCGGGCGAAACGCTGCGCCAGATTTCCAACCGTGAAGGCTTTGACTGGCACACCAACCTCGACCCGCTGGTGGCCCTTATTCGCCGCCTGCATGGCGCGGGCATCTACTTCCGTTCGTTGCACCTGGGCAATATTGTCGTGACACCGGACAATGAAATGGGCCTGATCGACGTGGCCGACATGCGTTTCCTGCGCGCGCCCCTGAACCCGGAACTGGCGAGGCGCAACCTGCAACACTTCGCCCGCTATATTGCGCGCGAGAAGCTGAACGAACACTTTCCAATGCAAGCACTGGAGCAAGCGCTGCTAGCGGCATGAGAACAGCCGCCGGGTGGTTTCAGTGAAATCGTTCCAGGCCTGCTCCGGCGCCAACGCCCGCGATTGAGCCTCGACAACCTGCACGCCGGAACTCACGAACGCGCGTGCCAGGAGTTGCCCCCAGGACGTGGCGCTGTCTACGGGCGCGTACCAGCCGGCATCACCCAGTTGTTCGCGGAACACTGCCAGCTCGCTGGTCAGTACAGGCACGCCGGCCATCACCGCCTCTTGCAGGATCAACCCCAGGCCCTCTTCCGTCGACGGAATGGCGACCCAGTCAAACGCCCGATAAAGGGTCGCCGCCTCAGGAAGATGCCCCGGCAGGTACACCTTGTCGCGCAAGCCAAGCGCCTCGATACGCGCCTCAAGCCTGGGCCTCGCCGGCCCCTCGCCGATGATCACCAGGCGCGCATCCGGCCGATCGGCCGTCGCACTGGCAAAGGCCTCCAGCAAACAGCCAAACCCCTTGCCGTCGACCAGTCGACCTACCGCCCCCACTGCCGGCGAGCCATCCAACGGCAGCCCCAGGCGGGATCGAGCCGGCTCACGGGCAAGCGCGGCGGCACGAAACACCGCAGGATCGAAGGCACTGCGCAGCACCGCCACGGGCCGTTGCAGGTAACGCTCAAGGGAGCCGGCGAGGGTTTGCGACACGGCCGCCAGCGTCAGTTGCGACGCAGGGAGTTGCTCGAAGAGCTTACGATCAGCTTTGCGCAAGCGCGTGACGCCATGAAAAATCACCACGGCCCGCACCTGCGGCAAGTGCTTGAGCACCGGTAAAAGCACCCGCGCGACACCGATGCCATCAAGCAATACAACCTGCACATCCTCAGGCAGGGCCTTCTGGAAGCGCGCACGCATCCAGGGCATCAGCCACTTCCACAGGTGCCGCCCCTTGAGCCTGGCGGATGAGAGGTTCCACTCGACGGCCTGCTCGACCAGGCCATCGCTGCCAGCGGCGCTGCCCTGAAGCAACCAGGTGTGCACCGGTACATCGCTGTCGGCCTGGGCCAGTATTTGCTGATGAACCTTCTGCACCGAAGCGAATGCAGAGCCACCAGCCCACATGATGTTGAGAATACTCATCGAAAAAACCTTATGCGGCGTTGGTGTGGCTCGTCGTATTTACTGGCGGATCAACCAACCGATGCCGACCCCCAGGATCAGCATGAGCACCAACTTGACCCGCTCTCGCCGCTTGCGCCGCGCCTTGGTCAAGCGCTCTTCCGCCGTCGCCACATGCAAACCGAAACCGGTGTGCAAGACCGCATCGCCCTCCAGGGTGACGGCGCCCAGGTTCAGCTGCGCGTAACGCCTGGAAAGCCCTTTCTCACCCTCGAACCCGGCATAGGGCGCACATAACCGGTATTCCTTGATACGTCGCAGCCCCGGGTTCAGCGAGAACCCTTGCCACTCAGGCTTGTCGGACAGCAAGGAATAACAAGGTACCCCGCCAATCACCTCGCGCGGCCCCAGATGAATATAGGGGCTGTGCACCTGCAAGTCGTAAACGTAATTGCGCAACCAGACTTGGAGAATATCGGGACGCTGCTCCAGCACGGTCTTCGAATCCTCGACAAAACCGGGTCGATAAAACGCCCAGTCATCTTCGCAATGGAATATGTACGGGGTCTTGACCGACCCGTAGGCCAAGTCGATGGATGCCAATTGCCCCAGCTTCGGGCGGTTGATCAGGAACGTGCAATGGCCGAGCCAATGCTCGGGAATCGCCAGGCGTACCGCGTCATCGCCAGAGTCTTCGGTAATGAAGACTTCGCGGATGGCCGCTGTATTGAACAGATCGAAGCTCGCGAGCGTGCGCTTCAGCAAATCGAAGCGACCACAACTGGTCACGACGAGCGTTATATCGCTTTGAGCGGAGAATTGCATTCAAGCCTCGATAATATCATAAGGCCACCAAGCGCGGCCACCTGGCAGATATCAAACGCCTAGTTTCAAGCGCAGCGTTTCCAGCAAACTCAACGGTGCCCGGGGCCGCAGCGGCGGCTTCAGCGCCTCGACAATGCGCTGGCCGATGCGCGCAAAGCTGAACTGGCTGACCGCGAGGTCCTGCCCGTTGCGCGCAATCTCGGCCGCCAGTTGAGGATTGGATCGCAATGCAGCGAGTTTTTCCTGCAACTGGGGAATGTCTTTATAGAACACCACATTGACCATGTCCTTGAAGCCAAGGGCCTGGTTTTCCCCGGCTCCCTGGTCAAACGCCAGCAGCACACAACCACAGGCCATGGCTTCGAAGTTCTTGATCATATACTCGCCCATGCCCACGTCGGCACTGACGAAAAAACGAATCCGGTTGAGGGTTGCGCAGTATTCCTCACCGGATTTGGTGCGCGTAACCACCAAAGGTTCAACGCGGGCCAACTCATCGAGCAATGCCTTGCGACCACTGTAGGCCACGCTGTTGGTGCTGCCGACAAATGCCAGCTCAATGTCGCGCTCCAATCCCTGGGCCTGCAACAGCGCCTGATCGTAGCCCTTGGGCACGAACACCGCATCGAAGCCTTCGGCGCGCAGGCGCTCGGTCACCATATGCCCCGAACTGATGACCCGCACCCACGGCAAGCGACGGTAATGGGCACTGAACTTGCCCGTGTACTTGCAGGGAATGTAGTTCTGGTAGGCATCGTGTTCGAGGATCACCAGGTTCGGGATCGTACGGATAAAGCCGGCCTGGCGAATCTCCTGCTTGAACCGCAGGAAGAACACGATGCGGTCATAACGGCTCACGTCGACTTCACGCTTGAAGTAACCGCGCAGGTTGCGCTGCTCAGCACTGCTCAGCCAGCGGGTATCACACTCGCAGTGCTCGGCAATGCCTTCGTACAGGCGATCGAGAATCGCGCGCTGTTCTTTCTGTACCAGAAACAAAACTTTCATGACCTTCCCTTTCACAACTGCCGTCACAAACGCCAGAACAACTCATGCCGTCGTACGGCCTTGCGGAAAAACTCGTTCTCACCATAAGGCGACCGCGCCCGTCCCGCCAAGACCCGTTGCAGCCAGCGCCGCACACGACGCTTGAACGGCGGGGCGGGTTGCAGGTCATGCATCATGCCCAGCGCCATGGCCTTGTCGCGCTGCCGGGCCGGCGACAGCGACAGGCTGCACGGCCACAGTTCCAGCGCGTCATCGAACAGCGGCGGCAAGGCAATACCGGTGCCCGCGTCGCCCATGGGCCAGCGGTCGTTGTCATGCAGGTGGTTGGCGTAGCCGAGCACGGTGGTCGGCTGCCACTCCAAACCTTGCAAGGCTTCGATCACCGCTTGCTGCGCACAGATGTGGTCCGGATGAGGATCCAGGACCGGATGGGGCAAGACGATCACTTCAGGGCGTGCGGTCAGCAGCAACTGACGCAGATCGGCGAGCAGGTTTTGCCAGGTCGGCAGGCCATCGGCATCCGCCGGCAACGGGAAAGGATTGAATTGGCGGAACAGGCGGGTATCCGACAGGTCGGCCTCGCGCGAAGCGATCGGCTGATCAGGCGCAGCGCGCATCGCCGGCAGTTGCAGGCAGAAGTAACCCAGCTGCACGCAGTGCGCCTGTGGCACACCGGCCCAAAGCGGCACGGCAATGCTGTCCCAGGCGCGCAAACGCCCTTTGGTCCGCGCGGCCTCGACCGGATCCAGGCCCATGCGTTGATAGTGCTCGGCTTCGATTTCACCGGCGGTGAGGGTCACGATCCATGGCTTGTCGGCCTGGCTGTAAAGACCGAAGGCAGCCAATTCGGCATCGTCGGCATGAGGCGCGATAACCATGACCCGCTGCGCCGAATAATCCGGCGTACCCCAGGCCCACAGCCGAGGAGCGCCCTGCAGGCTGCAAAAGCGCCCGCGTAAACGCAACTCACCGGACATCAGGGCCGGCGCCCAGCCACTGAGGTTCAGGTAGCGAACGCCATTCACCCCGCGCTCGAAGGCCTGGCGGTCAGTGCTCTCTCCGCCCAGAATCTCAATGGCCGGATCCAGGAAACGTCCCAACCAACCACTCTTGACCTTGATAGCCAATACCAGGGTCGCCTCGGCTTGCAGCGGCGAATCCACCCGCAGCCGGTCACCGTCGAAGCGAACCCCGGCCACCTCGGCATCCGTCGAAAACCGGTATCGGTAGTCTTCGTTGGGCGCATAAAACAGATGGTCGGCAAACCATGCCTCGTGGGCGATCCAGGCCAGCACACCGAGCGCCAACGGCAGCCACCACGCCACCCAGATACCAATCACCACCAGCAGCAGCAAGCCGATCAGCAAGCCGACCCGTTTGTTGCGCCGATGGCGCTTGAGCAATTGCTGTTTGCGGCTCATACGGTCAGCACCGGCACAGGGTTGCACCAACGGTCCTTGTACTCGCGGTCGGCACGCCCGAAGGAGAAACGCAGCGGCTTGCCGACTTCACGTGCCTGTTCCCAGGCGCCCTGGGTATTGAGGAAGCTCAGGACACTCCCCGGGCTGAACGCCCGGGTTTCAGGGTCGACGCCACCGTTGACGTACTCCACGCTGATCCACTCCGGCGACTCGACCCGGTACACCAACTGGACCGCGATGGGCGCATCATTGAGGAAGATCACCGAACCGATCAGCCATTCGCGCAGCAGCTCGATCACCTCGGCCATGCGTTCGGCGCCGGTGGCGACAAAGCCCCAGCGGCGCAGGAACAGGTCGCAGTAGATCGCCGCCAGCTCCTCGCTGGAAAACTCGCTCACCGGTCGCACCACCCCACCGGCCTCTTCGAGCAAGCGCAGTTCGCGACGCTGGTTGTAGCGAAACTTCTTCGACAGTTCTTCCGGGGTGCGGGCCATGGCCAACTGTTCGGCCTGGGGCTTGAGGCCGCTGAAACGGCCTTCATTCAGGGCCGACAAATAGCGTGCACGGTGCCGCAAGGGCGCCTGGGCTGCAGGCGCGGCGGGCAGGATCAACTCGGCGTTGCCCAGGTCGAACAGGCCTTTTTTGCCGCGCTGCTTGAGCACATCCTTGGACAAGGCCAGGTCGCGCCCCCAGGTCGCGATGCAGGCTTGAAGCTCGCCGCCCTGCTCCCAGGCCAGGTAACGCACCGGGATGTCGGCCAGCCCGGCCAGACGTTCGATCACTTGTGGGTGGGTCGCGACACTGCCGCCAAAACGCTGCCAGGCATCGCTGTAGACCGGCGCATCGACGACGGACCAGCCACGCTCGCGCCAGCCTTGGAATCGATTGAGCATCAAGCCCCCGCGGTCAGTTCAATAACGTGTGGCAATTGCCAGAAGGTATCGCGTACCGCCTGATCCGAGAAACGCTCGCGCAGGCGCTCCAGCATCATTTCGGCGCACTGCCGTTGCTGGTGTTGATCCATTGCTGCCAGATGCCGCAGCCCCTGGGCAAGGTGTTCGGCATCGCCGAAGGGAAACAGGATACCCACGCCCTCGACCACCTCCTTCGCACCGCCACAGGCCGTGGCCAGCAACGGGACGCCGGCCGCCATGGCTTCCAGCAGCACCATGCCAAAGGGTTCATGGTCGGAGCTCAGGGCAAACACATCGAATGCCCGGAAGTACCGACGCGCATCCGGCACCTGGCCGAGGAACAGCACCTTGTCGGCAATGCCCAGCTCCCGTGCGAGGGCCTTGAGGTCCCGCTCCAGGCGCCCGCTGCCGAGGATCGCCAGGCGGCTTTCGGCCGGCAAGTGCGCCAGCGCCTGGGCAAAGCCCTTGAGCAGTGTGGCCTGGTCCTTGTCCGGGTGCAGGCGGCCGACATTGCCGACCACCCATTCGTCCGGCGACAACCCCAACGCGTCGCGCGCCTCATGTGCAGGCACCTGTGTGGCCTGCAAGGCGTCGACGTCGATGCGGTTGTACAACGTCTGGATGCGTGCCGCCGGCCAGGTCGGCAGGCAACGGCGCATATCGTCACGCACCGCGTCGGAAACCCCCAGCAGGCTCAGGCGCTTGCGGAAGATCCCGGCAAACAGCCTGCGACTGCGACGCTGGTAATCCCCAAAGGCGTGATGCACGCCAATCACCGGCAGCCGTGTGCCGAGCAAGGCGATGTAGATCGGCTTGAAACGGTGCGCGATACAAAAACTGAAGTTGCGCGACGCGGCGATCTTGCGCAGTTCACGAATGGCACCCAGCTTCAGGCCACGAATGGCCTTGGAGCTGAATTCCATGAACAACACTTCATCGGACGCACAACCGGCGGCCACGTGCGGGTCGGCGACCCCGGTGAGAAACACCGTGGTCACCTTGTAGCCGGAGCCTGCGAACAAACTGGCGTACTGCCGCGCGCAGTCCAGGAATGGCCCGTCATAGCCATGGCAGAACTGCAGGACGTGGCGTTCAGCCGAGCGCGTCATAAGGGTCCACGCCGTCCTTGACGACCAGGATGTCTTCCATGATCAGGTACTGCAGGTCAGAGCCGAAGAACATGTTCAGCGCGTCGGTCGGCGAGCAGATCATCGCTTCGCCACGACGGTTGAGCGAGGTGTTCAGGGACACGCCGTTGCCGGTCAGTACTTCCAGCTCTTTCATCATGTCGTAGTAGCGCGGGTTGTATTCGCGCTTGAGCACCTGGGCGCGGGAGGTGCCGTCTTCATGCACCACTTCCGGCACGCGGGTCTTCCACTCTTCCGACACTTCAAAGGTGAAGGTCATGAACGGCGCCGGGTGATCGACCTTGATCATCTGCGGGGCCACGGTGTCGAGCATCGACGGGCAGAAAGGCCTCCAGCGCTCGCGGAACTTGATCTGGTGGTTGATACGGTCGGCCACGCCGGTCGCACTTGGGCAACCGATGATCGAACGACCGCCCAAGGCACGCGGGCCAAACTCCATGCGGCCCTGGAACCAGGCCACCGGGTTGCCGTCGACCATGATCCTGGCAATGCGCTTGGGCATGTTCTCGATCTTGCGCCAGTTCGGCTTGCTCTCGTGCTTGGCGCAGGCGGCGATCACGTCTTCGTTGCTGTAGGACGGGCCGAGGTAGACGTGTTCCATCTTCTCCACCGGTACACCACGGGCGTGGGACACGTAGGCGGCGGCACCGACGGCGGTGCCGGCATCGCCGGACGCCGGCTGCACGAACAGCTCTTTCACGTCGTCACGGGCAATGATCTTCTGGTTCAGCTTGACGTTCAGCGCGCAGCCGCCGGCGAAGGCCAGCTTGCCGGTGTCCTTGAGGATATCGCCCAGGTAATGGTCGATCATCTGCAAGGCCAGCTTTTCAAACAGCGCCTGCATGCTGGCGGCGTAGTGAATGTACGGCTCGTCGGCGATGTCGCCTTCGCGCTTGGGGCCCAGCCACTCGATCAGTTTCGGCGAGAAGTAGAAGCCCTTGCCCTTCTCTTTATAACGGCGCAGGCCAATGACGTTGGCGTAGTCGGTGTTGATCATCAGCTCGCCGTTTTCAAACGAGGCCAGGCGCGAGAAGTCGTACTTGCTGGCATCGCCGTACGGCGCCATGCCCATGACCTTGAACTCGCCGTCGAGCATCTCGAAACCGAGGAACTCGGTGATCGCGCCGT
The DNA here is from genome assembly GCF_036346475.1 of Pseudomonas sp. AM8. Lineage (NCBI taxonomy): Bacteria > Pseudomonadati > Pseudomonadota > Gammaproteobacteria > Pseudomonadales > Pseudomonadaceae > Pseudomonas > Pseudomonas sp. AM8. Next base: position 234,681 of record NZ_JAOTNX010000007.1, read on the forward strand.
ACAGGCCGCCGAGGGAGTCCGGATCGTAGAATTCCTTGATCTTGTGGATCTTGCCGTTTTCGCCGTAGCCGAAGAACGTGGTGGCGTACTCACCCTTGCCGTCGATGCCGAGGATCGCGGTCTTCTCCTGGAAGCCGGAGCAGTGGTAGGCGCTGGACGCGTGGGCCAGGTGGTGTTCAACCGGTTCGATCTTGATTTTCTTCGGGTCGAAGCCCAGTTGCTCCAGGCACCAGACGATCTTGTTGCGATAGCGCTTGTAGCGACGGTTGCCCATCAGGATCGCGTCAAGTGCGCGGTCCGGGGCGTACCAGTAACGCTTGGCGTAGTGCCAGCGCGCCTCGCCGAACAGGCTGATCGGGGCGAACGGGATCGCCACCACATCAACGTCGGAAGGCTTGATGCCGGCCTGTTCCAGGCAAAACTTCGCCGACTCGTAGGGCATGCGGTTCTTTGCATGTTTGTCGCGTACGAAGCGCTCTTCTTCGGCGGCCGCGATCAGCTTGCCGTCGATATACAAGGCTGCGGAAGGATCATGGCTAAGGGCGCCGGACAGGCCAAGAATCGTCAATGCCACAGGGGTCTAGCCTCTTTTAGTCTGCATGCAGGCGGGTTGCGCCTGAAAAAAGTGTGCTTCCCGCCTGGGCAGGAAACAGCTAAAGGGCGGGATTATAGCTCAAAAGCAGTGGGAAGCTGTTAGCGGCAAGAGTCGCCTGCACCATCGCCATGTGTGCAGTGCGAGCGCGCTGATGGGTCGCGTAGCCGAATTCCTGAATGATAAAAATCTTCCCAGTCACTAAACTCGCGCCCTTTTGCGCGTTTACACCCTAAGCGCCACGGATTCCGGCTGACTCATGACCCCTCTCGCTCGCTTCAACCTGTTGCTGCCCGGCCTGCTCGCCCTGTGCGGCGTCGCCCAGGCTGATGACCCCGCGCTGATCCTCGACCCCAGCGTCGTCACCGGCTCGCGCAGCGCCAGCCCGACCTTCGACCTGCCCTACTCGGTGGGCGGCATCAGTCGCGAGCAGATCAGCGACGGCCAATTGGGCATCAACGCCTCCGAAGCCCTGGCCCGCGTGCCCGGCCTGGTGGTGCAGAACCGCCAGAACTATGCCCAGGACCTGCAGATTTCCTCTCGCGGCTTCGGCGCCCGCTCGGCCTTCGGTGTGCGCGGCATCAAGCTGATCGCCGACGGCATCCCCGCCAGCACCCCGGATGGCCAGGGCCAGGCCGCCACGTTCAACCTCGACACCGCCGAGCGTATCGAAGTGCTGCGCGGCCCGGCCGCCACCCTGTATGGCAGCAATGCTGGCGGCGTGATCCAGATGTTTTCCCGCGATGGCGAAGGCCCGCCACGCATCGGCGCCGAAACCCTGGTGGGCAGCGACGGCCTGAACAAGAACCACCTGAGCGCCGAAGGCGCGGCAAACGGCGCAGGCTTTGTACTCGACGCCTCGCGCATGGATACCAACGGCTACCGCGACCACAGCAGCGCCCGTCGCGACCAGACCTTCGCCAAGCTCAATGTCCAACCGGATGACGACAGCAAGCTGGCGCTGATCTACAGCAGCCTGGAGCAGAACGGTACCCAGGATCCACTGGGGCAAACCTGGGACGCCTACAAGGCCGACCCGCGTTCGGTGAGCAGCAATGCGCTGACGTACAACACACGCAAAAGTATCGATCATCAGCAATTGGGCATGAATTATGAACGGTACTTCGGCGATGCGACGCTGCAGGTGAACGGGTATACCGGGCGGCGTAGTGTGGTTCAGTATCTGTCGATCCCGGACAGGTTCGGCAGTGGCGCCGCCAATCCGGCTAACGCTCGCGGCGGTGTGGTAGCTTTCGACCGCAAGTTCTATGGCGGCTCCCTCCATTGGTTGCAACCTATCACCAGCGCACCCGGCGAGCTGACCCTGATCACCGGCCTCGACTACGACCGCAGCCAGGATGATCGCCAAGGTTACTCCAACACCGTCAATGGGGTGCATGGTGTCAAAGGGGCCTTGGGCCGCGATGAAATCGATACCGCCACCAGCCTCGACCCGTTCGTGCAAGCCAACTGGCTGCTGGGTGACTGGACCCTGCAAGCCGGCCTGCGCCACAGCACCATGGAAATGGACGTAGACGATCACTTCCTCAGCGACGGCAACGACAGCGGCAGCAAGACCTACCAGAAGAACACGCCGTCGATCAGCGTCATGTACGCCTTCACACCTGACTTGCACGGTTATGTAAGCGCGGGCAAAGGTTTCGAAACCCCAACCCAGGCCGAGTCCGCGTATTCCAGCACGGCGAACGGCTTCAACTTTGCGCTCAAGCCATCGGTCAGCCAACAGTATGAAGTTGGCCTGAAAGCTCGCATTGGCCAGGACACCCGCGTGAATGCGGCCCTCTTTCAGATCACCACCGAGGACGAACTGGTAGTGCAGCAATCCAGCGGAGGGCGCACCACTTACCAAAACGCCGGCCGCACCCTGCGTCGCGGCTTCGAACTGGGCATCGAAAGCCAACTCGCCGAACACTGGAGCACTAACCTCGCCTACACGCGCCTGCAAGCCACCTATGACAGCGACTTCACCAGCGGCACAACTGCCGTCGACAAAGGCAACTACCTCCCCGGAGTGCCGCAAACCACGCTGTTCGCCGAGCTGAACTGGAAACCCCGGGACTGGGTCAGTACCGCAGTCGAAGGCCTGTACCGCAGCAAGGTCTACGTCGAAGACACCAACAGCCAACACGCCGCGCCGGGCTACAGCGTGTTCAACTGGCGCGCACGGTTCGAGCAGAAGGTCGAACACTGGACCTTCCACCAGACCCTGCGCCTGGATAACCTGCTGGACCGCCAGTACGTCGGTTCGGTGATCGTCGGCGACGGCAATGGCCGCTACTACGAAGCGGCGCCTGGGCGCTCCTGGTATGCCGGGGCGGGTGCCGAGTATCAATTCTGAACGCACCACACCTTCAATGTGGGAGGCCCCGCGCTGTCGCGCAGCAAACCGGAACCCCTGTGGCGAGCGGGCTTGCCCCGCGTCGGGCTGCGCAGCAGCCCCAAAACCGGGCGCAGAGGAGTACCTGATACCCCGCATTCGTCTTCATCAGGGGGCGCTTCGCACCCGACGCGGGACAAGCCCGCTCACCACCGGAATGCGGTCGCCTGAAATTGTTTATGCCCTAAGGGGAGTTTGCTCATGCCCCCAAGCGTCGGATGGAGTCCAGCTTTGGGGTGCAACACTAGACGCGCTCCAGCATCCGCCGACTGGCGAAACTGAAGCTCAGCACGATAAAGATCAGCACCCCGGTCGCCACCTGCTGCCAGTAGAAATTCCAGCCGATCAGCAGCAGCCCGTTGGCGATCACGTTGATAAACAACACGCCCAGCAGGGTCCCCGGAACATTCGCCCGTCCCTGTCGACTCAAGGTGGTGCCGATAAACACCGCGCCAATCGCATTGAGCAAAAACGCGTTACCGGACAGCGGCACATAGGCGCTGACTGTCGAGCTGAGCAACACGCCGGCCACCCCACAGGCCAGGGCGGTTGCCAGGGCCACGATGGTGACGATGCGCCGCACCGATAACCCCGAGTAATACGCCAGCAGCGGCTGGGTGCCCTGGGCCAGCAACTCACGGCCCAGGCGTCCGCGCGCCAGGGCCAGGCCGTAGAACAGCGCCAGCCCCACTACCACCAGCAGCGGTGTCAGCCCCATGAGTTCAGGCTTCAAGCCTTGGCTGATATAGATCGGCTGGCCGCCGTCCGAGAGCAGTTGCTGGGCGCTGGTGCCGATAAACAACGTGCCAAGGGTGGCCAGGAACGGACTGATGCGCAGCCCGGCAATCAGGCCGGCATTGACCAGCCCCACCAGCAGCGCCGCCGCCAGCGCGCCCGTGGCCGCCACCGCCCAGCCATGGCCGCCATTGAGCAGCACCACAAAGCTGAAACTGGCAAAGTCCAGCGCCGTGCCCACCGACAGGTCGATGCCACCGGCCGCCACCGCGTAGGTCATGCCGATGGCGACAATCGCCAGCAGCACGAAGTTGTTCAGCACCAGGCTTTGCAGGTTGCCAGCACTGAGGAAGCCCGGCGCTTGCAGCGCAAACACCACGACAATCAGGGTGAACACCAGTGGCAATGTCAGCGGCAATACTGCGCGTGCGTTCATGCCGTCGCCCCTTGGTTCACTGCACTGGAGGCTGCGACGACCAGCAGGATCAACACGCCCTGCACACCATTGACCCAGAAGCTGGAGAGGTTAAGCAGTTGAAAGCCATTGATCAGAAAACCGATCAACAGCGCTGCCAGCAAAGTCCCCGGAATGCTCGCCACCAACCGGCGGGAAAACACCACACCGAGAAAGGCGATCGCCACCACCGACAGCAGCATGTCGCCGGAACCGGTGGTGCTGCCGCTGAAGAACGCCGCCGAACACAGCGCAGCCACCGCGGCACATAGACCGGACAGCAGATAGCTCGACAACACGTAGACGGGCACTCCAATGCCCGCCGCTTCGGCCGCCTGGGGGTATTCGCCCACCGCATGCAGGCGCAGCCCATAGGCCGAGTGCTGAATCAGCAGCGTCAGCACGCCCGCCGTCACCAGCAGCACCCAGGCCAGGGCCGGTACGCCCAACCAGGCGCCGCCACTGAGCAGGTCCAACAGCGGCGAGTCCGTGGAGACCACCGTGTTCTCCGTCAGCACCAACTCCAGCCCGGCCAGTACATTCATGCTCGCCAGGGTCGCCAGCAACGGCGGCAAACGCAGCACCACCACGGCCAGCCCATTCAGCAAGCCGACCGCCAAACCGCAGCCCAGGGTCAGCAGCAACGTCAACCCGAGATCCAGGCCGGCATTATTGAGGCGGCTGAATACCGCCGCGCACAAGCCCAGGTTGGCCGCCAGCGACAGGTCCAGCCCTCCAGCCACCACGTTCGAACCGCCGCCGATAATCACGCAGGTGAGCCCGAAGGCCAGCACGCCGAGAATCGCCGACTGACTGAACACGTTGACCAGATTACCCACCGACAGAAAATTCGGCGCAGCCACGGCAAACCCCATCAGGATCGCCATAAAAACCCCCACCGACCCACGGCGCAGCACCAGCACCCATAACCGCTGCGATAACCCAGGCGTCGCCGCTTCAAGCATGTTCCACCTCTCGAGCGCTTAAAGCCGCCGCAACCACGGCCCCCGTCGCACAGGCCAGCAACTGATCGCTGTCCGCCTCCCCGGCACGGAATTCACCGGCGATCTCACCCCGATGCAGCACCAGGATTCGGTCACTGATCCCCAACAACTCCGGCAAATCCGACGACAACACCAGCACCGCCGCGCCCTCTTCCACCAAGCGTCCGATCAAGCGATATATCTCTACTTTGGCACCCACATCCACGCCCACACAGGGCTCATCCAACAGGTACACCGCCGAGCGGCGGCTCAGCCATTTCCCCAGGGCGACCTTCTGCTGGTTGCCACCACTGAGCTGGCTGACCGCCACTTGGGGCCCAGGCGCCTTGATCGCCAATTCGTCGATCAGCCGCAGGCTTTCCGCCTGCTCCTTGCGGCGGCTCAACAAGCCCCAGCGGCTGAACCGCCCGAGCCCCGCCAGCGTCAGGTTTTCCAGCACCGAAAGCACTGGCGAAATCCCCTGGCTGCGCCGCTCTTCCGGCACCAGCGCAATGCCCTCGGCAATCGCCTGGGCCGGCGAACGCAGGCGCAGCAAACGCCCGTCCAGATGCACACTGCCGCTGTCGGCGCGCTCGACACCAAAAAGTGTCTTGAACAACTCCTTGGCTCCCGAGCCGACCAGCCCGGTCAGGCCGACGATTTCTCCGCGCCGCACGTCCAGATCGATCTGCCGATAGCGCCGCGCCAGGCTCAACCCGCGTACCTGCAACAGCGGCGCTCCCAGTGCGACCTTGGCCTTGGGGTACATCTCCTGCACCTCGCGATTGACCATCAGCCGCGCAATCTCGGCGCTGGACGTATGCCGGGGCTGCACCACCGCCACGTCCCGACCATTGCGCAGCACCGTGACTTCATCGCACAGACTGTCGATTTCCTGCAGGTAATGGGAGATGTACAGGATGGATAAACCCTGGTCGCGCAGGCGCTTGACGATGCGCAGCAACTGGTCGACCTCGCGCTTGACCAACGCCACGCTGGGCTCGTCGAACACCAGGATCTTCGGCTGGCGAATCAACGCCCGGGTGATTTGCAGCACCTGGCGTTCGGCGCTGTTCAGCTCGCTCACCAGCGCACCTGCGGGCAATTGCAGATCAAAATATTCCGCCAGCAAGCGCTCGGCTTCACGTTGCTGCCGACGTCGATCCACAAAGGGCCCGCGCCGCAATTCATGCCCGAAAAACAGCGCCTCGCCCACGGTAAAACTGGCGGGCAACAGACGCTCCTGATGGATGAACTGCACGCCCAGCGCATCCACCTGACGCGGTGACAAGGCGGCGTACGACTGGCCATCGATACTCACCTGCCCCGCGTCCGCCTTGTGGATGCCGGCCAGGATCTTGATCAAGGTCGACTTGCCCGCACCGTTCTCCCCCACCAGGCCGTGGATGCTGCCGCGTTCGACTTTAAGGCTTGCGTCATCCAGCGCCAGGGTGGCGCCAAAGCGTTTATGCAAGTGTTGCAGGACCAATGCCGGCATCAGTCACCCCGCAGTTGCTGAACCTGGTCCAGGTTGGCCGCGGTGGTCAGCAGCGTGGCCACATGGGTTTCCTTGGGCAGGTCTCGTTGCCCGGCAAGGTAGCGCGCCACGTTCTGCACAGCGGTCTTGCCGATCAACGCCGGTTGCTGCGCCACCACCGCCCCCACCGGCGAATTTGCCTGGCCGAGCAGCGCCAGCACTTCCGGCGTACCGTCGACGCCGTAAGTCTTGATCTCGGTGCGCCTGGCATCGATCAGCGCCTTGCTCGCGCCCAACTGCGGAATGTCCCACGCCGACCAGATCGCCGAGACGCTGCCCGCCGGGTACTTGTTGAGCAGCGCCGAGACTTGGGAATAAGCATCCTGCACGGTGTTGGGGATCACGTCGCGAAGTTCCGGCTGGATGATTTCCAGCTGGGGGTAATCCTTGAGCGCCAGCTTCAACTGGTCATAACGGATCGCACACACCGGCACGCCGTAGAAACCGTTGAACACCAGGATCTTGCCTTTGCCGCCGGCGTCCTTGATCAATTGTTCGGCCAACGCCTTGCCGGTGGCGACGTTGTCGGAGGTGGTGTTGTTGAGGCTGTACTGGGACGGTGCATCGATGGTGAACAGCGGGATGCCGGCCTTGCTGATGCGCTTGAGCCAGGGGTCGATCACGCTGAGGGTGCCGAGGGTCTGGATCACGGCGTCGGGTTTCTGGGTGACCACCGTTTGCAGCTGGGTCACCAGGTTCTTGTCGTTACGCCCGGCATCGAGGGTGATCGGCGTGCCGCCCAGGCGCTTGATTTCATCGACCTGGGCCTGGAACGCCTTGATATCGAAATAGTGACTGGTGCCGGTCATGCTCACGGCAATGCGCTTGCCGGCCAGGGACGGCACGGCCTCATCGCCCTCGGCAGCCTGGACACTGACGACATGGCCCAGCAACAGCGCGGCGCCAAGGCAGATCAAACGGGAAAGCGAGGAAAGGCTGGAAGGCATACAGGGCTCCGCTGCGACCGGTGAAAGGGTTCACCAGGAGGCATTGCAGAGCCCGTGCCAGGATTTTTATTACGTAAAATCAATGGGATAACGTTTTCACATGAAGGCGGACTGTCGTTCTGAGGCAACAACTGCCTGATAACTGTTGCTCAGGCAACAGTTCTTAATCGTTCACCCTGGGAGGAAACGATCAGGTCGATTGCTTCGGCAAACGCTGATCGATCAGCTGATACAACGCACTACTCTCAGGCCAATTCCGCATAAACCGCGCACGGTCCCTGGCATACGCCGGGGCGAAGCTGGCGGCAGAGCTGTGTTGGCACATCGCGTCGAGGTCGATCAGCGACCAGCGATCCTTATCCCAGAACAGGTTATGGCCCTTGAAGTCGCCATGGCTGATGCGCTCGCGAATCAGCTCGGCGAACAACTGGTCCAGCGCCAACAGTTCGTTTTCCGGCGCGTCACCGTGTTCGATATAGGGCGCGAACCGCTCGATGATGTCCGGGCCCGGCAGGTATTCGGTGACCAGGTAAGCGCGGCTGCGCAGCCAGAAAAAACGCTTTTCCAGGACGGCCAGCGGCTTGGGCGTGGCGATGCCGAGGAAGGCCAGGCGATTGCCTTCGCGCCAGGAATGCCAGGCGCGGCTCGGGCGCCAGAAGCGCTTGAGCCAATGGGCAACGCCCTTGATGTTGTAGCGCTTGATCACCAAGGGCCGGCCGGCTACGTCGACCTTGGCCACGCTGGCCGCACCACCGGTCTTGTACAGGTGGCCCTGGTCGAGCAACGCATCCGCCTGCTCCAGCACCGGCAGCATCGCCGGTTCTTCCTCGCGACGGATCGCGCGCAAGGCAAAGGCGCCACGCACCACGCTGAACAGCGTGCAGTCGCGGCCCACCTTGTTCAACAAGTCCTTCAGGCGCCAGGCGCTGACCTTGCGCACCTGTTTTTCCAGGGCTTGCAGGGGCAAGGCGTGCTCGCCGTTGCCCAGTAGGTAGTACACCAGCAGTTCTTCGGTAAACGGCTCGAGGTTTTTCGGCAACTGGGCAAAAAACACCCCGAGGTTTTCCAGCACGCGGTTACGCGACAGTGGCTTGCCGGCCTCTTCGACGCGAATACCGGCGCCATCGATCAGGTACAGCTTGCCGTCCTGACGCAGCAGGTTGTCCAGGTGCAGGTCTTCCTGCCACAGGCCCTTGGCATGCATCTGCCCGATCGCACCCAGCGCCTCGGCCAGCACGGCGGTTTGCTCGTCGGCCAGTGGCGGTAGCGCTTCAACGGCGTGCCAGGCATCGGCCAGGCTCTCGGCACCTTCGATAAACTCGAACAGCAGCCAGCCGCCCTCGCCGTCCTGCAAGCCATCGGCGAGCAACAGCGGGGTGGTCAGGCCTTGCTCGGCCAGCAGGCGTACGCCGCTGAGTTCACGCTGGAAATGCCGCGCGGCCTTGCCGCCCACCAATAACTTGGCCAGCACCGGACGCCCGCGCCATACCGCCGCGCCCACGTAACGATCGCCCGGCAACACCCGCAACAGGCTCAACAGTTGCAGTTGCCCCGGGCCGGCGGCATCCGCCAGGTCGACAGTGAGGGGCAGGCTCGGCCTGCGGCCGGCGTTTTTCAACTCGGACAGGCGCATCAACGGTTCTCCTTGTGGCTACGCCGCTTCGTCAGGCGTTGCAGCCAGGTGGTGACGAGTGCGCTGCCTTCCGGCTGATCGAGGTAAGCCGCCAGCAGTTGACGCACCTGGGCGTCGGACCACTGTGGCGCACGGCGCAACAAAGGTTCCAGGTCCTTGACCCGGTCACGCCAGCCGAACAGCAGCGGGCGGGTTTTCTCCAGGTCGATCAACTGCGCGGCGTAGCCGTCACCAGTAGCCTGCAGGAAAATATGCTTGGGGTAGAAACAGCCATGCACCTGGCCGACGCTGTGCAACCGGCGCGCCAGTTGACCGCAGGCCAGCAGGATCGCGCAGTGCTGGGCATCGCTGAGTTGCGCCCATTGTTCCAGCAATGAATCCAGGTCATTCCAACCGTCCAGGGCACGGGTCAGCAGCATCGCGCGGTGCTCACCGGCGACTTTGCGCTCGCCGTAGAACGCCGCCTGCAGCGCCGGGATCCCGAGCTTGCGGTAACGGCTGATGTTGCGGAACTCGCGGGAAAAACTCGGCTCGCCCAAGGGCCGGTGCAAGCTGCGCGTGAGGTAGTTGCTCTGGCGCTTGAGGTAATAGCCGTGGCCGTCGAGCTCCAGGCGAAACACGCTGCTCCAGCCGCCACGGCTGGTGTTCGGCTCGTCCACCGCGTCCAGTTGCCGGGCCCACAGGGCGTCGAAGGTCGCAAGGCCGTGGCGCTCCAGCAGGGCGCGATCTTCAGCCGCCAGGAAATCACTCATTCACGTCCCTCGAAAAACTTCACTACGTGGCGAATCCGCCGTTTGTCCGACTCACTCAGGTGCCGACACCCACGGTACTGCATGTAGAAGCGCAGGCGCTGAGTGGCCGACAAGTGATACTTGGCCACCTTGTCCAGGCAGGCCAGGTCCTTGGTGATGCGGTACTTGAGCCAGAAACCGCGCCAGAAATCGCCGTTGGGGCAATCGATCAGGTACAGGGTGGCCTGATCGTCGATCAGCAGGTTGCGCCACTTCAAGTCGTTATGGGTAAAGCGATGATCGTGCATGGTGCGCGTGTATTCGGCGAGCTGGCGGCTGACCGCGTTGACCCACTTGGGGTCGCGCAGGCGCGCATCCTTACGTTCGGCCAGGACCGAGAGGTCTTCGGTCCTCGGCAACTCGCGGGTGATCATTGCGCCACGATCATAGGCCAGGCCGCTGCGCTCAAGGCCCCAGGCGACCACATCGGCGGTGGGAATGCCCCACTTGGCGAAGCGCTTGAGGTTCTGCCATTCGGACTTGACCCGCGGCTTGCCCAGGTAACGCCGCAGGCCCTTGCCGGCACCGGTATAGCGCTTGACGTAGTAGTTGACCCCACCACGCTCCACCCGGATCACTTCCGACAGCGGGTCGCGGGTCAGCCGCTCGCCTTGCAGGGCAAATACCGCTTCGAGGCTTCCAAAATCATCCGCCAGGGCGGCGTAGGCAGGCTCCAGGTTCCAACCCGCCATCAGATCGCATCCCCATAACGTTGCTTGCGCGCGTAGAGCTTGTCGGCCTTGCGCTGCATCAGGCTCAGGGACGCCGATTGCTCGGCCAGGATCTGACGCAGCGGCTGGCGGAAGTAGCCCTTGAGGAAGCGCAATTTATCGCGCCGGGTCAGGCCGATGTCCAACGCCGAGTAATACAGCGCGGAGAGGTCCTTGTCGCGCCAGCGCAGCGGCAGATGGGCGCGCATTTGCGCCCGGTGCAGGTCGATCACCGAGAGCTTGATGTTGCGTGCGTCGATCGGCTTGGACGTGTCCAGCAGGAAGTGGCACAGGTAGCAGTCGCGGTGATTCACGCCGCCACGGTGCATGTCGCCAACCATGCGCGCCAACTCGGCCGTGAGCGCATGGCGCAACGCGGGCGCGGGCGGCTCGGCGACCCAGTTGACGCTCAGGTCTTCAAGGCTGATGGTCGGCGCCAACTCTTCGGTGATGATGAACGAGTGCTGGTCCGCCGGGTTGCTGCCTTTTTCGCCGAAGGCCACGCCGGTCATGGTCGGCACACCGAGTTCCTGCAAGCGGTGAATGGCATCCCATTCCAGGCCGGCGCCGAGCACCGGCAGCTTGGCGGTGATCAGGTTCTTGAAGATTTCCGCCCAGCCGATGCCGCGGTGGATTTTGACGAAATACGGGCGGCCATCCACCTCGGTGCGCAGCGTGCGTCGCGCCGCCAGTTCACGGAATACCTGGCCTTGCAGTTGCTCGACTTCGGCAAAGGCATCACGCCCGGCCCATAACGTCTTGAACGGTTCGGCAAGAATCAATTTCATCGTTTTGGCTCCGCCAGAATCACATCCGCAGCGTGCTGCGGCATGCTGTAGAGGTCGGCCGTCTCGGCGAAGGCCAACCCATTGCGGCCCCAGGCCGCGCGCTGTGCAGAATCGGTCAACATCTGCGTCAGGTACTGGTTCAACTGAGCCTGTTCAAACGGCTCGTCCAGCACCAGGCCGCTGTCGGCTTCGGCGATGTAATGGGCATAACCACACACCGCCGAGACCAGCACCGGCAACCCGGCCACCAGGGCTTCGAGCAACACGGTGCCGGTGTTTTCGTTGTACGCCGGGTGGATCAGCAGGTCGGCGCCCAGCAGGAAACGCGGAATATCGCTGCGCCCCTTGAGGAACTGCACGTTATCGCCCAGCCCGAGGGTGGCGCTTTGCAGTTGGAATACCTTGGGGTCGTCCTGGCCGATGACAAACAGGCGCGTGCGTTTTTTCAGCTCAGCGGGCAACGCCGCCACGGCCTTGAGGCTGCGGTCGACGCCCTTGGTCTTGAAGCCGGAACCGATCTGCACCAGCAGCAGGTCGTCATCGCCCAGGTTGAACTCCTTGCGGAAGCCTTCACGAATCTCGGCCGCATTCGGCGGCGCGCGGCGGTCCTGGGCAATGCCCGGTGGCAGCAGGTGGAAACGCTCCAGCGGCGTGTCGTAATGCTTGATGAACAGCGGCTGCTGCACTTCGGAAATCATCAAGACTTCGGTCTTGGCGTCCTTGGCAAACACCGCGCGCTCGTACTCGGCAAAGTGGCGATAGCGGCCAAAACTGCGGTACAGCGAATGGCGCAGGTTTTGTGCCTTGTCTTCGAAGCAGCCGTCGGCAGCGTAGTACACGTCCAGGCCGGGCATCTTGTTGAAGCCGATCAGGCGGTCCACCGGGCGCTTGGCCAGGTCGGCCTGCATCCAGGCGCTGAGCTTCTCGTTGCGCCGATGGTTGAAGAACGCCTTGACCGGCGCCACCAGCACTTCGAAGCCGGGCGGGATGTCACCTTCCCAGATCAGCGTGTAGACACGAATCTGATGACCGCGCTGCTGGCACTCCAGGGCGATGCGCATGAAGTCGCGCTGCAGGCCGCCGAAGGGGAAATATTTGTACAGAACAAAAGCCAGTTGCATCAGTGCAGCTCCTCAGCCAATAACAACGTGCTCAGCCGGGTTGCCACACGCTCAGGGTTCAGGCGCGTGAAACACAGGGGCGACTCGCGCTTGATGTCGAACCGACGCTGGTCGTCGGCCGTCGGTTGATAGGTACATTGTTTTTGCAGGCACGGCGCACAGGCAAAGTCGCTGGCCAGGTGAACCTGGCCCTTGCCGTACGCGCCGGTCAGGCCGGGGTTGGTGGGGCCGAACAGGGAAATGGTCGGCACATCCAGCGCCGCCGCCAAATGCCCCAGCCCGGTGTCCACCGCCACACAGGCGCGGGCGCCGGCCAATACCCGGGCCACGCCGGCCAGGTTCAGCTTGGGCAGCACTTCGGCGTTGTTCAGGCCTTGGGCCAGGCGCTCCGCACGGGCCTTTTCGGCGGCGTTGCCCCAGGGCAACTTCACGTCCACGCCCAGGCGGCCCATACGTTCAGCCAACTCGCGCCAGTAGGCCTCGGGCCAATGCTTGGTGTCCCAGGTAGTACCGTGCAGCAGCAGGACGAAGGGCTTTTTCGGCGGCAGGCCGAGCAGTTTTTCGGTGCTGAGGCCGTAGTCGCCCAGGCCTTTGGGCAAGTCATAGCCGAGGGCCACGGCGAACAGTTGGCGCAAACGCTCCACCGCATGCTGCCCACGGGCCACGGCCAGGCGCCGCGAGTAGAAGCGCGCCGCAATCGGCTCACGGGCCGAGTGTTTGTCGAATCCGGCCACCGGAGCGCGCACGTAGCGGGTCAGCCAGGCGCTTTTGAACAGGCCCTGGGCATCGATCACCAGATCGTACTTGGTCGACTGGACTTGCTGCTTGAAGCGCCGCCACTCGCCGCTCTTGAAGGTTTGCCAGAGGTTCTTGCGCCAGCGGCGGATCGCCACCGGGATGACCTTGTCCACCGCCGGGTGCCAGGTGGGGATTTCAGCAAAGCCTTCTTCCACCACCCAGTCGAAGCGAATGCCGGGGATCGCCCGTGCCGCGTCAGTCAGTGCCGGCAAGGCATGGATCACGTCGCCCAGGGATGAGGTCTTGATTACCAGTACCCGCAACTCAGTGAACCTCGACCACGTCGCCCTGCAATCGCTGCAAGGCATCGGTTACCGGCTGCGGCAGCAATTGGCGCAGGCAGTTGTAATGGCCGAAGCGGCAGGTGCGATCAAAGCACGGGCTGCACTCCAGCCCCAGACGCACCACTTCGACCTGGTCGGCCAGCGGCGGGGTAAAGCCCGGCGAGGTGGAGCCGTACACCGCCACCAACGGGCGGTTCAGCGCAGCGGCCACATGCATCAGGCCGGAGTCGTTGGACACCACGGCGTCAGCACAGGAGAGCAAGTCGATGGCCTCGGCCAGGGACGTGTCGCCACTGAGGTTGACGGCCTCTTCGCGCAGGCCCGGGATCAGGCGCTGGCGAATGTCTTCACCCACCGAGTGATCGTTTTTCGAACCGAACAACCACACCTGCCAGCCTTCGCGAATCTTCATCTCGGCGACTTTGGCGTAGTGGTCCGACGGCCAGCGCTTGGACTCGCCAAACTCCGCACCGGGGCACAGGGCCAACACCGGACGATCCAGGACCAGGCCGAACTTGGCGAGTGCCGCATCGCGGGTGACCGGGTCGATCTGCAGGCTGGGCCGCGGGTACGGCTTGGGCAACTCGACGCCCGGCGCATAGGCCAGGGCCATGAAGCGTTCGATCATCAGCGGGTAACGCGCCTTGTCCAGCGTGCGTACATCATTAAGCAGCACATAACGAAACTCGCCGCGCCAGCCGGTGCGCTTGGGGATACCGGCAAAATACGGCACCAGCGCCGACTTCAGCGAGTTGGGCAGCAGGATCGCCTGGTCGTACTGGCCCGCCAGGGATTTGCCGATGCGGCGGCGGGTCGCCAGTTCCAGGGCACCGTGGCCGAGCGGAAAGCTCAAGGCCTTGCGCACTTCGGGCATGCGCTCGAGGATCGGCCGGCTCCACTCGGGGGCAAGCACGTCGATCTGGCAGTCCGGGTAGCGCATACGCAGGCTCTGGAACAGAGTCTGCGCCATCACCATGTCACCGACCCAACTGGGCCCAACGATCAGAATATTCATGTAGTTTCCACAAACGATGCGGGGAGGCTTATGCCTCCCCGCCCTAATAGTGTTTCAACCCAACCCCAGCGCCTGCCAGATTCGCATCACCTGGCGCCGTTCGTCAGCGAACTGATCACCGGGTACCGTACCGGCCTCGTTCTGCAAGGCCTGGCGATGCGCGGCGGAACGGTAGGCCTTATACACCTCGCGCAGCAGATGGGCATCGGCGGCGGGCATCAAACCCACCTGCTCCAGGCCTTCCAGAATGCGGATATTGTCGGTATAGCGCAGCAACGATGGATGTTGCGCAGACCACGCCAAAGCCGCGTATTGCACCATAAATTCAATATCGACGATACCTCCGGCGTCCTGCTTGAGGTCGAACAGCACCGTGGCGTCGAAGGCATTGGCGCCGGTGCCGGCCGCCGTGGCCTTGGTACCCAGGTTGTCACGCATCTTGGCGCGCATCTCGCTGACCTCCTGGCGCAACTTCGCCAAGTCGCGCTCACGCCCCAGCACCTTAGCCCGTACCCGCTCGAATGCCTGGCCCACATCCTGGCTGCCTACCAGCACCCGCGCGCGGATCAGGGCCTGATGTTCCCAGGTCCATGCTTCATTTTGTTGATAGCGGTCAAACGCCCCGAGGGAACTGACCAGCAACCCGGATGCGCCGGATGGGCGCAGGCGCATGTCCACTTCATACAACTGGCCGGAGTTGGTCTGGGTGGTCAGCAGATGGATGATCCGCTGGCCCAGGCGCGTGAAGAACTGCGCGCCGTCGATCGGCTTGGCGCCGTCGGTCTCGGCCTGCGGGTCGCCATCGTGGATAAACACCAGGTCCAGGTCCGAACCATGCCCCAGTTCGATGCCGCCGACTTTCCCATAACCGACAATGATGAACCCAGGATCGCACAAGGTGCCGTCCAAACGCTGCGGCGAGCCGTGGCGGGCCACCGTCTGGCGCCAGGCCAGGGCCAGCACTTGTTCGAGGATGGCTTCGGCGAGCCAGGTCAGGTAGTCGCTGACTTTCATCAACGGCAGGCTGCCGGCGATTTCCGAAGCGGCCACGCGCAGGCGGTGGGCCAGCTTGAAGTGCCGCAGGGCTTCCATCTGCTGTTCAAGATCATCCTCGGGGATGCGCGTAAGGCGCTCGCGCAACTCGGCGGCAAGTTCCGGCGCCAGCGGTGGCTTGAACAGGCGGCCTTCGTTGAGCAACTCATCCAGCAGCAGCGGGAAGCGCGTGATCTGCTCGGCGATCCACGGGCTGGCGGCGCACAGGGTCAGCAGGCGGCGCAGGGCGTCGGGATTTTCCGTCAGCAGCACCAGATAGGCGGAACGCCGGGCGACGGCCTCCACCAGCGGCAGTACACGCTCCAGCACCAGGTCCGGGTTGGCGTGCTCGACGGCCTGGGCCAGCAAGCGCGGGATAAAGGCATCCAGGCGTTCACGCCCCAGGCGCTGCATGGCCCGCAGTTGCGGGCTGTTGCGCAGGCTGGCCAAGGCTTTAAGGGCCTTGGTGGCGTCGGTGAAGCCGCCTTCAGCCAATTGACGGCAGGCGGCCTCTTCATCCTGGGACTCTTCCCACAGCGGCAGCCATTCTCCGCCCACGACCAACTCGCTTTCCGCCCCTTCTTCTTCATCAGGATCCGCAATCACCTGGCGGAAGTGCCAGTCCACACGGCCACGCCAATGCATCAGGCGCTCATGAAAGGCCGCCCAGTCGGCAAACCCGAGCATAAAGGCAATGCGCGCTTGGTCTTCAGGGCTGTCCGGAAGCATTTGGGTCTGGCGGTCGGCAATCGCCTGGATCGCATGTTCGGTGTAACGCAGGAATTCATAGCCATTACGCAACTCGGCGATCACCGCCGGCGGCAGGTAGCCCTGGCCTTCCAGGGTGCCGAGCACCTTGAGCAGCGGCCGCTGCTGCAGGCTGAGGTCGCGGCCGCCATGGATCAGCTGGAACGCCTGGGCGATAAATTCCACTTCGCGGATGCCGCCCGAGCCCAGCTTGATATTGTCGGCCATGCCTTTGCGCCGGACTTCCTGCTGGATCAGCTGCTTCATGGTGCGCAGCGCCTCGATGGCGGAAAAGTCCAGGTAACGGCGGTACACGAACGGCCGCAGCATATCGAGCAGCTGCGCACCGGCCATTTGGTCACCGGCGACCACGCGCGCCTTGATCATGGCATAGCGTTCCCAGTCGCGACCCTGGTCCTGGTAGTACTGCTCCAGCGCGTTGAAGCTGAGCACCAGGGCGCCGGCCGAACCGTAGGGACGCAGGCGCATGTCGACACGGAACACAAAGCCGTCGACGGTCATCGGGTCGAGGGCCTTGATCAATTTTTGACCAAGACGAATAAAGAACTCCTGGTTATCCAGGGAGCGCTTCACGCCCACGGTTTCGCCGCCCTCGGGGTAGGCGAAGATCAGGTCTATATCCGACGACAGGTTCAGCTCCACCGCACCGAGCTTGCCCATGCCGAGGATGACCATATGCTGCGGCTCGCCGCTGCGCCGCCCGGTCGGTGTGCCGAACTGCACGCAGTGGCGCTGGTACAGCCATTGGTAGGCCTGGTCGATGCTGGCGTCGGCCATGTCGGAGAGGTCACGACAGGTTTGCACCAGGTCGGCCTGACGGGTCAGGTCGCGCCAGATGATGCGCACTTGCTGGCGCGTACGCTGACGACGCAGTACGCGGCCCAGCTCATCTTCTGTTTCGGCCTGTTGCACGGCACCGGCAATCTGCCCGCACAGCTCGCCCGGCGCAAAGCCGCGGTCCAGCTCGCCCCAGGCCGCCAGCTCGAGCAACATCAAAGGGTCACGAACACTCTGTTCAATGACGAAATCACTGGCGGCGCACACCCGGGCGAAGTCGGCCCACCGTTGCGGCGTCCACGAAGAAAGGCCATGATCGTCGTCCAGCGCGGCCACGGCGTCACGAAATGACTGCTCGGCCCGCTGGGCCTTTGGCAACAGAATGGCCGGCAGTTCGGCCAGCGTTGGAAGGCTCATGGTCTATCCTTGGTCGGCGTGTAAATGGCCTGCTGCTGTGAAGGCAAGCACCGCGCTCGATGAAGGACTGTCGAACAAAGGTGATAAATAGCTGAAAATATGTAATTTTTGGCAGGCAACATTAAACTTCTACCTTTTCTTGTTCGCAAAAGATCAACAATAACGATTATGCTCACCAGCCAGACCGAGCAATCCGCTCGGTCTTGTGTAGTTTTACTACTCGTATATACATTCGAAAGGCTGAAATGGCCGACGATTTGTAGTAAAACTACAGGACGCCGAAGCAACCTTCGGCCATCCAAGAATTTATGTCGTCTGCCCACAAGGCCAGTCGCAAACTTCAGGCAACCGATTCTGGTAGCCTTTCCGCCCTGGAGCAAGCCATGCAAGACCTCGATCCCGTCGAAACCCAGGAATGGCTGGACGCCCTGGAATCGGTTCTCGACAAAGAAGGCGAAGACCGTGCTCACTACCTGATGACCCGTATGGGCGAACTCGCGACCCGCAGCGGCTCGCAACTGCCCTACGCCATCACCACGCCATACCGCAACACCATCCCCGTTACCCACGAAGCACGCATGCCTGGCGACCTGTTCATGGAACGCCGCATTCGCTCGCTGGTACGTTGGAACGCCATGGCGATGGTAATGCGCACGAACTTGAAAGATTCTGACCTGGGCGGTCACATCTCCAGCTTCGCTTCCAGCGCAACCCTGTATGACATCGGCTTCAACTACTTCTTCCAGGCCCCGACCGAAGAACACGGCGGCGACCTGATCTACTTCCAGGGCCACACCTCGCCAGGCGTCTACGCCCGTGCGTTCATGGAAGGTCGCATCAGCGAAGAGCAAATGAACAACTTCCGCCAGGAAGTCGACGGCCAAGGCCTGTCGTCCTACCCGCACCCTTGGCTGATGCCTGATTTCTGGCAGTTCCCGACGGTATCCATGGGCCTGGGCCCGATCCAGGCGATCTACCAGGCACGCTTCATGAAGTACCTGGAAGCCCGTGGCTTCATCCCGGAAGGCAAGCAGAAAGTCTGGTGCTTCCTGGGCGACGGCGAGTGCGACGAGCCGGAATCCCTGGGTGCCATCTCCCTGGCCGGCCGCGAGAAGCTGGACAACCTGATCTTCGTCATCAACTGCAACCTGCAGCGCCTCGACGGCCCGGTTCGCGGCAACGGCAAGATCATCCAGGAACTCGAAGGCGTGTTCCGCGGTGCCCAGTGGAACGTGACCAAGGTCATCTGGGGCCGTTTCTGGGACCCACTGCTGGCCAAGGACGTCGACGGTATCCTGCAACGTCGCATGGACGAAGTCATCGACGGCGAGTACCAGAACTACAAGGCCAAAGACGGCGCGTTCGTGCGTGAACATTTCTTCAACACGCCTGAACTCAAGGCGATGGTTGCCGACCTGTCCGACGACGAGATCTGGAAACTCAACCGTGGCGGCCACGACCCGTACAAGGTCTATGCGGCGTACCACGAAGCGGTCAACCACAAAGAACAACCGACCGTCATCCTGGCCAAGACCATCAAGGGTTATGGCACCGGTGCCGGCGAAGCGAAAAACACTGCGCACAACACCAAGAAGGTTGATGTTGAAAGCCTGAAGCTGTTCCGCGACCGCTTCGACATCCCGGTCAAGGACGAAGAGCTGGAGAACCTGCCGTTCTTCAAGCCGGAGGCGAACAGCGCCGAAGCCCGCTACCTGAGCGAGCGTCGTACTGCACTGGGCGGTTTCGTGCCACAGCGCCGCGCCAAGAGCTTCAACATCCCGACACCACCGCTGGATACCCTCAAGGCAATCCTGGACGGCTCGGGCGACCGTGAAATCTCCACCACCATGGCCTTCGTGCGGATCCTCGCGCAGCTGGTCAAGGACAAGGAAATCGGCTCGCGTATCGTGCCGATCATCCCGGACGAAGCCCGTACCTTCGGTATGGAAGGCATGTTCCGCCAGTTGGGCATCTACTCCTCCGTCGGCCAGCTCTACGAGCCAGTCGATAAAGACCAGGTGATGTTCTACAAGGAAGACAAGAAGGGCCAGATCCTCGAAGAAGGCATCAACGAAGCGGGCGCCATGAGCTCCTTCATCGCTGCCGGTACTTCGTACTCCAGCCACAACCAGCCGATGCTGCCGTTCTACATCTTCTACTCGATGTTCGGTTTCCAGCGTATCGGCGACCTGGCTTGGGCAGCGGGCGACAGCCGTACCCGTGGTTTCCTGATCGGCGGTACCGCCGGCCGTACCACACTGAACGGCGAAGGCCTGCAACACGAAGACGGTCACAGCCACATCCTGGCTGCCACCATCCCGAACTGCCGCACCTTTGATCCAACCTACGGCTATGAGCTGGCGGTGATCATCCAGGACGGCATGAAGAAGATGACCGAAGAGCAGCAGGACGTTTTCTACTACATCACCGTGATGAACGAGTCCTACCAGCAGCCAGCCATGCCGGCCGGCGTGGAAGAAGGCATCATCAAGGGCATGTACCTGCTCGAGGAAGACACCAAGGAAGCGGCGCACCACGTGCAGCTGATGGGCTCCGGCACCATCCTGCGTGAAGTCCGTGAAGCGGCGAAGATCCTGCGTGAAGAGTTCAACGTCGGCGCCGACGTATGGAGCGTTACCAGCTTCAACGAACTGCGTCGCGACGGCCTGGCCGTAGAGCGCAACAACCGCCTGCACCCGGGCCAGAAGCCTGCGCAGAGCTATGTCGAAGAGTGCCTGGCCGGCCGTAAAGGTCCAGTCATTGCCTCCACCGACTACATGAAACTGTTTGCTGAACAAATTCGCCAGTGGGTCCCGTCCAAGGAATTCAAAGTCCTGGGCACCGACGGTTTCGGTCGCAGTGACAGCCGCAAGAAGCTGCGTCACTTCTTCGAAGTCGACCGTCACTTCGTGGTGTTGGCAGCCCTGGAAGCCTTGGCTGACCGCGGTGAGATCGAACCCAAGGTGGTAGCTGACGCTATCGTCAAGTTCGGGATCAACCCGGAAAAACGCAACCCACTGGACTGCTGAGGAGATTTTTTGTGAGCGAACTCATTCGCGTACCTGACATCGGCAGCGGTGAAGGTGAAGTAATCGAGCTGTTTGTGAAGGTCGGCGACACCGTCGAAGCCGACCAGAGCATCCTGACCCTGGAATCGGACAAGGCGAGCATGGAAATCCCTGCTCCCAAGGCCGGCGTGGTCAAGAGCCTGAAAGTGAAGCTGGGCGACCGCCTGAAAGAAGGCGACGAACTGCTGGAACTGGAAATCGAAGGTGCCGCTGATGCGGCCCCAGCGGCGGCACCTGCTGCCGCTGCTGCACCGGCGCCTGCCGCGGAAAAACCTGCCGCTGCTGCCGAGGCTCCTGCAGCCCCGGCTGCTGCTCCAGCCGCAGCGACTGTCCAGGACATTCATGTTCCGGACATCGGTTCGTCGGGCAAGGCCAAGATCATCGAGCTGCTGGTCAAGGTCGGCGACACCGTCGAAGCCGACCAGTCGCTGATCACCCTGGAGTCCGACAAGGCCTCCATGGAAATCCCATCGCCGGCTGCCGGCATCGTGGAAAGCATCGCGGTCAAGCTGGAAGACGAAGTCGGCACTGGCGACTTCATCCTCAAGCTGAAAGTACAAGGCGCTGCACCTGCTGCTGCTCCAGCACCGGCTGCTGCTCCGGCGGCCAAGGCTGAAGCCGCTCCGGCCGCTGCCGCCCCTGCGCCTGCTGCAAAAGCCGAAGCCGCTCCGGCCCCTGCGGCTGCCGCACCTGCGCCAAGCGGTGCCAAGGTTCACGCTGGCCCGGCGGTACGTCAACTGGCCCGTGAGTTCGGCGTCGAGCTGAACGCTGTGTCGGCCACTGGCCCACACGGTCGCGTGCTGAAGGAAGACGTGCAGGTCTACGTCAAAGCCATGATGCACAAAGCCAAGGAAGCTCCGGCTGCCGGCACTGCTACTGGCGGCGCGGGCATTCCACCGATCCCGGTGGTGGACTTCAGCCGCTTCGGCGAGACCGAAGAAGTGCCGATGACCCGCCTGATGCAAATCGGCGCGTCGAGCCTGCATCGCAGCTGGCTGAACATTCCGCACGTGACCCAGTTCGACCAGGCCGACATCACCGACCTGGAAGCTTTCCGCGTTGCGCAGAAAGCCGTGGCCGAGAAGGCCGGCGTGAAACTGACCGTGCTGCCGCTGCTGCTCAAGGCCTGTGCGCACCTGCTCAAGGAGCTGCCGGACTTCAACAGTTCGCTGGCGCCAAGCGGCAAGGCGATCATTCGCAAGAAGTACGTGCACATTGGTTTTGCCGTCGACACGCCGGATGGCCTGCTGGTACCGGTCATCAAGAACGTCGACCAGAAGAGCCTGCTGCAACTCGCGGCCGAAGCGGCTGCACTGGCTGCCAAGGCCCGTGACAAGAAGCTCACCGCAGACGACATGCAAGGCGCGTGCTTCACCATCTCCAGCCTCGGTCACATTGGCGGTACGGGCTTCACGCCAATCGTCAACGCGCCGGAAGTGGCGATCCTGGGTGTTTCCAAGGCCACCATCCAGCCAGTCTGGGACGGTAAAGCGTTCCAGCCGAAGCTGATGCTGCCACTGTCGTTGTCCTACGATCACCGTGTGATCAACGGCGCGGCTGCTGCACGCTTCACCCAGCGCCTGAGCCAGTTGCTGAACGACATCCGCACCATCCTGCTGTAAGCCACAGCGGCCTCCCTTTCATCGGGGAGGCCTGGTTGCAACGATTTCCGAGCGCCACGCTCGTACCTCAACCCCGTCAATTTGGCGGGGCTTTTTTTGCTTTTCTCTACAGACAAAACAGGGTTGTACACCTTCTGTCATCCTGACTGAAGAATTCCTCCGCCTGGCCGATAACCCCCTTATAGCACTTAGCCTTCATCCTCTCTTGTCAGCCCGCGCCGCATGATGCAACCTTGCCGCAGGCAACAGTAAAGAGGGCGTGAGCCCGGCGCCGTGCGCGTTATTTGAAGTGAGTTCCCCCCATGAAAAGCCAACCCGATGTCGCCCGTATGGCGGCCGAGGTAGTGACGCAGTTACCGGTGCCTTCGCGCCTCGGTATGCTGCGTTTCGAGCGGCTTAATGAGGCAAGCTGGGCCCTTCTGTACCTCGACCCTAACTGCGAGCGCCAATTCGGCCTGTCGGCGGTCGAGCTGTGTGCGCTGCTCGGCACCCCCTTCGCCAGCCTGATGGAGCCTCAGGCGCGCTATCAACTGCACGACACCATCCAACAGCAACTGAGCGACAGCCCTCACTATCTGGTGCGCTACACCCTGCACACCAACGATGGCCCCCTGAGCCTGCTGGAAATGGGCGAAGCCTACAAACAACACAATCGCCATCTGCTGCGCGGCTACCTGATGGTGGTCGACGGCCTGTTCAACGAAGTCTCCCTGCCCGCCCCGACGGAGGACCTGGAAAGCCAGAACAGCCGCCTGCAGATCGCCCTGGAGCTCAACCAGCGCGCCCAGCAGGAACAACTGCAGCACCTGGAGCGGGTGCGCGCCCAGCAGGAGCTGATCCTGTTGCTGGCCCGCCAGCGCTACACCGCCAACAATTCGCTGCAGGAAGCCGCAGAGCTGATCACCCGCAGCGCCTGTGACATCTACCAGATCGACTGCGCAAGCATCTGGAACCTCGAAGGCCAGCGCCTGGTACCGATCTCGGCCTACCACCGCGATGACCAGCAGCACCACCTGCCTGAGCCCATCGACGCCAGTTGCTTTCCGGATTACCTGGAAGCCCTGCACACCAGCCGGGCAATCGACGCAACCAACGCGATGCGCGACCCGCGCACCCGGGAAATGGTCGAAAACCTGCGCGCCAGGGACGTCCACGCCATGCTCGATGCGAGTATCCGCGTCGACGGACAGGTGGTGGGCGTATTGTGCCTGGAACAGGGAGGCAGCCCGCGTGCCTGGCAGGCCGATGAGATTGCCTTTGCCGGCGAACTGGCCGACCAGTTCGCGCAAGTGATCAACAACCACAACCGCCGTACCGCCACCAGCGCCCTGCACCTGTTCCAGCGTGCCGTGGAGCAAAGTGCCAATGCCTTTTTGCTGGTCAACTGCGACGGCGTGGTGGAGTACGTCAACCCAAGCTTTACCGCGATTACCCAATACAGCGCCGAAGAAGTCCACGGCCACCGCCTGGCCCAGCTGCCGGCCCTGGAAAACCTCAGCGAACTGCTGTTCGACGCACCGTCGAGCCTGGCCAAGAGCAACAGCTGGCAGGGCGAGTTCAAGAGCCGACGTAAAAACCTCGAACCCTACTGGGGCCAGCTGTCGATTTCCAAGGTGTATGGCGACAACCGTGAGCTGACCCACTACATCGGCATCTACGAAGACATCACCCAGAACAAGCTGGCCCAGCAGCGCATCGAACGCCTGGCCTACACCGATAACCTGACCAACCTGGGCAACCGTCCGGCATTTATCCGCAACCTTGATGAGCGCTTTGCCCGCGACAGCGACAGCCCGATCAGCCTGTTGCTGGTGGACATCGACAACTTCAAGCGCATCAACGACAGCCTCGGCCACCAGACCGGCGACAAGCTGCTGATCAGCCTGGCCCGCCGCCTGCGCAACAGCCTGAGTGCCGGAGGCAGCCTGGCGCGTTTTGCCAGTAACGAATTCGCGGTGCTGCTGGACGACACTGACCTGGAAAGCGGCCAACAGGTGGCCAGCCAACTGCTGGCGACCCTCGACAAACCGATGTTCGTCGACAACCAACTGATCAGCGTCACCGGCTCCGTGGGCCTGGCCTGTGCACCGCTGCATGGCCGTGACCCGCAGACCCTGATGCGCAACGCCGGCTTGGCCCTGCACAAGGCCAAGGCCAACGGCAAACACCAGGTACAGGTGTTCACCGAAGCCTTGAACGCCGAGGCCAGCTACAAGCTGTTCGTGGAGAACAACCTGCGTCGTGCCCTGACCCAGAACGAACTGGACGTGTTCTACCAGCCCAAGCTGTGCCTGCGCAGCGGCCGCTTGCTGGGCATGGAAGCGCTGCTGCGCTGGAACCATCCGGAAAAGGGCATGATCCGCCCCGATCAGTTCATCAGCGTCGCCGAAGAGACCGGTTTGATCATCCCGATCGGCAAATGGATCGCGCGCCAGGCCTGCCGCATGAGCAGGCAACTGAGCGCCGCTGGCATGGGCAATTTGCAGGTAGCAATCAACCTGTCGCCCAAACAGTTTTCCGACCCGGACCTGGTCGCCTCGATCGCCACGATCCTCAAGGAAGAACAGCTGCCGGCCAACCTGCTGGAACTGGAGCTGACCGAAGGCCTGCTGCTGGAAGCGACCGAAGACACACGCCTGCAACTGGACCAGCTCAAGAGCTTCGGCCTGACCCTGGCCATGGACGACTTCGGCACCGGTTACTCGTCGCTGAGCTAC
The DNA here is from genome assembly GCF_036346475.1 of Pseudomonas sp. AM8. Taxonomy (NCBI): domain Bacteria; kingdom Pseudomonadati; phylum Pseudomonadota; class Gammaproteobacteria; order Pseudomonadales; family Pseudomonadaceae; genus Pseudomonas; species Pseudomonas sp. AM8. The sequence goes on from NZ_JAOTNX010000007.1 coordinate 259,868, forward strand.
CTGAAAAAATTTCCCATCGACATCATCAAGATCGACCGCAGCTTTATCCACGAAATCCCGGACAACCAGGACGACATGGAAATCACCTCGGCCGTGATCGCCATGGCCCACAACCTCAAGCTCAAGGTAGTGGCCGAAGGCATCGAGACCCCCGAGCAACTGGCGTTCCTGCGTCGGCACCGTTGCGACGTTGGCCAGGGCTACCTGTTCGACCGGCCGATCCCCGGTGCAGAGCTGCTCGAGAAGCTTAGACGCTATCCGCGCGGGCCAATCGCCTGACAGCGCTGTAACACTCGGGCACACTGGCTGTCTGAAATTTACCGCTAACTCAACCTGACGAGAGGACTGCTCATGGTCTTGCGCTCGGAAATTCTGGTGAACAAAAACGTGCTGCCTACTCAAGAACAAGCGTTGCCTGGTCGTGAAACCCCGATGAACCTGCCGCAGACGCACTTCGTCAACGGCAACCCGCTGCTGGGCCCATTCGTCGACGACGTCGGCTTCGCGATCTTCGGCCTGGGTTGTTTCTGGGGCGCCGAGCGCAAGTTCTGGCAGCGCGATGGCGTGGTCAGCACCGTGGTCGGCTATGCCGGTGGTTTCACGCCTAACCCGACGTATGAAGAAGTCTGCTCGGGCCTGACCGGCCACAGCGAAGTGGTGCTGGTGGTGTATGACCAAGCCAAGGTGAACTACGAAGACCTGCTGAAGATGTTCTGGGAACTGCACAACCCGACCCAGGGCATGCGCCAGGGCAACGACATCGGCACCCAGTACCGCTCGGTGATCTATGCGACCACGCCTGAGCAACTGGCGGCGGCAAAGGCCAGTGCCGATGCCTATCAAGCAGAATTGACCAAGGCCGGCCTGGGCACCATCACCACCGAAATCGAAGAGGCGCCGACGGTGTACTTCGCCGAGGCGTATCACCAGCAGTACCTGGCGAAGAACCCGCAGGGCTACTGTGGGATCGGCGGTACCGGCGTGACTTGCCCGATCTGAAGATCGGAGCTGCAAGTTTCAAGCTGCAAGTGGTGTTTTCTGCTCTCACTTGCAGCTTGAAGCTTGAAGCTTGCAACTTACAACTACTCAGCTATGAGCCAATCCATCTGCCACCCACCCTGGGTCTGGCCAAGCTTCTTGGACAGCCACGGCAGCAGCTCACGCAACTCCTCTTCCAGGCCCCACGGCGGGTTGGCAATCGCCAGGCCCGAGCCGGTCAGGGTGTTGGGCGTGTCCAGCGGATGCACCAGCAATTCCACGCGTAGCAACTTCGGCGCACCGGTGCCGGCCAGGTCCTGGTAGAAGCGACGCAGCATGCGCTGGTCCTTCACCGGGTACCAGATCGCCGCGACGGTCTGGCGCATACGGCTGACGGCTTCCTTGAGGGCGGCGGCGCAGCGCTGCATTTCGTCGAGCTGTTCAAACGGCGGATCAATCAGCATCAACGCACGTTTTTCCGGCACCGGTAACAGGGCGCGCGGCACATGCCAGCCTTCGCCCAAATGAACCTTGACCCGACGATCGCCCTTCATGTTGTCCTTGAGCAACACGCCGTCTTCCGGGTGTTTTTCATTGAGCAGCACGCGGTCCTGGGGGCGCGTAAGGCGGCGCGCCAGCTCCGGCGAGCCCGGGTAGTAGCGCAACTGGCCATCGGGGTTCATCTCGTGCAGCACGCGCATGTAGTCGGCGGTCAACGGCGGTAGATCGTCGGCGCCCCACAAACGCGCGATACCTTCCAGGTACTCACCCGTGCGATTGGCCTGATCACCTTGCAGGTCGTACAGACCAATCCCGGCATGGGTGTCGAGGTAGGCGAACGGCTGCTCCTTGCGCGACATCAGGGCGATGAGGCGGGTCAAGGTCAGGTGTTTGAAGACATCGGCGTGGTTGCCGGCGTGAAAGGCGTGACGATAATTCATGGTTGCTCCTGCGCAGGGGGCGAAGTTTACCTTCTAAGGGCGCAAAGGTGCAGGGCCGCATGCCGGGCGGTGCTTATGCCGCAAAGGCAGGCAGCCCGTTGAAAAAAATCTAAATGCCGACGGCAAGGCGGATTTATTGTGGCCTTCCACCACTCCAGGGAGGTCAATAACAACCATGAAAGACGCCACCATCGCGCTGCACCACGGTTTCAAGTCGGACCCGACCACCAAGGCCGTCGCCGTGCCGATCTACCAGAACGTCGCCTTCGAATTCGATAACGCCCAACACGGCGCCGACCTGTTCAACCTGGACGTACCCGGCAATATCTACACGCGCATCATGAACCCCACCAACGATGTGCTGGAGCAGCGCATCGCCGCCCTTGAAGGCGGTATCGCAGCGCTGGCAGTCTCGGCCGGCAGCGCGGCGATCCACTACGCAATCCAGACCTTGACCCGTGCGGGTGACAATATCGTCACCACTCCGCAGCTTTATGGTGGCACCTACACCCTCTTCGCCCACCTGCTGCCGAGCTTTGGCGTGGAGGTGCGTTTCGCCCGGGACGATTCCGCTGCAGCCATCGCCGAACTGATCGATGACAACACCAAGCTGGTGTACTGCGAAAGTATCGGCAACCCCGCGGGCAATATCATCGACATCGAAGCCCTGGCCGACGTTGCCCATGCCCGTGGCGTGCCGCTGGTGGTGGACAACACCGTGGCCACGCCGATCCTGTGCAAGCCGATCCAGTTCGGCGCCGACATCGTGGTGCACTCGGTGACCAAATACGTCGGCGGCCATGGCAACTCCCTGGGCGGTGTAATTGTCGACAGTGGCACGTTCCCGTGGACGAAATACGCGGATAAATTCCCCGGCCTCAACCAGCCCGAGCCGGCCTATCACGGCGTGGTCTATACCGAAAAATTCGGCCCCGCCGCCTTCATCGCCCGTGCTCGTACCGTGCCACTGCGCAACACCGGTGCAGCGTTGGCGCCGATGAATGCCTTCCTGTTGCTTCAAGGTCTGGAAACACTGGCATTGCGCATGGAGCGCCACACCGAAAACGCCCTGAAAATCGCGCAATTCCTGCAAGGCCATGCCCAGGTGGAATGGGTCAGCTACGCCGGCCTGCCGGACCACCCGCACCACGCATTGGCGCAGAAATACATGCAGGGCAAACCGTCGGCGATCCTGTCCTTCGGCTTGAAGGGCGGCTTTGATGCCGGTGTGCGCTTCTACGACGCCCTGCAAATCTTCAAGCGCTTGGTCAACATCGGCGACGCCAAGTCCCTGGCCTGCCACCCGGCTTCCACCACTCACCGACAGATGAACGAGCAGGAACAGGCCAAGGCCGGCGTAAAACCGGAAATGATTCGCCTGTCGGTGGGTATCGAAGCGGTCGAAGACCTGATCGACGACCTGCAACAGGCGCTGGCCTCAACTCAACTCTGAGTCCAGGTAGCCCGCCAGCGCTTCAGCGCTGATGTCCGTACTGCGCGCGAAGTAGGCGACCTTGTGCTGCAAGGTCGCCGGTGTGAACGCGGCATACAGGTCGGGACGCTGCTCTTCAAGCCACTGCAGCAGGTTGTCGATCAGGGTCTGTGGCGACTGCGCGGCCAAGTGTTCCAATAACGATTCAGGCACTCGCCACCAAGGGCTGGCTTTGGCCGCCGTTACCGACGCCGTCGCAACGCCCAGCGACTGGCCATTGATCAGATACCGCTGGAACACCGGCAACACCGCGCCGATTTCATCGCCCAGCTTCTGCACGATCGGCAGGAACTGAGCGCCATCCCAGAAGCGCAGGAACACACTCCGCTCATCGGGAAGCACTATCTTGGTCAGGCTTTGCAGGTGAGCAACGACGACTTCCAGCGGACTGGACGATACCGCCAGCCAACCCCAGTCCGAGGCTTCAGTGGTTGCGATCCAATCGAGGAAGGCACTGTCGGGCTCGACAACCCCTGCGTAGGGCATCACCTCATCCCACCCGGCATAGGCCGTACCTGCCCAGAGCGCTTGAGGCAACATCCCGCCGGTCGAGACTTGCCACGCAGCCAGCGGCTTCGCGTCGCTGGCACTGCTCAGTACCACGTAAAGCCGCTCATTGGGGAGTAGAGGGCATTGTGCCAGCCAGTCATCGGGGCTCAAGGGTTGGGACATCAGGATAAATTCCTTTTAAGGTTGAATGGAATGGGAGAGCGCACTGCCCGTCACTGCAGCGTTGGCACTCTTCACAAAACGGCGCGCTCCGTTTCAGGCTGGCGACCTGTATCCGGCTCAGCGGTGCAGGTATAACCGCCAGCAACGCCGCTTTCACCCCAGGCATCAATGGCGAAGCCGCCGGAGCAGGCGCGCCTCCCAGCTGAATCGGCGCGCTGCTGAAGATCCCGTCTGCCGACAGCGTAATCGACTGCCCACCGGCCTGAATTGTCACGCTTGCGCCCGCCTCTATAACGACGCTCTGCCCGGCGCCAATCTGGATGGCCCGCCCGGCCCGCATCTGCTGCGAACCACCGACCACCAGATGATCGTCCTGCTTGAGTTCGGTCAAACGATTGCCATGGGTGATGCGCTGCTCTTCGCCATGCAGTTCATGGTACGACTCACCGCCCACCCTGATGCGGCATTGATTGTCGATCTGCACCTGCTGGTCGTGCAGCACATGTTGGGTCCAGTCCCGCTGGGCGCGCAGGTAGATCTCCTCGGCGCCCTTGCGGTCTTCGATGCGCAGTTCGTTGTAGCCACCGCCACCGGGGCTGCTTTGGCTACGGAAGATGCTGCGGGTCTTGTCTGCCGGCAGGTCGAGGGGAACCGGCGTCGCCGCGTTGGGCAGGCAGCCCATCACCAGCGGCATGTCCATATCTCCATTGACGAACCCCACCAGCACTTCCATGCCCACGCGCGGGATAAGCACCGAACCATAGCGGTCATGGGCCCAACCGCTGGCCACCCGCAGCCAGCAACTGGAATGATCGTTATGCTCGCCAACGCGATCCCAGGCCAGTTGCACCTTGACCCGGCCGTATTCGTCGCAATGGATTTCACTGTCGACGGGGCCGGTGACCACGGCGTTCTGGTAACCCGACAAAGTCGGCCTCGAGTGCTCAGGTGAGGGCGGACGGAAGATCACGTCCCACGGAGTCGCCACACATTCATTGCGATACCCCTGAAGAAAATCTCCACCGCCAACCTCGGTGACAGCCTCCTCCAGAACCTGGGGCTGCCTGCCTTCGTGGGTAACTTGCGTCACCAGCCACACGTCATTCCATTCGTCCCGCGGATGCCCAGTCAACTTGAGGAACCGGCCGCTGCTCAATGCAGGGTCATCGCCGCTGGCACGAGCTATTCGATAGTCGCTACGGTGCCGCTCCAGGCCACGTTGCGCGAGGTATTTGCCGTGGGGGCGATCGGAAAAATGACCGGGGTAGGCCTGCGCCTCAAACCGTGGAAGCTGTTCGCCGACCACGCCACTCTCCAGCACCAGGCTCGGCTTGAGAAAGTCGTAGTCACGCAGGTTGACCGCGGTGGTGCGGGTTTCCAACCGCAGCGCAAAGCGCTTGATGGCCGGCGTATCCGCCACCATCCCGGAGCCCGGCATGTAGGGCGTAGGCTGATCGGGCGGGGCGAAAACGGTCTGGTCATCGCCAAACACCAGCAGGTGTCCTTCGGGCGAATGCTGGAAGTGATAGTGAATCCCCTGTTCGGCACACAGGCGCTGAATGAAGGCCAGGTCGCTCTCGCCAAACTGCACGCAATACTCGCGCTCGGGATAGGCGCCACTGAGGTGAAATTCGAATTGGTCCGCATGGAGCCGCTGCTCCGCCAGCACCTGCGCAATGATCTGCGGCACCGTCTTGTGCTGGAAGATCCGCTGGTGACTGCTGTGCGCGAGATAGGCCAACTGCGGCACAAGGCTGATCTGGTAACGCGTCAGCCGCCGCCCGGAATCGCCCTGCGCGACCCGATAAACCAGGCCATGGATACCACGGCCGTGAGCGTCGAAACCCAGGTATGCCGGGCGATGCAGCAGGCTTTCCAGGTCCAGGTCGGGCTGTTCGCTGACCAGTTCAAGATCAAAACGATACGGCTGGCTGATGGCTTCGCGACCCCGGAACTCAAACACCTTGAGTTCACTCGACACACCGTCAAGAGTCAGGGTAAAGGCACTTTGATTGGCAGGAGCGAACATCCGGTGTTTCTCTGCGAGGGGTAGGCGGGAGATTCTGCACCACTGCCTCACCCTGCCGGGCACAGCCCAAATAAATCAGTAAAACCCTACATGTGTACGTAGGAGTCCTACTCAGTCCAGCTCGAATCGCACGCAAAAAAAGACCCGCCATCCGTAGGACGCGGGCCTTCTTTTAATTCATCGAGCGCTCAGCGCCCGGCAAATCACTTGTTGAGGTTGTAGTCTTTTTCCGCCGCATCAAAGCGCTCGACCATACCGGCTGTCGGTGCGCCCAGCTTGCTCACGACGTAGATCGCCAGGCTGGCGAAGATGAAGCCTGGGATGATTTCGTACAGACCCAGCAGTTCGAAGTGCTTCCACACGATCACGGTGATCGCGCCGACCAGGATCCCGGCCAGTGCGCCGTTGCGGGTCATGTTTTTCCAGATCACCGAGATCAGCACCACAGGGCCGAACGCAGCACCGAAACCGGCCCAGGCGTAGCTCACCAGCCCCAGGACGCGGTTGTTCGGGTTGGCGGCCATGGCGATGGCGATCAAGGCCACCAGCAGTACCATCAAGCGGCCGACCCACACCAGTTCAAGCTGGGAAGCGCTTTTGCGCAGGAAGGTCTTGTAGAAGTCTTCGGTCAGGGCGCTGGAGCACACCAGCAACTGGCAGCTCAGGGTGCTCATGACCGCAGCCAGGATGGCCGACAGCAGCACGCCCGCGATCCATGGGTTGAACAGCAACTTGGCCAGTTCGATAAACACGCGCTCGTGGTTCTCGTTGACCGGGCCCGCCACTTCCGGGTGCGCCGAGAAGTAGGCGATGCCGAAGAAGCCCACGGCCACGGTGCCGCCCAGGCACAGGATCATCCAGGTCATGGAGATGCGACGCGCGTTGGCGATCGACTTCACCGAATCCGCCGCCATAAAGCGCGCGAGGATGTGTGGTTGGCCGAAGTAACCCAGGCCCCAGCCCATCAGCGAGATGATGCCGATGAAGGTGGTGTTTTTCAGCATGTTGAAGTTGTCGGGGTTCTTGGCTTCGATGGCCAGGAAGGTGGTGTCGACGCCACCGGTGGCCAGCAGCACGATGATCGGCGTAAGGATCAGCGCGAAAATCATCAGTGTGGCTTGTACGGTGTCGGTCCAGCTGACAGCCAGGAAACCACCCACGAAGGTGTAGGCAATCGTCGCCGCAGCACCGGCCCACAGCGCGGTCTCGTAGGACATGCCGAAGGTGCTTTCGAACAGGCGGGCACCGGCCACGATGCCGGACGCGCAGTAGATGGTGAAGAACACCAGGATCACGACCGCAGAGATGATCCGCAGCAGGCCGCTTTTATCTTCGAAACGGCTGGAGAAGTAGTCCGGCAGGGTCAGGGCGTCGCCGTTGTGCTCGGTCTGTACCCGCAGGCGACCGGCCACGAACAGCCAGTTGAGGTAGGCACCGACGATCAGGCCGATGGCGATCCAGCTTTCCGACAGGCCGGACATGTAGATCGCGCCCGGCAAACCCATCAACAACCAGCCGCTCATGTCGGAAGCACCGGCGGACAAGGCTGTCACCACGCTACCGAGGCTGCGACCGCCCAGGATGTAATCGGAAAGGTTGTTGGTGGAGCGATAGGCCATCAGGCCGATCAGCACCATTGCTGCGATGTAGATCACGAATGTGATCAGGGTTGGATTACTTACGCTCATATGAGTGACGCCCTGGCTTTGTTTTTATGTAGCGGCGGTCTGTCAGACGGCCACCCACTGGTCAGTGAGTAAACGTACCTGCGTGCCGCGCATTTATGACTGACGTTTCCCCAGGAAAGCCGCCAGCCGATGAACCAAACCCTAAAGTCGGTTGCACCTTGGGCGCGAATGCTATTCAACAAAGTAAATAAGGTGCAACCAGTTTCTTGGGAATAAGTTGCACCCAGGTGTAAAACACAAAAAACACTGGTTTTTTGCTCCTTTTCGGAGCAAGAACAGCCGATCTCAGAAGCAAACGCACCAAGCCGAAGCAGATTCCGTCGACGGCCGATTTTTTCCGATCATGCGTCGAAAAATTCATCAACAAAATGGGTTGCACCCGGTTGCACCTATCCCTGAGCAAAGCTAATCTTGCCGCCAGCTGATGCCACTCGGTAGTGGCACCCATGAGGATAAGAAAATGGCTACGACCACCCTTGGGGTCAAACTCGACGACCCGACCCGCGAACGCCTCAAGGCGGCCGCGACCTCCATTGATCGCACGCCGCACTGGCTGATCAAGCAGGCGATTTTCAATTACCTGGAGAAACTCGAGGGTGGTGCAACCCTGACCGAGCTCAACGGCTTGAGCAGCAAGGACGCTGACGACGCAGGCGAAGTCCAGAGCGACCACGCCCACCAGTGCTTCCTTGAGTTCGCCGAGAGCATCCTGCCGCAATCCGTACTGCGCGCTTCGATCACCGCCGCTTACCGTCGCCCCGAGCCGGAAGTGGTGCCGATGCTGATCGAACAGGCCCGCCTGCCGGTGCAAATGGCCGAAGCCACCAACAAGCTCGCCGCTTCGATTGCGGAAAAACTGCGCAATCAGAAGAGTGCCGGCGGCCGTGCCGGGATTGTTCAGGGCCTGCTGCAGGAATTCTCGCTGTCGTCCCAAGAAGGCGTAGCCCTGATGTGCCTGGCCGAAGCACTGCTGCGGATCCCGGACAAAGGCACCCGCGACGCGCTGATCCGCGACAAGATCAGCACCGGCAACTGGCATCCGCACCTGGGCAACAGCCCGTCGCTGTTCGTCAACGCCGCCACCTGGGGCCTGCTGCTGACCGGCAAGCTGGTCGCCACCCATAACGAAGCCGGCCTCACCTCATCCCTGAGCCGCATCATCGGCAAGAGCGGCGAGCCGATGATCCGCAAGGGCGTCGACATGGCCATGCGCCTGATGGGCGAGCAGTTCGTGACCGGCGAAACCATCGCCGAAGCCCTGGCCAACGCGAGCAAATTCGAAGCCAAGGGTTTCCGCTATTCCTACGACATGCTTGGTGAAGCCGCCCTCACCGAACACGACGCGCAGAAATACCTGGCCTCGTACGAACAAGCCATTCACTCCATCGGCAAAGCCTCCCACGGCCGTGGGATTTATGAAGGCCCGGGCATCTCCATCAAGCTGTCGGCCCTGCACCCGCGTTACAGCCGTGCGCAGTACGAGCGCGTGATGGATGAGCTGTACCCGCGCCTGCTGTCCCTGACCCTGCTGGCCAAGCAATACGATATCGGCCTGAACATCGACGCCGAAGAAGCCGACCGCCTGGAGCTGTCGCTGGATCTGCTCGAGCGCCTGTGCTTCGAACCGCAACTGACCGGCTGGAACGGCATTGGCTTCGTGATCCAGGCCTACCAGAAGCGTTGCCCGTATGTGATCGACTACGTCATCGACCTGGCACGCCGCAGCCGCCATCGCCTGATGATCCGCCTGGTAAAAGGCGCGTACTGGGACAGCGAGATCAAACGCGCCCAGGTCGAAGGCCTGGAAGGCTATCCGGTGTATACCCGCAAGGTGTACACCGATGTTTCCTACATTGCCTGTGCACGCAAGCTGCTGTCGGTACCGGAAGTCATCTACCCGCAGTTCGCTACGCACAACGCCCATACCTTGTCGGCGATTTACCATATCGCCGGTCAGAACTATTACCCCGGCCAGTACGAGTTCCAATGCCTGCACGGCATGGGTGAACCGTTGTACGAGCAGGTAGTAGGCAAGGTTTCCGAAGGCAAGCTGAACCGTCCGTGCCGCGTGTACGCACCGGTCGGCACTCACGAAACACTGCTGGCCTACCTGGTGCGTCGTCTGCTGGAAAACGGCGCCAACACCTCGTTCGTCAACCGTATCGCCGACCAGTCCATCTCGATCCAGGAGCTGGTGGCCGATCCAGTGGCCAGCATCGAGCAGATGGCGACGCTGGAAGGCGGCTTCGGCCTGCCGCACCCGCGTATCCCGCTGCCCCGTGACCTGTACGGCAGCGACCGTGCCAACTCGGCCGGTATCGACCTGGCCAACGAACACCGCCTGGCATCGCTGTCCTGCGCCCTGCTGGCCACTGCCCACAACAACTGGAAGGCCGCGCCGATGCTCGGTTGCGCCGCCAGCGATCAAGCGGCGGCACCGGTATTGAATCCGTCCGACCTGCGTGACGTGGTCGGTCACGTGCAAGAAGCCACCGTCGAAGACGTCGACAACGCGATCCAGTGCGCCATCAGCGCCGGCCCGATCTGGCAGGCCACCCCGCCCGCCGAACGCGCCGCGATCCTGGAACGTGCCGCCGACCTGATGGAAGGCGAGATCCAGCCGCTGATGGGCCTGCTGGCCCGCGAAGCCGGCAAGACCTTCGCCAACGCCATCGCCGAAGTGCGTGAGGCCGTGGACTTCCTGCGCTACTACGCGGTACAGGCTCGCAACGACTTCACCAATGACGCCCACCGCCCATTGGGCCCAGTGGTGTGCATCAGCCCGTGGAACTTCCCGCTGGCGATTTTCAGTGGGCAAGTGGCTGCCGCACTGGCCGCCGGTAACCCGGTCTTGGCCAAGCCAGCCGAACAAACCCCGCTGGTGGCTGCACAAGCCGTGCGCATCCTGCTCGAAGCCGGTATTCCCCAAGGCGTACTGCAATTGCTGCCGGGCCAGGGTGAAAGCGTCGGTGCGCGCCTGGTGGGTGATGATCGCGTCAAGGGCGTGATGTTCACCGGTTCCACCGAAGTCGCGCGCCTGCTGCAACGCAATGTCGCCGGGCGCCTGGATGCCCAGGGCCGTCCGATCCCGCTGATCGCCGAGACCGGCGGCCAGAACGCGATGATCGTCGATTCCTCGGCGCTCACCGAGCAGGTGGTCATCGACGTGGTGTCCTCGGCCTTCGACAGCGCCGGTCAACGTTGCTCGGCCCTGCGCGTGTTGTGCCTGCAGGAAGATTCGGCAGACCGCGTGATCGAAATGCTCAAGGGCGCCATGGCTGAATGCCGCCTGGGCAACCCGGAACGCCTGTCGGTGGACATCGGCCCGGTGATCGACGCCGAAGCCAAGGCCGGCATCGAGAAACACATCCAGGCCATGCGCGACAAAGGCCGCAATGTGTACCAGGTGGCGATTGCCGACGGTGAAGAAATCAAGCGCGGCACCTTCGTGATGCCCACCCTGATCGAGCTGGAAAGCTTCGACGAACTGCAACGGGAGATCTTCGGCCCGGTGCTGCACGTGGTGCGCTACAAGCGCAAGGAGATCGACCAGCTTATCGGCCAGATCAACGCGTCCGGCTATGGCCTGACCCTGGGCGTACACACCCGTATCGACGAGACCATCGCCAAGGTGATCGACAACGTCAATGCCGGTAACGTCTATGTAAACCGCAACATCGTCGGTGCCGTGGTCGGCGTGCAGCCGTTCGGCGGCGAAGGCCTGTCGGGCACAGGCCCGAAAGCCGGTGGTCCGCTGTACCTGTACCGCTTGCTGTCAACCCGTCCTACCGATGCGATCGAGCAATCCTTCGTACGTGGCGACAAGCTGGCGGCACCGGACGTACGTCTGCGCGATGCCATGAGCCAACCGCTGACCGCCCTGAAAACCTGGGCCGACACCAATAAGTTCAGCGAGCTGAGCGCGCTGTGCAGCCAGTTCGCCGCGCAATCCCAAAGCGGTATCACCCGTCAATTGGCCGGCCCGACCGGCGAGCGCAACAGCTACGCCATCCTGCCTCGCGAGCACGTACTGTGCCTGGCGGACGTGGAAGGCGATCTGTTGACTCAACTGGCGGCGGTATTGGCGGTCGGCGGTTCGGCGGTATGGCCGGAAACCGACTTGACCAAGGCCGTGTTCCCACGGTTGTCGAAGGAGATTCAGGCGAAAATCAAGCGCGTGGCCGACTGGAGCAAGGACGAGGTGGTGTTTGACGCCGTCCTGCACCACGGCGATTCCGACCAACTGCGTGGGGTGTGCCAGCAAGTGGCGCAGCGTGGCGGGGCGATTGTCGGGGTACATGGTTTGTCTCAGGGCGAGACCACGATTGCCTTGGAGCGCCTGGTGATCGAACGTGCGTTGAGCGTTAACACCGCTGCTGCCGGCGGTAATGCCAGCCTGATGACCATCGGCTAACTGAATGTGGGAGGGGGCTTGCCCTCTCCCACATTTGATCGCATTTCAATTCCCCTCCCCGCGTTCTGCCTCTTCATCACCCAGATCAATCTTGCTATCCAGTCTTTATTCGCGCACTTAGACTCAGGCCAATTCCCCAAAGGTAATCCGCCATGTCCGAGACGCTGCTCAGTTCCCGCAATCTGGCTTTCGAGCTGTACGAAGTCCTCGATGCCGAGGGCCTGACCCAGCGCGAGCGGTTTGCCGAGCACAACCGCGAAACCTTCGATGCGGCCATCAGCACGGCCCGCAACATTGCCGAGAAGTACTTCGCGCCACACAACCGCAAGAACGACGAGAACGAACCGCGTTTTGAGGACGGCAAGGCGATTCTGATTCCGGAAGTGAAACCGGCGGTGGATGCGTTCCTTGAAGCCGGCTTCCTCAATGCGGCCCGCAGCTTCGAAGCCGGTGGCATGCAGTTGCCGACCCTGCTGTCCCAGGCCTGCTTCGCTCACTTCCAATCCGCCAACGCGGCCTCGACGTCCTACCCGTTCCTGACCATGGGCGCCGCCAACCTGATCGAAAGCTTCGGCACCGAGGAGCAAAAACAGCGCTTCCTGCAACCAATGATCGAAGGCCGTTTCTTCGGCACCATGGCCCTGACCGAGCCCCACGCCGGCTCATCGCTGTCGGATATTCGTACCCGCGCCGAGCCCGCGGCTGACGGCAGCTATCGCCTCAAAGGTAACAAGATCTTCATCTCCGGCGGCGACCACCCGCTGTCGGAAAACATCGTGCACATGGTGCTGGCCAAGCTGCCGGACGCGCCCGCCGGGGTGAAGGGCATTTCGCTGTTTATCGTGCCCAAATTCCTGGTCAACGACGACGGCAGCCTCGGCGCGCGCAACGACGTGCTGCTGGCCGGGCTGTTTCATAAGATGGGCTGGCGTGGCACCACGTCCACGGCACTGAATTTCGGCGATAACGGCAACTGCGTCGGCTATCTGGTGGGTAAACCGCACCAAGGCCTGAGCTGCATGTTCCAGATGATGAACGAGGCGCGCATCGGTGTCGGCATGGGCGCGGTGATGCTCGGTTACGCCGGTTATCTCTATTCGCTGGAATACGCCCGCGAACGCCCGCAAGGCCGCTTGCCCGACAGCAAGGACCCAGGCACCGCGCCGGTCTCGATCATCCAGCACGCCGATATCAAGCGCATGCTGCTGACGCAAAAAGCCTACGTCGAAGGTGCCTTTGACCTGGGCCTGTACGCCGCGCGGCTGTTCGATGACACCACCACACTGGAGACCGAGGCCGAACGCAAACAGGCCCATGAACTGCTGGACCTGCTCACCCCCATCGTCAAATCCTGGCCCTCGGAGTTCTGCCTCAAGGCCAACGAACTGGCGATCCAGATCCTCGGCGGCCATGGTTATACCCGCGAATACCCGGTGGAGCAGTACTACCGCGACAACCGTCTGAACCCGATCCACGAGGGCACCCATGGCATCCAGTCCCTGGACCTGCTGGGGCGCAAGCTGGCGCAGAACGGCGGCGCGGGCCTGAAGCAACTGATCCGGCTGATCGCCGACACGGGCGCGCGGGCACAGGAATATCCAGGCCTGACGGCATTGAGAGAGCCGCTGGAGCACCTGGTCAGCCGCCTGCAAAGCGTGACCATCGGCCTGCTGACGGATCTCGCCCAGGGCAAGGTCAACAGCAGCCTGGCGAACTCGGCGCTGTACCTGAAGGTATTCGGGCATACGGTGATTGGCTGGCGCTGGCTGGAACAGGCGATTCGCGCCGAAGAAGGGCTGGCCAAGGGCAATGTGGCCGATGTCGCCTTCTATCAAGGCAAGCTCCAGGCCGCCCGGTACTTCCTGACTTGGGAGATTCCGGGCTGCCATCATGAACTGGTGATTCTGGAGGCACGGGATGATACGTGCCTGGGGATGCAGGATGAGTGGTTCTAGGGCTGGATCGCCTTGGAAATCACCTCGACCGTGGCGCTGACTTGCTCTTGGTAACGGTCGAGTTCCTGCTGGTGAGCCTGCTGCATTTCGATCTGCTCGGCGCACAGGTTCAGCGCCGCCAGCACCAGTAGCTTGTCACCGATCAGGGTCGGGTACTTTTTCTTGGTGGTGGCCAGGGAGGCCTTGAGCATGGTCACGGCGTGCATCAGGGTTTTATCTTCCCCCGCCGGGGCCTTGATCGAGTAATCCTCTCCGAGAATCGAAACGACCTTTATCCCTTCATTCATGCGCTGACAGGGCCTGCGCTCACGCGCTCAACCAGCGCCTGGATACGTGCTGCGGTGGCGCCGTGCTTTTCTTCCTGCTCCATCAGGTTCAGTTGCAGGCTGTCGTTCTCATCCTTGGCGCGAGCCAGTTCGGCCTTGAGGGATTCGTTGCTGCCCAGTAGCTCCTGATTCTGCTGTACCAGGTCGCTGACCAGTTGTTCCAGTTGGCTGAGGGATGCTTCTAACATTTTGATTTCTCGGGCTTTTTCAAAGGGCGGTGACGATAAAGAAAATTCACCTCGGATGCCAGGGTTATCCCGGGCGCGCAGCCCGTTTTTTAAGGGCCGGACCACGCTTTCGAGCCTTAGTGACTGCATTTCCCCCATCTGGTTCCTGAATCCGCGCAACCCCTCGTCAGATGCGACAAAAACGCACAGCCCCCTTTAGACTTTAGTCGTATGCCCGATAGAGAGGCACACCCCGTCTCATGACCGCACGGATTGCGCCTCTCCCAGGATTTCCGCATGTCGCTTCGTAATATGAATATCGCTCCGAGGGCCTTCCTCGGCTTCGCGTTTATTGGCGCGTTGATGTTGTTTCTAGGCGTGTTCGCCCTGAACCAGATGAGCAAGATCCGTGGCGCCACTGAAGACATTACCTTGTCCAGCGTGCCAAGCATCCGCGCCCTGGACGAGTTCACCCAACTGACCCTGCGCCTGCGCGTGCTGTCTTACCGCTTGCTGACCAACCGCGAGCCGGATGTGCAGCAAAAGACCCTGGAAGCCTTCGAACTGCGCAACCAGCAGATCCGCACCACCCAGGGCGTCTACGAGAAACTGATTGAAAGCAGCGAAGAACGTAGCACCTACAACGAATATGTAAGCCTGCTGGGCCAGTACCATCAGATTGAAGAGCGCATGAAGAGCCTGTCACGGGCCAACCAGATGGATGAGCTGCGCAGCCTGCTTAACACCGAATTGCTGAGCAACTCCGAGCAGGTCAACGCCGTGCTGACGCGCCTGCTGGACCTCAATAACAAGATGGCCCTGGCCACCAATCAGGAGGCCGAAGACCAATACAACACGGCCTTCAACCTGGTCGTGGGCCTGCTGGTGATCGCCACGCTGCTGACCCTGCTGTTTGCCTGGCTGCTGACCCGCAGCATCACCCTGCCGATTTCACAGGCACTGGAAGCGGCGGAAGAAGTCGCCGAAGGCAACCTGACACGGCCGATCAAAGTCGACGGCAACGATGAGGCCGGGCGCCTGCTCGCCGCCATGGCCAAGATGCAGGACAAACTGCGCGACACCCTGCAACGCATCGCCGGCTCCGCCACCCAACTGGCTTCCGCCGCCGAGGAACTGAACGCCGTCACCGACGAAAGTGCCCGTGGCCTGACCCGGCAAAACAACGAAATAGAGCAAGCCGCCACCGCCGTCAACGAGATGACCAGCGCCGTTGAAGAAGTCGCACGCAATGCGGTGAGCACCTCGGAAGCCTCGCGCAACGCCACCACGTCTGCTGGCGACGGCCGCGACCTGGTGCAGGAAACCGTCAGCGCCATCGAGCGCATGAGCGGCGATGTGCAAGCAACCGCCACCCTGATCGGCGAACTGGCCAATGAGTCGCGCGATATCGGCAAAGTGCTGGACGTGATTCGCGGCCTGGCCGACCAGACCAATTTGCTTGCCCTGAACGCGGCGATTGAAGCCGCGCGCGCCGGTGAAGCCGGTCGCGGGTTCGCGGTGGTCGCCGATGAAGTGCGGGCCCTGGCCCATCGTACCCAGCAGTCCACCAGCGAGATCGAGCGGATGATCGGCAGTATCCAGGCCGGCACCGAGCACGCGGTGGACTCGATGCGCAACAGCACCGAGCGGGCGGAGTCGACGCTGAACATCGCCAAAGGCGCAGGGATGTCGCTGGACACCATCAACACGGCGATTGTCGAGATCAACGAGCGCAACCTGGTGATCGCCAGCGCTGCGGAAGAACAGGCGCAGGTGGCGCGGGAAGTGGACCGCAACCTGGTGAACATTCGTGATCTGTCGGTGCAATCCGCTACGGGCGCCAGCCAGACCAGCGCCGCGAGCAGCGAATTGTCACGCCTGGCGGTAGACCTGAACGGGATGGTAGGCCGCTTCCGCCTCTAACGCCCTGCACTGGCTGAAATGTGGGAGGGGGCTTGCCCTAATGCCGGTCAGTTAAGGCTTTTTGTAGGAGCGAGCTTGCTCGCGAAAAACGCCCAGGCAACGCGTTCATTCTCGATAAGCGCGGTGGCCCTGAGTTCTTCGCGAGCAAGCTCGCTCCTACAGTGAATCACTTTCGCTTAACTGAACGGCATTAGGGCTTGCCCCTCCCAAATTTAGTTATGCGTGAATCAGAAAAAGCTTTTTGACAGCACCGCAATTCAACAGGTTAGAATCCCTGGCACGCAGACTGCATGGTCAGTTTGCGTCCCGTCTTATTTGCCCATGGAGTACTGCCTTTGAATGCGACGACCATCAACAGCCTGTTCTTGATCGGCGCGTTGCTGGTGAGTGCGAGCATTCTGGTGAGTTCTCTTTCCTCGCGCCTGGGTATCCCGATCCTGGTGATCATCCTGGCCGTGGGCATGGTGGCCGGCGTCGATGGCGGCGGCATCATTTTCGACAATTACCCGACTGCCTACCTGGTGGGCAACCTCGCGCTGGCAGTGATCCTGCTCGACGGCGGCTTGCGTACACGGGTGGCGAGTTTCCGCGTGGCACTCTGGCCGGCATTGTCCCTGGCCACGGTGGGGGTGTTGATTACCACCGGCCTCACCGGCATGGCGGCGGCCTGGCTGTTTGACCTGAATATTATCCAGGGCCTGCTGATCGGTGCGATTGTCGGCTCGACCGACGCCGCAGCGGTGTTCTCGCTGCTGGGCGGCAAGGGCCTGAACGAACGGGTGACCGCCAGCCTCGAGATCGAATCCGGCAGTAACGACCCCATGGCGGTGTTCCTCACCGTCACCCTGATCGACATGCTCGCCAGCGGCCAGACCGGCCTGCACTGGAGCCTGCTGACCCACCTGGTGCGCGAGTTCGGCATCGGTGGCATCGTCGGCCTCGGCGGCGGCTGGCTGATGCTGCAAATGGTCAACCGCATCAACCTGGCCACCGGCCTGTACCCGATCCTGGTGATCGCCGGCGGCCTGTTCGTGTTCGCCCTGACCAACGCCTTCCATGGCAGCGGCTTCCTCGCCGTGTACCTGTGCGGCCTGGTGATCGGCAATCGCCCGGTGCGTAGCCGCCATGGCATTTTGCATATGCTCGACGGCATGGCCTGGCTCGCGCAGATCGGTATGTTCCTGGTGCTGGGCCTGCTGGTCACGCCCCATGATTTGCTGCCGATTGCCCTGCCGGCCCTGGGCCTGGCGCTGTGGATGATCCTGTTTGCGCGGCCGCTGTCGGTGATGGTCGGCCTGCTGCCGTTCAAAGCCTTCCATGGCCGTGAAAAGGCTTTTATCGCCTGGGTCGGCCTGCGCGGCGCGGTGCCGATCATCCTGGCGGTGTTCCCGTTGATGGCCGGCCTGCCCCATGCGCAGCTGTACTTCAACCTGGCGTTCTTTATCGTGCTGGTGTCGCTGCTGGTACAGGGCACCAGCCTGCCGTGGGTGGCCAAGCTGCTCAAAGTGACCGTTCCGCCGGACCCGGCGCCGATCTCCCGCGCAGCCCTGGAAGTGCACGTCACCAGCGAGTGGGAGCTGTTCGTCTACCGCCTGGGCGCAGAAAAATGGTGCATCGGCGCGGCCCTGCGCGAGCTGAAAATGCCCGAAGGCACGCGCATCGCGGCCCTGTTCCGTGGCCAGCAACTGCTCCATCCGTCGGGTAGTACGGTGCTGGAAGTCGGCGATCTGCTCTGTGTGATCGGCCATGAACACAACCTGCCGGCCCTGGGCAAACTGTTCAGCCAGGCACCGCAACGCGGCCTCGATTTGCGCTTCTTCGGCGACTTCGTCCTCGAAGGCGACGCCCAGCTGGGCGCGGTTTCAGCGCTGTATGGCCTCAAGCTCGAAGGGATCGACCCGGACATGCCGCTGAGCCGCTTCATCACCCAGAAAGTCGGCGGCGCGCCGGTAGTGGGCGACCAGGTGGAGTGGAACAACACCATCTGGACCGTCGCGGTCATGGACGGGAACAAGATTGGCAAAGTCGGCGTCAGATTCCCCGAAGGAAGTCGCCCGGGCCCCGGACTCTTCCTCTAAACTGCGGGGCGACAGCACGCCCCCGATTCTTCACCTTGCTCGATCGGTCTCTATGCCAACCCTGCGCACTTTTCTCGCCACTGCCCTCCTGGGCCTGACCCTTTGTGTCGGCAGCGTCTACGCCGCCGACCCGCCCAGCGCCGACGCCATCCAGCAAACCCTGGACAAGCTGCCTGATCGCAAACTGCCCGACGCCGACATGAAGGCGCTGCAGTCGATCCTGCAACAGACCCTGACCTACCTGGGCAACAAGCAGGATTACGAGCAGCGCCTGGTCGACCTCAAGCGCCAGCTGGAAGACGCGCCGCGCCAGACCAGCGAGAACCAGCGCGAACTGACCCGGCTCAAGGCCACCAAGGTCATTCCGGTAGCCCAACGCTACGCCACCCTGCCGGTGCCGCAGCTTGAGCAATTGCTGGTGCAGCGCAGCACCCAGCAAGGCGACCTGCAAAAGGAACTGGCCGACGCCAACAGCCTGACCATCGCCGCCCAGACCCGTCCCGAGCGCGCCCAGACCGAAATCAGCAGCAGCCAGACGCGCATCCAGCAGATCAATGCCACCCTCAAGGCCGGCAAGGACAATGGCAAAGCCCTCAGCAGCGACCAGCGCAACCAACTGAATGCCGAACTGGCCTCCCTGAATGCCCTGATCCCCCTGCGTCGCCAGGAACTGGCCGGCAATAGCCAGCTGCAGGACCTGGGCAACAGCCAGCACGACTTGATCCAGGAAAAAACCGCGCGCCTGGAACAAGAGATCCAGGACCTGCAAACCCTGATCAACCAGAAACGCCTGGCCCAGTCCCAGCAGACCGTCACCCAACAGTCCATCGAAGCGCAAAAGGCCGGCGGCAGCAGCCTGCTGGCCACGGAAAGCGCGGCCAACCTGAAGCTGTCCGACTACCTGCTCAAGAGTACCGACCGCCTCAACGACCTGACCCAGAAGAACCTGCAGACCAAGCAACAGCTGGACACCGTGACCCAGAGCGATTCGGCCCTGGACGAGCAGATCAATGTGCTCAAGGGCAGCCTGCTCCTCTCGAAGATTCTGTATAAGCAGAAACAAGCGTTGCCCCGCCTGACGGTGGACCGCGACCTGGCGGACGATATCGCCAACATTCGCCTGTACCAGTTCGAGGTCAACCAACAGCGCGAGCTGATCAGCTCCCCCAGCACCTATGTGGATAACCTGCTGGCCAACCAGCCGCCGGCCGACGTCACCCCGCAACTGCGGCGCACCCTGCTGGAACTGGCGATCACCCGCAGCGACTTGCTGGAGCGCCTGAGCCGCGAGCTGAGCGCGCTGCTCAACGAATCCATCACCCTGCAACTGAACCAGAAACAACTGCTCAGCACCGCCACCACCCTGCGCGCGACGCTCGATGAACAGATGTTCTGGATCCCCAGCAACAAGCCGCTGGACACCGAGTGGCTGGAAACCGTGCCGGCGCACCTGAGCAAGCAGGTCACCACCCTGCCCTGGGCCTCCAGCGTCAGCGAGCTGTACGACGGCCTGACCCAGCGTCCGCTGCTGTTTTTGCCGTTGCTGCTGTTGATCGGTGCCCTGTTGTGGCGCCGCAACGCGTTGTACGCGCGCCTGAAAAGAGTCCACCTGGACATCGGCCACTTCAAACGCGACAGCCAATGGCACACGCCCCAGGCGATCCTGGTAAATATCCTGTTGGCGATGCCGGTAGCACTGGGCCTGGCGCTGTGCGGCTACGCGCTGCAGATCGACGCACGTGGGCAGAACGCCAACCTGGGTGCAGCGCTGTTGCAGATCGCCCAGGCATGGCTGGTGTTCTACACCGCCTACCGCATCCTGGCGCCGGGCGGCGTGGCCGAGTTGCACTTCCGCTGGGAAAAGCCCCAGGTCGAATTCCTCCAGGGCTGGGTACGCAAGCTCGGGCTGGTGGTGCTGGCCCTGGTGGCCGTGGTGGCGATTGCCGAGCATCAACCGGCGGCGCTGGCCGACGACGTGCTGGGCATTGGTGTGGTCCTGACCTGCTACGCCCTGATGGCCTGGCTGCTGGGACGCCTGCTGCTGCACAGCCCGACCCACGAAAAAGCCTCGCTGTTCCGCAAAGCCGTGGGCCTGCTGTTTACCGCCCTGCCTGTCGCGCTGTTCATTGCCGTGTGCTTTGGCTACTACTACACCGCACTCAAGCTCAGCGACCGGCTGATCAACACCCTGTACCTGCTGATGTTCTGGCTGGTCATCGAAGCCACCTTCGTCCGCGGCCTGGGCGTTGCCGCCCGACGCCTGGCCTATTCCCGCGCCCTGGCCAAACGCCAGGCCGCCAAGGAAGCCGGCGAAGGCGAAGCGGTGATCGAAGAGCCGACCCTGGATATCGAACAGGTCAACGAACAATCGATGCGCCTGATCCGCCTGGCGCTGCTCGGCGGCTTTATCGCGGCGCTGTACTGGGTATGGTCGGACCTGATCTCGGTATTTTCCTACCTGGACAACGTCACCCTGTACGAATACACCAGCGGCACCGGTGCCAATATCAGCATGGTGCCGATCAGCATCGGCGACCTGCTCGGCGCGCTGATCATCATCGGCATCACCTTCGCCCTGGCGCGCAACCTGCCCGGCCTGCTGGAAGTGCTGGTGCTGTCCAAGCTGGACCTGGCCCAGGGCAGTGCCTACGCCACGACCACCTTGCTGTCCTACATCATTGCCGGCGTGGGCTTTGTCTCGACCCTGTCCACCCTCGGCGTGAGCTGGGACAAGTTGCAATGGCTGGTGGCCGCGCTGTCGGTGGGGTTGGGCTTCGGCATGCAGGAGATCTTCGCCAACTTTATCTCCGGCATCATGATCCTGTTCGAGCGCCCGGTGCGCATCGGCGACACCATCACCATCGGCAACCTGTCGGGCACGGTGAGCAAGATCCGCATCCGCGCCACCACCATCACCGACTTCGACCGCAAGGACATCATTGTCCCGAACAAGACGTTCATTACCGGGCAACTGATCAACTGGTCGCTGACCGACACCATCACCCGTGTGACCCTCAAGCTGGGCGTTGACTACGGCTCCGACCTGGACCTGGTGAAGGAATTGTTGCTCAAGGCTGCGCGAGAAAACCCAAGGGTGTTGAAGGAACCGGAACCCCATGTGTACTTCCTCAACTTCGGCGAAAGCACCCTCGACCACGAACTGCGCATGCACGTGCGCGACCTCGGCGACCGCAACCCGGTGATCGACGAAGTGAACCGCTTTATCAACCGCGAGTTCAAGAACCACCACATCAACATCTCGTTCCGGCAGATGGAGGTGTACCTGAAAAACCTCCACGGCCAGGAGTACAAGCTGGTGCCGGTGGAAGACGAGAAGAGAACCATCGTCGGACCGGCCGACGCGCAAGATGTGCCGGAGCCGCCGGACGGCAAAGTGGCGGATGCACCCGAGCCACCGCCCAGCAAACTCGACTAAACGCCCTATCCCCAGCAGAATGCTCGGACATTCTGCTGGAGATGGCCGGTGAAAGCCCTCGACGAACTGACCTTCGACAACCGCTTCGCACGCCTGGGCGACGCGTTCTCAACCCACGTATTGCCCGAGCCCCTCGACGAACCGCGCCTGGTGGTGGCAAGCAATGCCGCCATGGCCCTGCTCGACCTCGACCCGACAGTGGCCGAAACACCGGTGTTTGCCGAGCTGTTCAGCGGCCACAAGTTGTGGGCCGAGGCCGAGCCGCGGGCGATGGTCTACTCCGGGCACCAGTTCGGCGGCTACACCCCGCAGTTGGGCGATGGCCGCGGGTTGCTGCTCGGCGAGGTGTACAACGAGGCCGGCGAACATTGGGACCTGCACCTCAAGGGTGCCGGGATGACGCCCTACTCGCGCATGGGCGATGGCCGCGCGGTGCTGCGCTCGTCGATTAGGGAGTTCCTGGCCTCCGAAGCGCTGCATGCACTGGGCATCCCCAGCAGCCGCGCGTTATGCGTGATCGGCTCCAGCACCCCGGTCTGGCGTGAGAAGCAGGAACGTGGGGCGATGGTGCTGCGCCTGGCGCCGAGCCATATCCGCTTCGGGCATTTCGAATATTTCTACTACACCAAGAAACCAGAGCAGCAGGCGGAACTGGCCGAGCACGTGCTTTCACTGCACTACCCCGAGTGCAAGGAACAGCCTGAACCTTACCTCGCGACGTTCCGCGAAATCGTCGAACGCAATGCCGAGATGATCGCCAAATGGCAGGCCTATGGCTTCTGCCACGGCGTGATGAACACCGACAACATGTCGATCCTGGGCATCACCTTCGACTTCGGGCCGTTTGCGTTTCTCGACGACTTTGACGCGCACTTCATCTGCAACCATTCGGACCATGAAGGACGTTACTCCTTCAGCAACCAGGTGCCCATCGGCCAGTGGAATCTCAGCGCGCTGGCCCAGGCGCTCACGCCGTTTATCAGCGTCGATGCCTTGAAAGAAGCCCTTGGCCTGTACCTGCCGCTGTACCAGGCTCACTACCTGGACCTGATGCGCCGTCGACTGGGGCTGACCACCGCCGAAGACGACGACCAGAAGCTGGTGGAGCGGTTGCTGAAGCTGATGCAGAACAGCGGCGTGGATTACACCTTGTTCTTCCGGCGACTTGGGGATGAATCGGCAGCGATGGCGGTGGCGAAGCTGCGCGATGATTTTGTCGACCTCGCCGGGTTTGATGCCTGGGCAGAACTGTACAAGGCTCGTGTTGAGCGGGACGGGAATTACAACGAGAAACAACGCCGTGAGCGGATGCACGCAGTGAACCCGCTGTACATCCTGCGCAACTACCTCGCACAGAACGCTATCGCTGCCGCCGAATCAGGCGACTACAGCGAAGTGCAGCGACTGCACGAGGTGCTTTCCAAGCCGTTCGAGGAGCAGGCGGGGATGGAACAGTACGCGCAACGACCGCCGGATTGGGGCAAGCATTTGGAGATCAGTTGTTCGTCGTGATACACGCCATGCTAGCGATTAGATGAACAGGTCGACCGGCACCTTGAAAAAATCCGCCAGCCAACGAATCTGTCGCACGTTCAGCTGGCGTTTTCCACTGAGGATCTCCGAGACCACCGATTGAGCACCCACACCCGGCAAATCACTCTGAGTCAGGCCATGCTCCTGCATCATTGATCTCAATACGTCGACACCGCTCGCCTCAGGCATTGGCCAAT
This sequence comes from Pseudomonas sp. AM8, assembly GCF_036346475.1. Lineage (NCBI taxonomy): Bacteria > Pseudomonadati > Pseudomonadota > Gammaproteobacteria > Pseudomonadales > Pseudomonadaceae > Pseudomonas > Pseudomonas sp. AM8. Next base: position 283,697 of record NZ_JAOTNX010000007.1, read on the forward strand.
GCTCCAGGTCATAAGCCTCGACCCAGTCACCGATGATATCGACCACGCCCATCAACGGATGGGCTTCGTCCTCCCCTACGATATCCAGCAATTCGTCGAGCGCCTCCACCAGCACATCGTAGTCAGCCTCGGTTTTCGGCTTGCGCAACAGCGGTGATACGAATTGCCAGTGCTCGGCGACTTGCTCGATCAATACACTCATTTTCCAGTCACTCCTTCCATTTACCCTTGTCGTATTCCCGATGGTCCAGCACATGTCGAATATAGAGCCGCTGCATTCGGTAGCGCACAATCGCGATGAGTCGTAGTTTGTTACCACCGATGTTGAAGACGTGTAACGCCCCCACTTTATCCACGGTAGGAAAAATCGATTTCAACGCCGCGAAGTCCTCAGGATTGAGGACTTTGGCTTTCCGATACCACTCATCCAAAGCACTGGCTGAATGAGGCCACTTCAACTTGGCATTTCGGATTTGTTTCGCACTGATTACGCGCATGCAACATCCCTATCGCATATTGCTATGAAGGTTAAACCCGAACGCCGACTATCGCAATTTGCTATGGCGTCGAACGGACCGGCGGTGCTATTTCGAACAAGCACTTCCAGCCTAGATAGGCATGCGTCAATCGACATTCGCGAATCTGTTAGCACATGCGTCGTCGCCCCCGAGCTTGATAAAGCTGATACCCGACTCCAGATAGGATGCATTGGCCACATCCACGGAGCCCACCATGTCCGACCCTCTCGTTATCCCCTGCCCCCATTGCAACGGCCTCAACCGCATCCCCGGAGAGCGGCTGGGAGATACGCCCAAGTGCGGGCGCTGCAAGCAACCGGTTCTACTGAGCAAGCCTTTCGAGCTGAAGCAAGGCGATTACGCCAGCCAGATCAAGGGCGACCTGCCGCTGCTGGTGGACGTGTGGGCCGACTGGTGTGGGCCATGCAAGTCGTTTGCGCCGGTGTTTGAACAGGCGGCCGGGCAGCTGGAAGGCAAGTGCAGGCTGGCCAAGCTGGACAGCGAGGCCAATCAGCAGCTGTCGGCGCAGTTGGGGATTCGTTCGATCCCCAGTCTGATTCTGTTCAAGAACGGCCGCGAAGTGGCGCGCCAGAGCGGGGCGTTTCCGTTGCCGCAGCTGATGAGCTGGTTGCGTAGCCAGGGGGTGTAACCGGACCTGGAGAACAATGCTGGACAGTGTGGGAGGGGGTTTGTCCCCTCCCACAGAGGTTTTGTGTCGCCAGCAAAATCAGGCGTTTTCCAGCAGGTTATGCAGCTCCACAAATTGCAGTGTGAGCTTGTGCCGTGGATCCAGGTGGATCAGCGGCTTGTTCTCCTGGTGCGACTCGCGCATGCGCACCGAGCTGGCCAGGTATACCGGCAACACCGGCAAGCCCTCGGCAATCAACTCATCGAGTATCTGCTGCGGCAAACTCGCCCGTGCCTGGAACTGGTTGACCACGATACCTTCCACTTCGAGGCCTTCGTTGTGGTCTTCCTTCAATTCTTCGATTTCAGCCAGCAGGCCATACAGGGCTTGGCGCGAGAAGCTGTCGCAATCGAAGGGGATCAATACACGATCAGCGGCAATCAGCGCAGAAACCGCATAAAAGTTCAGTGCTGGCGGGGTATCCAGGTAGATCCGGTCGTAATCTTCGCTCAGTTCATCGAGCAGCTTTCGCAGCTTGTTGATCTTGTGCTTGGCCTCAAGCTTGGGCTGCAGGTCCGCGAGTTCGGCGGTGGCGGTGATGACGTGCAGATTATCGAAGGGGGTTTCGTAGATATCGACCTTGTTCTTCTTCGAAAACGGCCCGGAAGACAGGGTTTGCTTGAAAAAGTCCGCTATCCCCATGGGGATGTCGTCGCCAGTCAGCCCGGTCAGGTATTGGGTTGAATTGGCCTGTGCATCGAGGTCCACCAACAGGGTTCGATAGCCTTCGCTGGCGCTGACCGCCGCCAGGTTGCAGGCGATGCTCGACTTGCCAACACCGCCTTTTTGATTGAACACCACGCGCCGCATGGAAAAACCTCCGTGTATCAATGAATGTCCGAGTGTAGAGGGCAAAAGCGCCTGTTAGCTACCTCGTTCATCGATGCATTGCTGCATTGCATCGGGTCTGTCATAGGTCACGTACAAATGAAAAGGAAGTGTCCGACGATCCAAGTTACCCCTCATTGAAGGACAATCTGTAAACCTTCCCGTCTTATTTGTAATCGGCCTTGCACAATTCTTTACCAAAGTTTGCTAGAACCCCGCAGCACCGGGATAATGCGCGCCACTCGGCGATTGCTCCTTGTCCCGGTATTCGGGGCCAAAAGCCGCACATGGAAGCCCGCAGGGGCGGGATAACTTCTCAGTGATCAACTTCAACATCGCCCAATGGCGCGCCTGGGCCCCCGGCTTGGAAAGCGCGGACGACTGGCACGCCTGGTGCCAGGCCCCGGTGTTGCTGCCTGCCAGCGCTGCCTCGCCCGACGTGTCGTTCCTGCCGGCCATGCAGCGCCGCCGCCTGAGCCGCCTGGCGCGCATGGCGTTCAGCGTAGGCTGGCCCCTGGCCGACGGCCTGCAAGACTTGCCGCTGGTGTTTATTTCCCGGCATGGCGAAACCCCGCGCACCCTCGACATCCTCAGCGACCTGGCCAACGACCAGCCGCTGTCGCCGACCCAATTCAGCCTGTCGGTGCACAACGCGGTGATTGGCCTGTGGTCGATCCTGCGCAATGAAACCAGCGAAATGACAGCCCTCGCCGCCGCCGGCGATGGCCTGGAGCACGGCATGCTCGAAGCCGCGGCCCTGCTCAACGAAGGCGCTCCGGCGGTATTGCTGGTCATCACCGAAGAACAGCCGCCCGAGGCCTACGCCAGTTGGATCGTTGACGTGCCGTTTCCCTACGCCCTCGGCCTGCTGCTGACACCAGGCGACGAGTGGCAACTGGAACTCAGCGCCGGCACTGTCCAACCCACTCAAACCCAGTGGCCCCACGCCCTGAACCTGCTGCGCACCCTGCTTACCGAACAGGGCGCCTGCCAACATGCCTGGAAGAACCGTGTATGGAACTGGCAACGCAAGTCGTGAACGATAAGCCACGGGATGCCTACTACTGGCGCCTGTTCGCCACTGCCGCGAGCTTCTTCGTGTTCGGCGTCGGCGGGTTGTGCCTGCGCTTGCTGGTCTTTCCCCTGCTCAGCTGCCTGCCGGGCAACGTAGAAAGGCACCAGCGCCGCGCCCGCCATACCATCAGCAAGCTGTTCTGGTTCTTTATCCGCCTGATGCAGCGCGCCGGCGTGCTGACCTACAGCGTCGCAGGCGCCGAACGGCTCGGCCAGCCAGGCCAGATGATCATCGCCAACCATCCGTCGTTGATCGACGTGGTGTTCCTGATCGGCCTGATGCGCCAGACCAATTGCGTGATCAAGCAGAGCCTGTTTCAAAACCCGTTCACCCGGGGCCCGGTGCGCGACGCGGGTTATATAAGCAACGACGGCAGCGCAGACATGCTCGACGCCGCCGCTGACGCCCTGCGCAACGGCCAGACGCTGATCATCTTTCCCGAAGGCACCCGCACCACACCCGGCGTGGCGCCCGCCTTTCATCGCGGGGCCGCCGCCATTGCCCTGCGCGGTGCGACAATCATCACCCCGGTAGTGATCAAGGTCAGCCCCACCACCCTGACCAAGGCCGAACCCTGGTATCGCATCCCTAAATGCCGTTTTCACTTCAGTTTGCGCGTGGGGGCCGATATAGAACCACAGGCGTTCGCAACACTGGGGCCCGCGCCCCAGGCCTCACGCAAGCTCAACGATTACCTGCACCACTATTTCATTAAGGAGCTCGCCGAAGATGAGCGACCAACACCGCCTTGAGCACGACATAAAGCTGTTGATCATCGAGGCCCTGGGCCTGGAAGACATCAGCGCCGACGACATCGGCAGCGACCAAACCCTGTTCGGCGAAGGCCTGGGCCTGGATTCGGTAGACGCCCTGGAATTGGGCCTGGCGATCCAGAAAACGTACGGCATCAAGATCGATGCCGACGCCAAGGACACCCGCAATCACTTCACCAACGTGGCCAGCCTTGCGGCGTTCGTCACGGCCAGACAGGCAGCTTGAGACCGGACCATGCAAACTCGTGACGATATTTTCAACACCCTGCGCGATGCCTTGGTGGAACTGTTTGAACTGCCCCCGGAGCGCGTCACCCTCGACGCCAACCTGTATCAGGACCTGGAGATCGACAGCATCGATGCCGTGGACCTGATCGACCATATCAAGCGCCAGACCGGCAAGAAGATCGCCGCCGAAGAGTTCAAGGCCGTGCGCACCGTCAACGACGTGGTTGAGGCGGTGTACCGTCTGGTCCAGCCTGCCGCATGAGCCGGCTGATCGGCCTTGGCCTGTTATTGGCGGGGCTGCTGTACCCGTTTGCGGTGTATTACGGCACCGAGCACTTTGCGCCCTGGCAATTCGGCCTGCTGCTGGGCAGCCTGTGGCTGCTGCGCGCGGTCACGGGTGCGGCGCGCCCCGGCAGCCGCTGGATGGCGTTGGCGGTGATCGTGTTTTGCCTGGCCCTGGCCTGGTTCGACAACCCGCACCTGTTGCGCTGGTACCCGAGCCTGGTCAGTGCGTTCATGTTGGCGCTGTTCGGCCTGAGCCTGAAATACGGCCCGCCGATGGTGGAGCGTCTGGCGCGCATGACCGACCCGGTGCTGCCGCCTCACGCGATTGTGTATACGCGCCAGGTCACCGTGGTGTGGTGCGTATTTTTTCTGTGTAATGGCCTGCTCGCCGCCGCCCTCACCCTATGGGCGCCGTTGAGCTGGTGGACGTTGTACAACGGCTTGATCGCCTACGGGCTGATGGGGCTGTTGTTTGCCGTGGAATGGCTGGTACGACAAAGGGTTCGAGGCCGCGTATGAATGGGTTGAATCTTGAGCATCTGTTGCTCGAGCCGCTGGAACAGCGTTTGGTGACTACCGAACCTGCGATGAATCACGCCCAGCTGTGGGAACACTCCCTGAGCCTGGCCGCCGGGTTGCAAGCCCGTGGCATCCAGCGCCTGGCCCTGCACCTGGAAGACGCCGGCCTGCTGGCGATTGCACTGCTGGGCGCCTGGCGCGCCGGGGCCAGCGTGCTGCTGCCCGCCGATCTGCAACCCCAGACCCGCCAACGCTGGGACGCGGTTGTCGACGCCTGGCTGACTGAAGCGGCAGACCTGGACGCGCTGTATCAAGCACCGTTGAGCCCGGCCGCCCTCGACCTGGACACCTGCCAACTGAGCCTGTGCACCTCCGGCTCCAGCGGCGAACCCAAGCGTATCGACAAGACCCTGCGCCAGCTCGCCAATGAAGTCCAGGCCCTGGAAGCCCTGTGGGGCGCCGACCTGAAAGACGCCTGCATCATCGGCAGTGTCGCCACCCAGCACATCTACGGTTTGCTGTTCCGTGTGCTGTGGCCGTTGTGCGCCGGTCGCAGCTTTGTGCGCCGCCAGCTGGCGTTTCCGGAAGACATGCAACGCGCCAGCCGCGAACACCCGCAATTCGCCTGGGTCGCCAGCCCGGCGCTGCTCAAGCGCATGGGCGACAACCTCGATTGGCCGGCGCTGAGCCAGGTATCGCGGGTATTTTCGTCGGGTGGCGCCCTGCCCATCGAGGCGGCCGGCAGTCTTTACGAGCGCTTGCAGCAATGGCCGACCGAGATCCTCGGCAGCTCGGAAACCGGCGGCATCGCCTGGCGCCAGGGTGCGCAACCCTGGCAGCCGTTCGCCGATGTACACCTGAGCCAGGACGCCGACGGTGCCCTGCGCATCGCCTCGCCGTACTTGCCCGTCGGGCACATAGAACAAACCGCTGACGCGGCGCGCATCCATGCCGATGGTCGCTTCGAGCTGCTCGGGCGCCTGGACCGTATCGTCAAGCTGGAAGAAAAACGCATCTCCCTGCCCATGCTCGAGCAGGCGCTGATGGCCCACCCGTGGGTCGCCGAAACGCGCCTGGGGGTGGTGCAGGAAAACCGCGCATCACTCGGCGCGCTGGTGGTGCTCAGTGCCGACGGCCTGCACGCCCTGCGCAACCAGGGCCGACGGACTGTCACCCAGACCCTGCGCCACCATTTGAGCCAGCATTGCGAAGCCCTGGCGCTGCCGCGTCGCTGGCGGCTGCTGCGCCAGCTGCCGCTGAATGCCCAGGGCAAACTGCCCCAGGCCGATGTGGCCGCATTGCTGCTGGCGCCCCGGCCAAAAGCACCGGAAGTGCTGGAGCAAGTCGAAGTCGATGGCGAATGGACCGTGCAACTGAGCGTGCCGCCGGACCTGGCCTATTTCAGCGGCCACTTCCCGGTCACTCCGGTATTGCCCGGGGTGGTCCAGGTGGAGTGGGCGTTCAACCTCGGCCAACAACTGCTCGATCTGCCGTCGACCTTTGCCGGCATGGAAGTGCTCAAGTTCCAGCAACTGGTGCGCCCCGGCGACCGTATCGAACTGCACCTGCGCTTCGACCAGGAACGCGGCAAGTTGTATTTCGCCTACCGCAACGGCGTCGCGGCCTGTTCCAGCGGCCGCATCCAATTGGAAGCCGCCCATGCATAAGCTTCTGTGGCGAGCGGGCTTGGTATGGTTAACGGGCATCCTGTGGCGAGCGGGCTTGCCCCGCGTTGGGCCGCGTAGCGGCCCCAAAACCTGCGCCGGAGGTCTGTCTGACACGCCTCGGTTACCTTACTGGGGCCGCTCCGCGGCCCAACGCGGGGCAAGCCCGCTCACCACGACAAGCCGGCTCACTACAACAAGCCGGCTCGCCACAGGTTATTTACCAGACGGTGAGGGACACCATGCATAACCCCTGCGTCCTGATCCCGGTCTACAACCACGAAGCCGCCGTGCCCGCCGTGGTCCACAGCCTGTTGAACAGTGGCCTGCCGTGCCTGTTGGTGGACGATGGCAGCAGCCCGGCCTGCGCAGCGGTGTTGGCGCAACTGGCGCGGCTGGACAATGTCACCCTGCTCACCCTGCCGACCAATCAGGGCAAGGGCGGCGCAGTGATGGCAGGCTTTCGCGAAGCGGCGCGCCTGGGCTTCAGCCACGCCTTGCAGGTCGACGCCGACGGCCAGCACGACCTGCGCGAAGTCGAGACGTTTATCGACGCGTCCCGCAGGCAGCCCAACGCAATCATCTGCGGCTACCCCGAATACGACGAAAGCGTGCCCAAGGGCCGTTTGTACGCGCGTTACCTGACCCATGTGTGGGTGTGGATCAACACCCTGTCGCTGCAGATCCGCGACTCGATGTGCGGCTTTCGCGTGTACCCGCTGGCACCGGTGCTGGCGCTGATGGACTCGGCCTATATCGGCACGCACATGGACTTCGACTCCGACATCCTCGTGCGCCTGGCCTGGCGCAACCAGCCGATGCGCTGGCTGCCGACCCAGGTGCATTACCCCGCCGACGGCCTGTCGCACTTCCGCCTGTTCCGCGACAACGTGCGCATCAGCGCCATGCACACCCGCCTGTTCTTCGGCATGTTGGTGCGTGCGCCGCTGATCCTGTGGCGGCGGTGGCAGGCATGAGCGACAGCACCAAGCATTGGGCCGACCGCGAAGAGCGCGGCAGCTACTGGCTGATGAAATTCACCGCCCTCGCCGCCAAGGTCCTCGGCCGCCGCCTGCTGAGCCCGGTGCTGTACGGCATCGTGTTGTACTTCTTCCTGTTCGGCCGCACCGCGCGCCAGAGCGCCTGGCAATACCAGCAGCGCCTGGCCGACTGGAGCGGGCGCGATGAACTGCGCCCCAGCCAGCGCAGAGTCTTCGCCCAGTTCATGGCCTTTGCCGATGCCCTGCTCGACAAACTCGACGTGTGGAACGGCAAGCTGCGCCTGGAACAGATCGAGATCAACGACCCGGCGAAACTGCGCGGGCAACTGCGTGGTGGGCGCGGGCAGATGCTGGTGGGCGCCCACCTGGGCAACCTCGAAGTGTGCCGCGCGCTGGCGGAAATCGGCGAACAGGTCACCATGAACGTGCTGGTGCACACCAAGCACGCCGAACGTTTCAACCGTCTGCTGGGCGAAGCCGGTGCCACCCACTTGCGCCTGATCCAGGTCAGCGAGCTGGACCCGGCCACCATGCTGCTGCTCAGCCAGCGCCTGGACGACGGCGAGTGGCTGGCGATTGCCGGCGACCGCGTGCCCTTGCATGGCGGGCGCACGGTGCGCGTGGACTTCCTCGGCCATGACGCTGCCTTCCCCCAAGGCCCATGGTTATTGGCCGGGCTGCTGAAATGCCCGGTCAACCTGCTGATGTGCCTGAAACACCAGGGCCGCTATCGCCTGAGCATCGAGCCCTTCGCGCAATTGATCGAATGGAAACGCAGCACCCGCGAGCAGGTCATCGCCCTGTGGACCGCGCGCTACGCCGCACGCCTGGGCCAGTTCTGCCTGGAAGCGCCCCAACAATGGTTCAACTTTTACCCTTTCTGGAAGACCGATGACGACGCATCTTGAGCCGGTAACCTTTGGCGAATGCCCCCTGCGCATCGAAGACGTGCTGGCCCTGGCCAACCGTCAGGTGCCGACCCAGCTGCAAGGCGATGCCGCCTATCGCCAACGCATTGCCAAGGGCGCGCAGTTCCTCGACTCGCTGCTGGACAAGGAAGGCGTGATCTACGGCGTAACCACCGGCTACGGTGACTCCTGCGTGGTCGCGGTGCCGTTGCAACACGTCGAGGCCCTGCCCCGTCACCTGTACACCTTCCACGGTTGCGGCCTGGGCAAGTTGCTCGACGCCCAAGCCACCCGTGCGGTGCTGGCGGCGCGCTTGCAGTCGCTGTGCCACGGTGTCTCCGGGGTGCGCGTGGAACTGCTGGAGCGCCTGCATGGGTTCCTCGAACACGACGTGCTGCCACTGATCCCGGAAGAAGGCTCGGTGGGCGCCAGCGGTGACCTGACGCCGCTGTCCTACGTGGCCGCGACCCTGTCCGGCGAGCGCGAAGTGCTGTTCCGTGGCGAGCGTCGCCAGGCAGCCGACGTGCACCGCGAACTCGGCTGGGAGCCGCTGGTCCTGCGCCCCAAAGAGGCCCTGGCGCTGATGAACGGCACCGCGGTGATGACCGGCATCGCTTGCCTGGCCTTCGCCCGTGCCGACTACCTGCTGCAACTGGCCACGCGCATCACGGCGCTGAACGTGGTGGCGCTGCAAGGCAACCCGGAACACTTCGACGAGCGTCTGTTCGCCGCCAAGCCACATCCGGGGCAGATGCGAGTCGCCGCCTGGCTGCGCGAGGACCTGGCGATCGACGCGCCGACCGCGCCACTGCATCGCCTGCAGGATCGCTACTCGCTGCGCTGCGCGCCCCATGTCCTCGGCGTGCTCGCGGACAGCCTGAACTGGCTGCGTTCGTTTATCGAGATCGAGCTGAACAGCGCCAACGACAACCCGATCATCGACGCCGAAGAAGAACGCGTGCTGCACGGCGGACATTTCTACGGTGGGCATATCGCCTTTGCCATGGACAGCCTCAAGACCCTGGTGGCCAACGTCGCCGACCTGCTCGACCGCCAGCTCGCCCTGCTGGTGGACGTGCGCTACAACCACGGCCTGCCGAGCAACCTGTCCGGCGCGCCGGCGGACCGCGCGATGATCAACCACGGCTTCAAGGCGGTGCAGATCGGCACCAGCGCCTGGACCGCCGAAGCACTGAAAAACACCATGCCGGCCAGCGTGTTCTCGCGCTCCACCGAGTGCCACAACCAGGACAAGGTGAGCATGGGCACCATCGCCGCCCGCGATGCGATCCGCGTGCTGGAGCTGACCGAACAGGTCGCCGCCGCCACCCTGCTCGCCGCCAACCAGGGCGTGTGGCTGCGCGCCCAGGCCGACGACGCACGCCCGTTGCCGCCGGCGCTGGCGGCCATGCATGCAGAGCTGGCCCAGGACTTCCCGCCGGTCATCGAAGACCGTGCCCTCGAAGGCGAACTGCGCCTGTGCCTGCAACGCATCGCCGAGCAACACTGGAGGCTGCATGCGTAGCCCTGGCGTACTGCACAGCGACACCGAAATCCTGGTGCCGTTTTTTGACGTCGACACGATGAACGTCGTCTGGCACGGGCATTACGTGAAGTACCTGGAAATCGCACGCTGCGCGCTGCTGGACAAGATCGGCCACAACTACACGGCCATGCTCGAAGCCGGCTACGCCTGGCCGGTGATCGACATGCAACTGCGCTATGTGCGCGGTGCGGTGTTCGGCCAGACGATCAACGTGCGCGCCAGCCTGGTGGAATGGGAGAACCGCTTGAAGGTCAATTACCTGATCACCGACCTGGCCAGCGGCGAGCGCCTGACCCGCGCCAGCACCGTGCAGGTGGCGGTGGAAATCGCCAGCCGCGAGATGCAGCTGGCCTCGCCCAAAGTATTCACCGACGCCGTCGAAAGGGCCCTGAAATGCTGACCCCGTTCTCTGTAGGAGCGAGCTTGCTCGCGAAGATCGTCAACGATAACGCGGGTTTCCTGATACCCCGCGGCGCTCTCGGGTTTTTCGCGAGCAAGCTCGCTCCTACAGTGTTGGTGTTGTTTGGTTTTTCTGGGGCGGCACACGCCTTCGACCTGCAACAACTCAGCGACCAGTTGGCCAAACCCTCAGTGATCCACGGCAGCTTCACCCAGGAAAAACACCTGCGTGCGCTGCCGCAGCCATTGGTCAGCAAGGGCACCTTCGTCCTGGCCAAGGACCACGGCCTGCTGTGGCTGCTGAAAACCCCGCTGCAACAGGACTACCGCATCAGCGCCCAGGGTATCGCCCGGCGTGACGCCAACGGCTGGCAACTGCTGCCGAACAAGAGCGCCGGTGCCGAACAGAACCGTCTGTTCCTCGCCGTGCTCCAGGGCGACAGCAGCGGCTTGCAGCGCGACTTCGAGCTGCAACTGCAAGGCGAAGCCCGGCAATGGAAGCTCACGCTGCTCCCGCGTTCACTGCTGCTCAAGCAGGTATTCACCCAGATCAATATCGATGGTGGTGAGTTGGTGCAGAAGATCGAACTGCTGGAAACCCAGGGCGACAGCACCGTGCTGCGCATGCAGGACAGCAGCGCCGGCCAGCCATTGAGCGACGCGGAGCAACACGACTTTGCCCAGTGAGCGCCTGCTGCCCCGCCTCTTCCTGATCCTGCTGGTGGCCGTGCTGGCCCTGGCCGGCTGGCAGTGGCGCCACGGCGCACCGCTGTCGGCCAACCTGATGGAGCTGGTGCCGGGCAGTACGCCGGACGCCCTGGAACTGCAAGCCGAACAGCGCATGCAGGAGCCGCTCAACCGCGAAATGCTGGTGTTGGTGGGACACGCCGATCGCCAGCAAGCGGTGGCCGTGGCCCAGCAATTGGGCGAGCGCTGGCAGGCCAGCGGCTTGTTCGAGAAGGTGCAATGGAACCTGCAAGCCGACCTGCCGGCACTGCGTGAACAGTTGCTGCGCGGACGCCTGGCGATGCTCTCGGCCAAGGACCGCGAACAGCTGATCGACCACCCCGACGCGTTCATCCAGCAACGGGTGCAGTCGCTGTTCGACCCCTTCACCGGCTTCAGCCTGGTGCCGAGCCAGGACGACTGGCTGGGCCTGACCGGGCGCATCCAGAACAGCCAGCCGCAGCACGGCTCGGTGCAACTGGACATCGGCAGCGGCGCCTTGATCGCCGATGCCGACGGCAAAAGCTGGGTGCTGCTGCGCGCACGCACCACCGGCAATGCCTTCGACATGAAACTGCCGCTGCAGGTGGCGGATCTGCTCCAGGCCAGCCGCACGCAGGCCGGCGAACACGGCGCGCAATTGCTCGCCGCCAGCGGTTTGCTTTACGCCGCCAATGGCCAGCAACAGGCCACGCGGGAAATCACCTGGGTCGGCGGCGGCGCCACCGTCGGCATTCTGCTGTTGCTGTTGCTGGCGTTCCGCCGCGGGCGAGTACTGCTGGCGTTTGTACCGGTGCTGGTGGGCATGCTGTTTGGTGCCGTCGCTTGTGTGGCGCTGTTCGGGCATATGCATGTGATGACCCTGGTGCTCGGCTCCAGCCTGATCGGCGTCGCGGTGGATTACCCGCTGCACTACCTGTCGAAAAGCTGGAGCATGAACCCCTGGCGCAGTTGGCCGGCATTGCGCCTGACGCTGCCAGGGCTGAGCCTGAGCCTGGCCACCAGTTGCATCGGCTACCTGGCGCTGGCCTGGACGCCCTTCCCGGCCTTGACGCAAATCGCGGTGTTCTCCGCCGCGGGCCTGGTCGGCGCCTACCTGTCAGCGGTGTGCCTGCTGCCGGCACTGCTCAAGGGTGTCGAACTGCGCCCGGCACAATGGCCGCTGCGCGTCGCCGAATGCCTGTGGCGGGTGCGGGCCGCCTTGCTCAAGCGTGTGCCCAGTCCGGTGCTGCTGGTGTGGGTGCTGCTGTTCTGCGCCGGCGGCCTTTGGCAGCTGAACAGCAAAAACGATATCCGCCAGTGGATCGGCGCGCCGCCGCAGTTGCTGCAAGAGGCACAGGCCGTGGCGCGCATTACCGGTTTCCAGCCCACCAGCCAGTTTTTCCTGATACGGGCCGACAACCAGCCGCAGTTGCTGGAGCGCCAAGCCGCCCTGGGCCAACGCCTGGACCAGTTGGTGAATATGGACAAGCTCCAGGGTTACCTGGCGCTCAACCAACTGGTCAGCCTGCCCGCCGAACAGCAGCAACTGCGCGATGCCCTGAGCACACTCCCACAACATTGGCAGCCGCTGTTGGACCTCGGCGTGCCCGCCAGCGCCCTGCACGCCGAAATCGCGCAACTGCAAGCGCTGCCCACCGAAGACATCGACGCTGCGCTGGTGGGCCCCTTGGCCGAACCCTGGCGCACGCTGTGGCTGGGCCCGGTGGACGGCGGCGTGGCGGCCATGGTCAGCCTGCAGGGCTTGAACAACCCGGCGCTGCTGCGGGTGCAAGCCGTGGACCTGCCCGGCGTGCAGTTGGTGGATCGCCTCGGGGATTTGAACCGTGTATTCGCCGACACGCAGATCAGCGCCGCCGAATTGAAGTTAATGTCGTGCGTGCTGATCGTGCTGTTACTGATCCTGCCGTTCGGCTTCGGCGGGGCCTTGCGCATCGTCGCCCTGCCGTTGCTGGCTGCACTGTGCAGCCTGGCCAGCCTGGGTTGGCTGGGCCAGCCGTTGACCCTGTTCAGCCTGTTCGGGTTGCTGCTGGTCACGGCCATCAGTGTCGACTATGCGATTTTGATGCGCGAACAGATCGGCGGCCCCGCGGTCAGCCTTTTAGGGACGCTGCTGGCAGCGCTGACGACCTGGTTGTCGTTCGGCCTGCTGGCGGTGTCCAGTACCCCGGCAGTGAGTAATTTCGGCCTGTCGGTCAGCCTGGGCCTGGCATTCAGCTTTATGCTGGCCCCCTGGGCCGGCCAACGGAAACACGCCTCATGAATGTAGTTATCGCCAAAGCGGCAAGGAGCCCTCGTGCCCATAGTTGAAATGGAACGTCGCCAGGTCGTGGTAATTGGTGCCGGGCCATCCGGCGCGATTGCCGCCGCACTGCTCAAACGCAAAGGGCATGATGTATTGATCATCGAGCGCCAGCATTTCCCGCGCTTCTCGATCGGCGAAAGCCTGCTGTCGCACTGCATCGATTTTATCGAGGAAGCCGGCATGCTCGACGCCGTGCAGGCGGCGGGATTCCAGGTAAAAACCGGTGCCGCGTTTGCCTGGGGCGAGCGTTACAGCGCGTTCGATTTCGGTGACACCTTCAGCAACGGCAAGCCCACCACCTTCCAGGTGCAGCGCGGCGAGTTCGACAAGTTGCTGGCCGATCAGGCCGCCCAGCAAGGCGTCGACATCCGCTACGGCGAAACCATCGTCGGCGTGGATTTCTCCGGTGAGTGCCGCTACCTGCATGTGCGCCGTGAGAACGGCAGCGAGTACCACATCAAGGCCAAGTTCGTGCTTGATGCCAGCGGCTACGGCCGCGTGCTGCCGCGCCTGCTCGACCTGGAGGCGCCGTCGCATTTCCCGCTGCGCCAGGCGGTGTTCACCCACGTTGAAGACCGCATCGAACACCCAGGCTTCGATCGCACCAAGATCCTGGTCACCACGCACCCTACGAAACGCGACATCTGGTTCTGGACCATCCCGTTCAGCAACGGTCGCTGCTCGGTGGGTGTGGTCGCGGCCAAGGAGCATTTCGACGGCCGCGACAGCGATCTCGACGCTTGCCTGCGGGGTTTTATCGATGAAACCCCAAGCCTGTCCGGTGTACTGCGTCACGCTGTGTGGGATACCCCCGCGCGCACCATCGGCGGCTACTCGGCCAACGTCAAAACCCTGCACGGCCCCGGCTTTGCGCTGCTGGGCAATGCGGCGGAATTCCTCGACCCGGTGTTCTCCTCCGGCGTGACCATCGCCATGCGCTCGGCGAGCATGGCCGCCGGCGTGCTGCATCGTCAGCTCAAAGGCGAAACGGTGGACTGGCAAACCGAGTTTGCCGAGCCGCTCAAGCGCGGTGTCGACACCTTCCGCTGCTATGTCGAAGGCTGGTATGCAGGCACCTTCCAGGATGTGATTTTCCACCCCGGCAGCTCACCGGACATTCGCCGGATGATCAGTTCGATCCTCGCAGGTTACGCGTGGGACGAACGCAACCCGTTTGTCAGCGAGCCCAAGCGACGTTTGCGGATGTTGTCGGAAATTTGTGCGAGTGAACCGGTATGACGTCTCAATACCTGAGTAAAAACTACGTCGAAGAAACCCGCTTCGGCTTCTGGTTCCTGCGCAGCCATACCTGGCAGCACCATGTATTGCGCGTGGCAATCAACGACCTGCGCAGCCTGTTCACCGACCCGTTGCCCGAGGCGCCGGTGCTGCTGGACGCCGGTTGCGGCCAGGGCAAGTCATTCCAGTACTTGCAGCAGGTGTTTGCCCCCGCGCGCCTGATCGGCCTGGATGCCGACCCCCACAGCCTGGAACTGAGCAAGGCCGAAGCCGCGCGCCAGGGCTTGGCCATCGAATTGATCGGCAGTGACTGCGCCACCCTCGATGTGCCGGACGCCAGCGTCGACATCCTGTTCTGCCACCAGACCTTCCATCACTTGGTTGAACAGCATCGCGCACTCAAGGAGTTCTACCGGGTGCTCAAGCCGGGCGGTTACTTGCTGTTTGCCGAATCCACCGAAGCCTATATCGACACCTGGGTCATTCGCTGGCTGTTCCGCCATCCCATGCATGTGCAGAAAAGCGCCGAAGAGTACCTGCAGATGCTCCGCGAGCAGGGCTTTGAGTTCGACCCGCAGAACGTTTCGTACCCCTACCTGTGGTGGAGCCGTTCCCGCGACTTCGGCCTGCTGGAGCGCTGGGGCCTGCGTAACCCGCCGCCGGTGGGCCAGCGTGAGGAAACCCTGGTCAACTGCGTGGCGCGCAAACCCCTGGCGAGCGCCGCACCATGATGCGCAGCCTATTGATCGGTTGCCTGTTGCTGCTGAGCGCCTGCGCCAGCCAGCCGCCGCTGCCTGAAAAAACCCCGGCCTTGGCCTTGCCGCTACAGCTGCATGTGCAGCGCCTGGCAGACGGCCAGAGCCAGGACTGGCTGCTGGTGATCCAACGCGAAGGCGGCGCAATCCGCTGGTCGATGATGGACCCCCTGGGCATTCCCCAGGCCCGGCAAAAACTGATCGATGGCCAGTGGCAGGCCGACGGTCTGCTGCCGCCCAATCCCCAGGCACGCGAGCTGTTTGCCGCACTGTTGTTTGCCTTGGCCTCGGCCGATGACGTGCGCGCTCTCTACCCTGGCGCCCAGGCGATGGACCTCACGCGCACCCTGCCGGGCCATTGGCAGATCGTCTACCAATCGTCAGAAGTCTTCAGTGTGAACATGAGCGGCCAGCCCTTGAGCTACCGCATCACGCCGCTCGGTGCCGCCCGATGAGCGCCTACCTCAATGCCCTCGGCGTGATTTGCGCCCTCGGCCGTGGCCAGGCCGCCGTCAGTCGCAGCCTGTTTGCCGGCGACTGCTCGGGGATGCGTGCCGAAAGCGGCTGGGTGCCGGAGCGCACGCTGCCGGTAGGCAGTGTGCACGGCGAGCTGGCGACCATTCCGACGGAACTCGGCCAGCAAAGCAGCCGCAATAACCAACTGCTGCTGGAGGCGGCGCTGCAGATCGAGGGCGAGATTCGCCAGGCGATCCACCGCTATGGCGCCTCGCGGGTCGGGGTGGTGCTCGGCACCAGCACCTCGGGCATCGACGAAGCCAGCCGCGGTATCGCCCAGTACCTGCGCGATCAGCACTTCCCCAGCGACTATGACTACCAGCAACAGGAACTCAGCGCCCCGGCGAATTTTCTCGCCGACTGGCTGCAACTGAGCGGCCCGGCCTATGTGATTTCCACCGCCTGCACCTCCAGCGCCCGGGCCTTGATGAGCGCACAACGCCTGCTCGACCTGGGAGTGTGCGACGCGGTGCTCTGCGGCGGCGTCGACAGCCTGTGCAAGCTGACCCTCAATGGGTTCGGCGCGTTGGAAGCGGTGTCCAACGAACGCTGCAACCCGTTTTCGGTGAACCGCAACGGCATCAATATCGGCGAAGCGGCGGTGCTGTTCCTGATGACTAAAGCGCCTGCGGCGATCGCCCTGCTGGGCAGCGGTGCGAGTTGCGATGCGCACCATATCTCCGCGCCGGAACCCACCGGCAAAGGCGCGTTGCAGGCGATGCGCAAGGCCCTGGCCAGCGCAAAAGTGCAGCCCGGGCAGATCGGCTACCTGAACCTGCACGGCACCGCCACCCAACACAACGACGCCATGGAGAGCCTCGCCGTCGCCAGCCTGTTCCCCGACGGCGTGGCCTGCTCGTCGACCAAACCCATGAGCGGCCACACCCTGGGCGCGGCCGGCGCGCTGGAAGCAGCGTTCTGCTGGCTGAGCCTGGCCCAAGGCCGGGTGCCGCCCCATGTGTGGGACGGTCAGGCCGACCCCGCGCTGCCCGCCCTGCAATGGGCGCAGGCGGGGGACACCTTGGAAAAACCCCGACTGATGAGCAACTCGTTTGCCTTCGGCGGCAACAATGTCAGCCTGATAATCGGAGAGGCCCCATGACCGATTGGCCACTCGCCGAACTGCTGCCCCACGCGGGCGACATGATCCTGATCGACCAGGTACTGTCGTTCGATGAAGAGCAGATTCACACCCGCCTCACCGTCAAGCCCGGCGGCCTGTTCAACCGCCCTGACGGCAGCCTGCCGGCCTGGGTCGGCATCGAGTTGATGGCGCAGAGCGTCGCCGCCTACGCCGGCTGTCGTGCCCGTCAAAAGGGTGAAGCGGTGGAACTGGGCTTCCTGCTCGGCACACGCAAGTTCGAGTGCAACGTGGAACACTTCCCGGCCGGCGCCGAGTTGAACATCCACGGCCTGCGTTCCCTGGAAGACGACAACGGCATGGGTGTGTTCGAATGCCACCTCACCGGTAGCGGTATCCAGGCCAGCGCCCGCTTGAATGTATTTCGACCGCCCCAGGCGGCCAACTATTTAGATGAATCGAAGGACGAAACGCCATGACTGAACCCGTACTGGTCACCGGCTCCAGCCGTGGCATCGGCCGCGCCATTGCCCTGCGCCTGGCCCAGGCCGGGCATGACATCGTGCTGCATTGCCGCAGCGGTCACGCCGAAGCCTGCGCGGTACAGGTCGAGATCGAGGCCCTGGGCCGCCAGGCGCGGGTGCTGCAATTCGATGTGGCTGACCGCGCCGCGTGCAAGCAGATCCTTGAAGCAGATGTTGAGCAACACGGTGCTTATTACGGCGTGGTGCTCAACGCCGGCCTGACCCGCGACGGCGCCTTCCCGGCCCTGTCCGAAGACGATTGGGACGTGGTGATGCGCACCAACCTGGATGGTTTCTACAACGTGCTGCACCCGGTGATGATGCCGATGATTCGTCGTCGCGCAGCCGGGCGT
Organism: Pseudomonas sp. AM8; assembly: GCF_036346475.1. Classification (NCBI taxonomy): domain Bacteria; kingdom Pseudomonadati; phylum Pseudomonadota; class Gammaproteobacteria; order Pseudomonadales; family Pseudomonadaceae; genus Pseudomonas; species Pseudomonas sp. AM8. The sequence goes on from NZ_JAOTNX010000007.1 coordinate 301,628, forward strand.
ATCGTGTGCATCACCTCGGTCTCCGGGTTGATCGGCAACCGTGGCCAGGTCAACTACAGCGCCTCCAAGGCCGGCCTGATCGGTGCGGCCAAGGCCCTCGCCATCGAACTGGGCAAGCGCAGGATCACCGTCAACTGCGTCGCCCCCGGCCTGATCGACACCGCCATGCTGGATGAAAACGTACCGGTGGAAGAGCTGATGAAGATGATCCCGGCGCAACGCATGGGCACCCCGGAAGAAGTCGCCGGGGCAGTGAATTTCCTCATTTCGGCCGAAGCCGGCTATATCACGCGCCAGGTCCTGGCCGTGAATGGAGGCCTGTGCTGATGAAACGCGTCGTCGTCACCGGCATGGCCGGCGTGACCTCCCTGGGCAGCGACTGGGACACCATCGCCGCCAACTTCCGCGCCAACCGCAGCGGCATCCGACGCATGGACGAGTGGGAGCGTTTTACCGAATTGAACACGCGCCTGGCCGGGCCGGTCGATGATTTCGTCGTGCCCGCCCATTGGACGCGCAAGCAGCTGCGCAGCATGGGCCGCGTCTCGCGCCTGGCGGTGTGGGCCGCGGAACAGGCGTTGCAGGACGCGGGCTTGCTCGGTGACGAGTCGATCAAGGACGGGCGCATGGGCGTGGCCTGTGGCTCGTCCACCGGCAGTACCGATGAGATCAAGGCCTTCGGCAATATGTTGCTGAACTCGGTGGCCGAGGGGCTGAACGCCAACTCCTACGTGCGCATGATGCCCCACACCACGGCGGCGAATATCAGCATCTTCTTTGGCCTCACCGGGCGGCTGATCCCCACGTCCAGCGCGTGCACCAGCGGCAGCCAGGGCATCGGCTATGCCTATGAAGCGATCAAGTTCGGCCGCCTGCCGTTGATGCTCGCCGGCGGCGCCGAGGAGCTGTGCCCCACCGAAGCCATGGTGTTCGACGCGCTGTATGCCACCAGCCTGAAGAACGATGCGCCGCAGACCAGCCCACGTCCCTACGACAGCGGCCGCGACGGCCTGGTGATCGGCGAAGGCGGCGGCATGCTGGTGCTCGAAGAACTGGAACACGCACTGGCGCGGGGTGCGCATATCCATGCCGAGATCGTCGGCTTCGGCAGCAATGCCGACGGCCAGCACACCACGCGCCCGGAACAGAAAACCATGCGCCGCGCTATGGAGCTGGCCCTGGAAGATGCGGGCCTGGAGCCTGCCGCCATCGGCTACGTCAACGGCCACGGCACCGCCACCGACCAGGGCGACATCGCCGAGACCCAGGCCACCAGCAGCCTGTTCGGCAGCCGCATGCCCATCAGCTCGCAGAAAAGCTTCCTCGGCCACACCTTGGGCGCCTGCGGTGCGCTGGAATCGTGGTTCAGCATCGAGATGATGAACCGCGACCAATACGTGCACACCTTCAACCTGGACTCCGTCGACCCGCACTGCGGCGAGCTGGATTACCTGCAGGGTGAATTTCGCGAGATGCACCACGACTACGTGATGAACAACAACTTTGCCTTTGGCGGCGTCAATACGTCGCTGATCTTCCGCCGCTGGTCCTGACTTTTTAATCGATTGGAGAATACGGAATGTCTTCCTTGCTACGCGCTACGCTGATCACCCTGGCCCTGCTGACCGCCGCCGGCTGTACCAGCAAACCGATCCTCAACACCCAGCACGACCTGCCGGCCGACGCCCAGCTCAGTGAAGAGAAAATGAAAACGGTGATCGTCAACACCCTGCAAAAACGCGAATGGACGGTGCAACGCCTGAGCCCGCAGCTGGTGCAGGCCGAGATCACCGTGCGCAACCAGTACTATGCGGCCATCGACATCCGCTACACCCGCAGCAGCTACGCCATCACCTACCGCGACAGCCGCCAACTGGGCTACAAGGACGGCAAGATCCATCGCAACTACAACCGTTGGGTGAACAACCTGGACAGCGACATCATGGCGGGATTGCGCAGCAATGGCGTGAGTGGTGAGGCAGGGTCGGCAGCGCAGTTGTTCGAGCAGACGGGAACGTCGAAGTAAAACCAAGGCCGGGCACAACCTCTGTGGCGAGCGGGCTTGTCGAATCGTCGCACCGCCAGCGTTGGGCTGCGTAGCAGCCCCATTAAGATCACCGCGTTTTTTCAGGCAGATCACAGCGTCAGATTTGGGGCTAGCCCGGTCACCACCAACAACTCCACAAACGCCTTCGCCATCGGCGTTTGTGCGCCTTTGCGCTGCACCAGCCATACCGCCGTCACCGCCTCCTGATCCAGCAAGGTGCGATAGACCACGCCATCGATGCGTATCCGTTGGTACGACGCTGGCAGCACCGACACGCCCAAGCCCGCCGCCACCAACCCGATGATGGTCATCGCCTCCCCCGCTTCCTGGGCGAAGTGCGGGCTGAAGCCGGCATCACGGGCCAGGTTGAGCAGTTGGGCGTACAGGCCACTGCCGTAGGTGCGAGGGAAAAATACAAACGGTTCCTCCGCCAGTTGCGCAAGGTGCAGGCCACGCTCACTACCCTCCACTAAGGGGTGGTCAGCGTTTAATACGGCAACCAGCGGTTCGCGCATCAGCTCGATCACACTCAATGAGTCCGGCAGCGGCAGCGGACGCATCAGCCCAACCTGGATCGACTCATCCACCAGCGACTCGGCCACTTCGGTGCTGCTCATTTCCTGCAGGTTCAGGTGCACCGCCGGGAAGGCTTGGCGAAACGCGAAGATCGCCTGCGGAATCGTGGAGTTGAACGGCGCCGACGAGGTGAAGCCAATCTTCAATTCGCCCAGTTCCCCCAACTGCGCACGGCGGGCCACGTCTGCCGCTTTGTCGACCTGGGCCAGCACCAGCCGCGCCTCGTGCAGGAACAAGCGCCCGGCCTCGCTCAGCTCGACCCGACGATTGGTACGCTCAAACAAGCGCGCGCCCACCTCCTGCTCCAGCGCCTGGATCTGCTGGCTCAATGGCGGTTGCGAGATGCCCAGCACCTGCGCCGCGCGACCAAAGTGCAGCTCCTCGGCGACAGCGATGAAGTACCGCAGGTGACGTAATTCCATGTCAGCCTCATTAGGTCGTAAAAGCTATCAAACGGGTCGAACAATATATTGGAAAGAATCATTAGCCAGCTATATTCTTTTTTGCATTGCCAGTCCTGGCAGGCTTTTCCTCCCCGAGGTCTCCGTGAAATCTGCTGTCGCTCCATTCGCCCAAGAAGTCCCGCCCACCGCCCTGGATGAGGTGGTGGCGCAGCTCAATGACGCGTACATCGAAAAAGGCACGCCGATGTTCATGCGCACGGTGCTGGCGCTGTTCTCCGGCGGCTTCGCCACGTTCGCCCTGCTGTATTGCGTGCAGCCGATGATGCCGGCGCTGTCCCACGAGTTCTCCATCAATGCGGCACAAAGCAGCCTGATCCTCTCAGTGGCGACGGCGATGCTGGCGCTGGGTTTGCTGATTACCGGGCCGATTTCCGACACCCTGGGCCGCAAGCCGGTGATGGTCGCCGCGTTGTTTTGCGCAGCGCTGGCGACCATCGCCAGCGGCTTGATGCCGTCCTGGGAAGGGATTTTGCTGATGCGTGCGCTGGTGGGCCTGTCCTTGAGCGGCCTGGCTGCCGTGGCGATGACGTACCTGAGCGAAGAGATCCACCCCCAGCACATCGGCCTGGCCATGGGCCTGTACATCGGCGGCAATGCCATCGGGGGCATGAGCGGACGCCTGATCATCGGTGTACTGATCGACTTCGTCAGCTGGCACACCGCAATGCTGATCATCGGCGCCCTGGCGTTGATTGCCGCCACGGTGTTCTGGAAGATTCTCCCCGAATCGCGCAACTTCCGCGCCAGCAGCCTCAAGCCACGCAGCCTGGTGGACGGCTTCGTCATGCATTTCAAGGATGCCGGCCTGCCGTGGCTGTTCCTTGAAGCCTTCCTGCTGATGGGCGCGTTCGTGACGATGTTCAACTACATCGGCTATCGCCTGCTGGCCGACCCGTATGACCTGAGCCAGGCCGTGGTGGGCCTGCTGTCGCTGGTGTACCTCTCGGGCATCTACAGCTCGGCGAAAATCGGCTCCCTGGCCGACCGCCTCGGCCGCCGCCGCGTGCTCTGGGCCACCATCGTGCTGATGCTCGCCGGCATGGCCCTGACCCTGTTCACCCCACTGTGGCTGGTGGTGCCGGGCATGCTGATCTTCACCTTCGGCTTCTTTGGCGCCCACTCGGTGGCCAGCAGCTGGATCGGGCGCCGCGCGGTGAAAGCCAAGGGGCAGGCGTCGTCGCTGTATCTGTTTTGCTATTACGTAGGCTCAAGCATCGCCGGGACAGCGGGCGGATTCTTCTGGCACTTCGGCGGATGGAACGGCATCGGCGCGTTTATCGTGGCGCTATTGATGGGTGCGTTGCTGGTGGCGTTGAAGTTGGCGAAGTTGCCGCCGTTGGGGAGCGCAAAAAGCGCGTAACGCCTGCACCTCTGGCGGTTCCGGCGGGCCAAGGTACACTGTCGGCATTCGTCAGTCTTGGTAAAGGAAAGCCAGAATGCGCCTGGACCAGCTTCATATTCAGAATTTTCGTTGCTACGAAGATGCCACTTTTGACTTTCAGCCGGGTTTTAACCTGGTGGTGGGGGTTAATGGGAGCGGTAAGACTTCGTTGTTGCAGGCGGTGGCGGCAAGCTTCTTCAACATTTCCAGATGTTTAGGCCAAAGTGAAGGTCTCTTATCTGAGCTTGACGTTCGGTCAACGGTTCTGAGGTTCGAGGACCGCTACCGATTTGAAAGGGCTTACCCAATAACATTGACAGCCATTGGAGACGTACTCGAATTTCCTACGTGGGAGGTAAGCCAAGTTCGGCAAGGTCATATACCCAATTTAGATACTGCTATGGCTGTATACGTCGCAGACGAAATCAATATTTCAAACTCAGAAAGCACTACGGAACTTCCTCTTTTTGCTTTTTACCGAGCAAATCGTCGATGGATTTCTACTGATGTATCGGCAGAGTCTGCGATTGCCGAGCAGCCCTCCAGACTAGATGCCTATAAAAATTGGTATGACGCGTCTGTAAGCCTAAAAGACTTTGAAAGCTGGTTTATAGGAAAAACCCTGGAACGGCTCCAAAAAATGTCTCGCGTCCAAAGCACCAATCAATTCGATGATGAGCTCGATTGGGTTAACGCAGCATTGAAGTTTGCTTTGCCTGATGCCAATGGCATCGAATATGACCTGGAGATTCGAAGCCTTTTAGTTAACTTGAACGACAACAAAACATTACTGTTCAAAAATCTGAGCGACGGGCAACGTGGAATGATCGCGCTTATTGCCGATATCGCACGCCGCATGTGCCTCCTTAATCCGCAAAAAGGACATACCGTCTTAGCGGACACCTCTGGAATTGTGGTAATTGACGAACTGGATATTCATCTGCATCCCGATTGGCAACGCACTATCGTCTCAGCTCTAAAAAATGCATTTCCAAAAATCCAGTTCATAGCGGCTAGCCACTCGCCCCAGATAATCGGCGGACTAAGGCCTGAAGAAATTATGCTTCTGAACAACCGCGACGCTCCACATCCTCGCGTCTCATACGGTCTTGACTCCAGCCGAGTTCTTGAAGAAATCATGGGCGCATCCGAACGAGAACCAGAGATAGAAGCGCTCCTTAACGAGCTATTCAGTACCATCGAAGACAACGAGTTGGAAAAAGCTAAAACTCAACTCCAGGCGCTCAAAGAGCTGGCGCCTGACCTCCCCGAATTCGCAGGCGCCCAAGCCCTGATCCGCCGCAAGGAGATTCTCGGAAAATGAAACAAGTGTTCAAAGGAACTGAACCGGCTTCTTTTACCCAGTGGAAAGCTTCAATCAGTGACGAATGGGTACCGACTTACTCAACCCTGCAGGACCCGCAAAAACGTGAACTGCACAACAGCCTGTTGCTGGAGCAAGGTGGCTTTTGTTGTTACTGCGGCAGAGGCATTGATACTGAGTCGAGCCACATCGAACACTTCCGCCCACAAAAGCATTTCAAGGAATTGGCGCTTGAATACCAAAATCTTCACGCCTCCTGCATCCGGGAAACCAGGCCTGGCTCTCCCTTGCATTGCGGGCATGTCAAAGGCAACTGGTTCGACGATGCAGAGCATATTTCGCCGATGGAGGATGGTTGTGAACAGCGCTTCCGGTATCTGCTGAACGGGCAGATTCAGGCAACCGATACCAAGGACTCTCCCGCCGGAAAGATGATCGACGTCCTCGCCCTGGATATCGCCTACTTGAACAATCGTCGTCAGGACGCCCTTGAACGCGTCTTTGATCCTGACTTCGTTTCTCAGGCCAGCGATGCAGACTTCAAAACCATCATGACGGCTCTGCGCTCAACCACACTCGGTGATCAACAAGCCTTCGATCATGTCGTTGCCCGATTTGCCGAGCAAATCCTCACACCTTGATCCTCGTACTCACCGCCGGGTGTCTTTTCAAAAGACATCCGCACCATCACCCGCTTGCCCTCGCGTTCATGCATCACCACCGCGCCGATATGCATCACCAACATCAACAACAACCCCACGCAAGAGAGCACATGCACGCGGGTGTACCAGGCAATGCGGGCAGGGTCGCTTTCAAAGGGGGCGATGGAAAACAGGTTAAAGATATTGATCGGCCGATCCATCATCAGCACACCTGTCGCCAATACCACCGCCAGCACCAGGTACATGGCCTTGTGAACCAATAACGCCATGTACTCCTGCAGCGAACGTTTGATGGAAAAATCCAGGCCGTGGGAAAACGAACAGTAAACCCGTAAAACAAAAACCGGGATATAGAGGGTGGTCAACGACACATTGAAAAAGCCGACCCACGCCTTGACCGGCGCGGACACGGTAAACACGGCCACGAAAAAACCCGACAACAACGCCCATAAAATGATCACGGCCGAGATCCAGTGCAGCAATTTCTGGCGTGTTGAATAGCAAACGGTAGTCATCCGGTATCACCTGACAATTAACGCCAGTGGTTGGCGAGTGGAAGCGTCGGGTAGGATTTTTACCGAGGTGAGTTACCGAGGCTGTAGGAGAAATCCCAAGCAGCTCAGATTGGCAAGACAGGGCTTAACAGACGCTGAAACGCAACGAGCCCCGCTTTGCCAGGCAAAGCGGGGCTCGTTTTTCAGGCAGGGAGGTTACTGGTGGTATTGCGCGGACAGTTCGTGCACCGCTTGCAGGAACGCGCCCGCATGCTCGGGGTTCACTTCCGGCGTAATGCCATGCCCGAGATTGAACACATGCCCAGTGCCTTTGCCGTAGCTGGCGAGGATACGGCCAACTTCAGTGCGGATCGCTTCCGGCTTGGCGTACAGCACGGTCGGGTCCATGTTGCCTTGCAGCGCTACCTGGTTGCCGACGCGACGGCGGGCTTCACCGATATCGCACGTCCAGTCCAGACCCAGTGCATCCGCGCCAGCATCAGCGATGCTTTCCAGCCACAGCCCGCCGCCCTTGGTGAACATAATGACCGGAACCTTGCGACCTTCGTGTTCGCGGATCAGGCCGCTGACGATTTTGCGCATGTAGGCGAGGGAGAATTCCTGATACGCCGCCGCCGACAGGTTGCCGCCCCAGGTATCGAAAATCTGCACCGCTTGCGCGCCGGCCATGATCTGGCCGTTGAGGTAGGAGGTAACCGACTGGGCCAGCTTGTCCAGCAGCAGGTGCATGGCTTGCGGGTTGTCGTAAAGCATGGCCTTGGTCTTGCGGAAGTCTTTCGACGAGCCGCCTTCGACCATGTAGGTGGCCAGGGTCCACGGGCTGCCGGAGAAGCCGATCAGCGGCACGCGGCCGTTCAGCTCGCGGCGGATGGTGCTGACGGCGTCCATCACGTAGCCAAGGTCTTTGTGCGGGTCGGGGATCGGCAGGGCTTCGATATCGGCCAGGGTGCTGATGACTTTCTTGAAACGCGGGCCTTCGCCGGTCTCGAAGTACAGGCCTTGGCCCATGGCGTCAGGGATGGTGAGGATGTCGGAGAAGAGGATGGCCGCGTCCAGTTGCGGGTAGCGATCCAGTGGCTGCAGCGTGACTTCGCAGGCGAACTCCGGGTTCATGCACAGGCTCATGAAGTCGCCGGCGTGGGCGCGACTGGCGCGGTATTCCGGCAGGTAGCGACCGGCCTGGCGCATCATCCACACAGGGGTGACGTCCACGGGTTGCTTGAGCAGGGCACGAAGGAAACGGTCGTTCTTGAGGGCAGTCATGTCGGCATCCGCAAAAAAAGTGCGGGCATTTTCTCAGAGCGAGACGCAAAAGGCACGGCAAGAGCGGTGCCTTTTGTCTATCGGGTCAATTTGTCGCGGTAGCTAGCTGTGGTGAGGGGGCTTGCCCCCCGGGTTCACCGCAGATCAAAGGGGCTGCTTCGCAGCCCGGCGCGGGACAAGCCCGCTCACCACAGCAAGCCCCTCCCACAGTTTGATCCCCTTTCAACCTGGGATCAGGGTCAGACTTGCAGGTAGTCCAGGATCCCTTCGGCGGCATTGCGGCCTTCGAAGATCGCCGTCACCACCAGGTCAGAGCCGCGCACCATGTCGCCACCGGCGAAGATTTTCGGGTTGCTGGTCTGGTGCTTGTACTGGCCTTGTTCCGGGGCGACAACGCGGCCCTGGCTGTCGGTCTGGATCTCGAACTGCTCGAACCACGGCGCCGGGCTTGGGCGGAAACCGAAAGCGATGACCACGGCGTCGGCCGGGATGATCTCTTCGGAGCCCGGGATCGGCTCGGGGCTGCGGCGGCCACGGGCGTCCGGTTCGCCGAGACGGGTCTCGACCACCTTCACGCCTTCGACGCGGTCTTCACCGACGATGGCGATCGGCTGGCGGTTGTAGAGGAATTTCACGCCTTCTTCCTTGGCGTTCTTCACCTCTTTGCGCGAGCCGGGCATGTTGGCTTCGTCACGGCGATACGCACAGGTCACCGACTTGGCGCCCTGGCGGATCGAGGTACGGTTGCAGTCCATCGCGGTGTCGCCGCCGCCGAGGACCACGACCTTCTTGCCTTTCATGTCGACGAAATCTTCCGGCGACTTTTCAAAGCCCAGATTGCGGTTGACGTTGGCGATCAGGAAGTCCAACGCGTCGTAAACGCCCGGCAGGTCCTCACCGGCAAAGCCGCCCTTCATGTAGGTGTAGGTGCCCATGCCCATGAACACCGCATCGTATTCTTCGAGCAGTTGCTCCATGGTCACGTCTTTGCCGATCTCCGTGTTCAGGCGGAACTCGATGCCCATGCCGGTGAAGACTTCGCGGCGATTGCTCAACACGGTCTTTTCCAGCTTGAACTCGGGGATGCCGAAGGTCAGCAGGCCGCCGATTTCCGGGTTCTTGTCGAACACCACCGGGGTCACGCCGCCGCGCACCAGCACGTCGGCACAGCCCAGGCCCGCCGGGCCCGCACCGATGATCGCGACACGCTTGCCGGTCGGCTTTACCTTGGACATGTCCGGACGCCAGCCCATGGCGAACGCGGTGTCGGTGATGTACTTCTCCACCGAACCGATGGTCACCGCGCCGAAGCCGTCGTTCAGGGTGCAGGCACCCTCGCACAGGCGGTCCTGCGGGCACACCCGGCCGCAAACTTCCGGCAGGGTGTTGGTCTGGTGGGACAGCTCGGCGGCGGCGAGGATGTTGCCCTCGGCCACCAGCTTGAGCCAGTTGGGAATGAAGTTGTGCACCGGGCACTTCCATTCGCAATACGGGTTACCGCAACCCAGGCAGCGGTGGGCCTGATCGGCCGAATGCTGGGGTTTGAAGGGCTCGTAGATTTCCACGAACTCTTTCTTGCGTTGACGCAACAGTTTCTTCTTCGGATCTTTGCGCCCGACATCGATGAACTGGAAGTCGTTATTCAGACGTTCAGCCATGTTAAAACCTCATCAAACTCTTCAGGCGCATATCACTGCGGGTTGGCACGGATGCTGGAAAGCAACGATTTCAGGTTGGCAGCCTTGGGCTTGACCAGCCAGAAACGACGCAGGTAATCATCGAGGTTTTCGGCGAGGTTACGCCCCCATTCGCTGCCGGTCTCCTCGACGTACTCGTCCAGCACGTGCTGCAAGTGGTTCCGGTAGGATTCCATGGCTTCGCCGCTGATCCGCTGGATCTCGACCAACTCGTGGTTGACCTTGTCGACGAAGGTGTTGTCCTGGTCGAGCACGTAGGCGAAACCGCCGGTCATGCCCGAACCGAAGTTGTAACCGGTCTTGCCCAATACCGCGACAAAGCCCCCGGTCATGTACTCGCAGCAGTGATCGCCAGTGCCTTCGACCACGGTGTGGGCACCGGAGTTACGCACGGCGAAACGCTCACCGGCCGTACCGGCGGCGAACAGCTTGCCACCGGTGGCACCGTACAGGCAGGTGTTGCCGATGATGGCACTGTCCTGGGTCTTGTAGACGCTACCTTTGGGCGGAACGATGACCAGCTTGCCGCCGGTCATGCCCTTGCCTACGTAGTCGTTGGCGTCGCCTTCCAGGTACATGTGCAGGCCGCCGGCGTTCCAGACGCCGAAGCTCTGGCCCGCAGTGCCCTTGAAGCGGAAGGTGATTGGCGCTTTCGCCATGCCCTGGTTGCCATGCTTGCGTGCGATTTCGCCGGAGATGCGTGCGCCGATGGAACGGTCGCAGTTGCAGATATCCAGGGCGAATTCGCCACCACTGGCGTCGTTGATCGAGGAACCGGCCATTTCGACCATCTTCTCGGCCAGCAGGCCCTTGTCGAACGGCGGGTTGCGATCCACCTGGCAGAATTGTGGCTTGTCTGCCGGGATGTGATCGCTGCCCAACAACGGCGTCAGGTCCAGGTGCTGTTGCTTGGCGGTCTGGCCTTCGAGGATGTCCAGCAGATCGGTGCGACCGATCAGCTCTTCCAGGGAACGTACGCCGAGCTTGGCCAGCCACTCACGGGTTTCTTCGGCGACGTAGGTGAAGAAGTTCACCACCATGTCGACGGTGCCGATGTAGTGATCCTTGCGCAGCTTTTCGTTTTGAGTGGCGACGCCGGTGGCGCAGTTGTTCAGGTGGCAGATGCGCAGGTATTTGCAGCCCAGGGCGATCATCGGCGCGGTACCGAAACCGAAGCTCTCGGCGCCGAGGATGGCGGCCTTGATCACGTCGAGGCCGGTCTTCAGGCCGCCGTCGGTCTGCACCCGCACTTTGCCGCGCAGGTCGTTGCCGCGCAGGGTCTGGTGGGTTTCCGCCAGGCCGAGTTCCCACGGCGCGCCGGCGTACTTGATCGAGGTCAGCGGCGATGCGCCGGTGCCGCCGTCGTAGCCGGAGATGGTGATCAGGTCGGCATAGGCCTTGGCCACGCCGGCGGCGATGGTACCGACGCCCGCCTCTGCGACCAGTTTCACCGAGACCAGGGCCTGCGGGTTGACTTGCTTCAGGTCGAAAATCAGCTGCGACAAGTCTTCAATCGAGTAGATGTCGTGGTGCGGCGGCGGCGAGATCAGGGTCACGCCCGGTACCGCATAACGCAGCTTGGCGATCAGGCCATTGACCTTGCCGCCCGGCAGTTGGCCGCCCTCACCGGGCTTGGCGCCCTGGGCCACCTTGATCTGCAGCACTTCGGCGTTGACCAGGTATTCCGGGGTCACACCGAAACGGCCAGTGGCAACCTGCTTGATTTTCGAGCTCTTGATGGTGCCGTAGCGCGCCGGGTCTTCACCGCCTTCACCGGAGTTGGAACGCGCGCCCAGGCGGTTCATGGCTTCGGCCAGGGCTTCGTGGGCCTCAGGCGACAAGGCGCCCAGGGAAATACCGGCAGAGTCGAAGCGCTTGAGGATCGATTCCAGCGGTTCGATTTCGCTGATGGCCAGCGGCGTATCCAGGGTCTTCACCTTGAACAGGTCGCGGATCATCGACACCGGGCGGTTATCCACCAGCGCGGTGTATTCCTTGAACTTGGCGTAGTCGCCCTGCTGCACGGCGGCTTGCAGGGTACTCACCACGTCCGGGTTGTAGGCGTGGTATTCGCCACCGTGCACGAACTTGAGCAGGCCACCTTGCTGGATCGGCTTGCGCGCGCTCCAGGCTTCGGCGGCCAGGGCTTTCTGTTCGGCTTCGATGTCGACGAAACGCGCACCCTTGATGCGGCTCGGCACGCCACGGAAGCTCAGCTCGCAAACTTCTTCCGACAGGCCGATGGCTTCGAACAGCTGCGCGCCACGGTAGGAGGTGACGGTGGAGATGCCCATCTTCGACAGGATCTTCAGCAGGCCCTTGGTGATGCCCTTGCGGTAGTTCTTGAACACCTCGTAGAGGTCGCCCAGTACTTCACCGGTACGGATCAGGTCACCCAGCACTTCATAAGCGAGGAAAGGGTACACCGCCGAGGCGCCGAAGCCGATCAACACCGCAAAGTGGTGCGGGTCGCGGGCGGTGGCGGTTTCCACGAGGATGTTGGAGTCGCAGCGCAGGCCTTTTTCGGTCAGGCGGTGGTGCACCGCGCCGGTGGCCAGAGACGCGTGGATCGGCAATTTGCCTGGAGCGATATGACGGTCGGTCAGCACGATCTGGGTACGCCCGGCGCGCACGGCTTCTTCGGCCTGGTCGGCGACGTTGCGCACAGCGGCTTCAAGGCCGAGGCTCTCGTCGTAGTTCAGGTCGATGATCTGGCGGCCGAAACCCGGCCGCTCCAGGGTCATCAGCGAACGCCACTTGGCCGGGGAAACGACCGGCGAGCTGAGGATCACGCGGGAGGCGTGCTCAGGCGACTCCTGGAAGATGTTGCGCTCGGCACCGAGGCACACTTCCAGGGACATCACGATGGCTTCGCGCAGCGGGTCGATCGGTGGGTTGGTCACCTGGGCGAACTGCTGGCGGAAATAGTCGTACGGCGTACGCACGCGCTGGGACAGCACGGCCATCGGCGTGTCATCGCCCATGGAGCCGACCGCCTCGTAGCCTTGCTCGCCGAGCGGGCGCAGCACCTGGTCGCGCTCTTCGAACGTGACCTGGTACATCTTCATGTACTGCTTGAGCTGGTCGATGTCGTAGAACGCCGAACCGTGGTCGTTGTCTTCCATGGTCGCCTGGATGCGCAGGGCGTTCTTGCGCAGCCATTGCTTGTACGGGTGACGGGACTTCAAGCGGTTGTCGATGGCATCGGTGTCGAGGATCTGGCCGGTTTCGGTGTCCACGGCGAGGATCTGCCCAGGGCCTACACGGCCCTTGGCGATAACGTCTTCCGGCTTGTAGTTCCACACGCCGATTTCCGACGCCAGGGTGATGAAACCGTTGGTGGTCGTGACCCAGCGGGCCGGGCGCAGACCGTTACGGTCGAGCAGGCACACCGCGTAGCGACCGTCGGTCATGACCACGCCGGCCGGGCCGTCCCACGGCTCCATGTGCATCGAGTTGTACTCGTAGAATGCACGCAGATCCGGGTCCATGGTCTCGACGTTCTGCCACGCTGGCGGAATGATCATACGCACGCCACGGAACAGGTCGATGCCGCCGGTGACCATCAGCTCGAGCATGTTGTCCATGCTGGAGGAGTCGGAGCCCACGCGGTTGACCAGTGGGCCGAGCTCTTCCAGGTCCATCAAATCGTTGGCGAACTTGGTGCGACGGGCCACGGCCCAGTTGCGGTTGCCGGTGATGGTGTTGATCTCGCCGTTGTGGGCGAGGAAGCGGAATGGCTGGGCCAGCGGCCATTTCGGCAGGGTGTTGGTGGAGAAGCGCTGGTGGAACACGCAAATGGCGGTTTGCAGGCGCTCATCGCTCAGGTCTGGATAGAAGGCGGTCAAGTCCGCCGGCATCATCAGGCCTTTATAAATGATGGTCTTGTGGGAAAAGCTGCAGATGTAGTGGTCGACATCGGCGGCGTTGGCCACGGACGAGCGACGACGGGAGGTGAACAGCTTGATCGCCATATCCTGGTCGCTCAGGCCGTCGCCTGCGATGAACACTTGTTCGATCTGCGGCAGGCGCTCCAGGGCCAGGCGGCCGAGCACGCTGGTGTCGATCGGCACTTTACGCCAGCCCACCAGCTGCAGGCCGGCAGCGATGATCTCGCGGTTCATGTTCTCGCGAGCGGCTTCGGCTTTGACCGGGTCCTGGTTGAAAAATACCATGCCCACGGCGTACTGCTTGGGCAGGTCGACCGCGAAATGCTCCTTGGCGACCGCGCGCAGGAACTGGTCGGGCTTTTGAATCAGCAAGCCGCAACCGTCACCGGTCTTGCCGTCGGCGTTGATCCCACCGCGGTGGGTCATGCAGGTCAGGGCCTCGATGGCCGTTTGCAAAAGGGTATGACTGGGCTCGCCCTGCATATGGGCTATCAGGCCGAAACCGCAGTTATCCTTGAATTCATCGGGTTGGTACAGACCTGCTTTCATAGACACTTTCTCACCAGGCTGCCTCTTATATCGAGGCAAATTTCTTTTCAATTCAACCGGTTACCTTCCACGCCGAACGTACGCCGGCTTAGCGGGGGCAAAAGGGAGGTCATTGTACACACCGACACAGACGCTCACAAATTTAGCGACGAAATGTCGCAAATCTATGTCGCATTTATGAAAGGTTTAAAGCGATATGCTGTGCTAGTCAAAACTTTTTTAATTCTGACCGCTACGACTCAAAAGCTACTGTAACGCAGACACCACAAAGCGCGCGGCCTGGAGGGGCTGCACGCCTTGCGATCTTTTTTGAGGTGCCGGGAGGGCGGCCTGGGTAAGGCCGCCGGATCTTCAGCGAGTTGCTGCCAGTTCTTGTTGAACGCTGGCGACAGTGCGAGGCCAAGGTTTACCAGCCTGAACCTTCGCTGGCAAGGCTTTGATGGCGGAATCAGCTGCGGCACGGCTTGGGAAACTGCCGTAGGTGATCACGTAGAGAGGCTTGCCGTTGAGCACTTTCTTGAAATAACGGTATTCGCCGCCCTGCTCTTTCACGAACGCCTGGGCGTTCGCTTCGGAGCTGGTGCCGAGGATCTGCACGACGAAGTTGCCGGTGGGCTGGCTGCTGTACCAACTGCTGCCGGCCTTGGCGACGGTGGCTGCCGGCTTTTCAGCCGGTTTGGCGGCTGGCGCCGGAGCCGGCTTCGCCACTGGCGCCGCGGGCTTGGCAGTGGCAACGGTCGGTGCCGGGGTCGGCTTGGCGGCTGGCGCCACAGGGGTCGCTGGCGTACCTGCGGGAACGCCCGCAGGTGGCGCAGTAGTGGTCACGGTCGGCGGTGTGGCGCTGGAGCCTTCCACCGGCACACCGTCGTCGCCTTCGGAGATACCACCGGCTTCTTCCGCGAGCGGGCCACGCATCACCGGCTGGCCCACCATCGGCAGGTTGGTCGGCTGACCGGAATTGGCGAACTCGACATTCGGCGTGGGCTTGCCCAGTGGCAACTGCGCCTGTTCGGTTGGCGCACCGGCGGTGGTCGGCGCCTTGCTGCGACCCGGAATCAACCAGGCGGCGGCAACAGCAACCACGACAACGGCGGAAATTGCCAATACGTGCTTCTTAGGCATAGTGAACCCCATCTTTGGACGCTTGACCGCAGAGCGGCTGGCAATCATGGCTTCGATCATGGCATCGCGGGCGACCTGGTTGATGGTGCCAGGCCAGCCGTCGGAGCTTTCGTGAATATCAGAGATCTGCGCAGCGGAGAAAAGTTCGATGCCCTGCCCTGCGCCTTCGAGGCGTTGAGCCAGGTATTCCCGGGTTTCGTCCTCTTCGTACGGTTGCAGTTCGATAACGTGGAACAGCTCCTGATCACCGCTGATCTGCTCCAGATCGGCGATCAACGACGATTCACCGAACAGGAACACATGGGGGCGACCTTCCGGCGTGCCCGCCGCCAGCGCCAACAGCGCTTCCAGGGCGGACTCGTCGAGCTGCTCGGCGTCATCCACCAGCAGGTAGACTTCCTGGCCGGTCAGACCCAGTTGCACCACCTGCTTGAGGATCGCATTCGGCTCGGCAGTGGCCACATCCAGCGCCTGGGCTACCTGACGCAGCACGCCCGCCGCATCACCGGCGCCACGGGCAGACACCACCACGCTCTGTACGGACTGTTTGTTGGTACTGGCCACCAGGGCCTGGCGCAGCAAGGTCTTGCCGCTGCCCAACGGGCCCGTGACAACCAGCAGCAGCTGGCTGTAGCGCGCGAGATGGTGCAGTTGCCCCAGCACCGGCTTGCGCTGGGCCGGGAAAAATTTGAAACCAGGCACCCGTGGAGCAAAAGGGTCGTGGCTTAACTGGTAATGGCCGAGGAACGCCTCGTCGGCATGCAAACTAGTCATCGGGATCTTATTAACCTTTCAGCTGAGCCAGGGCGCGGTAATCCGCTCCCAGCGTGGCCTGTAAAATCTCTTTCGGATAATCGTCGGTCACTACCGCTTCGCCCATATGGCGCAACAGCACCAGTCGCAGGCGACCGTCGATCACTTTCTTGTCTATCGCCATATGTTCGAGGAAGTCCGCCTCAGTCATCTCTTCCGGCGGGATAACCGGCAAACCGGCACGCTGGAACAGGCGGATGCCGCGATCCCGCTCCTGGGCGCTGATCCAGCCCAGACGTTGCGACATTTCCAATGCCATCACTGTGCCAGCCGCTACGGCCTCCCCATGCAACCACACACCATAGCCCATGTGCGTTTCGATCGCATGGCCGAAGGTGTGGCCCAGGTTCAAGGTGGCCCGCACACCGGACTCCCGCTCGTCGGCATTCACCACCAGCGCCTTGGCGGCGCAGGAGCGGGAAATCGCCTCGGTGAGCGCAACCTGGTCGAGTGCGCGCAGGGCGTCCACATGTTCTTCCAGCCAGGCCAGGAAGGGTTCGTCGCAGATCAACCCGTACTTGATGACTTCCGCCAGGCCCGCCGACAGTTCCCGCGGTGGCAAGGTGTTGAGGGTCGCGGTGTCGATCAGCACGGCCTGGGGTTGGTAGAACGCGCCAACCATATTTTTGCCCAGGGGGTGGTTGATACCGGTCTTGCCGCCCACCGACGAATCGACCTGGGACAACAGGGTGGTCGGCACCTGGATAAAGTCCACGCCGCGCTGGTAGCAGGCCGCCGCAAAGCCGGCCATGTCGCCGATCACACCGCCGCCCAGGGCAATCACGGTGGTTCGGCGGTCATGGCGTGCGGTCAGCAGGCCATCAAAGATCAGTTGCAGGGTTTCCCAGTTCTTGTGGGCTTCGCCATCGGGCAGAATCACGGAGATCACTGAGTACGCCGCCAGGCTGCGGCTCAGACGCTCAAGATACAGCGGCGCGACCGTCTCGTTGGAGATGATTGCCACCTGCCGCCCGGCAATGTGCGGGGCCAGCAATTCGGGCTGGTCCAGCAGACCTTCGCCAATATGGATCGGGTAGCTGCGCTCGCCTAGATCGACCTTAAGTGTCTGCATGTGTCCCCGCGTTGAAGATGTATTGACGACCGGTAACGTCGAGATCTGACGTTGCCTGATGGCTCTACGCCACACCCCGCAGGGTGATAGCGCGCCGCCGAGAATAGCGCATTTCGGGCCTGGCTTTAACGGGGTGGCAGCCGTTGCAGGCGCTCGAGAATGTCGAGAACCACCATCCTAGGCGGCCGCTCATCGGTTTCCACCACCAGATCGGCGATTTCCCGATACAGCGGATCGCGCAGCGCGAGCAGGTCGCGCAAGGTTTTTTCCGGGTTCGCCGTGCGCAGCAAAGGACGATTGCGATCACGGGCGGTACGCCCCACCTGCTGCTCGACCGACGCATGCAGATAGACCACCCGACCACCGGCATGCAGCGCCCGCCGATTTTCATCGCGCATCACCGCGCCGCCGCCGGTGGCCAATACCACGCCATCGCAGCCGCACAGCTCGGCAATCATCGCCTGCTCGCGGTCGCGAAAGCCCAGCTCGCCTTCCTTATCGAAGATCCATGGGATATTGGCACCCGTGCGCAATTCAATTTCCTTGTCGGAATCTTTGAATGGCAGGCGCAGCTCTTTGGCCAGCAATCGGCCGATGGTGCTTTTTCCAGCCCCCATCGGTCCTACAAGAATCAAATTTCGCACAGAATCAACGACTCACAGCAATCGCCTGGTTATTCATAATACGCGGAGTCAGGAATACCAGCAGCTCGGATTTTTTCTCCGCCAGCACATCGCGCCGGAAAAGGCGGCCAAGATACGGCACATCGCCCAAAAATGGCACTTTATCTACCACTTTGCTTTGGGTATTGGAGAAAACCCCGCCGATGACGATGGTCTCGCCATCCTTGACCAGCACCTTGGCATTCACCTCGTTTTTCTTGATCGGCGGTACGTCGTTGAGTTTGTTGAGATAGTCGGGCTCATCCTTGGTGACCTTGACCACCATGATCACATGGTCATCGGGGGTGATCTGCGGCGTGACCTCCAACGACAGGGACGCCTCCTTGAACGACACCGAGGTAGCACCTTGAGAGGTGGATTCCTGATAGGGAATTTCGGTGCCCTTCAGAATGCGCGCGGTTTCCTTGTCGGAAGTGACCACCTTGGGCTGCGAGACGATTTCGCCATTGCCGGTTTTCTCCATGGCGGTCAGTTCCAGGTCCAGCAGGAGGTTATCGGTGATAAAGGCGATGCCCAGGCCCGATGTACCCGTGAGTGAACCCAGGTCGACAAATGGCGAGCCGGGCACGTTTTCCGGCGCCTGGGCACCGTCCGGCAAAGGCTTCTGGATCCCCCCGGCAGCCCAATTCCCGCGATTGAGCCGCCCACCCCAGCGCGCGCCCAGGCTTTTGTCGTAGTCGACATTGGCCTCGACAATCCGCGCTTCGATCATCACCTGGCGCACCGGCACATCCAGTTGCGCCACGATCCGCCGCAACTCTTCCAGGCGCTCGCCGGTCTGGAAGGCAATGATGTTATTGGTGCGGTCATCCACTGCCACTGAACCACGCTCATCGGTCGTGCCTTCAAAGCCGCTCACCGACTGAAACAGCTTGGCCAGGTCTGCCGCCTTGGCGTGGTTGACTTGCAGTAGCTCACGGCGCAGCGGCGCCAGGTCAGCCATCTGCTTGCGCGATTCCAGCGCCAGCAGTTCCCGTGCAGCCAACTCCTCGGCCGGCGCCACCAGCAGGACACCAGCCTTTATCCGTTTATCCAAGCCTTTGGTTTGCAGCACCAGGTCCAGCGCCTGATCCCAGGGCACGCCTTTGAGCCGCAGGGTGATAGAGCCCTGTACGTCATCGCCGACCACCAGATTGAGGCCCGCCACGTCGGCGATTTGCTGCAAGGCAGCACGTAGTCCGATGTCCTGGAAGTTGAGGTTCAGCTTTTCACCGCTATAGGCGCCCGAACCCGCGCTGCCGGGAGGCGGTAGCTGGATCAGGTCCACACGATTGGGCACAGCAGCAGCCATCGGTGCCGTGAACGCTATCCATAGCGCCACACCGAAGGACGAGAAAGTCCTTTTCATTGTTTGATTCCGTTATGAGTTGACGTTTAGCACGAGGGTTCGCGGACGCTCCAGCCATCCCCCCTGTTCATCGGGAAATAACTCGACCAGTTCGATATGGCCGTCATGAATCGCTGTAACTCGACCATGGTCCGGACCCAGATAGTCGCCGACTGCCAGGCGGTGCACGGTTGAGGCCTGGCGCAGCAAGGCGAAGGTCTGCGCCCCATGGGACAACGTGCCGACCATCTCGAACTGATCCACTGGGTGGCCTTCCAAGGCTTCCCGCGGGCGAGCGAGGTCCGGCGCAGCGGCCGTCCGCCCTGGCGCGCGGTCCACTTGCAGGGCAATGGGCTGGAACGGATCGCGAATACCAGAAGCAC
The DNA here is from genome assembly GCF_036346475.1 of Pseudomonas sp. AM8. Classification (NCBI taxonomy): domain Bacteria; kingdom Pseudomonadati; phylum Pseudomonadota; class Gammaproteobacteria; order Pseudomonadales; family Pseudomonadaceae; genus Pseudomonas; species Pseudomonas sp. AM8. The sequence goes on from NZ_JAOTNX010000007.1 coordinate 321,396, forward strand.
CGTATACAAAGGGTTGCCTTTGCATGACAGCCGCGTCCCGCTTGATGCCTTGTCGCTCATGCCAATAAGTCTTGGCCAGCAGATCAAGGTGCAGCAGTTTGCCGTCACGTCGCATGGCAATATCGTGCGCCGTGGCGATTCGCGAAAGGCCGCCCAGGGCACTCACAAACGTCGCCAGGTCGTGATAGGTACCGGTGGCGCCGATGCGAACGGGCTGTTCGTGATAGAACGGCCTAGACAGCTTATCCAGCGGAGTGACGCTCTCAATCACCAAACCGTTGGCCAGCGCCATCCTGGCGATGTCCTCAAGAAAGCCGGGCATTTCGGACTCTTCGGGCATTTGCTGCAAAAGCCTGCCGACCTTCTCCTGCATAAGCTGGACCTGGCGAGCCCGCTCTTCAAGATCGGCAGCCAGGACGGCCTTTTCCGCGAGTTGCTGCTGCAAGCCCACTTCCTGCACCTCGACCTCGCGCAAGCGCTCCCGCGACGGGCTGAGGTACACAAGGTCGCCCAACAGCATCACTACGCCGGCCAGCGCGCAGCCCAGCAAGATCCTGCCAGGTAAGGGCCATTTGGCAGCATTGTGAGTCAGCGCGGAAAATTCGAGCCAGGACCGGCTCATGGCTGGGCCTCGGAAGACTCTCCCTGGCCCACCATCAACTGGAATTCAGTGTTGCCGCGAGCGCCTTCGGTTCGTACATGCTGCAGGCGAGTGGCGTGGGCGCCTTCGGATGCCTCCAGGCGACGCATCAGTTGGGCAATATCCTGGCTGGATTCAGCACTGCCACTGATACTCACCGTATCGCCTTTCGCCACGACCTCATGCAAATGCACACCGTCGGGCACCGCACGGGCCAACTGATCCAGCAGCTGTGCACCGGCGGAGCGATTATCGTGCAGGTCCTGCACGACTTTCATCCGCTCCGCCAGTTGCTGGCTTTGCACCTGGAGGTCATCAATGGTCTCGATACGCGAGTCCAGGACGCCGACGTCCTTGCGCACATGATCGTTTCGCGTCACCTGCCGGTCGATCGCCTGGTCGATCACCTGGTCCGCCAGCCACACCGTCGCGAGCGCCACACAGGCAAACGCCACCAGCAGTATCAGGAAATATTTACGCCGCCGCTCAACCAGCGCCTGGCGCCAAGGCAAAAGATTGATTCGTGTCATCCAGCGAAACTCCTCAGGGCCAACCCGCAAGCGACTCCCATCCCAGGGGCATCCACGATCCACTGGGCACCATCGACTCGATGACCCGGCGTGAAGCTGGCGAAATCCTGACGGCAAGCGCGCGCCAATGCAAACCCTTCGACATCCACCACCCTGGGCACCAGCCCCGCCAGGGCCAACACGGCTTCACGAACCTCGACGTGCTCCTTCAGACACGCCGCCAGCAACACCTCGACCTGCGCGGAATCCTGCGTCGACGGCCCCTGGACCTGAAAGTCCAGCGCCACCTCGTCCAGTGGGTAGGGAATGTATTGCTCTGCCTCCACCTGGATCCTCCGGGCCATTTCGTCGTCGCCAAGCCCCGCCTGCATTTCGATGACCCGTGTAATGACCGAAGGACCGGAAACGGCGACTGCCGCCTGCCTGGCTGACGTGCGCAGCCGGGAGAGCGCCATGTACAGCGCATGGCCTATGCCTTCCAGGTCCAGCCAGACGCCGTCGACTACCGCCTGGGCCGGCAGCGCCTGTGTGGCGTAGCCCTGCACGGTGTAACGGTTGGCTGAACAGCTCAGCTCTACCAACTTGATCCCTGCCTCATTGATGTCGACGCCAAGGACGGTGTCGACTTTGCGCCTGAAAAATCCCTTTCCCATAAAACTCCCCAAAGCTTTGCCTGTCTTAACGCCTGATTGCCGCCGGAAGCCCTGCATTCGGTCGACTTGTTGAGCCGGCGCGAATGACGCCCCAAGGCGAAAAATGCTTTAATGCCCAGCGTTTTTCCCCGCTTTTTATCTGCAGCTCGGGTCGATCCATCGTTTGCCATGCATGCCCCGACGCGTAACCCATTCTTTTCTCTGGAAATCCAAAAGCCTTGATCCGTCTGCTGAAGTTTTTCGGGTACTCCATTGTCGCGATCGTCTGCGGGCTGCTGCTCGTACTCAGCGGGGCCTACCTCTACCTTAGTCCGGGTTTACCCTCCGTAGAGGCCCTCAGAAGTATCCAGTTGCAGATTCCTTTGCGGGTCTACAGCAGCGATGAAAAGCTGATCGCGGAGTTCGGCGAAATGCGCCGCACACCGATCCGTTTTGCCGACATTCCACCTAATTTCATCAGCGCATTGCTGTCGGCCGAAGACGATAATTTTGCCAACCACTATGGCGTCGACCCCAGCAGCCTGGTGCGTGCGGCCACACAACTGGTAAAAAGCGGACACATTCAATCCGGCGGCAGCACCATCACCATGCAGGTGGCGAAGAACTTCTTCCTCACCAGCGAGCGCAGTTTTTCGCGCAAAGCCACTGAAATCCTGCTGGCATTGCAGATCGAACGTCAGCTGACCAAGGACGAGATCCTCGAGCTGTACGTCAACAAGATCTACCTGGGCAACCGTGCCTACGGGATCGAGGCGGCCTCGCAGGTCTACTACGGCAAGTCGATTCGTGACGCCAGCCTGGCGCAGATGGCCATGATTGCCGGCCTGCCCAAGGCCCCTTCGCGCTTCAACCCCCTGGCCAACCCGGCGCGCAGCAAAGAGCGCCGCGACTGGATCCTGGGGCGCATGTACAAGCTGGGCAAGATCGACCAGGCCGCCTATGAAAGTGCGGTGGCCGAGCCGTTGAACGCCAGCTACCACGTGCCGACGCCGGAGGTGAATGCCCCGTATATCGCTGAAATGGCGCGTGCGGAGATGGTCGGTCGTTACGGCAGCGAGGCCTACACCGAAGGCTTCCGCGTGACCACGACGGTTCCGAGCGACTTGCAGGACATCGCCAATGACTCCGTGCATTCCGGCCTGATCACCTACGACCAGCGCCACGGCTACCGAGGCCCTGAGTCGCGCCTGCCAGGCAAGACCCTGAGCGCCTGGACGGCCGAGCTGGGCAAACAGCGTGCGATCAGCGGCCTGGAACCGGCCATCGTCACCCAGGTGAAGAAAGATGGCGTACAGGTACTGACCCGCACCGGCGAAGCCCACGTGGCCTGGGACAGCATGAAATGGGCACGCCCGTTCCTGAACACCAACAGCATGGGCCCGATGCCGAAGCAACCGTCGGATGTCGCGCAAGTGGGTGACCTGATCCGCGTGCAACGCCAGAAGGACGACAGCCTGAAATTCAGCCAGGTGCCGCTGGCCCAGGGCGCACTGGTATCGCTGGACCCGCAGAACGGTGCAATCCGCGCCCTGGTGGGTGGCTTCGCGTTCGAGCAGAGCAACTACAACCGGGCCACCCAGGCCAAGCGCCAGCCAGGCTCGAGCTTCAAGCCGTTCATCTACAGCGCCGCCCTGGATAACGGTTACACCGCCGCCAGCCTGGTCAACGATGCACCCATCGTGTTCGTCGACGAGTACCTGGACAAAGTCTGGCGCCCCAAGAACGACACCAACACCTTCCTCGGCCCGATCCGTATCCGCGAGGCGCTGTACAAGTCGCGCAACCTGGTGTCGATCCGCTTGCTTCAGGCGATGGGTGTAGGCAAGACCATCGACTACATCACGCGCTTTGGCTTCAACAAGTCGGACCTGCCGCCGAACCTGTCCCTGGCCTTGGGTACCGCGACCCTCACGCCGATGGAAATCGCCACTGGCTGGAGCACCTTTGCCAACGGCGGCTACAAGATCGCGCCGTACCTTATCGACAAGATCGAAAGCCGCAACGGCGACACCCTGTTCACCGCCAACCCACCACGTGTGCCGGGTGATGTGGTCAACGGCATCGCTGCGACGGATGGCCTGGCGGCGCCAGGCAATGGCGGCATCACCATCGAGCCGACCCCAGGCACCGCGCCAGCCACCAACCCCGCTGCAACCGAACCGCAGGCACCCGCCGTGGCCGAGCGCATTGTGGATGGCCGTACCACCTATATCCTCAACAGCATCCTCGAAGACGTAATCAAGAAGGGTACCGGCCGTCGCGCCCTGGCCTTGGGCCGCGCAGATATCGCGGGCAAGACTGGTACCACCAACGAATCCAAGGACGCCTGGTTCTCCGGCTATAACGCCGACTACGTGACCACCGTGTGGACCGGCTACGACCAGCCGGAAAGCCTTGGCCGCCGCGAGTTCGGCGGCACCGTCGCGCTGCCGATCTGGATGAGCTACATGGGCGCCGCCCTGAAAGACAAGCCGCTGCACACCCAACCGGAGCCGGAAGGCATCCTCAGCCTGCGGATCGACCCGATCAGTGGCCGTGCGGCCTCGCCGAGCACGCCGAATGCGTACTTCGAACTGTTCAAGAGCGAAGACACGCCGCCGTCGGTCAATGAGCTGGGCAACGGCATCGTACCGGGCAGCCCGCTGCCGGCGGATGAGGCGGCGCCGATCGATCTCTTTTAGAGAGCGGCAAGCTGTCAGCTACAAGCGGCAAGTTAAGAACTGCGATGTGCCGCTCTTGAACTTGCCGCTTGCAGCTTGAAACTTCCCCATAAAAAAACCCGGCGTTCTGAGCCGGGTTTTTTTATGGGTCTACGGCTTAGCCGTTGAACACATCATCCACGCTTTGCAGCGGGTAGTTTTTCGGATACGGCAGGGTGGCCACACCGGTCTCGATCGCGGCCTTGGCCACGGCATCGGAGATCAGGGTGATCAGGCGCTTATCCATTGGTTTCGGGATGATGTACTCACGACCGAATTCCAGCTTGGCGCCACCGTAGGCGTCGCACACATCCTGAGGCACCGGCAGCTTGGCCAGTTCACGCAGGGCGTTGGCGGCAGCCACTTTCATCTCTTCGTTGATGCGCTTGGCGCGAACGTCCAGGGCACCACGGAAGATGAACGGGAAGCCCAATACGTTGTTGACCTGGTTCGGGTAGTCCGAACGACCGGTGGCCATGATCACGTCGTCGCGGGTGGCGTGGGCCAGTTCCGGGGCGATTTCCGGATCAGGGTTGGAGCAGGCGAACACGATCGGGTTGGCCGCCATGGACTTCAGGCCTTCAGCGCTCAGCAGGTTCGGGCCGGACAGGCCGACGAACACGTCGGCACCGTTCAGGGCGTCAGCCAGGGTACGCTTGGAGGACGGGTGGGCAAACATCGCCTTGTACTGGTTCAGGTCGGTACGCTCGGACTGGATCACGCCCTTGCTGTCGACCATATAGATGTTTTCCAGCTTGGCGCCCATGCTGACGATCAGCTTCATGCAGGAGATGGCCGCAGCGCCGGCGCCCAGGCAGACGATCTTGGCGTCAGCCAGGGTCTTGCCGGCGATTTCCAGGGCGTTGATCATGCCGGCCGCGGTGACGATCGCGGTGCCGTGCTGGTCATCGTGGAATACCGGAATGTCGCACTGCTCGATCAGGGCCTTTTCGATCTCGAAGCACTCAGGTGCCTTGATGTCTTCCAGGTTGATGCCACCGAAGGTGATGGAGATGCGCTTGACCGTGTCGATGAAAGCCTGCGGGCTCTCGGAATCGACTTCGATATCGAAAACGTCGATGCCGGCGAAGCGCTTGAACAGCACGCCCTTACCTTCCATGACTGGCTTGGAGGCCAGTGGGCCGAGGTTACCCAGGCCGAGAATCGCGGTGCCATCGGAAATCACTGCAACCAGGTTGCCTTTGCCGGTGTACTTGTACGCCAGTTCGGGGTCGCGGGCGATTTCACGTACGGGCTCGGCCACGCCAGGGCTGTAGGCCAGCGACAGATCGCGGGCGGTGGCGGTGGCTTTGGTGAGCTCTACACTCAGCTTTCCTGGACGAGGATGGGCATGATATTCGAGAGCGGCAGTTTTCAAATCAGACATATCGGCATTCCGCTTTTACTGTTGGTCGACGGACCGCCGAGGATACTCGTGTCGTAAAGTCCCTACAAGACTGGGCAGTCACAGGTGTCAAGGGCCCTGCACTAAGACTTTCGGCCAAGAGCCACAGGATACAAGGGCTCAACTGTTCACAATCGACTTAAAAAATGTCTACAATTTTTTCTCAGTGCGTCGATTTGAGCATGCTTGGATCGGTCAACGGCAGAAGCCAGCGCGCCTGACCTTTTTTCAGCCCGCCACGTCGCGAGCGATCCTGTACCCAGCCCCGCGCCTCAACAGTGCGGCCTTGCAGACCATTGAGCCCGACAGCGTCGAATTGACTGACCAGAGCAGGCGAGACACGTAATACCAATGATCCCTGCATTTCAATCCAGATACCGCCGCGATTGCGCTTTACCTGGCTGACCCGGCCACTGACCACGGCAAACCCGGAGCGCTTGAGCTGCGCCACAGACTGTATCGGCGATTGGCGCCACAGGCCCAGGCGCGCGCTACGGGCGCTGTTTTCAGCCGCCTGCTGACAGGCGACGAGATCGACATTCGGCGCCACGCCAACCTGGAACCCCAGGCCCTCGGCCAACAGTTGCGCCTCCAGGTTCTCGCCGTCGGCACCATAGAGGTGGGCCAGGGTGCGACCGTAATGATCCTTGCGCTCACGCCCCGGCACCAGGCCGACACGACCACCGCTGGCACCCACCAATGCCTGCAGGCGTTGACGCGCGGCGACCGCGAAAGGCTCGTCGGCGCGCCCCTTCTTGCCTGTTTCCGGGGCATTGATACCGATCATCCGCACACTGCGGCCATCCTTGAGGCGCACCGTGTCGCCATCCACCACCCGCTGCACTTCCACGCGGGCCAGGGCCGTCGGCGCCGGGCAGAATACCTCGGCCTGCACGGCCGTCACCCAAATTACAGGCACAAAAAAGGCGCCCGCAAGGGACGCCTTTTTCAACAGCTGGCAAAAGCCCATAAGGCTTTTGAGCCTTACTCTGCTGGAGTAGCAGCAGGCTTCTTGCCGAAAGCACCAAAGCGATCTGCGAAGCGCTGTACACGGCCGCCGGTGTCCAGAGTTTTCTGCTTACCGGTGTAGAACGGGTGGCACTCGTTGCATACGTCAGTACCCAGTGGCTTGCACAGGTTCGAGCGAGTTTCGAACTTGTTGCCGCAGCTGCAGGTCACTTCGATGGTTTCGTACGCTGGATGGATATCGGCTTTCATGGTGACTTCCTCGGGCTAGCGTGCCGCCACTCGACACTATTGTCGAATACCGCACGTAATTAGGCCGCGGATTCTACCAGACCTTTTTAAACGCGCAAGCGGCGACACCCATCGCGCGTCAACATAAAAGCACCTTTCATCAGAAAACTGGCGGCTACCCCAAGCCTCCCCCGGTCTGCTAGGCTCGCGCCCCTGCGCCACCGCCTGCCTTTATAGATGAGACCTCTCGCGTGCCCGACGCCATTTTGCGCCTAGCCCTGCCCTCGCCCCTGCGCCGCCTGTTCGACTACCGGGCCCCGGCCGGTGTGCTGCGTGCGCAGTTGCAGCCGGGCATGCGCGTGCGCGTGCCGTTTGGCCGTCGAGAGATGATCGGCATCCTGGTGGAAGTCGCCGACCACAGTGAAGTGCCGGCCGAGAAGCTCAAGCCGGCCATCGCCATGCTCGATGCCACGCCGCCGTTGCCGCCCGCGCTGTTCAAGCTGTGCCTGTGGACCGCCCAGTATTACCAGCACAGCCTCGGTGACACGTTGAGCTGGGCACTGCCGGTGCTGTTGCGCCAGGGTGAACTGGCCGAAACGCGCCAGGAACGCTTCTGGTCGACGGTGCCCGGCGCACGCCTCGACGACCCACGCATCGCCCGCGCCCCGCGCCAGCGTGAAGCCCTGGCAACCCTGGCCCAGCACCCCCATGGCGTCGCCCATCAGCTATTGAGCAAGCTGATGCTGAGCAAGGACAGCCTCGACCTGTTGCTGGCCAAGGGCTTGGTGCAGGTGGAAATCCGCAGGCACGCCCCCGACCCGCGCCACGAACACTGGCTGGCCCAGCCCGAACTGCCGCTGAACCCTGAACAACGCGCCGCCTATGAAGCGATTCGCGCAGGTTTCGACAGCTTCCATGCGTTCCTGCTGGCGGGCGTCACCGGCAGCGGCAAGACCGAAGTCTATTTGCAGCTGATCCGCGAAACCCTGCAGGCCGGCAAACAGGCACTGGTGCTGATCCCCGAGATCAACTTGGGCCCGCAGACCCTGGCGCGCTTCGAACAGCGTTTCAATGCGCGCATCGCCCTGGTGCACTCGGCGGTCAATGACCGTGAGCGCCTGGAGTCGTGGCTGGCGGCGCGGGATGGCGAAGCGGACATTATTATCGGCACCCGCTCGGCGCTGTTCACGCCGATGAAAAACCCCGGGCTGATCATCATCGACGAGGAACACGACGGCTCCTATAAGCAACAGGAAGGCCTGCGCTACCACGCCCGCGACCTGGCGCTGGTGCGCGCGCGCCAGGAAGACATCCCGATTGTGCTGGGCTCGGCCACACCCTCCCTGGAAAGCCTGCACAATGCCTACACCGGTCGTTACGGGCTGCTGCGCCTGAACGAGCGCGCCGGCGGCGCCAAGCAACCCCGTTTCCTGCGCCTGGACGTAAAAAGCCGGCCGCTGGACAGCGGCATTTCCGGGCCGATGCAACAAGCCATCGGCCAGACCCTGGCGGCCGGCCAGCAGGTCTTGGTGTTTCTCAACCGCCGAGGCTTTGCACCGACGCTGCTGTGCCATGACTGCGGCTGGATGTCCGAGTGCGAGCGTTGCGATGCGCGCATGACCGTGCACCAGCGCCATGGCGAACTACGTTGCCACCATTGCGGCCATGTGGAACGTGTACCGCGCCATTGCCCGCAGTGCGGCAAGGTCGACCTGCGCCCGGTGGGTGCAGGCACCGAGCGCGCCGAGGAGCGCCTGGGGATTCTGTTCCCGGACTACCCGGTTTTGCGGGTCGACCGCGACAGCACCTCGCGCAAGGACGCGATGAACCAACTGTTCGCCACCATCCAGAAGGGCCAGCCGTGCATCCTCGTGGGTACACAGATGCTCGCCAAAGGGCACCACTTCCCACGGGTGACCCTGGTGTCGATCCTGGATGCCGACGGCGGCCTGTTCTCCGGCGACTTCCGCGCCAGCGAGCGCATGGCGCAGTTGATCGTGCAGGTCGCCGGCCGCGCCGGGCGTGCCGAAGAGCCGGGCAAGGTGATTATCCAGACCCACCTGGCCGACCATCCGCTGCTGATTCAACTGACCGAACAAGGCTACTTTGCCTTCGCCGAACAGGCGCTGAGCGAACGTCGCTCCGCCGGCCTGCCGCCCTTTGCGCACCTGGCGCTGTTGCGCGCCGAAGCCCATAAACCAGGGCAGGCCGAGGGTTTTCTGGATGAAGCCTGCAGCGCCGCCGAACGCTTGCTCGGCGAGCTGGGGCTGAGCGGCATCGAACTGCTCGGACCGGTACCCGCGCCCATGGAGCGTCGTGCCGGGCGTTATCGTGCCCAGCTACTCTTGCAGGCCACGTCCCGCGCAACGTTGCATCGGCTATTAAGTAGCTGGTTACTTGCGCTGGAGCAAATGCCCAGTGGCCGCCAGGTGCGATGGTCGTTGGATGTAGACCCGGTAGATTTGTATTAAGCCTGGCCATAGGTCCCGCGAAGGTTGGCAAGCCCGCCCTCGCCACGGATAATGCCCAGTTTTTCCACCTGCGCATCGCGCGCCGCCGCTTGCGGTCGAAAGAGAACACCATGAAAGACACCATTCGCCAGCTGATCCAACAAGCCCTCACCCAACTCGTCAACGAAGGTGTGTTGCCTGAAGGCCTGACGCCGGCGATCCAGGTGGAAAACACCCGCGACAAGACCCACGGCGACTTCGCCAGCAACATCGCGATGATGCTGTCCAAGCCGGCCGGCATGAAACCGCGCGACCTGGCGGAAAAAATCATCGCCGCGCTGCCTGCCGACGAGAGCGTTACCAAGGCCGAAATCGCCGGCCCGGGCTTTATCAACTTCTTCCAGAACACCCAGGCCCTGGCTTCACGCCTGGATGCGGCACTGGCCGACGCCAGGATCGGCGTGCGCAAGGCCGGCCCGGCTCAGCGCGTGGCCATCGACCTGTCGGCGCCCAACCTGGCCAAGGAGATGCATGTCGGTCACCTGCGCTCGACTATCATCGGCGACGGCGTGGCCCGGGTACTGGAGTTTCTTGGCGACACCGTGATCCGCCAGAACCACGTGGGCGACTGGGGCACCCAGTTCGGCATGCTGATGGCCTACCTGCAGGAAAACCCGATCACCAGCAACGAGCTGTCGGACCTGGAGAACTTCTACCGCGCCGCCAAGAAGCGTTTCGACGAATCCGAAGAGTTCGCCGACCGCGCGCGCGGCCTGGTGGTCAAGCTGCAAGCCGGCGACAAGGAATGCCTGGAACTGTGGGGCCGCTTCCGCGAGATCTCGCTGTCCCACTGCCAGGAAATCTACGAACTGCTCAACGTCAAGCTGACCATGGCCGATGTAATGGGCGAAAGCGCCTACAACGACGACCTGATCAACGTGGTCAACGACCTCAAGGCCAAGGGCCTGTTGGTGGAGAGCAACGGCGCGCAGTGCGTGTTCCTCGAAGAATTCAAGACCGCCGACGGCGAGCCGCTGCCGGTGATCATCGTCAAGGCCGATGGCGGCTACCTCTACGCCACCACCGACCTCGCGGCCGTGCGCTACCGTAGTGGCGTGCTCAAGGCCGACCGTGCGCTGTATTTCGTCGACCAGCGCCAGGCCCTGCACTTCCAGCAGGTGTTCGAAGTGGCACGTCGCGCCGGTTTCGTCACCCATCCGATGCACATGGAGCACATGGGCTTCGGCACCATGAACGGCGCCGATGGCCGCCCGTTCAAGACCCGCGACGGCGGCACCGTCAAGCTGATCGACCTGCTCAACGAAGCCCAGGACCGCGCCTACAACCTGGTGAAGGAAAAGAACCCGGAGTTGGCGGAGGCCGACCTGCGCAATATTGCCCGCGTGGTGGGTATTGGCGCGGTGAAATACGCCGACCTGTCCAAGCACCGCACCAGCGACTACAGCTTCAACTTCGAACTGATGCTCAACTTCGAGGGCAACACCGCGCCGTACCTGCTGTACGCCTACACCCGCGTGGCCGGTGTGTTCCGAAAGCTGGGCAAGGACTTCAGCGAAGTCGAAGGCCGGATCGTGCTGGACGCGCCCCATGAACAGGAGCTGGCCGCCAAGCTCGCGCAGTTCGGCGAAGTGCTGAACAGCGTCGGCGAGAAAGGCACGCCGCATATCCTGTGCACCTACCTGTACGAAGTCGCCGGGTTGTTCTCCAGCTTCTACGAGAACTGCCCGATCCTCACCGCCGACGACGAAGCCCAGAAGCAAAGTCGCCTGCGCCTCGCCGCACTGGCTGGACGGACCCTCAAGCAAGGCCTGGAACTGTTGGGCCTGGAAACTCTGGAGCGTATGTAAGTTGGCTGCCAAGAAAAAACCTGCACCCAAGCGCGGCGCCAGCCGCTACCAGGCCCCGGCGAAGAAGCCGATCCCGGGTTGGTTGTGGATGGCGATCGGCCTTACGGTCGGCGCGTTCATTGTGTTCCTGATGAAGCTGGACCCAGGCCAGGGCGATGACGTCAAACGGGTCAAGCAGGAACAGCAGAAGGCCACGAAAATGGCTGAAGCCAACAAGACTGCGCCGAGCCCGACGGCACCGGTAAAGCCGAAGTACGATTTCTATACGCTGCTGCCGGAATCGGAAGTCATCGTGCCGCCTGACGCCGTGCCGGAGAAAACCCTGCCGACGCCGCAAGTGCCGACCACCCCGGTAACCCCTGCGGAAGCGGCGAAAATCGACACGGCGCGGGCCCAGGCGGCGTTGGCCGGGATTACTCCGCCGCCAGCACCACCGGTTGCCGAAACCAAGGCCGCGCCGGTGACCAAGTTCTTCCTGCAGGCGGGCTCGTTCCCGAAGCAGGCGGATGCGGATCGTGTGCGTGCGCAGATCATTCTGCTGGGCCAGACGGTGACGGTGGAGTCCGGCACGGTGAAGGACGCAACCTGGTATCGCGTGCTGGTGGGACCGTTCAGCAACCGCGAACAGCTGACCGTGGCGCAGAAGCAATTGGCCGGCGCCGGGTTTAGCAACCTGTTGTTACAACAGCGCCAGAGCCGCTGATTCAAACTCAACACCGATCAAAATGTGGGAGGGGGCTTGCCCCCGATGGCGGTGTATCAGTCACCGAAAATATTGACTGATCTACCGCCATCGGGAGCAAGCCCCCTCCCACATTTGGTTTTGCAGCGCCCTGAAATGTGTGTCAGACCGATAAACACCACTCGTCCGCCTTAAACCCCCACGGTTGAAATCCCCCCCGCCACCCCCATATGAGTTTCCATCAGGGCATTTTCGCCCCGCTGCGTGGAGACTCTCCCCTTGACCACCATCGTTTCAGTACGTCGCCACGGCAAAGTCGTCATGGGCGGCGACGGCCAGGTTTCCCTGGGCAATACCGTGATGAAAGGCAACGCCAAGAAAGTCCGTCGCCTGTACCACGGCCAGGTCCTCGCCGGGTTTGCCGGTGCCACCGCCGACGCCTTCACCCTCTTCGAGCGTTTCGAAGGCCAGCTGGAAAAACACCAGGGCCACCTCGTACGCGCCGCGGTCGAACTCGCCAAGGAATGGCGCACCGACCGCTCCCTCAGCCGCCTGGAAGCCATGCTGGCCGTCGCCAACAAAGATGCGTCCCTGATCATCACCGGTAACGGCGATGTGGTTGAGCCTGAACATGGCCTGATCGCCATGGGCTCCGGCGGTGGTTATGCACAAGCCGCAGCCAGCGCACTGTTGAAGAAAACCGACCTGTCGGCCCGCGAAATCGTCGAGACTGCCCTGGGCATCGCCGGCGACATCTGCGTGTTCACCAACCACAACTTCACCATTGAGGAGCAGGACCTCGCCGAGTAAGCCGTAGGCTTATTCCCGCTTGAGGCCGCCAAACACTATGTCCATGACTCCCCGCGAAATCGTCCATGAACTCAATCGCCATATCATCGGCCAGGACGATGCCAAGCGCGCGGTTGCCATCGCGCTGCGTAACCGCTGGCGCCGGATGCAACTGCCCGAAGAATTGCGCGTTGAAGTAACACCGAAGAACATCCTGATGATCGGCCCGACCGGCGTCGGTAAAACCGAGATCGCGCGACGCCTGGCCAAGCTGGCCAACGCGCCGTTCATCAAGGTCGAAGCGACCAAGTTCACCGAAGTCGGCTATGTGGGCCGCGATGTCGAGTCGATCATTCGTGATCTGGCCGACGCTGCCCTGAAGCTGCTGCGCGAGCAGGAAATGACCAAGGTCAGCCACCGCGCCGAAGACGCCGCCGAAGAACGCATCCTCGACGCCCTGCTGCCACCGGCGCGCATGGGCTTCAACGAAGACGCCGCACCGGCCTCGGATTCCAACACCCGCCAGCTGTTCCGCAAGCGCCTGCGTGAAGGCCAGCTGGATGACAAGGAAATCGAGATCGAAGTCGCTGAAGTCTCTGGCGTCGACATTTCCGCACCGCCTGGCATGGAAGAAATGACCAGCCAGTTGCAGAACCTGTTCGCCAACATGGGCAAGGGCAAGAAGAAAAGCCGCAAGCTCAAGGTCAAGGACGCGCTGAAGCTGGTGCGCGATGAAGAAGCCGGACGCCTGGTCAACGACGAAGAGCTCAAGGCCAAGGCCCTGGAAGCCGTTGAGCAGCATGGCATCGTGTTTATCGACGAGATCGACAAGGTCGCCAAGCGCGGCAACTCCGGCGGCGTCGATGTATCCCGCGAAGGTGTGCAGCGCGACCTGCTGCCGCTGATCGAAGGCTGCACCGTCAATACCAAGCTGGGCATGGTCAAGACCGACCACATCCTGTTTATCGCTTCGGGTGCGTTCCACCTGAGCAAGCCAAGCGACCTGGTGCCCGAGCTGCAAGGCCGCCTGCCGATTCGCGTAGAGCTCAAGGCGCTGACCCCCGGCGACTTCGAGCGCATCCTCAGCGAACCCCATGCGTCGCTCACCGAGCAGTACCGTGAGCTGCTGAAAACCGAAGGGCTGGGCATCGAGTTCCTGCCGGACGGCATCAAGCGCCTGGCGGAGATTGCCTGGCAGGTCAACGAGAAGACCGAGAACATCGGTGCGCGCCGCCTGCACACCTTGCTTGAGCGCCTGCTTGAGGAAGTGTCCTTCAGCGCCGGCGACATGGCCGGGGCGCAGAATGGCGTAGCGATCAAGATCGACGCCGACTACGTCAACAGCCACCTCGGTGAATTGGCGCAGAACGAGGACTTGTCACGGTACATTCTGTAAGCCGCAAGCTGTAAGCTACAAGCCGCAAGTTGAGCACATTCAACTCGCAGCTTGTAGCTTGCAGCCCAAGGTGTCCCCAATGCCGAAATTCCCCACCGCTGTTAATTTGCACAAAACCTCCAACACCCTCGGCCTCACCTATGGGCCCGACGAGGTCTACCAGTTGCCCGCCGAACTGCTGCGGGTGCATTCGCCTTCCGCCGAGGTCCAGGGGCACGGCAAACCCATCCTGCAATTCGGCAAGCTCAACGTGCGCCTGACCAAGATCGAACCGGCCGGCCAGTACGCACTGAAATTGACCTTCGACGATGGCCATGACAGCGGACTGTTCACCTGGGACTACCTCTACCAATTGGCCGTGCGTCAGGACGCGTTGTGGGCCGATTATCTTGCCGAGCTCAAGGCAGCCGGCAAAACCCGCGATCCGAGCGAGTCGGTCGTGCGGCTGATGCTCTAGTCCAGGCTTCTTGCTCTTTAGAGGGCATTTTCTAATTTCATCTGCTTGAATGCCCTGTCGCGTGGCCAACGATTGGCCCGCTTGCGAAAAAAATTAAACTCGGGTAACCAATGGAACTGGCAAGTTCCCTGCATTTGACGATGCGGTATCAACGGTCACCCGAGTCGCAGTACCTGGCTTGTGTTGTGTATCGAAACCTGGTGCGCAGCGGTACCCGGTACTCGTCTTTCGGACAATGGAGCGTCGTAGATGAGTAACAAGAACAACGATGACTTGAAACGCCAGGCCTCGGAAAACACCCTGGGGCTTAACCCGATCATCGCGTTACGTAAAAAGGATTTACTGGCCTCGGCCAAGATGGTGCTGACCCAAGCCATCAAGCAACCGTTGCACAGCGTCAAGCACGTCGCCCACTTTGGCGTTGAATTGAAGAACGTGATGTTCGGCAAATCGCAGCTGCAACCCGAAAGCGATGACCGTCGCTTTCACGACCCAGCCTGGAGCCAGAACCCGCTCTACAAACGCTACCTGCAAACCTACCTGGCGTGGCGCAAGGAACTGCACGACTGGATCGGCGACAGTAACCTGTCGGACCAGGACATCAGCCGCGGCCACTTCGTGATCAACCTGATGACCGAAGCCATGGCTCCTACCAACAGCGCGGCCAACCCGGCGGCGGTCAAACGCTTCTTTGAAACCGGCGGCAAGAGCCTGCTCGACGGCCTGTCGCACCTGGCCAAGGACATGGTGCACAACGGCGGCATGCCGAGCCAGGTCAACATGGGCGCGTTCGAAGTGGGCAAGACCCTGGGCATCACCGAAGGGGCGGTGGTATTTCGCAACGACGTGCTGGAGCTGATCCAGTACAAGCCGATCACCGAACAGGTGCACGAACGCCCGTTGCTGGTGGTACCGCCGCAGATCAACAAATTCTATGTATTCGACCTGAGCCCGGAAAAGAGCCTGGCGCGCTTCTGCCTGCGCAATGGGCAGCAGACCTTTATCGTCAGTTGGCGCAACCCGACCAAGGCCCAGCGCGAATGGGGCCTGTCGACCTATATCGAGGCGCTCAAGGAAGCGGTCGATGTAGTCACGGCAATCACCGGAAGCAAGGATATCAACATGCTCGGCGCCTGCTCCGGCGGAATAACCTGCACCGCCCTGCTGGGCCACTACGCGGCGCTGGGTGAGAAGAAGGTCAACGCCCTGACCCTGCTGGTGAGTGTGCTGGACACCACCCTGGACACCCAGGTGGCGCTGTTCGTGGATGAGCAGACCCTGGAAGCGGCCAAGCGCCACTCCTACCAGGCCGGCGTGCTGGAAGGCCGCGACATGGCCAAGGTGTTTGCCTGGATGCGTCCCAACGACCTGATCTGGAACTACTGGGTGAACAACTACCTGCTGGGCAATGAGCCGCCGGTGTTCGACATCCTGTTCTGGAACAACGACACCACGCGCTTACCGGCGGCGTTCCATGGCGACCTGATCGAACTGTTCAAAAACAACCCGCTCGTGCGCGCCAATGCCCTGGAAGTGTGCGGCACGCCGATCGACCTCAAGCAGGTCACGGCCGACATCTATTCACTGGCCGGCACCAACGACCACATCACCCCCTGGCAGTCGTGCTACAAGTCGGCACAGCTGTTTGGTGGCAAAGTGGAATTCGTGCTGTCGAGCAGCGGGCATATCCAGAGCATCCTCAACCCGCCCGGTAACCCCAAGGCGCGCTACCAGACCAGCGACAGCCTGGCGGGCAAGCCACTGGAGTGGCAGGAGAATGCGACCAAGCACACTGATTCGTGGTGGTTGCATTGGCAGGTGTGGCAAGCGGAACGTGCGGGCAAGCTGAAGAAGGCACCGACGGTATTAGGCAACAAGACGTACGCCGCAGCCGAAGCGGCGCCGGGTACCTATGTGCATGAACGCTAGTCCTGTAGGAGCGAGCTTGCTCGCGAAAGGCTCAAGATCAACACGGGACATCAGCTATCCCGCGTTATCGTTGACGACCTTCGCGAGCAAGCTCGCTCCTACAAGGGATTGAAGTACCTATCGAAGGGTTCCCCCATGCCGCAACCGTTCATCTTCCGTACCATCGACCTGGATGGCCAGACCATCCGCACGGCGGTACGCCCGGGCAAGCCCCACTTGACGCCGTTGCTGATCTTCAACGGCATCGGCGCCAACCTTGAGCTGGTGTTTCCGTTCGTCCAGGCCCTGGACCCGGACCTGGAAGTGATCGCCTTCGATGTGCCGGGCGTGGGTGGTTCCTCGACGCCCAACCGACCCTATCGATTTCCCGGCCTGGCCAAGCTCACCGCACGCATGCTGGACTACCTGGACTATGGCCAGGTGAATGCGGTGGGCGTGTCCTGGGGTGGCGCGTTGGCGCAGCAGTTTGCCTATGACTACCCGGAGCGCTGCAAGAAGCTGATCCTGGCGGCGACCGCTGCCGGGGCCTTTATGGTGCCGGGCAAGCCGAAGGTGCTGTGGCTGATGGCGAGCCCCCGGCGTTATATCCAGCCGTCCCACGTGGTGCGCATTGCACCGATGATTTATGGCGGTTCGTTCCGCCGCGATTCGAAACTGGCCGCCGAGCACGCGAGCAAAGTGCGCTCGGCCGGCAAGCTGGGCTACTACTGGCAACTGTTCGCGGGGTTGGGCTGGACCAGCATCCACTGGCTGCACAAGATCCGCCAGCCCACCCTGGTGCTGGCCGGGGACGACGACCCGCTGATCCCGCTGGTCAACATGCGCATGCTGGCCTGGCGCATTCCCAACGCACAGTTGCACATCATCGATGACGGCCACCTGTTCCTGATCACCCGGGCTGAAGCCGTGGCGCCGATCATCATGAAGTTTCTCGAGGAGGAGCGCATGCGGGCCGTGATTCACCCGCGACCAGCGGTGTAAGGAGCACACCGCCGCGCAACTTGCCGAGAACCGACTATGGTTCTGAATTGGCGTGCCTGTTGATGGCTTGACGAAGGAGTGTTGGCTCATGCGAGAAAGACCCGTGACGAACCCGGCGCCCACCCCTGCCGCGTTCATCAACGCACAAAACGCGATCACCGGCCTGCGCGGTCGGGATTTGCTGTCGACCTTGCGCAGCGTTGCCGCCCACGGCTGGCGCAACCCGGTGCATACCGCCCGTCACGCCCTGGCCCTGGGCAGTCAACTGGGTCGTGTGCTGCTGGGTGAGACCGTGCACGAGCCCAACCCACGGGACAGCCGCTTCAGCGACCCGACCTGGACGCTCAACCCGTTCTACCGACGCAGCCTGCAAGCCTATTTGAGCTGGCAGAAGCAGACCCGCCAGTGGATCGATGACAGCTCACTGAGCGCCGACGACCGCGCCCGCGCACACTTTGCCTTCGCCTTGATCAACGACGCCGTGTCGCCCTCCAACACCCTGCTCAACCCGCTGGCCGTCAAGGAGCTGCTCAACTCCGGCGGCAACAGTGTGGTGCGCGGCGTGAGCAACCTGTTCGACGACCTGCTGCACAACAACGGCCTGCCGCGCCAGGTGAGCAAACAGGCCTTTGAAGTCGGCAAGACCGTGGCCACCACCCCAGGCTCGGTGGTATTTCGCAATGAGCTGCTGGAGTTAATCCAATACAAGCCCATGAGCGAAAAACAGTACGCCAGGCCGCTGCTGATCGTGCCGCCGCAAATCAACAAGTACTACATCTTCGACCTGAGCCCGGCCAATAGCTTCGTGCAGTACGCCCTCAAGAACGGCCTGCAGACCTTCATGGTCAGCTGGCGCAACCCGGATGTACGCCACCGCGAATGGGGCCTGTCCACCTATGTGGCGGCGCTGGAGGAAGCGCTCAATGTCTGTCGGGCCATCACCGGCACCCGCGAGGTCAACCTGATGGGCGCCTGCGCCGGTGGCCTGACCATCGCCGCCCTGCAAGGCCACTTGCAAGCCAAGCGCCAGCTGCGTCGTATCTCCAGCGCCAGCTACCTGGTGAGCCTGCTGGACAGCCAGATCGACAGCCCCGCCATGCTGTTCGCCGATGAGCAAACCCTCGAGGCGGCCAAGCGTCGTTCCTACCAGCAAGGAGTGCTGGACGGCCGCGACATGGCCAAGGTGTTCGCCTGGATGCGCCCCAACGACCTGATCTGGAACTACTGGATCAACAATTACCTGCTGGGCAAGAAACCGCCGGCCTTCGACATTTTGTACTGGAACAACGACAACACGCGCCTGCCCGCCGCACTGCATGGCGACCTGCTCGATTTCTTCAAGCACAACCCGCTGAGCCATCCCGGCGGCCTGGAAGTGTGCGGCACGCCCATCGACCTGCAGAAGGTCACGGTGGACAGCTTCAGCGTGGCCGGGATCAACGACCACATCACGCCGTGGGACGCGGTGTATCGCTCCACGCAATTGCTGGGTGGCGAGCGGCGCTTCGTGCTGTCCAACAGCGGGCATATCCAGAGCATCCTCAACCCGCCGGGCAACCCCAAGGCCAACTACGTCGAAAACCCCAAGCTGAGCAGCGACCCGCGTGCCTGGTACTACGACGCCAACCACGTCGAGGGCAGTTGGTGGCCGCAGTGGCTGGCGTGGATCCAGCAGCGCTCGGGCGTACAGCGCGAAACCCTCACCGCCCTGGGCAACCAGAACTATCCACCGATGGAAGCGGCGCCCGGCACCTACGTGCGAGTGCGCTGAGCTCAACGATCAGATTAAGAAGACTGGATGAAGACCCGCGACCGTATCCTTGAATGTGCCTTGCAGTTGTTCAACCAGAAGGGCGAGCCGAACGTGTCGACCATGGAGGTGGCCAATGAAATGGGGATCAGCCCCGGCAACCTCTACTACCACTTCCATGGCAAGGAGCCACTGGTGCTCGGGCTGTTCGAGCGCTTCCAGGGCGAATTGGCGCCGCTGCTCGACCCGCCGGCGGACGCGCAACTGCAGGCCCAGGATTACTGGCTGTTCCTGCACCTGATCATCGAACGCATGGCCCAATACCGGTTTTTGTTCCAGGACCTGTCGAACCTGGCGGGGCGCCTGCCGAAACTGGCCAAGGGCATTCGCAACCTGCTGACCGCACTCAAGCGCACCCTCGCGTCCTTGCTGGCCCGGCTCAAAGCGGATGGACAACTGGTCAGCGATACCCAGGCGCTTGGGCAATTGGTGGAACAGATCACCATGACCCTGCTGTTTTCTCTGGACTACCAACGCATTCTCGACCGTGAGGGCGAGGTGCGGGTGGTGGTGTATCAGGTCATGATGCTGGTGGCGCCGCATCTGCTATCTGCGGCGCGGCAGGCCACGGAGCGATTGGCGCTGCGCTATCTGGACGATCATGTTTAAGCATTATCCGAAAACCTGCGGCTGACATTTGAGCCGAATCATTCAAACTCCCCGAATTGCTGGGTAAACTTGAACAACTCACTGTCATTCTTGATTCCCAATTTTCTATAAGCCGATTGTTTCTGCGTACTGATCGTACTCGCACTGCGTGAAAACTTTGCGGCAATCGAATTCACCGACATTCCATCCAGAAAACATCGCAGCACCTCCTGTTCTTTAGGCGTAAGACAGGCGTTCAAGCGCAACGGCGTTGCATAGTCCATTTTCGACTTCATACTCACGACTTCCAGCATTGATTGCATGCCCTGCAAAGCAGGCACCATGCAAGGCTGCAGATAAATTCGACCTTGGGCGACGGTTCGAATAGCCGTGATCAACTCCGTCAGGTTCTGGGTTTTACCCAGGATTCCCCAACAGCCAGCCTTCAGCGACAGTGATACGGTAGCGGGCGTGTAATGCGAACAGACAATCAACGGCCGGCACTGGCTGAAGCGCCGGTTCAGCGCTTGTATAAGACTCAGGCCATCGTTGTCCGAAGGGGCCAGGATGAAGTCCATTACCACCACATCCGCCGGGCGCCGCGCAAGGGCTTCCAGTAATTCCTTGGCCGTCCCGAAAGAGCCGACCACACGGAGGTCGGCCTCGTTGCTCAACCCCAACTCGATCCCCTGCCGAAGCATCGCATGGTCATCTAGCAGCATGACGGTATACGTAGTGGATATTGAAGTAGGCATAAATAAACCCGCATAAGTAAATACAACACCGCAACATTATTCGCTGCTGCGAGCACGGTATACCCTGCCCCATCAAGGGATCAACATAGCGGGGCAATAAGCGTTACCCCTTCAGCAACATCCTACAGATGATTCCCAGTACTACAGACAATTCCTAAGTTAACCCGATTATTTTTCGAACTATCACGAGATAAAACTCGCCACTTCACTATAGATGCCATCTGGCACTGCACGCAAAATTATATAACCGCCATTAGAGACTAGTTCGAAACGAACTACAGGTGCTGCTTTTTACCTGTGGCGGCTCTCGTTTATTAAAATCACGACCGGAATCATCATGAAATTTACCGCTATCTCCACCGCTGCAACACTTCTTGCCCTGACGGCTGCGTTATCACGGCCCGCATTCGCCACCAACGACGGGGTCATCAACTTCACGGGGTTGGTGACCGATGTGACCTGCACCGTCGAGGGTGCCGCACCTGGCACAGGCGCAGTGGTCAAGGACGTCAACCTGGGCGGCGTCTCTGCTTCACGCCTGGCAACCGCTGGCAGTCGCGCCAACCTCACCGGTTTCACCATTCGCATTGGCGGGCCCGGCGAAGGCAGTTGCACCAACGGCCGCACCGCCATGGTGGCGTTCGACCCAACCAGCCCGGCCATTGACGTGGCGACCGGGCGCTTGAACATCGACGGCTACGACGACCCTTCTGACACTACCAATGCCAAGAACGTACAGGTCGAAGTCACTAACCGCGACGGCTCCCCGATCAACGTCTACACCGAAAAATCCGAGGGCGTCGTGATCGCCGATAACCAGGCCATTATCCCGCTGGCAGCCCAAATGTACGCCAGCGGCGCCGCAACCGAAGGCACGGTGAAAACACGCGTCGGCTTCCTGGTCGAATACGCCGAGTAAGGGATAACACGTCTGCACACGCAGACCTCGAAGCCCAGGACCTGCAACTGCGTTGCGGGTCCGCCCCCAGACTCGAAGAGACTTCAAATGATTAAAAGAATGGCCCGCCGTGCTCTCGCCACCTGTGCCCTCGGGCTGCTGTCGCTGCACGCGCTCAACGCCCATGCCGGCATCATTGTCCATGGCACACGCGTGATCTACCCCGCTGAGCAGCAGGAGGTCGTTGTGCGCCTGGAGAATAAAGCCGATCGTCCGGCATTGGTACAGACCTGGCTGGATACGGGCGACCGAAACTCGACACCAGCGACTGCGCGGACTCCGTTCACCCTCTCACCGCCGATGTTTCGCATCGAACCGCACCAACAACAGGCATTGCGCCTGCGTTATTCCGGCGCCCCGTTGCCTACTGATCGCGAAAGCCTGTTCTGGTTGAACATATTCGAAGTGCCGCCGACTTCCGCCGACGCCGCGCAAAACAACCAGATCGAATTGTCGTTTCGCACTCGCTTGCGGGTCTTCCTGCGCCCACAAGGATTGCCATACCCCGTCAGCAGCGCGGCAGCCAAACTGCAGTGGAAACTGGTCCCCCATAACCATGGGTTCGCCCTGCAAGCGACCAACCCCACGCCCTACCATATTTCGCTGGCTTCGGTCGCGTTGCTGAGCGAAGGCAAACGGTTCAACAAGGCGCCGAGCCAGGCGGCCAATGACGGTCTGTTATTGCCGGCCGGAGACATGAAACTGTTTGCATTGCCCCAGTTGCGTATTCGTCCCAACGGCAACCCCAAGGTCGAGTTCGTTTCCGTCAGCGATTTTGGCGCCCGCGTGCAGCACACAGCGGCTGTCACCCTTTCGTCCGCAGGATAACCCGCAGCATGAACGCGACTTTGATCTCACATTGGCTAACCAGACTCAGCCTGTTGACGCTTGCACTGATCTGTCCCGTCATGGCGCAGGCAAGCGTTGTGATCAGCAGCACACGGATCATCTATCCGCAACAGGACAAGGAAGTCACTGTAAGGCTGGAAAGCAAGAATCAGGTACCCGTCCTGATGCAGGCATGGCTGGACAAGGGTGACGAGCACTCCACCCCGGACGCCGGCGGAATCCCCTTTGTCGTTACGCCGCCGATCTTTCGTATCGAGCCAGGCCGGCAACACGTCGTGCGCTTGGCATACACCGGCGAAACGCTGCCGTCTGCGCAGGAAAGCCTGTACTGGTTCAACTTACTCGAAGTGCCTTCGCAGGCCGAAGATGCCGCCCAGGGTAACCAGTTGCAACTTGCCTTCCGCTCCAGGATCAAGGTGTTTCTCCGACCGCCCAGCCTGCCCTTTGCGGCCGAAGCCGCGCCGGCCAAATTGCAGTGGCGCAGCGTAACCACCGAGCACGGCCCGTCACTGGAGGTCTATAACCCGACCCCCTATTACGTGAATTTCGACAAGATCGAAGTGGTCGCGAAGGGGCAGCGCCATGCGCGCAAATCCGCCGCATCGAGCGGAGACAATATGGTGGCGCCCGATAGCCGCAACC
This sequence comes from Pseudomonas sp. AM8, assembly GCF_036346475.1. Lineage (NCBI taxonomy): Bacteria > Pseudomonadati > Pseudomonadota > Gammaproteobacteria > Pseudomonadales > Pseudomonadaceae > Pseudomonas > Pseudomonas sp. AM8. The sequence goes on from NZ_JAOTNX010000007.1 coordinate 344,674, forward strand.
ACTTCCAGATTGCAGGGCTTGCGTCGTTGCGTACGGCCGAGATGACCGTGGAGTTCCAGACGCTCGACGACTTCGGGCTCACGATCCAGCACAGCGCCAAGGTGTCGCCATGATCGCCCCACCCTGAGTTCATCAGGGTCCAGTCCCTGCCTCTCGAGGTTGATTGACCCGCCGCAGCACAAATCAAACACGTCCGTTCAGTACTTGTTCGTCAGGACAGGGCCGCGCTTTGTCGCAATTCGGACCACAACTTTCCCCGGGAACGGTATCCATGAGTTCGAAAACACCGGCCAGACCCGAAAACGGGTTTATATCGCCTTTCAGGTTGACGCTTGTAGCTCAAGGTCTATTGCTGTTGGGTGGCGCCCACACTGCAGCGGCCCAAGACGCCACGCATTCTGTATTCAACCCGGCCTTTTTTCCCGGCGGGGCAGCGGGCTTGCAGGTCGACATTTCAAAGTTCAACCAAGGCAACGTCGTGCTACCCGGCAGCTACCGTGCGGAGGTTTATCTCAACGGCCAATGGATAGGCAGAGAGACGCTATCGTTCAAAGCGATGGACGGACAAGACACTGCGCAGATGTGCCTTGAGCGTGACGCGCTCTTCAGGTTCGGCATCGACATGGAGGCGGTCGACAGGCAATCGACCGACGCCGTATTTTCCGCATGCGCCGATATTGCCAGCTACCTGCCAGGCGCCAGCAGCCGGTTCGATTCTGGTGAAAATCGCCTTGACCTGCAGATCCCGCAGATTTACCTCGCACGCAAGGCTCGGGGCTATATCGATCCCAAACACTGGGACAGTGGCATCGACGCAGCCTTCGTGCGTTACAACGCCAACACCTTTGCCACCCAAACCAGGCATCAGTCGCTCAACTCCAACTACCTGGGCCTGAACACCGGGCTCAACCTGGGCGACTGGCATTGGCGCCACAACGGCAGCTACAGCCAATCATCGGTGGGCTCTGGCTACCAGAGCAGCAGCACCTACGTTCAGCGTGAAATGAGCTCGCTGCAGTCTCAATTGATGGTCGGCGAAATCTACACGCCGGGCGAGCTGTTCGACAGCGTCCGCCTGCGGGGTGCGAGCCTGTTCAGCGATGACCGGATGCTGCCTGATTCCCAGACCGGTTTTGCCCCCGTGGTGCGCGGCGTTGCCGAGACCAACGCGCGGGTGACCGTGCGCCAGCGCGGGGTACTGCTGGATGAGGTGTCGGTGGCGCCCGGGCCGTTTGTACTCAATGATTTATTCCCTACCGGATATGGCGGCGACCTGACCGTCACGATCACCGAGGCGGATGGCCGTCAGCGGGAGTTCATAGTCCCCTTTGCGGCCAACACCAACCTCCTGCGACCCGGCCACCACCGCTATTCGCTGAGCATCGGCCAGCTCGATGAACTTGGCCTTCGGCACCCTCCCACACTGATGCAGGCGACCTACCAGCATGGCCTCAGCAATCTACTGACCGGCTATACCGGCGCGGTGGTGGGCCAAGACTACAACTCACAATTATTGGGAACGGCACTCAACACGCCATTGGGTGCGGTGTCGTTTGACTTGACCCACTCCAATGCCCATATACCTGGGCACGGTTCGCGGGAGGGACAAAGCCTGCAACTGCGCTACAGCAAGAATTTCGCAGACACCGGCACTCACTTCGCATTGGGGGCCTACCGCTATTCCACTAAAGGGTTCCTGAGCGTGGGCGATGCCGCACGGGTTCGCGACCTTGCCATCGACGGACTCAGCCTCGACAGCGTCTCGCGCCTGCGCGACAGAATGGATATAAGCCTCAACCAGAGCCTGGGCAACGGCTCGGTTTACTTGACCGGTTCTTCACAAAACTATTGGAACCGCACAAGTGGCAACCTGACCTTTACTGCGGGATACAGCGGCACCTGGAAGGGCCTTCACTATACCGTCAGTGCACAGCGCACCCGTGACCTGTTGAGCGACCGAGTCGACAAGCAGGTGGATCTGACCTTGAGCCTGCCCCTGGGCAGCGGCGCCCGTTCGCCGACCCTGACCACCACGGTCTATCACGGCGACCAAAACAGTGGAGAGCGCGTGAACGTCGGCGGCAGCCTTGGCGAACGCAGCGAATTCAGCTACGGCCTTGGTGCCAGTCGAACCCGAGGCAGTGGTAACGCCGCGAGTGCCGATATGAAATACCAGGCCAGTCACGGCGTGCTGTCTGCCGGTTACGGGCAGAGCAGCGACTATCGCTCGGTATCGCTGGGAATGACCGGTGGCATCGTTGCCCACGCTGGCGGCGTGACCTTCGCCCCGGAGCTGGGCGACACCATCGGCATCGTCCAGGCGCCCGACGCCCAGGGTGCGCGGATCAACGGTAACCACAGCGCGCAAGTCGGTAACAGCGGCTACGCCGTGGTGCCCCACCTTACCCCCTATCGCCAGAACGTCGTGGAACTGGACCCGAAGGATCTTTCGGTCGATGTGGAACTCAAGACCGCCGCCCAGAACGTAGCGCCCCGTGCCGGTTCGGTGGTGAAGCTTAAGTTCGAGACGGTCAGCGGCCAGGCCATGTTGATCACGGCACTGCGCGAGGATGGCAGCTCCTTGCCGTTTGGTGCGGATGTGTTTGATGAGGACGGCGCGAGCGTCGGGGTGGTCGGGCAGGGTGGTCAAGCCTTTGTTCGAGTGTCTCGTACACAGGGACCATTGACGATCAAGTGGGGCCCCCATGCCGGCGCCGCATGCCAGTTGCATTACGACTTGGGCGCACAGTCGAACATTGCCGGCACCCAACGGTTGCTTAATCTCGACGCGGGCACCTGCCGGCTCGATACAGCACAGCACATGCCACCGTCGAGCGAGCGCAATGCAAGCAGTTGATCCGGCGCAGGCAAGCACGCCCAGTGCACTGCTTGCCTGCAACCGCCCTATTTCTTTTGCGGGACTGAAGATGAAACGCGCCATACAACTCATGTCAACAGTGCTGGTCCTTGGCTCGCCGATCGCGGCTCAAGCGGCGTGTGACAGGTATCAGAACGACACATTCACACTCACCCTTCCGTCCACAATCGTCGTACCGGACAGCCTCCCGGTGGAGTCTGAAATTGTCATTAAGGAATTCACTGGTACGGCACCCTCTTACACCATGAATTGCGGCCCCACCTTGTTAACGATTACCGGGCGCTACAACGCAAGGTCTCACTCAAAGTACTACGAGACGGAGGTTCCTGGCGTGGGCGTACACATGCGCATCCGACATTCCGGCTCGCTTTACCCTTTCTTCAGCATGCATAACCAGCAACGCACATTCAGCGGCCCCCTCACCAGCTTCATGGCCGCGGAGTTGAGGTTCTATAAAGCCGGGCCTGTAACAGACGGGACAGTGCCTGCCGGTAACATTTGGGTGAAGAGACTGGATAACCGTCCGGAGAGTTTTACCCTGAGGCTCGGCAACGCAGTGCGCTTTGTCAGGCCCGCCGCCACCTGCGACCTGGCAACCGGCGACGTCAACCGCACGATCTCGCTCGACCCAGTGCAAGTCGGCGCATTCAACAACGCAACGACCGCGGGCCCACGCAACTTCGAGTTAACCGCAAACTGCACCAACGCTTCCAACGTGACCTTCCGCTTTTCCGGTACCCCCGCACCTGGCAATGATCGGCTCTTCGCCAATACGGGCACTGCCGGTGGCGTCGCCCTGTGGCTGTATTCGCGCATTGGCGGCGGTATCCAGAACATCCTCGCCAACGGCACCGAAAACACCCGCACGGTACCGGTCTCCGGCGGTCGCGCGGTGCTGCCGCTGGGTGCGGCCTATCACAAGAACGGCACGGTCAGCCAAGGCAGGCTCGAAACGACCGCGACCGTCAACATCACCTATAACTAAAAACCTGAGGAGTATGCAATGAGGATTCGAGCCCTGCCCCTGCTGCTGGCTATCACCGCGAGCCTGGCCGCCACCGCGGTCCAGGCCGCAACCACGGGCACCTTGCGCTTTACCGGCCAGGTCAACGCCGGCACCTGCAACCTGGCCGCCGGTGATGTGACCCGCACCATCACCCTGCCCTCGATCAAAGTATCGGATTTTGATTCATCCGAAGAAGTGGGTACGACAAATTTCGACATTACCGCCGAGTGCGAATCGGACATTCAAAATGTGTTCTTTCTGTTCGCGGGCACTCCGTCCAGCGGCAATGGCGCATTGTTCGCCAACACCGGAACCTCAGCCGGGACGGCGCTCTCGCTTTCCCACCGGAACGTCGCTTACATTCCCGCCAATGGTTCTGTCGCCGAGCGCACCCGCCAGATCGCCACAAGCGGCGCAAGAGCGTTGTTACCGATGAATGCGTCGTACCGAAAAACCGGCACCCCAATTACCGCGGGTACCCTGGACAGCACTGTCACCGTTTCCATTACTTACAATTGATGGGGAACCGCGCACAAAAAAATGCCCAGCCTTTGCAGGCCGGGCATTTTTTACGCGTCCCGGAAAAATCAGGACTGACTGGTTGGCGTCGGGGTGACCGGCGTTGCAGTCGGGGTGGCGGCTGGCGTGGGTGCCGACACCGAGTTGGCCGCCGACGCAGCCGGTGCCGTGGTTGCCGGCTTGGCGGCAACAGCAGGCTTGGGCGCTGCCGGTTTTTTCGCTGCAGCTGGCTTCTTCGCCGCAGCAGGTTTGGCGGCTGGCTTGGCCACCGGTTTCGCGGCGGCGGGCTTGGCTGCAGGTTTAGCAGCGGCAGGCTTGGCCGCGGGTTTGGCCGCTACGGTTTTGGCTGCGGGCTTAGCCGCCGGTTTTGCGGCGGCCTTGGCTGCTGGCTTGGCCGCAGGTTTGGCAGTTGCTTTCGCAGCCACGGGTTTAGCTGTGGCCTTGGCAGCCGGTTTGGCCGCTGCGGTTTTGGCAGCCGGTTTAGCGACTGCTTTTATTTTACAGCTGCCTTGACCGCGGGTTTTGCAGCTGGCTTGGCGGCAGCTTTCACCAGAGGTTTGGCAGCCGTTTTAGCCGCTGGTTTGGCAGCGGCCGTTTTTGCAGCAGGCTTGGCAGCCGGTTTAGCGGCGGCCGCTTTCACTGGAGCCACTTTGGCACCGGTCAGTTTTTCGATTTGCTTTGTCAGGGTATCGACCTTGCTGTGCAGGGTCTTCAGCTCAGCTTTACTCGGCACGCCCAGGCGCGAAATAGCACTGTTGAGGCGCTTGTCCAGAGCCCCTTCGAGTTCGCCCCAAGTACCCAATACCTGTTTCTTCGCATCACTGATGCGCGAACCGGCAGTCGCTTTGGCAGCACCTACTTGTTTACCCACTGCGCTCTTGGTCAACTTCTCGGCTTTCTCGCCGTCTTTAACCAAGGTCTCGAAGAGTTTACTGCCGTCACTGTCGATCTTCGAGTAAACGCCTAAACCAGCCAGCCAGATCTTGCGGGAATACTCTTCAACTTTCCCGACCCACGAGCTGCCTTCTTTCTGAGTAGTCTTTTTAACAGCCATCCCGATGTCTCCTTAGTGTTTACGCGCGACACGTTCGAGCAATGCCGTCAGCTCTTCGAGCTTAGCAGAGAGTGTCTCCACGTCATGTTTAGACGCAATGCCAATTCGATTCAAGGCACTGGCAACGCGAGTATCAAAAGCTTTTTCAACTTTATCCAGCTGAACTTCTACCAGACCTTTGACCGCGGAGACATTACTCTTTACTTGATCAATCTGACTGTTGGCTGCATCAAGTTGTTCCACTGCAACTTTTTTGCCTTTACTTTCAACATGTTGACCGGTTTTAACCAGCTCTTTGAAGTAGTCGCCGCCCTCGCTGCCGACCTTCGCGTAGGCACCAAGACCCGCCAACCAGATCTTGCGGGCGTAGGTTTTAACGTCACTCAACGCGCCGGTCTGAGCATCGATTTTTTTCTTCAGGATAACTTTGGCCATGGTGCACCTCACGCAGAAAAGGGGGGGAGGAACGGCCCGCAGGAGTTGAGGGCCTGGGCACAAAGTAGGCTGGAAAATTAGAATCGGCACCCTAAGTACTCGCGCATCAGGCCAAGGCTTTATCCAGGGCTTTCTCGATTTCGGACTTGATGGTGCCACTCATGGCCGACATCAACAGGCCCAGTTCCACATCAATGCGCAGCAAATCATCCGCCACCAATACGGTGCCTTTAACCCCCGAACGCTTGAGGTTCAAGGTATCGCCGGACCAGGAGGGCTCCAGGCCATATTGCTCCTGGAGTTTATGCGCCAACTTCTCGGCCTTTGCGCGTGCCCCTTCTTTACCCAGGGAATGTGCACGCTCAACGGTTATACGGGCCATTGCGATGACTCCTCTTTATAGGGATTTGAATACCTTGAATGCGGCAAAAGGTCTCGGTGCCTGCCTATCTTACCTGCAGCCTTGCCAAGACAAAGCAGGCCTTGGGGATTATCATGTCCCGCATTCTCTTTTGGTGACAGCGATATGACTGATCAGCGCAAAGGCAGCGATGCCGAACCCACCACTCACTTCGGCTTCAAGAACGTCCCGGAAAGCCAGAAAGCGGAAAAAGTCGCTGAGGTATTCCACTCCGTGGCGGCCAAGTACGACCTGATGAACGACGTGCTCTCCGGCGGCATGCACCGCCTGTGGAAACGCTTCACCATCGAGCTGTCGGGTGTACGCACCGGCAACCGCGTGCTGGACATCGCCGGCGGCACGGGTGACCTGGCGGCCAAGTTTTCCAAGCTCGTCGGCCCTACCGGCCAGGTGGTGCTGGCGGACATCAACGGCTCGATGCTCAAGGTCGGCCGTGACCGCCTGCTCGACAAAGGCGTGGCCGGCAATATCGAATTCGTCCAGGCCGACGCTGAAAAGCTGCCGTTCCCCGACAACCATTTCGACTGCGTGACTATCGCCTTCGGCCTGCGCAACGTGACCCACAAGGAAGACGCGATCCGCTCGATGCTGCGCGTACTCAAGCCGGGTGGTCGCCTGTTGGTACTGGAGTTCTCCAAGCCGACCAACGCGCTGATGTCCAAGGTCTACGACACCTACTCCTTCGCCTTCATGCCGTTGATGGGCAAGCTGATCACCAATGACGCCGAAAGCTACCGCTACCTGGCCGAATCGATCCGCATGCACCCCGACCAGGAAACCCTGAAGTCGATGATGGTAGAAGCCGGTTTCGACCGCGTGACCTACCACAACATGACTTCGGGCATTGTCGCCCTGCACCGTGGCATCAAGCCCTGATGCTGCTCAAAGGCCTTCTCGCCAGCGTCGAACACGGTATCAACCGTGTACTGCGCCTGGACAGCACCGCCCTGGCGCGGCTCGCGCACTTGAACGGCAAGGTCATCGCCGTGGACTGCACCAGCCCCGCCCTGCAGCTGTTTATCCTGCCCAGCGATGAAGGCCTGCTGCTCGCCACTCAATGGGCTGCCGAAGCCGACTGCACCCTGCGTGCACCGGCCTCCAGCCTGTTGCACCTAACGCTGAGCCGCAACAAGACCGCCATCCTCCACGGCCCCGAAGTGCACCTGGAAGGCGACAGCGCGGTCCTGATGGACCTGGCCGCCGTACTGCAGGACCTGGAACTGGACTGGGAATACGAGCTGTCCCGCTGGATCGGCCCCGTCGCCACCCAGTTGATCAGCGGGCACCTGCGCAGTCGCACGCGCTGGTACCAGCAGGGGTTCGCCAGCCTCAACCAGAACCTTGCCGAATACCTGAGCGAAGAATCGCGCACCCTGGTCGGAGAACGCGAAGCGCAAGCGCGCTTTCGTGAGCTCGACAAGGCCAAAATCGACCTGGAACGCCTCGAGGCCCGCTTCGAGCGCCTGAGCCGTTCCCTTGATCCAAGCGATAACGCATGAAGCTGCTCGCCGTCCGCCGTTTGTTCCGTATCCAGCGCGTCGTAATCCGCTACCGCCTCGATGACCTGCTGTTCGCCCTGCCTTTGCCGTGGTTCCTGCTGGCGGTGCGCTATGTGCTGCCGTGGCGCTGGTTCCCGCGCAAGCAGCTGGAGTTGAGCCGGGGCGCGCGCCTGCGCCTGGCCTTGCAGGACCTGGGGCCGATCTTTATCAAGTTCGGGCAGATCCTCTCCACGCGCCGCGACCTGCTGCCCGAAGACATCGCCGACGAACTGATGCTGCTGCAGGATCGCGTACCGCCGTTCGATTCGCAGCAGTCGATGAAGCTGATCGAAGAGCAGCTGGGCAAGAAGATCAGCGAGGTGTTCAGCCGCTTCGACGTCGAACCGCTGGCCTCGGCCTCGGTGGCGCAAGTGCACGCCGCGCAGTTGAAGAGCGGCGAAGAAGTGGTGGTGAAGGTGATTCGCCCGGGCCTCAAGCCGATCATCGGCCAGGACCTGGCGTGGCTGTTTATCCTGGCCCGCGCCGCCGAACGTTTCTCTGCCGATGCGCGCCTGCTGCACCCGGTGGACGTGGTCGCCGACTACGAGAAAACCATCTACGACGAACTCGACCTGCTGCGCGAAGCAGCCAACGCCAGCCAGCTCAAGCGCAACTTCGAAGGTTCGCCGTTGCTGTACGTGCCGCAGGTGTATTGGGACTGGTGCCGCCCGAAAGTGCTGGTGATGGAGCGCATCTACGGCGTGCAGGTCACCGACCTCGCGACCCTGGCCGACCAGCGCACCGACATGAAGATGCTCGCCGAGCGCGGCGTGGAGATCTTCTTCACCCAGGTGTTCCGCGACAGTTTCTTCCACGCCGACATGCACCCCGGCAATATCTTCGTCAGCACCGTCAATCCGTGGAGCCCGCAGTACATTGCGATCGACTGCGGCATCGTCGGCAGCCTGACCCCGGAAGACCAGGACTACCTGGCGCGCAACCTGTTCGCCTTCTTCAAGCGTGACTACCGCCGCGTGGCGCAGCTGCACATCGATTCGGGCTGGGTGCCGGCGGAAACCAAGCTCAATGAATTCGAAGCGGCGATCCGCACCGTGTGCGAGCCGATCTTTGAAAAGCCACTGAAAGATATCTCCTTCGGCCAGGTGCTGATGCGCCTGTTCCAGACCGCGCGGCGCTTCAATATGGAAGTGCAGCCGCAACTGGTGCTGCTGCAAAAAACCCTGCTCAACATCGAAGGCCTGGGCCGCCAGCTGTACCCGGACCTCGACCTGTGGAACACCGCCCAGCCGTTCCTGGAACGCTGGATGCGCGAGCGGGTCAGCCCGAAAACCTTGCTGGGCAACCTGCACAGCCAGTTCGAACAGCTGCCGCACCTGGCCAACATGACCCGCGACCTGCTGGAGCGCATGTCCCAGCCCCATGCCAAAGACCCCGCGCCGCCCTGGCAGAAGCGCAAGGACGACTGGTTCCTGCGCCTGCTGGGTGCTGCGCACCTGGTCGGTGGCGTGATGCTGGCCATTGGCGGGCCGCTGAACCAACTGGGCCACTGGCCGGCCGGCATCATGGTCGCCGTGGGTGTTTATCTGATCGTGCGTCGATAGCCAATCCGGTTATACACTGTCGCAAATTGCCGGAGCCGAAGATGAAAGACTGGCTGGACGAGATCAAGTGGGACAGTGACGGCCTGGTGCCGGCCATTGCCCAGGACTACAAGACCGGGCGCGTGCTGATGATGGCCTGGATGAACCGCGAGGCCCTGAGCCTCACCGCCACTGAGCAGCACGCCATTTACTGGTCACGTTCCCGTGGCAAACTGTGGCGCAAGGGCGAAGAGTCCGGGCACGTGCAGACCCTGCACGAGATGCGCATCGACTGCGACGCCGACGTGGTGATCCTCAAGGTCGAGCAGATCGGCGACATCGCCTGCCACACCGGCCGCCACAGCTGCTTCTATCGCGTGTTCGAGAACGGCGAATGGAAGGTTGTAGAGCCGGTGCTCAAAGACCCGCATGCCATCTACTCGGCAGGACACTGACCATGAGCGATACCCTCAACCGTGTGGCCCAGGTGCTGGAGGACCGCAAAGGTGCGGACGCCGACAGCTCCTACGTCGCCAGCCTGTACCACAAGGGTCTGAACAAGATCCTGGAAAAACTCGGCGAAGAGTCCATCGAGACCATCATCGCGGCCAAGGACGCGCAAATCAGCGGCGATTGCAGCGATGTCATCTATGAGACCGCCGACTTGTGGTTCCATAGCCTGGTCATGCTCGCCCAACTGGGGCAGCATCCACAGGCCGTGCTGGATGAACTGGACCGTCGCTTCGGCTTGTCCGGGCACGCCGAAAAGGCCTCGCGCCCGTCCGCTTGAATAACTTTTACTAGAGGATTTGCAGCATGGGCATTTTTGACTGGAAACACTGGATCGTCATCCTGGTGGTAGTGGTACTGGTATTCGGCACCAAGAAACTCAAAAACCTCGGCACCGACGTGGGCGAGTCGATCAAGGGCTTCCGTAAAGCCATGAACGACGATGAGAAGCCTGCCGACCCGGCCGCCAACCCGGTGCCACCGGCCCAGCCTGTACACCCCCAGGCCACCCAGCCGATCACCGAGCGTCGTACCTTCGACGTGCAGGCTGAAAAAGTCGAAGAGCCGACCCGCAAAGACTCGTGAGCACTGACTAATGTTTGGTATCAGCTTCTCTGAACTGCTGCTCGTCGGCCTGGTTGCCTTGCTGGTACTGGGGCCGGAACGCCTGCCCGGTGCCGCGCGCACGGCCGGCCTGTGGATCGGGCGCCTGAAACGCAGTTTCAACGCCATCAAACAGGAAGTTGAACGGGAAATCGGCGCCGACGAGATCCGTCGCCAACTGCACAACGAACATATTCTGTCGCTGGAGCAGGAAGCCCGGAAGATCCTGTCGCCGGTGCAGGAGCCCGCCAAACCGGTGGAGCCTGGGGCCGAGCACAGCATCGCGCCTGCGGTGGATACCCCGCCCGCCGCCCCGACCCCGACCGCTGCAACCGAGCCTGCGCCGACGCCCGCTGCGTCGCCCGCGCCCCATGACCCTACATTGCCGCCGCGAGCCCCATGAGCGCTGATAAACCGGAAAACGACCAGCATATGCCGCTGGTCTCGCACCTGACCGAGCTGCGGACCCGCCTGCTGCGTTGCGTGGCCGCGATCTTCGTGATCTTTGCCGGGCTGTTCGCCTTTACCCAGCAGATCTACACCTTCGTCTCCACGCCACTGCGCCAGTACCTGCCGGCCGGCGCGACGATGATTGCCACCGATGTGTCATCGCCCTTCCTCACACCGTTGAAGCTGACGATGATGGTCTCGCTGTTCCTGGCGATCCCGGTGATCCTGCACCAGATCTGGGGCTTTATCGCACCGGGCCTGTACAAGCATGAGAAGCGCATCGCCGTGCCCTTGCTGGTGTCGAGCATCCTGCTGTTCTACACCGGCATGGCCTTCGCCTACTTCCTGGTATTCCCGTTGATCTTCAAGTTCTTCGCTGCCGCCACCCCGGCCGGCGTGGAGATGATGACGGACATCACCAGCTACCTCGACTTCGTGATGACGCTGTTCTTCGCCTTTGGCGTCGCCTTCGAAATCCCCGTGGCCGTGGTGTTGCTGGTGTGGATCGGCGTGGTCAACGTGCAGTACCTGAAGAAGATCCGCCCGTACGTGATCATCGGCTGCTTCGTGGTCGGTATGATCCTCACGCCGCCGGACATCTTCTCCCAGACCCTGCTGGCCGTGCCGATGTGGATGCTGTTCGAGATCGGCATCCTGTTCAGCGGCCTGATCAGCAAGCGTGGCGATCACCCGGATGACCAACCCGCCGACGACGACCAGCCGCCAGCGACCCAGCCGTGAACCTGCTGCTGCTGTTCGATGCCGACTTCATTGCGGCCGACCGGGTGATCCTGCGTGATCGGCGCCTGGTGCATATGCAGGAAGTCCACCGCGCCGCCGTAGGCGACAGCCTGCGGGTCGGGCGCCTTGGCGGGTTGATGGGCAACGCGCAATTGCTGCGCCTGGAAGCCCGCGAAGCCGAACTGCAAGTGAGCTTCGACCAACCACCGCCGGTCAAACTGCCCCTGACCCTGCTGCTAGCCCTGCCACGTCCGAAGATGCTGCGCCGGGTCCTGCAAACCGTGGCGGCCATGGGCGTGCCGAAAGTGGTGCTGGTCAACAGCTACCGGGTGGAAAAAAGCTTCTGGCAGACCCCCTTCCTGGAGCCCGAGGCCATTCGCGAACAACTGATCCTCGGCCTGGAACAGGCGCGGGACACGGTACTGCCGCAAATCGTTATCGAAAAGCGCTTCAAGCCCTTCGTCGAAGACCGCCTTCCGGCCATGACCGCAGGCACCCTTGGCCTGATTGGCCATCCCGGCGACTACCCAGCCTGCCCCCGTGGGCTGGATGAACCGGTCACCCTGGCCATAGGCCCGGAAGGTGGCTGGATCCCCTATGAGGTGGACCTGCTGGCCAAGGCCGGCTTGCAGCCGGTGCAATTGGGTGCGCGCATCCTACGCGTCGAAACGGCCGTCACCGCCCTGCTCTCTCGCCTGTTCTAAACCCACCGCTGTTCCCCCTGTGGGAGAGGGCTTGCTCCCGATGGCGGTGGTTCAGCATCAGAAATGCTGAATGACCCATAGCTATCGGGAGCAAGCCCCCTCCCACAGGGTAGAGCGTCGCTACAGAATTCCGTATGCAGGCCGATAACCCGTGAATAAGTCAAAGCTTGGTTCCAGGGGAGTTCGCAGCATGTATCGTTGGTTAGCCGAAAAACTGGGGAATGTCAGCGTCAAAACCAAGCTGGCGGTGGGCTTTGGCCTGGTATTGCTGTTGACACTGATGATCACCTTCACCGGCTGGAGCGGCCTGGGCGACGTGATCAGCCGTGGTGACAAGCTGGGTTACATCTCCAGCCTCAACGGCTTGACCAAAGACCTGCGCCTGGCACGCCTCGACTACGAGATGCGCCGTGGCGAACAAGGCCCGACCGCCGTCAGCGAGCTGCTGAACAAGCTGGACACTGGCCTGAAGACCGCACGCAGCCTGATCGAACAACCCACGGATGCCGCCCTGGTCGATGAGCAATTGGCCGCCGTGGACCAGTACAAGCGCGCGTTCAACGATATGGTGCAGGCAGGCACCAACCGCGAAAATGCCCGCAGCAAGCTGGGCGATACCGCCGATAATGCGGTACTCAAGGTCAGCGAAGTGGAGAAATCCCTGCTGCAAGGCGACAGTGTCACGCTGTTCAACAGCGTGGTGGACCTGAGCAAACTGATCCAGCAAGCGCGCTTCCAAGTACGGGGCTACACCTACAGCGGCAAGGTCGAGGCCGAGCAGCCCGCGCTGGATGCCATCGACAACGCGCTGAAAAAAATCACCAGCCTCACCAGCCAAATACCTGATCAGTATTCAGCCAACCTGCAACAGGCCAGCGTCTCACTGCAAGCCTACCGCGCCGCCGTCAGCCAATACCGCGACTCTCAAGTGGCCAGCGCAGCGGCACTCAAGACCATGTCTGCCCAGGGCGATATCCTGCTGGGCCACAGTGACAAACTGACGGTTTCCCAGACCGCGGTACGCGATGCGGATGCCGCGCAAGCCAAATACTTGCTGCTAATGGCCACCGTGCTGGCGCTGATCTTCGGCCTGGTTGCCGCCTGGGCCATCACCCGCCAGATCATCCTCCCCCTGAACCAGACCCTGCAGGTCGCCGAGCGTGTCGCGTCGGGCGACCTAAGCCACAACCTCACCTCCTTGCGCCAGGATGAGCTGGGCCAATTGCAACGCGCCATGCAAAGCATGACCATGGGCCTGCGCGAGTTGATCGGCGGCATCAGTGAAGGGGTCACCCAGATCGCCAGCGCTGCCGAGCAACTGTCGGCCGTGACCGAACAGACCAGCGCCGGGGTCAACAGCCAGAAAGTCGAGACCGACCAGGTGGCCACCGCCATGAATGAAATGGCCGCTACCGTGCAGGAAGTGGCGCGCAATGCCGAGGAAGCCTCGGAAGCCGCGCTGGCCGCCGACCAGCAGGCCCGTGAAGGCGACAAAGTGGTCGGCGAAGCGATCGCCCAGATCGAACGCCTGGCCACTGAAGTCGGCAACTCCACGGTCGCCATGGCCGATCTGAAGCGCGAAAGCGACAAGATCGGCAGCGTGCTCGATGTGATCAAGTCCGTGGCCCAGCAAACCAACCTGCTGGCCCTCAACGCAGCCATTGAAGCGGCACGGGCCGGTGAGGCCGGACGCGGTTTCGCGGTGGTGGCCGATGAAGTACGCAGCCTGGCCCAGCGCACCCAGAAGTCCACCGAAGAGATCGAAGAGCTGATCGTCGGCCTGCAAAGCGGCACCCAGCAGGTGGCGAACATCATGGACAACAGCCGTGGCCTCACCGACAGCAGTGTCGAGTTGACGCGCCGCGCCGGCAGCGCCTTGGAGAACATCACACGCACGGTCTCGACCATCCAGGCGATGAACTCCCAGATCGCCACCGCCGCCGAGCAGCAAAGCGCCGTGGCGGAAGAGATCAATCGCAGTGTGTTGAACGTGCGTGATATCTCCGAGCAGACGGCTTCGGCCAGTGAAGAGACTGCCGCATCGAGTACCGAACTGGCGCGCCTGGGCACCCATCTCCAGGCGCTGGTCGGCCGCTTCCGGGTCTGACCCCTTCCCCGCGTGGCGACCCGCCCTGGGTCGCCGCCTGCAATCTGTGAAATTTCCTACGCGTTTATCAGCCCCACCTCTGCGCCGAGAGAACTAGCGTTCAATTCAGCTCAATGTGCCTGCGCATGTTGAGAACGCCCACTGTTCACTTGTCGGAGGTTGATCATGCTTCGTCGAATGACTTACCTGTTGGGTGACGCCAGTGTCACTCTCAAACTGGCCCTGGGCTTCTCCCTGGTCCTGGCATTGAGCCTTGTGATTGCCGTGACTGGCTGGCAGGCGCTGGCCGCGTCCCTTTACCGCTCGCAAACCCTGACCGTGCTCGCGCAACTGGCCGTGACGGGTGAAGAACTGCGGGCCGACAGAATCGTCTACCGAACCCTGGACGATACCAACAGCCTCAACAAATTGAGCCTGAGCATAGAAAAAATCGACGGATTCCTGAGCGAGCTTTCCAACCGGCTCAAAGTCCCCAAATCCATTCAATACCTGCAGGAGATGACCCGCCTCTCCGCAACGTTCAAAACCACGCTCAAGGAGGTGCCCGCCCTGGTCGAGAAACGTGAGAGTGCCCGTGAACAACTGAAGCAGAGCTCCGTACGCACCGGTGACGTGCTGGCACAACTGGCCAGCGACTTACCCGACCAGGAGGATGAAAAAGCCCTCGATGCCATCGAAAACCTGCGCCAGGCCATAGAGCAGGCGGAGGATCGCGCCCAAACCCCTGCCTGGGCCGCCAGCTCGCTGGATGCCTACGCCCAGGCCGTCAGCGACGCCGAGCGTAACCTCGAACTCGCCCAGGCTGGCGTAGCAAAATTGCCGGTCGACAGCGGCGCCCTGAAAAATACCGTGCTCAGTATCCGCACCCACCTCACACGCCTCAAGGACACGCAACTCACAACCGAAGGCGCGCAAAATCAATTGGAACAGCAGCTGGACCAACTGCTCGCCCAGAGCGATCTCTTGGGCCAGGACCAGACTCAACGGCGCGAACGCGAAGCCGAACAAGCCCGCACCCAAACCCTTGGTACGACCGCTGCAGCCTTGCTCCTCGGAGCCCTGGCGGCCTGGCTGATTGCCGGGCAAATCGTGAAACCGCTGCGCAAAGCGCTGTCCGCCGCCAATCGCATTGCGCAAGGCGACCTGAGCCATGACGTGCAATCCCGACGGCGTGACGAGTTGGGTCAACTGCAACGCAGCATGAGCCAAATGACGCTGAACCTGCGGGGGCTGATTGGCAACATCAGCGACAACGCGCGGCAAATTGCCAGCGCCCCCGAGGAGCTCTCCACCGTGACCGAACAAACTCGCGCAGGGGTGAATAATCAGCGCGATGAAACCGAGCAGGTCGCCGCCGCCATGAACCAGATGCTCGCCACCGCCCAGGAGGTTGCGCGCCACGCCGAGCAGGCGTCCCTCGCCGCCGGACAGGCCAATCAACAGACTGAGCTGGGCGATCAGGTGGTGACGGATGTCGTGGCGCAAATCGAGCACCTTGCCCATGAAATGGCGCGCGCAGGCCAGGCCATGATTGGGCTGCAACGGGAAAGCCAGAAAATCAGCAGCGTGCTGGATGTGATCAAGTCCGTGTCACAGCAGACCAACCTGCTGGCGCTCAACGCTGCGATAGAAGCCGCACGGGCCGGCGAGGCCGGTCAAGGCTTCGCGGTGGTCGCCGATGAGGTGCGCGGTCTCGCCCAACGGACCCAGCAGTCCGCCGAGGAAATCGAAGAGCTGATTGGCGGCCTGCACAGCGGAACCCAACAAGTGGCCGACATCATGGATTACAGCCGCACCCTGACCGACAACAGCGTCGGCCTGGCCCGCAACGCCGGGGACTCCCTGACGGAGATAGCCCGCACGGTGTCGGTCATCCAGGAAATGAACCCGCAGATCGCCGCTGCCGCCGAGGAGCAAAGTGCGGTGGCCGAAGAGATCAATCGCAGCGTATTGAAAGTACGCGACGCCTCGGAGCAAACCGCCGCCGCCAGTGAACAGACGGCAGCGGCCAGTATCGAACTGGCGCGGTTGGGAACGGATTTGCAGCAATGCGTGGGGCGGTTCAAGGTATGAACGCCCCGCGCCCTATAGCACCTGGCGCAGGAACGCCTGGGCACGCGGGTCTTTGGGTGCCGCGAAGAACTCGGCCGGGGCCGCATCCTCCAGCAACTTGCCATGATCGAAGAACAGCACCCGGTCCGCTACTTCACGGGCAAAGCCCATTTCGTGAGTGACGCAGACCATGGTCATGCCTTCCAGGGCCAGGGTCTTCATCACGTCCAGCACCTCGCCGACCATTTCCGGGTCGAGGGCCGAGGTGGGCTCGTCGAACAGCATCACCTTGGGCTCCATCGCCAACGCCCGGGCAATCGCCACGCGCTGTTGCTGGCCACCGGAAAGCCGCGACGGGAACTCGTTGGCTTTCTGCGCAATGCCGACCTTTTCCAGCAGCGCCAGGGCCTTGGCTTCGCGCTCTTTCTTACCGCGCTTGCGCACGACTTTTTGCGCCAGGCACAGGTTTTCCAGCACGGTCATGTGGGGGAACAGGTTGAAGTGCTGGAACACCATACCGACTTCACGGCGATAGGCATTCACATCGGTTTTCGGGTCGGCCAGTTGCAGGCCATCGATGCTCACCGAGCCGGAATCGAACTCTTCCAGGCCATTGAGGCAACGCAGGAACGTGGACTTGCCGGAGCCGGACGGGCCGATCACCACCAACACTTCGCCCTTGGCCACCTGGGTGGTCACATGGTCCACCGCGCGCACCACATGCCCGCGGGTATCGAAGACTTTTACCAGATCGCGGACTTCAATCACTTTGGGCGAGCCTCCGCTCAAGCCGGCTGGCCATTTTCGACAGCGGCAGGTTGATCAGCAGGTACAACCCTGCGACGCAGAACAGGATTTCAAACGGCGAGAACGAGGTGGTGATCACTTCGCGACCGCTTTTGAGCAGCTCGGTAATCGCGATCACCGAGACCAGCGAGGTGTCTTTCACCAGGCTGATAAATTGCCCGGCCAGCGGCGGCAACACGCGCTTGAAGGCCTGCGGCAGCACCACATGACGCATCGACTGGCTGGCGCTCAGGCCCAGGGAGCGAGCCGCCTCGTTCTGGCCACGGGTGATGGACTGCACCCCCGCGCGGACGATTTCCGCCACATAGGCGCCGGTGAACAACGACAGGGCGGCGATCCCGGCGAATTCCCGGGACAGGTTGAGCACCGTGCCGATAAAAAAGTAGAAAATGAAGATCTGCACCAACAGTGGCGTACCACGCACCAGCTCGACGTAGATCGTCGACAGATCGCGCAGGGTCGGGTTATTGGACAGTCGGCACAACCCGGTTGCAAGACCGATCGCCAGGCCGAGAATCCCGGATACCACCGACAGCCACAACGTGGTCCACAGCCCCCACATCAAGGGGCCCAACGCCCAATGGCGGTTAACCCCGATGACATCGCCTTCGGCCACATCATCGCCGCGCGCCACTTGCAGGCTGTTGTCGGCCACGCTCACGCGTTGTTCGACGCCGGCATCGTTGCGCAGGGTGACTTCGGCCACATCGCCCTTGCGGACCAGCTCCACGACAGTGGAGATGTCCGCAGCGCGCTGGGACTCTTCGGCCTGGTAGGCGAAGTATTGCGGGACCCGGTTCCAGCGCCATTCGTAGGACATCAGCGAGGTAGCGTAGTACAAGGCGCCAGCCAGGCCGACCAGCACGACGACGGTCAGCAGGTGCCAGGGCCATTGGGCTTTTTTCTGTTTCATCTACTCAGCATCCAAAAAATTCGAGGCCCGCACACTTGAGGTGGCAAGCCCGCTCCCCACATCAAGCCCTCTCGCAACAGAAAACAGTCCCGCTTTATTCCATGTCCTTGAGCCACTCGGAGCTCTTGAACCACTTGTCATGGATGCGATCGTAGGTGCCGTCGTTCTTGATCTGGTGCAGGAAATTGTTGATGAAGTTGATGCTGTCGTAGTCACCCTTCTTCAGGCCGAACGCCAGGGGTTCAAAGGTGAAGGGTTCTTCGAGGAACACCAGCTTGCCGTTACCGACTTTTTTCTCGGCGACCACGTTGTATGGCGCGTCATACACAAAGGCATCGGCCTTGCCGTTGACCACGTCCAGCACACCTTCCTGCTCGTTGTCATAGCCGTGGTACTTGGCCTTGGAGATCAGCTTCTTGGCGACCATCTCACCGGTGGTGCCGAGCTTAGAGGTCAGGCGGTACTTCTCGTCGTTCAGGTCTTTGTAGGACTTGATGGTGTCTTCCAGCTCCTTGCGGATCAGCAGGGTCTGGCCAACCACAATGAAGGGTTCGCTGAAGTTCAGGCGCAGGTTGCGTTCCTGAGTCAGGGTCATGCCGCTGCCGATCATGTCGAACTTGCCGGTGAGGAACGCCGGGATGATGCCGTCATAGCCGGTGGACACCAGCTCCAGCTTGACACCCATGGACTTGGCCATGGCCTTGAGGATATCGACCTCGAACCCAATGATTTCGCCGCGTTTGTCGGTCATTTCGAACGGCATGTAGGTCGGGTCCATGCCGACTTTCAGCGTGCCGCGCTTGACCGCATCATCGATGGCACCGGCCTGGGCGGCATTGGCCGCAACCAGCGCGGCGACGCCGAGCAGCAGCATCGAAAGATACTTTTTCATCATCAAGTCCCCTGAACGATTCTTATACGGTCGGCGCGCAAAAGGGCTGCACCAATTCGGGGTGCGATCCTAACCCACTCATTGCCTGTCACAAAGGTTTCACGGGTATTTGTTATCTGCGTATGTCGGAAAAGTCCCACAACAACGCAGCCAGCTGCTGGGATAGACGCTTGCGTTGGTAGCGCTGGCAACGGATTGATGTGTAAGAAGTTATGACTTCCAGTCGACCTCTACCAGCCAGTCCATGTCCTTGAACCACTTGTCGTGCAAGCGATCGTAGGTCCCGTCCTGGGCGACTTGATTGAGGAAATGGTTGATCCAGTTGAGGCTGTCAAAATCGCCTTTCTTCACGCCAAACGCCAAGGGTTCAAAGGTGAACGGCTGTTCAAGCGCCAGCAGCTCGCGGTTTTCCGGCAAGCTCAGGGCGATCAGGTTGTAGGGCGCATCGTAAATAAAGGCATCGGCGGCACCGTTCACCACTTGGCGCACAGCTTCCCGGGGCGTTGCAAAACTGCTCAAGCGCGCCGCCCCCAGGAAGCGTTGCGCCGCCGCCTCGCCAGTGGTGCCCTGGACGGTGGTGACACGGTAAGTGGCGTCGTCCAGGTCTTCGACACTGGCGACCTTGTCCTTCAGGCTGGGGTGCAGCAACACGGTTTGCCCCACCACGATAAAGGAGTCGCTGAAATTCAGCTTCAGGTTGCGCTTCTGGGTGACGGTCATGCCGCTACCGATCAGGTCGAACTTTTTCGCCTGTAGCCCAGGCAGCAACTCGGTATAGGGCACGCTGACCAATTCAAGCTCAACGCCCAGGGCCTGGCTCATCACCTTGAGCAGGTCGATTTCAAAGCCAACGATACGGCCCTCTTTATCGGTCATTTCAAAGGGGACATAGGTGGGCGTAGTACCCACTTTCAACACACCACGCCGAACCGCATCGTCGATGGCACCGGCCTGCACCAGACCAGCGTGAATCAATGCAATAACGCCGATCAGCAATGCCGAACAATACCTTTTGATCATGAATCCCCCTGTGACCGAGTCAAATTTGGGGGGCGATCCTACCCCACTCGCGGGCACGCAAATACGCCTCAGACAAGGGACTTTTGTTTCGAAATAACAAGGAGTTAGAGCGATAGAGAAACGCTGTAGGACCAGCGCTTCGAACGCCCCCGAAGTGAACCCTCGGGGGCGCCTGAATCAGGCCGGTTGGGCCTGGGACGACAGCGGTTGCAGCGGCAGTAACGGCGCGTGCGGGTCGGCCTTGATCGAATTACGCCAGGCAGCGAGCCACTCGGCATGCCCTTCGCTCCAGATCTGCTCATGCAAGCGGGCCAGGGCTACCGGGTCGCTGAGCAACGCCAGGCGTTCGCCGTTGTTGAGGCCGGCAGGGCCGACTTTCAACGCGTGGCGCACACGCTCGGCACGCAGGTACTCGATCGGCTCGGCCTGACCGTGACGCGAGGTCGCCAGGGCACAGGCCAGGGCGTTCTGCTGCGGGTCGACCACCGAACGCACAAAGCCGTCTTTCAGCGCGTGCCAACGGTTTTCGTGGGTGTACTTGTCGGTGGACAGCAACGCTTGCGGCGGATTGTATTCCTCAGGGATCAGGAACAGGCTCTCATCGCGGGACTTCAGGCCAAGGTTGACCCGGCTGGAGATCACCGACACCGGGATCGACAGCATCAACGAACCGACGATCGGTACCAGCCACCACAGGAAGCTCGGGTTCAACCACACCACCAGCAGGGCCCAGAAGAAGCCCAGCAGGGTCTGCGTGCCGTGACGCTTGATCGCTTCGCCCCACGGGGTGGAGTCGTCGTCACGCTGCGGCGAGTTCCAGGTCGCGGCCCAGCCGAGGAACGCGGCGAGCACGAAACGGGTGTGGAAAATCATCCGCACCGGCGCCAGCAGCATGGAGAACAGCATCTCCAGCAGCATGGACATCGTCACCTTGAACTTGCCACCGAACTCCTTCGCACCTTTGGCCCAGATCAGGATGATGCTCAGCAACTTCGGCAGGAACAGCAGCACGATGGTGGTGGAGAACAGCGCCACCGCCTTGTCCGGATGCCATTGCGGCCACAGTGGGTACAACTGGCGTGGCGCCATGAAGTACTGCGGCTCCATCAGGGTGTTGACCGCCAGCAAGGCCGTCGACAGCACCAGGAACAGGAACCACAACGGCGCCGACAGGTAGGACATCACGCCGGTCAGGAACACCGCGCGGTGCACCGGGTGCATGCCCTTGACCAGGAACAGGCGGAAGTTCATCAGGTTGCCGTGGCACCAGCGACGGTCACGCTTGAGTTCATCCAGCAGGTTCGGCGGCAGTTCTTCGTAGCTGCCCGGCAGGTCGTAGGCAATCCACACGCCCCAGCCGGCACGGCGCATCAGCGCCGCTTCAACGAAGTCGTGGGACAGGATGGAACCTGCGAACGCACCTTTACCCGGCAATGGCGCCAGGGCGCAGTGCTCGATAAACGGTTTCATGCGGATGATCGCGTTGTGACCCCAGTAGTGGGATTCACCCAACTGCCAGAAGTGCAGGCCGGCGGTGAACAGCGGGCCGTACACCCGGGTGGCGAATTGCTGCATGCGCGCATACAGGGTGTCCATGCCCGACGCACGCGGCGCGGTCTGGATAATCCCGGCATCCGGCGTGGCTTCCATCAGGCGCACCAGGCTGGTCAGGCATTCGCCGCTCATCACGCTGTCGGCGTCGAGAACCACCATGTACTTGTAGTCGCCGCCCCAACGACGGCAGAAGTCGTCGAGGTTGCCGCTTTTACGCTTCACGCGACGGCGACGGCGGCGATAGAAGATCTTGCCGAAGCCACCCGCCTCACGGCAGACGTCGAGCCAGGCTTGCTGCTCGGCGATGCAGATGTCGGCCTCGTTACTGTCGCTGAGCACGAAGAAGTCGAAACGATCGAGGTCACCGGTGGCGGCCACCGATTCGAACGTCGCGCGCAAACCGGCGAATACCCGCGGCACGTCTTCGTTGCAGATCGGCATGACCAGCGCGGTGCGCGCCTCTTTCGGGATCGGCTCGTCGCCGGCACTTTTACCGGAAATCCGGTATTTATCGTGGCCGGTGAGCAGTTCGAGGAAGCCCATCAATGCAGTCCAGAAACCGGCCGAGACCCAGCAGAACAAGATCCCGAACATGATCAGGATGCTGGTCTGCAGGGCGTAAGGCAGCACCTGGGTGGCGGTTTGCAGCAGGGTCTGGTTGCGGATCTCGTCGAAGTCGACCAGCGACCAGCCCTGGTACGGCATGATGCCTTTCATGTACCAGCCGGCCACGATGGTCTGGCCGAGCATCAGCACCAGCAGGATATAACGACGAATCGAACCCACGGTACGCCAGCGGGCCGCCGGCAATACGCGCTCATCCTTCGGCGGGGTCGGCGGGTTGCTGCGGCCGGTGATCCGTCGCCAGCCGCGCACCAGGATATTGGTGCGCCACGGTTCAGGCACCACGCGGGTACGGCGGATGGGCGGCGTGGCCTTGAGGCACACGCGCCCACTGGCGTCGAGCCCGAGCATTTCGGCGTCTTGCAGCTCTTCGGCCGTGCTGAGGGTCAAGCGGCGACCCACCGACGCCTGGGCGGCGTCGACGGGTGCATCGAACGCCTTGGACGACAAGCGCTCGTGCAACTCGGTGAAGGATGTGCAGCCCGCCAACTCGGCGCGCTGCTCAGCGGTCATCGGAAGATGCGCCAGGTACTCGGAGAGAGTCTCTGGCTGGACTTGAGAATTACTCATCGGCAGGCAACTGATAGCTCCAGGTTTCGGTCAGGACTTGCTCGGTCTTGATCGGCTCCGGTGTGGCTGGGGCAGCTTCTGGCTGCTTGGCTTCCTTGTCTTTCGCGTCTTTCTTGGCCTGTTTATCATGCTGCTTGGCCAGGACCTTGTCGGCCTTCAGCACCTGGGTGGAAACATGCTCAGGCTCAGGCGGCGTGATGTCCTGGACCAGGGCTGCACGCATCTCGGTCGGCTTGCCTGCGTCCTTGATCTTCATACGCAGGGTCAGGCGCCAGCCTTTGGTGTGTTCGTTGTAGCGCACGCTGTTTTCTACCAGCTCCGCGTTGTCACTCACGCTCACCTGGCTGCGCACCGGGGCGTCCGGCAGCAGTTTCTTCAAGGACGGGCCCTCGAAGTCCACCAGGTAAGCCACGCTGCCATCCGGCTGACGGATCAGGTTGGATTGCTTCACGTCACCGGTGGAGCGCAGGGTCTGCTTGACCCAGGCGCTGTCCGGCGAATGGAACGCGGCATCATCGAGGGTCCAGTGCAGGCGGTAGGCCACTTCCAGCGGCTTGCCGACTTCCGGCAACTCGGCCGGGCTCCAGAACGCAACGATGTTGTCGTTGGTTTCATCGGCAGTCGGGATCTCGACCAGGTCGACGGAGCCCTTGCCCCAGTCGCCTTCAGGCTCGATCCACGCGCTTGGACGCTTGTCGTAGTTGTCGTCGAGGTCTTCGTAGTGGCTGAAGTTGCGACCGCGTTGCAGCAGGCCGAACCCACGCGGGTTCTCCACGGTGAAGTTGCTGACCGACAGGTGTTTAGGGTTGTTCAGGGGGCGCCAGATCCACTCGCCGTTGCCGGCATGGATCGACAGGCCGCTGGAGTCATGCAACTCGCGACGGTAGTTGAGCACCTTGGACGGCTGGTTGGCGCCGAACAGGAACATGGAGGTCAACGGGGCAACGCCCAGCTTGCTGACCTTGTCACGCAGGAACATCTGGGATTTCACATCGACAACCGTGTCGGTGCCCGGACGCAGGATCAGGCGATAGGCGCCGGTCGCACGTGGGGAATCCAGCAGGGCAAAGATCACCAGGTGCTTGTCACCCGGTTTTGGACGTTCGATCCAGAACTCGGTGAAACGCGGGAATTCTTCACCCGACGGCAGCGCGGTATCGATCGCCATGCCACGGGCGGACAGGCCATAGACCTGGTCCTTGCCGACGACGCGGAAATAGCTGGCGCCGAGCATGGTCATGATTTCGTCTTGCTTGTCGCCCTTGTTGATCGGGTACAGCACACGGAAACCGGCGTAACCCAGCTGTTCGGTGGCTTTAGGATCAAACTTCACGTCGCCGAAATCGAAGCGAGTCGGGTCGTATTTGATTTCCTGGACGCTGTCGGCGGTCACTTCGTTGATTTTCACCGGTGTATCGAAATGCATACCCTGGTGATAGAAGGACAACTTGAACGGGGTGTTCTGATCGGCCCATTCGGCTTTTTCATTGCGGAAACGAATCTTCTGGTAGTCCGCGAACTTCATTTCGCGGAACTCGTTCGGCAGATTGCTGCGCGGAGCTTCGTATTTCTGCCCGGCCAGCTCTTTTGCCTTGGCCGACACATCATCCAGACTGAATGCCCACAGTTGACCCGCGCCGAACAGGCAAAACAGGGCGGAGCCCGTCACCAGTGCGTTTCGTAACCGTTTGGCAGACAATTTTGGTGCATTACAGGGACTAACAATCACGAGCAACCCTCGCCGAAAACAGATCAAAAAACCAACGGCCAGCTATCTATATGCCAGGTTGGCGAGCATTGTTCCGACTCCCCAGGGTCCAAATGATTCCCCTGAGGCCGTCGGACAAGTCTCTACCTAAGTCAAAAATGGACCAAACAACGCTGATCCCCGTAGCGCGCGATTATCTAGTAGCCCGCGAGACAACGCATCAGGGACAACGAAGTATTTGTAGCGAAACCCTACGTTTTTAGGCATTAAAGTCGTTTTTAATACATTCATGTCTGTAAGAGAAAGGTCACAGGGCCATCATTGACCAGATGCACCTGCATATCTGCGCCAAAACGCCCCGAGGCCACCTTGCCATGCAATTGTTGCGCTTGTAACAGCAAGTGATCAAAAAGCGCCGCTCCCAGGGCCGGCGGTGCAGCGGTTGAGAAGCTTGGCCGCAGGCCGCTCTTGGTATCCGCCGCCAGGGTGAACTGCGACACCAGCAGCAATCCGCCATCGATATCCTTCAACGACAGGTTCATCTTGCCCTCGTCGTCGCTGAACACCCGGTAGTTAAGCAGCTTGTGCAGCAGTTTGTCGGCGCTCTCGGGCGTATCTGCAGGTTCGACGGCCACCAGCACCAGCAAACCTTGGTCAATCGCTCCGACGATTTCGTCCGCCACTTCGACCCGGGCGCTACGCACCCGTTGCAGCAAGGCCTTCATGCTTCTTCTGGCGGCAGATCAAGCAGGCGCCGTGCCATTTCGCCGGTCGCGCGCACCAGTGCATCGGTAATCCCGGGCTCGGACGCCGCATGACCCGCTTCACGAATGACCTGCAGTTCGCTGTTCGGCCAGGCCTGATGCAGCTCCCAGGCGTTATCCAGCGGGCAGATCATATCGTAGCGGCCATGGATGATGACGCCAGGCAGATGGGCGATCTTGTGCATATCGCGAATCAGCTGGTTGGGCTCCAGGAAGGAGTTGTTGGTGAAGTAGTGGCACTCGATACGGGCGATGGACAGCGCGCGCTGAGGCTCGGAAAAACGCTCCACGTGCTGCGGGCTCGGGCACAGGCCGAGCATGCGCCCTTCCCAGCCGGACCAGGCCTTGGCGGCGTGCATCTGGGCGATCTGGTCGTTGCCGGTCAGGCGCTTGTGGTAGGCCGCGATCATGTCGTGACGCTCATCGGCGGGAATCGGCGCGATGTAGTCCTGCCAGTAGTCCGGGAACAGGCGGCTGGCACCAGCCTGGTAGAACCATTCGATGTCCTGGGGGCGGGCGAGGAAAATACCGCGCACGATCAGGCCATGCACACGTTCGGGGTGGGTTTGCGCGTAGGCCAGGGCCAGGGTCGAGCCCCAGGAGCCGCCGAACAGCACCCATTTGTCGATGCCAAGATGTTCGCGGATGCGCTCGAGGTCGGCGACCAGGTCCCAGGTGGTGTTGTTTTCCAGGCTCGCGCGCGGGGTGGAACGGCCGCAGCCACGCTGGTCGAAGGTGACGATGCGGTACAGGTTGGGATCGAAATAGCAGCGGCTCTGGGCATCGCAACCGGCGCCAGGGCCACCGTGGATGAATACGACAGGCAAGCCTTCGGGGGAGCCACTTTCATCGACGTACAGCGTGTGGGTGTCATCGACGGCCAGATCGTGCCGGGCGTAGGGTTTGATCTGCGGGTACCAAGTCTGCATTGCGCGCTCCGTAGGGGGTCGGGTTCATCCCTGGGGGGACGTCTTTTATTTTGCCGTCTGGCACTATAAACCCGAATTGTGCAATGAGCATGTCCTTGAGCGCTTAGAGCTGCGTCAGTAGTTCGCTCCTCAGGTAATCCAACAGGTAGCCGTACAGCCGATCCACCTCCGGGGCCTGGCCCTTTGCGCGTAGACAGCCGTGGACCAGGCCTTTGCCCGGATACAACCGCGCAGGCACACCGGCCTGTTGCAGGCGCTCGGCGTACAGCATGCCGTCGTCGCGCAGCGGGTCGAATTGGGCTACTGCTATCAAGGCCTTGGGCAAACCACTGAAATCCTCGGCCAGCAGCGGCATAGCATAGGGCGATGGTTTAGCCAAACCACGCAGGTAGAGCGCCAGGTAGTAGTCGGTGTCGGCAGTGCTGAGCAGCGGCGCGTCCATGCAGTCACGGCGCGAGGGCAAATCAGCCGTGCCGCCCAGTCCGGGGTAAATAAGGACCTGGGCCCGCGGCATAGGCTGGCCATCATCGCGCAACCCCAGGCACAACGCCGCCGCCAGGTTGCCGCCCGCACTGTCACCGACCACTGCCAGGCGTTGCCGATCGATGGCGTGTGGCGCCTGCCCTTTCTGGATCGCCTGCCACACTGCGCGGCAATCGTCGTAGGCGGCCGGGAATGGGTGCTCGGGCGCCAGGCGGTAGTCGATGGCGATCACCAGCACCCGGAGGGCATTGGCCAGCTCGAAGCAGATGAAGTCGTGGGAATCCAGGCCGCCGACCACCCAGCCACCGCCGTGTATATAGAGGAGACATGGCCAGCCGTCGGCGGGTGGCGGTGTGGGGGGCAGATAACTGCGCACGTTCACGCCGGCCAGGGTGAAGTCCGTGAGCTGCAAGCCTTCCGGTTTCGGCGGGGTGAATGCCTGGCACATGCGTTCGTAACTTTGGCGCAGGCTCGCCAGGGAAGAGTCGGCGCTGGTGAAAGACTCGGTTTTTTCAACGAACGCGACAAGTTGCGGGGATATCGGGTACATACGCAATGATCTCTGGCGCGGCAGGTTCAAGGTCGGAGGTTTCCGATTGCGATGGATCAGTCACTTGATAGGTGGCCCGGCATGGCGCTATCGGGGCAGTCGTATCTACACATCTTCGGTGAAAGCATAATCTGAGGTAATGAAGTTCTTGTGGTGAGCGGGCTCGCCCCGCGCTGGGCTGCGAAGCAGCCCTAAAACCCCACGCGCTGAGTACTAACAGAAAAATCCCGGCGCTTTTATTGGGGCTGCTTCGCAGCCCAGCG
>NZ_JAOTNX010000008.1:0-353251 GCF_036346475.1 Pseudomonas sp. AM8
GTTTATCCTGATAATTGCTAAGGCGCCGTCTATTGCCTCGGATATCGCCATGTATTCTGTGGCAGACTCGTGAGAGTATGCAATTTTCCGAACAGGACGTTTGAAAGTGAACATAGGTTATCTCCGCAATATCTAAGAGCAGCTCTCACGCAATTTACTTTAACAATACAAGGCTATTGGGTGTAAACCAAGCTAACTTCAGCATTAAAAAGATCGTCATCGAGTTGCTCAAGCACTTTAATGCATTTAGTTACTGTTTTTTGGAATTCAAGATTTGCCTCATGACATTTCTCACTTTCGAAGGGCGTCAAGTTATTAACGCTGACGGTCTCGGAGAGCGAAATAGTTATCCGTTGTATGATAACGCTAAGATTAAACTTAACCGTTTGCTTCAGGTCATGCAGCGCGCTGATTAAATTTTTAATTTCCTGTCTAAGCAGGGGACTTACGTCATCAGGCGTATCGGTATACGTATCTTCTGAAATTTTAGAAAAAGTATTACCGATCGTCAGAAAATTATTCTCTAAGCTGCGCACGGAAAAAATAATGGAACCCACTTCCTTACTGAGGGACACCGTGAGCTTTTCGTACTCCTTCGCAGCAACTGAATAATACTCTTCGGTTTTTGGCATTGTCTCAGCGCTCTAATTCGAAAAGGCTAGTAGAGATCAAACAGTATGCTTTCCTTGCTGACAATTCTACGAAATAAGGTAGAAACAGATACAGTTTTTTGCGCTTTTTTTTAATATCTGCGCTTATTAATACATCAATTACCATCATGTGCTGGCAGCGATGGAGATCCAGGCAAGCAAGATTTAGGTGGGTACACTTTACTCAAGAAACTAATCTTTGCCGACATGTTCGTAGTTGGTTGACTCAGTTTTGGCGGTTTGAGTAAAGAAGGTAGTCACGGAACGCGCCATTGATTGAATTCTTGAAATTTGCAAGCAGCCCTACCGAAGCTTTTTCATGATCTTTATAGTTCACCCAGTTTTTAGGTTAACATAACCTCAATGAAATCCGGATGGCATATCTGTGATAAAGCCAAGGCGCCTCTAGCAAGTAGATTGCGAGCATATTATTAAACTTATTGCCCCGTTTGTATCTGTCACTCTTAACTGTGCCAACAAGGTTTCTTCGATGAACGCGATTTGGGATGATCAGGAGAGTTTTATTAGCCAACATATAAATAACGTTCGAACTAGCGTTTCTTAAATTACTGACAGCTGAGCTAGCTATACCCCACCAATGCTTTCGGCGCCCTTATCGAATACGTCCCCATTCCACCTAGGTTTTTTATCGGTCAGATGTTGAAACTCTTAACCCACCTTGCGCAGCGACTGAAAAACATTCTATTGTGTAACCCGGAATTCACGTCTAACTCACCGGCATTAACTTTTATTAAATACACATTCAGTTTTATATTTACTGCACCGCCGCTAAATCTAGTACAATGAACACCATTAAGAATCTATCGCAACGCCGAATGCGTTATCTATTAAAGATCCACGATCCTAATCTACCTAAAACGTTATCAAAACGAACGTCATAAGTTATCTTTAACTTACTAGGTATTTCATGGCGCTCATTATAATTTTTTATAAATCGCAGTAGAGGCATCTTTGGAGCACGCCGAATGCAGTCACTCTTCCAGTCAAGCTCAGAACTCTAAGAAGATAATGTTTTTTACCTACCTTCAGAAATTGGTTGACAGCAGAGTTAAAACTAGTTTCATTCTACTACAAGCTATCGCCCCAGACTATTAATGAAGTAGTGTTCATTGCAAGTCTTGCGCATTTCAAGTGTGCATCCTCCGCGGCGGTGACTTACTCCAGGATATCGTTTGGTGCGAATTTCGCATCCCCTTGTTCCGAGCCCACAGCGGCGCTATCTGCGGCTGGCACGTCACGAGAATTATCAGCCGGCCGACGCTCCATCTGCAGATCAACCATAATTTGCGGCGGCGGTGGAACGCTTATACTTTACAGCGCATGATGGATTTTAGCTTAAATAAGCTCTGGATACGTTTATGCCGCCGCTTGAGAATTTTGAAAGGAACAATATTAGGTTCGAACTAACCCGCGTCACCACCGCTTAAGATGTACATACAAGTTTCGATGCACCAATGGAGTTACTTATACTGAAGCGTCTATTGAACGTACCTTAAAGGCATTTTTTCTCTATGCTTTACAATAATCGCCCCTATCGTGTGAGGCCGTGTAGATTACTTCAATGCTTTCCAATAATATTATGTAGCTCGTAGCTAACCAGCGACACAAATCTACCACAAATAATTATTACTCCTGCATTATTTATATTCGCGAAAGCTAGTACGCTGCGTACATCATGTTTTAAAAATTTAAGTTACAGCTCACTTCATGCTTATCCGTTATCTAGCCTTTGCCTAACAATTTAAGATATAAGCGCATCAAAAATATAGATTTTTCAGCGATAGCTTAGGCTTACCTGAGCATTAAAGAGCGTCTCGTCAAGTAGCCGTAGCGTAATCATAGTTTTATTAAGTGTTTTTATAAACTGGAGACGCGAAACATGGCAGCGTTCATCGTACACCTCACTGGTATCAATACCTTTTGAAACTTCCACTAATGTGTTACTCACTGTGTGTATTACTAAACTTATACCCTCTTTGACTGTTCGCTTCAAGACTCCCATCGCGCTTCCAAGTTCTCTTATTTCTTGCTTGGCGAATGGGCATAATATATCCTTGCCTTCAGCCGCAGCGTCTTCAGAAATTCTCGATACTGTGTTGTCAACGATCAAAAATGTATTTTCAATATTACGAACTGAAAATACTATTAATCCTACCACTTCGGTCAGAGTGCTTGCTAACGCTACATACTCTGCAGTTGCTTCAGCATAATATTCTTCTAGCATTAACATCTTTTAGCACCTCCCTGGTTACGGCTATTTGATATCACCATATTAAATTACTAATCAAAAAGCCATGATTGAAATAGTTAATTTCTGCGCTTTATTTTAAGATTTGCGTTTATTTTTCAATGCTGCACCTTCAACGTTCTAAGGTGTTCGACCTAGGGAATCTCCGAACAAGTCCTCAAATGTGATGAAATACGCCTGACCAGCTGATCCGAGCCGCCCATGAGCCAGATGAGCTTTGGAGTGGTCAACTGATCCCGGACACGACGTTAAATCTTTTTTCGACTGAGCTGGTGCCAGTCCGTTATTTAACTGATGTGGCCGAATCCAGTCATAGCGATGCATCAGATACTGACTGATATTGCGCTGAGCCTTTTGGGCCGTCATGAGCCCACGGTCGGTATCCACTCAGTTTTCAGGCTCCGAAAAGCACGTTCCATCGGCGAGTTGTCGTAGCAATTACCTCGGCGACTCATGCTCTGATTGATGCGGTATCGCCAGAGTCGCTGGCAAAAGTGGCGACTGCCGTATTGGGAGCCCTAGTCGGAGTGAAACAGCAGGCCTTGAGGTTTGCCGCGCTGCTCATAGGCCATGTCGAGTGCCTTGATCACCAAGTCCGAATCCGGTTTGTTCGACAACGCCCAGCCCACCACCCGGCGCGCGAAGAGATCCATGACCACGGCCAGGTAATGCCATTTCTCTTGTGCCCAGATGTAAGTGATGTCGCCACACCTGACTTGATTGGGCGCGGGCACATCGAACTTTTGATTCAGAATATTCTGAATATCAGGTCTCGCTCCACCGTTGCCTTTTTATAGGAATGCGAGCCCGGCTGATTACTGATCAAACCCAATGCCCGCATCAGACTGCGTACTTTGAAACGGCCGACCTGCTCGCCATCTGCCTGCATGATCGACACGATACTGCGGCTGCCGGCAGCGCTTCGACTTTGCGTGAACAGCTCGTTGACTCGAATGCGTAATCGAACCCGCTCAACGTCCGGAGTTCGGCGTCTGAGGCGATAGTTGTAGTAGCACGAACGCGGCACTTCAAAGGCTTCGCACAACAATTCTACCGACTCACGAGCACTCAGTTGATCAATCAGCGCATGCGCTCGTGTTCTTCCGACATCAAGAGCGCGGTAGCCTAATGAGATGGTCACCCCCACACCTTGCGAGGGCTAGGCTTTAGCAGGGTGATTTATTTTCGGAGGGCATCATCATTAGTGAGTCAGCGCTGATAGGTATTGATCTCGGTAAACATACGTTCCATCTGCACGGCCAGGATAAGTCAGGCCGGGAGGTGTTTCGCAAAAAATGTTCACGGGCGCAAATGATGCAGTTTTTCGCCCGCTCGCCGAGCTGTGTCGTGGCAATGGAGGCCTGTGCGGGGTCGCACTATGTTGCTCGTCAGTTGGCGGCAATGGGACACGCGGGCAAGCTGATTTCCCCGCAGTTCGTTAACCCCTTCGTCAAGGGGAACAAAAACGACTTTGTCGACGCTGAGGCGATTTGCGAAGCCGCTTCTCGTCCTTCGATGCGTTTCGTTACGCCCAAGACTGAATCCCAGCAAACCCTGTCTGTACTCCATCGGATGCGCGAATCGTTGGTGCGTGATCGCACCAGAACCGCTAATCAAATGCACGGTTTTCTATTGGAGTTTGGCGTCAGCTTACCCAGAGGTTTGGCCATCATGAAGCGTCTGGCGGTTGTTTTGGCTGAGCATGAACTTCCCGTTCGTCTGACGGTGCTGCTGCAGCGTTTGTACAATCACTTCGTCTATCTGGATGAGCAAATCAAGGCAATGGATAAAGAATTGGCATGCCAACTGGCCGACGATGATCTGGGAAGTCGTTTGCTGAGCATTCCATGTGTCGGCCCGATCACCGCCAGCCTGCTGGCTGTGGAGATGGGCGATGGCAAGCAGTACCGATGCAGCCGGGACTTTGCCGCATCAGTGGGCTTGGTACCCAAGCAATACAGCACCGGCGGCAAGGCCAACTTACTGGGGATCAGTAAACGCGGCGACAAGCACCTTCGACAGTTGTTGGTGCAATGTTCCAGGGTCTACATGCAGAGACTCGATCACCAGAAAGGAGCCTTGGCCGATTGGGTTCGCTCATTGCTGAGCCGACGCCACTCTAATGTCGTGGCCTGTGCCTTGGCTAACAAGCTGGCGCGTATCGCTTGGGCGATGGCTGCGCACCATACGCAACACGAAGCAGGGCCAGACGCCTTGAACGCCTGATTCTGCAGTTGTTGCTGTACCACGATTCACCTTTCAGGTTTTGCGATAGCTGAATAATGGATGACGTAAACGGCCTACCGGCCTGACGAAGAACCTGTTTTAAAAATTGGCTCAGCAAGAAGCCGTTAGCCTTTTTCAGGATCGTCAGGCGCGACTCTCATCATGGCGCGGGTGAATCATCCAAAGACGCCGGATAGATTTAAGCAAGCCAACTACTTCGCCCATGAATCAGCATTGCAAAAAAGGGGGGTGACCATAGATTTTTAAAATGGATTTCTCCCGCTCAAGACGAGTGATCCGAGCTTCCAGCTCCTGGATTTTCTGCTGCTCGGGCGTCAGGGCTTTGCTCTGAGACGTGACGCCATTGCGCTCTTGCTGAAGCTGGTTGACCCAGCGACGCAGCGCGGATTCGACAACTCCAAGTGAACGGCTGGCTTCGATATGGCTATAGCCTTGATCGAGCACGAGGCATGCGGCCTCGCGTTTGAATTCAGCGGAAAAGGTACGGCGTTGTTTGGTCATCAGTCATCTCTATCTGGCGAGCATTCTTGCCTAAATGGGCGTCCGGTTTCATTAGGCCACTACAGATGAAGAAATGATTGTAGGCGCGTTGATCCATGACCTGGGTGACTTCCTCGCTCCCTACAATCATTCATAGTTTGCCGTCTCCATCATCAGGCCGTATGTGAGAGGGGAGGTGACATGGATCCTGCATCAGCATGGACTTTTTCAAAATTTCTACTATGCCCATTATTTTTTTGGGGGAGACCGCAACGAGCGTGAAAGATACAAGGATCACCCTTGCTAAAAATCATGCGTGAACTTTTGCGAACGCTGGGATCAATCCTCATTCGACCCAGACTCCCCTAAGCCAAGTCTTGAACACTTCGCTCCATTGGTTCACAAGATTTTCAGCCGCAAACCATTCGATCCCGCTGTATTGAAAGACGAGTACCCTATGATGTAATAGAAGGCCCGCTATGCCTTACTTTTTCGGCATAGCGGGCTAGCTGCACATATAAAGGATCCCGAATACCGCAACACTTTATCCACACGAATCTAGATGCCGGATTACTTAGTGAGCAAGATCCCCTCGGTGTCCGATTGTGAAGGTGTAGCATAAATTGCGGAACATCGCGCGCCTTCCACGTACTCGAATGATGCGGACTTAACTTCTTACAGCGCAGCAGCGGGCAAATCCGGCAATTTCAATGCTGAGCAATAAACTGAAAGCACCTATTAATAAAATCTTTATAATTGGATGGCAATGAGTATCAATTGATACACAGCAGATACTAGTCGAACTCCGATTCGACCGTTGCGAGTGGAAGTGGGTTGAGCGGTCTCCAGCTCTTTTTTTCTGTACCGCAGCTTCGACCACCAGTTATAGCTGTTCACGGTAAATCCCTTTGTAACAATGGCCGTGTTGACGCTATTCCGGTCGAGACAGTGCCGCCAGATTATCCAGTTTCAGTGTTCATCCTCAAGCTCGATAAGCTTGTGTTCTGAAAGGTCGCTGGCCTTTCGGAGTTCAGGGTTTCCGAAAGTATTCCGGACTGCAAACCGGAAAGATACGCTCAGGGGGAAGAGTTCTCCGCATGAAATCCGTGTCGCGTGCCATCACCGATGGTGATCGCCGCATCGACACCGTTCGTCAAACAGATCTTCTCGACGTCTGAAATCATCAAGCGCGGTGTGATTTGCGGGAAGGCGGCGGTTAATTCCGGGGAGCTTCGGCATCAGAAGCATATTGCCGATAGCTTGGTCACATCCACTCGCCAGGGTGCTCTCCTCTCCCGTGGCCCGCAGGTAGGTCGTTTCGCTGGCGAGGTTCGCGAGCGCTGTTGCGACCACATGCTGGCAGTTGCGCCCTTGTGGAGTAATGCTGACCGAACGATTGGCTCTGATGAATAGCATTACATTCAAATGCTTTCAAATGGTTGAATCTTATTGCTTATTGCGGCTTGGGTGAGATGCAACTCATGCCAGCCTTCGTGAACTCAGGCGCCGAGCCGGCGCCTCCAACGCGATCAACGGATCCAGCCGAGGAAGCTTTTGTCGATATTTTTCATAAGAATTATTTATCCGAATGCCCAAGGAATGATTGTTGGTAAGGATAGCAAGATTAGATATATGTTATTCGAAACCTGTTCAACTCATTGCCCCCTCGATTTCGGTTACGCCCAACACACATGGTGCGCGATGCTGGAGCGGACAGAGTTGGATAAAGATTTATTCGCGAATCGAGAGTGCATCGTAGCGATACAGGAGCTGATTGTCATGTATTTGAAAATCTCGAAAATATCTGACGAAACGGCGTCGATTCGAAGCTTTTACCTAGTTAATGCATCGACAGGAGTGCCATTGCCGGAATTCTCGGCGGGGTCGCACATCACCGTGCGCGTAACCGAGACCATAAGGCGACAGTACTCGTTAGCGAATACCCCCGGCTCGTCGAATTGTTACTTGATCTCGGTTCTTAGGGAGCGGGAGGGACGTGGTGGTTCGCATTGGATACACGAAAATTGGAAGATTGGGGATATACTAGAAGTAGAAGGCCCTACCAACCATTTCAGACTCGACGAATCGGCGGGCAAAGTAATTCTCATTGCAGGTGGCATCGGTATTACCCCTATCCTATCGATGGCGAGACGCCTGCAACAAATCGGAACCGAGTATCACTTGTATTACTGCGCGCGCTCGGTCGAGGAGACCGCGCACTACGGAGCGATCGTAAATTCGACTCTATGCACGAATGTAACGTTTATTCATGACCAGGCAACAGGTGGGCGTCTGGATGTGAGCCGACTTTTGAATGATCGCAGGGAAGATTGTCACGTGTACGTGTGCGGTCCACACGGGCTAGTAGAGGCAGTCAAGAGCGCCACGCAAGGTTGGCCTCCTGAAACGGTGCATTACGAGCTGTTCGGGGCGGATCCAAGTTCAATACGGTGTCACGAGGGCGATACGGAATTTACGGTGACAATCGGTAGCACCGGAGAGTCGTTTGCCGTGCCCTCGGACCAGTCGATATTGCAGGTTCTGGCCAATAACGGTGTGAGGGTACGAACATTGTGTGAGGAGGGGTATTGCGGGTCTTGTCTGACTCCGGTGCTGAGCGGCAAGCCGGATCACCGGGACAGTGTTTTAACGCAGGCGGAACGAAACTCTGGACAGCTAATTGCCCTGTGCTGCTCGCGTGCAGAGTCCGAAAATCTGATTCTGGACCTGTGATTATGAAGCTATCCGATTTAGCTCGCTTGCGCCGACTGGCGAGGAACATAGCGTTCATGTGATTCCGGCTTTAGCCTGCCGATTTGTAGTTGTGGCGGTCGCGGTGAGCGCCTTCGACGGGACTTGTTTCGGTACCGTCGAATTCGGCCGGCTGGGCCGACGTCGAACCGCCCGCCTCCCGACGCGGGCGATAAGGGTCGACGTTTATGACTGATGGCTCCGCGCGATGGATGTAGGCCAGCCTCAGCGAAGGCATAAAATTATCGCTGCAAAGCATGTATAGCGGGATAAGCACACTTGGACGAACTATTGAAAACGAAACTACTTCGGAAGATATAAATTTACAGCTAATTTATACACGGGATTAGCAAGCGTCCTCACTTGGTTAAGTTTTTCACCGTTCGCTCCTTCGCAAATGCACGCCTCCAATAAGAGGGCCTTAATAAAGCTATGGCAACGAGCAGGCGGGTCGGGAAGGTTTTTCCTTTTGCCGAGCAATGCACAAATCTATGTCTCGGCAACCGCAAAGATCATAACCAGACCATGAAAGATAAACCCTAAAAAAAGCAATCAATAACAGAAAAAGAATAGAAACTGCCGCCCTTACCTTAAATTAGCTTGAGGAATTTGCACCATGAACGCATTACCTCCAACGTTATTTCTATTCGCTCTTTTAGCGTCTTTCGTCAGCCAAGCTGCGGAGCCAGATCAATGCCGACTGGTTAAATTTGCAGACCCGGGGTGGACCGACATTCAAAGTACCACCGCACTCGCCACGACGATTCTGAAAGCGCTCGACTACCAAACAAAAGTGACGTCGCTCGGAGTTCCACTTACGTACAAGGCTCTGGCCGAAGGTAAGAATCTCGATGTTTTTTTAGGAACCTGGATTCCGACCATGGAGTCTGAACTGAAATCATATCGGGACGCCGGCACCATCGATACAGTGCGAGTAAACCTGGAAAACGCCAAGTACACGCTGGCAGTGCCTGAAAAACTCTGGAATTCGGGGCTGAAGGACTTCTCGGATATCGCTAAATTTAAAGATGAGCTAGGTCGGAAGATCTACGGGCCGGAAGCCGGTGATGGCGGAAACAATGCGATCCTGAAAGCAATCGATGAAAACGCCTTTGGCTTGAAAGATGCCGGATTCATCTTAGTAGCCTCCAGTGAGGCAGGAATGCTTTCCCAGGTAGAGCGGGCAGCGAGGCGAAATTCAGGGATTGTATTCCTAGGCTGGGAACCTCATCCGATGAATAACCGTTTCAAATTGAAATACTTGACCGGCGGGGATGGCTTCTTTGGGCCCAATTTTGGTCAAGCTACGGTGTATACCAGTACCCGTAAGGGCTACGTGGACGAGTGTCAGAACGTGGGGCAACTCCTCAAGAACATGAGCTTCAATGTGGATATGGAAAACCGAATCATGGGTTCAATCCTAGACGACAAAATGGCACCCCAAGCAGCGGCAATGGCCTGGCTCAAAGCTAATCCTCAAATTTTGAATACATGGCTATCGGGGGTCACAACTAGGGAAGGTGGGTCTGGCTTAGAAGCGGTGAAGGCTAAGTTGCTTAATAACGAGGCTTCAGTCAGCATCCAGCGACACGACGACTAAAGGCGCTCCATGGGCTCGTTCGCCGCAATATTAATCTTGGGTTGCGACGGCGCGTGTAGGCCATGTCGGGGAGTAGCAATAACGATGGATCGTCACATATTCGAACAATAGCTTTTAACAACTCCAACCCGCCCATTCAATGGGCGGGTTGGCCCACCAAGAAACCAATCCACCGTGATGAGTACAAATTTAGAGTCGGTTCCAGCGCGAATGGTCTTGCTCATATCCGGATCCTGCACGATTCCCGTGCCAAACTTGGCAAAGAGCCCGTATGATTCCCCGTCGAGCTCTAGACAGTTCAATGGTCGCGGTAGGGACGGCAGTTAGAGACGGCACACCGCCAAACGAAAACCGCCAAGACGTATTAGGTTCCCTGATACCGCGTGGTAAATGAAGTAACCGCTCACCACACGTTGAGCCATTCCCCTTCAACCCGGACAAGGTCATGGCGTCGGCGACTCAACTCCTCGCGGATAGCAAGAAGCGTCGCACGCATACGTTTTTTTGACGGTCAGTCGCAGTACTGGGAAGTCACCGCGTCGGCTGACACTACAACAGTGGGTGAAATCCAGGAAATCAAAAGTCTCTGGCTTTCTCAAACCTCGTTTCCTGCGATTCATCCCGGCGAAACGACGAACTCAATCAGCCGAGTCTTCGCGAGGTTAACGATAACCCGGACCGGGCCAACCACTCATGTAATTGCACCACAAACTGCTGAGCCTGCACTTTCGTCCTGAACCCCACCACACCGTCATCCGCGTAGCGCACGACAATCACATCGCCACGGGCATGTCGCTCGCGCCACTGCCTTGCCCCACAGGTCCAGCACAGTGCAGGTAAATATTCGCCTACAATGGCGATATCACCGCGCCTTGGGGGGGCCCCTTGGTCGCAACCACCCTCCGGCCATCCTCCATAACACCCACTGATAAGCCCGAGCAAGCGCCCGTCCAGTGCCCCAGAAACATCAGCATCATTCATGGTCGATCTCATCAAAGAACGACGTGATATCCGCATCCAATATCCAGTTCACCTTCTGGCCTTTGAGCGCGACCGTTAACGCATCCAGCGCATCGTGCTGACTGCGGCCCGGTCGAAACCCATACGAGAATCCAAGAAAGTCTTGCTCATAGATCGCATTCAGAACGGTAACAACCGCCTGCTGTACGATCTTGTCCTCCAAAGAAGCAATACCCAACGGGCGTTGCTTACCATCGGCTTTGGGAATGTAGACCCGCCGCGATAGCGTTGCCCTGAAGGCCCCTTTATGAAGCCTTCCGTGCAAATCGGTCATACGCTGGAGAAGACCTCCCTCATATTCTCGACACGACATGTCGTCCACGCGCTCACCGCAGCCGCAGCGCAGGGCATAAAAGCTCTGCGCCAATAACTGCGGTGTGATGTGATGTAGCAGTGCCGTGAGCTGCATACCCTTGTGCCTTCGAGCTGCTTCACGTACACCTTCAAGTCCCATCGACGCGC
This sequence comes from Pseudomonas sp. AM8, assembly GCF_036346475.1. NCBI lineage: Bacteria > Pseudomonadati > Pseudomonadota > Gammaproteobacteria > Pseudomonadales > Pseudomonadaceae > Pseudomonas > Pseudomonas sp. AM8. Next base: position 11,480 of record NZ_JAOTNX010000008.1, read on the forward strand.
TACTGATCCTGACTCTGTGTCCGGGGGCGCGGGGGACGTGTCGATGTTCCCTGGCTACATCCCTTTCCTTCACTATCTCCGCCGGGCCAGGCCCTTTGTTCGGCTTCTCAGGTCCGACTTCTCAGCGGCGTGGGCAGCAGGGTTACGGCTTTTGGTCTATTTTGCTCCGCCCGGTGCTTGCGCACCGGAGATCTCCCAGTTTCTGTGAAGGACTTCCCGATGTGCACAGGGTCTCCGATCGCGCGGGATCAGAGCATGACTGGCATATAACGCCATGCTCCGTATTACCTTCTGCTTCGGTTAACAGCATCGGCATCCCGAATTCCTGATTACGCGGCTCAATGGTTGGCCCACCGGTTTCCCCTGGCAACGCTTCATCATGCACCTAGCGGTGCAACTTGCATGACTCGTGGTCTGTTGATTCGTCATTTCTTACCAGTATCGAACTTTCATCGACTATCCTCTGCCAACTTTAACTGGCGCTCTATGCGTCCAGCCAAGTCATCTACCCAACCCCGAGAGGCCAGGACATGGAGTGCACTTCAAATTTGAGGTGGACACCATCGCTTCAAGCAACGGTGTCAGGAAGGTGTGTTGCCCGGACGGTGTATCCGTCCGGCCAAGTCATTTACCAGACTCCGCAAAACTAAGACATGTTATTCACTTAGTGCCACCACCCAATCAGATGGAAAATCGTTGAGCACAGTTAAGCTATTGGATCAATCTGAAGCTGGTGAGGGCTCTTGCTCCGGCTTGCTCTTGCTGAGAACGAACCACACAGCTAAACAGATAAGCCCGCCGCCGTACAAATGTGCGGCCGAAGAACGTTCACCAAGGAACATCACACCCCACAGCACGCCGAAGGGAGGGATAAGGAAGGCCACGGTCAGCGAACGCACCGGCCCGATATCCGCGATCAAGCGGAAATACAGAATGTACGCACATGGGGTGCAGATGAAACCCAGCGCAACCAGTGCTATCATACCTCTTGGTTACCCCAACTCGCCGGTGGGTTTATTGCGGGTGAGATTCCGAAAAACGGTACGAGAAACAGCGTCGCGCCAATTTGACTGCCAAAAGCTACGAGTTCGCGTCTAGCCCACCCTTGTCAGCTACCCATCGTCTAGTCAGATATCCTTCTGCATCGTAGCAAATGGTGGCGACTAAACACGCCAACGCGCCTATGACAACGTTCATTGAAAGTGTGATGGGGCTGGTGCTGGTCATTTCATAAGCCCGATCAGCACGCCGACACCTTTTTCAGTGTTAACGAATCGCTGAAAAACATCCAGCCTATCATGACACCCATCATCAGTGTGGTCGTATTGAAAATTTCTGAATAGCCGCCAGGTAACAGCGGTGCCGCCACGCTATATATCAAAAATGGGATGCCCGGATTGATAACGTCCAACACAATAATCTACTGCAGCTTAACTTTGAAGTCGACTTTGGTTTTTAAAATGGCAAGAATAACGGCCAAACCAATAGAGCCCAACAACACGCGAAAAAACGCAGTCGGCGATGCGCCGGCGATATACTATTAACCATTTTACCTGCACTATAATGCGACTAAGAATCACTAATAAGCCTAAGCATTTAAATGACTATGCTTTATTATGGGCAACTCACAACTCATCAGCCGCGATTGAAGTTTAACGTCTTTTCAAGTGTGCATCTTCAGCTAATCCAGCAAAAAATAAAGCATTGTTAAACTTTAGATTGAGCCAAGTCATCGACAAAACTTAATCTTCAGAACCAGAAAATATATTATTAAGTCGCCGACGCGGCAAGATTTTCAGCCTCTAGAAAATATGCCCACCATCACATACAAAATCAAAAATAAAACAAAAAAAATATATTGAATGCATTCAATTAATTTATTCACACAAACCCTCGCATTCTTATCGATTGATATCTCGCCTCAGATCTTTGATTTGACATTTTAAATTTACAAGCTGCAATGAGCATTGAGAAAACAGCGCAAAAATCCGCCCTCCCTCCTCATCATCATTTCCATCCATGCTGATTTCACTGGATAGCACCGAGAGCCCCGCGTCAAGTTTCGCCGAAAGAAAATCCAGCTGTTTACACGCAACATCTTTAATAGTTTCGACCTCAACAGCACAAATATAAAGCCTACCCTGTAAACTCTCTACACCTAAACTATCGATATTGCGCACGCTTTGACCCACAAATATCATTTTTTGTTCAGTCCACCTTAAAGACTGTATAAGCCCAGCAATCGCTCTAACGACAACTTCTTGGTTATACGCTAGCAACTGAACAACCTCCACCAATCTATTTCCAGGCAACATAATATTCACCCTTACATTTCATTGCGACTTTTATTGAACAGCGACTCATATATGTTTAAGATGACTGACATGCCCTGTCTCCAAGCGACCATTTTGCCAGCCTTTAGATGCGCACATATATCATTTACAGTAAGATGCATACTTATAATCAGATGCAGATCTTCGTTTGATAGCGCAAACAATATATATGACTAAACATAGCGAAAAAGCCTGGGCATCTGCAGCAAAAACCTCTATTAAACATATCACCATCTCCAAGGAATCTTGTAAATTGATATGAGGAGCGCACATACCCTTGGCGCTTTTGGGATGCATAATAATACCCGACCCTTTATATGCCTCGTCAAGCAATAGTGGCTCGTTTTGAACATCTACAAGATTAGTAACCAAGCTTGTGATCATTGATTAAGCCTACCAACCGCCCTAACAACAACTTGTTGATCATTTTTTAAGTTACTTTAACTACTTCAATAGGCTGATTCAATAGGCTGATTTTTTAGCCATATATTTACTTTTGTATTTTGACGCAACTCTTATTCGCCAGAATTTAATCATTAAATTGACGAATAGGCGTTCGCTCCAGACGGCTATCCTTCCAATCTTTAAGCGCACACACCATATCATTGACAGCAACGCACATATCTATAAGGTTTTTTCGATCCTTATGAGGCGGAGCAACTAATAAATATGAGTCGATATAACGAACAAGCTTAGATGCATCTGCAACAAACGCCTCTACCAAAAATATCGACCCCTCTAAGGAATCTTGCAAATTCTTGTGGAGAGCGTACGAATCCTTGGCACTGTCGTGATATATCACAAGTCCAGGAGATTTTAGATCATTAAGCGACGGAGATTCATTTCGGACCATGACCAAGTTAGTGATCATTTGCATCGAAAAATGCAATACTCTAATTTGATTCAATAGCTCTTTACCGACCCGGTTTTTTTTCTTCAAGTACGGTCAACCAATAACTGCAAAGCGTAGGCATATTATTTTTCGCTCAGTTAATCTGTTAATAAGCTAGACTTTGTTGCCAAGTTTAGCTTGCTAAAAGCTCCAATCAACGGCATGAAGCAAGTCATAGCACGCATTGAAATCAACAATCTTCTCAATCAAAAAAAATTCACTATCTGCGCTTTATTCCGCCTATTACATCCCTATCGAATAAAAAGGTGATTAATGACTCTTCAACTCGCAGCTTATTATTTTCATAAATTTTAAAAACTGACTCAAACTCGTAGATGCTAAAGAAATAGCTTTATAAATATCAAGATTGGTGGCGACGATTTTCATACTGCTTTGCTGGACGAGTCCCTCGGACAGCACAAGATTCCCAATAATATTGTCTAACTGAGCATTTAACTTGGTAAGTCCCGACTTGCCTAAGAAAGCTATTATAATGTAACCACTGCACATATGCCAAATGCTGATGGTAATCTCGACTTTAATTTCATATTAATTATCACTAGACATAGATGTCTCGTCTCTTTTTTAAAACGCCTTATAGCGAGATCGTCATCGAGCTGCTCGAGCATCTTGATGCATTTAGTCACTGTTTTTTGGAGCTCAATATTTGCCTCATGAAATTTCTCACTTTCGAAGGCGTCAAGTTATTAGCGATGACGGTCTCGAAGAGCGAAATAGTTATCCGGCGCATGATAAAACAGAGATTAAACTTAACCGTTTGCTTCAGAACATGCAGCGTATTGATTAAATTTTTAATTTCCTGTCTAAGCAGGGGACTTTCGTCATCAGGCGTATCGGTATATGTATCTTCTGAAATTTTAGAAATAGTATTACTCATCGTCAGAAGATTATTCTTTAGGCTGCGCACGGAAAAAATAATGGAACCCACTTCCATACTAAGGGGCACCGTGAGCTTTTCGTACTCCTTCGCAGCAACTGAAATATACCCTTCGGTTTTTGGCATTGTCTCAGCGCTCTAATTCGAAAAGGCTAGTAGAGATCAAACAGTATGCTTTCCTTGCTGAAAATTCTACGAAATAAGGTAGAAACAGACATAGATTTTTTCGCTTTTTTTTAAAATCTGCGTTTATTAATACATCAATTACCATCATGTGCTGGCTGCGATGGAGAACCAGGCAAGCAAGATTTAGGTACACACACGTTACTCAGGAAACTAATCTTTGCTGACATGTCCGTAGTTGGTTGACTCAGTTTTGGCGGTTTGAGTAGAGAAGGTAGTCACAGACCGCGCCGATGATTGGACTCTTGATATTTACAAGCAGCCCTACCGGAGCTAAGGTGGCCGTCCGGCCCATCCGTTATGGCGATGTTGCGTATACACCTGATGCAAAACTGGTTCGGCTACGGCGATCCGACAATGGAGGAAGCGTTGTACGAAACAACGATCCTTCGCCAGTTCGCGAGGTTGAGTCTGGTCTGGATTCCCGATGAAACCACCATTCTCAATTTCCAGCGCTTGCTGGAAAAGCATGAGCTGGCAGGCGAGATCTTGCAGGTCATCAATGGCTATCTGGGTGATCTTGGTTTGATGCTGCGCCAAGACACAGTAGTCAATGCGACGATTATTCATGCACCGAGTTCGACCAAGAACAAGGACGGCAAACGAGATCCCGAAATGCATCACACGAGAAAGGATACCCGGACGTATGCACTCGCTTAGCTCTATTTGTCATTTTCACCACTTGCATTTCGGCAAAATCGAGCATTTCCGTGTTCCCGATGCTGAGCTTGAACGCATACAGCTTTACGCAAAAAAGGCCATGTGGGCGTGGACACATGGCTAAAAATTGATGCAACTACGAGCGCGTAAACGCTTGATTAGCTTGGCAGATACTCCTCCGCCCATCCAAGGCTAGCAATGCCACGACGGAGGAAATCATCCACTTCCGTCTGAGAGTACCCGATTCTGGCAAGTACCTCTTTGGTTGAATGCCCCCAGCGCTCAGGGAGAGATACCGCCGAGATTTTCGAATCCACTGGGCGGATTGCGTAGTGATCGATCTGTGTCAGGCAGTGGCCGCTTGGATGGTTGCGGTGAATCGAAAATGCGAAGCTGCCGTTGTGAATACCAACGGTGTTGTCCCCTTCACGGGTGTATAGCGCACGGAGCTGCTCGATCGAATTCGGTACTGCGGCAGCGATATCAGCTTCATGCAGGCGATCAGCCCAGTATGCAGCGGGTGCATTCAAGAATGCCTTCTTCAAGAATGCCGAAACCTCGGAGGCTTTACCGATGCCTTCCAGCCCTTCGATTTTTTCCAGCTTCTCGATTTCTGCTGGCTTGCTGTCCAGATACAGCCACCCCTCACTCGTCTGGTAGAAATGCGACAGAGCGTTATAGCCCAGCACATCGCGACCCGAGGGCTCGTTGAAGGCGCCGCGCCCCGCATAGTCATAGGCAAACGAGATTTGCGCGAGGTTGGTAACAGCCGAGAGGGAGGTGCGCGAACGGGTGACTTTTCCGGTTTTGATCCGATGGTAGAGCTGCACCGCCATACCCAAGCCGGCAGCGAAACCACAGTTGACGTCCAGGGTGCCTAGGTGAGCGTGCTCTTCTGGCGTTTGTGGGCCACCGAAGCGACTCATGATGCCGCTATGGGCCTGAATGATATCGTCATAGCCAATGAAGTTGGACTTCGGCCCTGGCAGCGGCCCACCTAAGCAATCGAGGCGGCAGAACAGGACGTTGGGGTTGACGATACGCAGGCTCTCCTTATCCAGTCCCAGCTCTTTCAACTGACGCTCTGGAGCATTGATGACCACTATATCCACTGAGCTAACCAAGCGGTTGAAAGCGCCACGCCCTTCCGGGCTGAGAATATCAACCAGCGCGCTTTGTTTGCCCATGCCTGTCTGGAAGGTAAACAGAGTGCCAATCAGTGGGTCATAGAGAGGCTTAACCGGATCGAGCTTGATGACCTCGGCACCGAAGCGCGCGAGGAACGCAGTCGAGTGCGGGCCAGCAATAACGTTGGTCAGGTCAAGGATCCGTAGCCCATCCAACCAGCCATTTCCAACTTCGGACTTAATTGCACTACCTGTTGGGTAGGTAGCCGGATATTCAACGGCAACATCTTTAAGCTCCACCAGTGCCTGTTCGAAAGATATGTTGTTGCGAGGACGAGGCTTAACCATTTCGCCTGCGGACTCTTCAAGCCACACGATCGGCCCAGGCTGTTTCATCAGGCCGTACTCAGGATCTTCAACCTCAACGATCAGACCAGCAGTATTGGTGTGTTCATGATTGACCCATTCTTGGGTGGTACGGTGAGGCGCCCCTGGAATTTTTTTCTCACCGAAAATCTGACCCCATTCTTCCGAAGTTTTGGTGAGGAACGCTTTCTTCATTTTCGCCGAGATATGGTCTGCCCACTTCTTTGGCAGAGGGTATACGCCAATCGACGTCTCGCCATCCCACTCACTGATGGGTGAGTGCAGATCGGATACTTCCGGCAGACCATCCGCCACGAGTTCCTCGTAGATGCCGAGAACTTTCAACGCACGCTTGGCATGGTTACGGTGCGACGGGCATACGCAGTAAAACATCCGGTCGTCTGCACACAAATAGGTGCGGTAGAAAGGATCGAGATACTCCTGCAAATCCTCGTAGCTGAGATTCATTGGGATGTTGTTAGCCTTGCGATGCTCAATTTCAAGCTCTCGCATCGTCTTATAACGCTCAGGCAGACCGTCGATTACGTAGGAGTTATAGGACAGCCCTTCCATCAGCGCGGCAACCACGGGCACCTCGATCCCATCACCATGGCCGGTTCGTTCACGAGCCTGAAGAGCGAGTGCAACTGCGCCAGCGGCCAGAGTGGTGGCGTATGCAGAACCCAGAGGAAGCGGCGAAAAGCTAGGGTTCAGGCCAAGCAATACTCGGTTGAACCCCATGTCAGTGAATGCGCCCGCAGTCGCGGCAACAACAGCCTCTGTAGCTTTCCATTCCCGACGCAGTGTGTCGTTGCTGGCAAAGCCTGGGATGGAAAGTGTGATCAGCTCCGGGCGGCTGGCGCGCAGCTTTTTAAAGTCAATGCCCAGATTTTTCATTACATCCGGACGGAAGCTTTCCAGGACAATGTCAGCCTGAGCAATCAGATCATTCGCCTGCGCCAGACCGGCAGCGGTCTTGAGGTCGAGACGGATACAGCTTTTGTTGCGATTAAGCACAGCGTTCGCCGGGTTGTCCCACAGGGGGCCCGCAGGAGGGTCGATGTGCACCACTGTCGCACCGAGATCCCCCAGGATCATTGCAACCGCGGGGCCAGCGATCTGCTGACCGAAATCGACTACGCGAACGCCGGCAAGCGGCAATGGATTAGTCTGCTTCATTTCGTTTTATCCTTCTTAGAGGCAGTTTTAGATTAGGTCTAATGACCTAGTTGTAGAGTCCGGGAGTGGACGAAAAGCGATATCAGTAACTACTGACATCTGATTTGACGTCAAAAACTCTCGTCAACTTTTTTTGTTATCCCCCACCGTGTAATACCGATATTAGAAATCTCACAACAACCAATCCAGCAATATAAATTAGCCCTGAGGGTCAATTTTTATTATGGCTGCAGGCGACCTCTTGAAATAAACAACAGCAAACCTCTCGCAAGTCGCCCTCGCCCCATAAAAAAACAGGGGGTCAGGCTGACATTTTATTGCTTCACAAACTTATTCTCACACCCGAGAATCAATCACGACCCACCTGAGGTCGAAACAATTCATGCCGGCAGCCATGCCCAAATAATCTATGCGGCTATTGCGCAGAGACGTTGTCTTTTACTCCAACTGATAAATAAAACAGGAGCATTTATGGCTACCCCAGTAGTTCTGCCTCGCCTGATGTCCATCGGCGAAAATGCTTGTGAAGAAATTACGACAGTTCTAGCAAGCCTTAGTCTTCGCAAGCCCCTCGTAGTGACCGACAAGATGATGGTCAAGCTGGGCTATGCCGCCAGAATCGTAGAAGTGCTCTCCTCTGCCGGCATCCATACTGATGTATTCGATGACACCGTTCCCGAGCCCACCGTCGCATCGATCAGTGCAGGTGTGCGCTACGCCGAAGAAGGCGACTTCGACTGCATCATTGCACTGGGTGGCGGCAGCCCTATCGACAGTGCGAAGGCTATCGGTGTGCTTGCCAAGCACGGCGGACAAATGCGTGATTACAAGTTCCCACGAATCGTAAACGAAGCGGGACTGCCGCTGATTGCTGTACCGACCACGGCGGGCACTGGCTCGGAGGTCACCCGATTCACAATCATCACTGATGAATCGACTGACGAGAAAATGCTCTGTGTGGGATTGGCCTTTATGCCAGTTGCCGCCCTGATCGATTACACGCTAACGCTGAGCCTCCCAGGACGCATCACGGCTGACACGGGCATTGACGCCCTCACCCACGCCATGGAGGCATACGTCAGTAAAAAGGCAAACACCTACAGCGACACTCAGGCTCTGGCTGCGATGCGATTGATCGGGCCAAATCTTCGAACCGTATATCGCACCGGAGCCGATAAGAAGGCACGTGAAGCGATGATGCTCGGCTCAACGCTCGCGGGGATGGCTTTCTCTAACGCATCAGTAGCTCTAGTACATGGCATGAGCCGCCCTATTGGCGCTTTTTTTCAAGTCCCGCACGGATTGTCCAACGCGATGCTGCTGCCGGCCGTGACCGAATTTTCGATCCCTGCAGCACCGGAGCGTTATGCCGAATGCGCTCGCGCAATGGACTTGGCCACCATCCAGGAGAGCGATGCCACGGCCAACGAAAAACTGCTGCGCGAGCTCATAGCAATCAATGAGGATTTGAACGTCCCCAGCCTGGCAGAGTTTGGAATTGATAAAGACCAGTTCATGGACAAGATCGAAACCATGGCACAGCAGGCCTTGGCCTCTGGATCGCCGGGGAACAACCCTCGTCTCCCGACCACCGACCAAATGGCTGAACTCTATCGCCAGCTATGGTAGTTGAATGCCCTACCGCTAGACGCTGTTATCCAACATTACAATAATCAGGAAACATGAAATGGAAACTGTAGGACACCCCATTAATGGCGAGCGCCTAGACGCAGGACACCGTTTTCAGGATGTATTCAACCCTGCGACTGGACAAGTGACCAAGCGCGTGGCGCTGGCCTCCAAGGTGACTGTTGAACAAGCCATCTCGGCAGCTCAGGCAGCCTTCCCCGCCTGGCGCAATACTTCTCCCATCAAGCGCGCTCGCGTCATGTTCCGCTTCAAGGAACTCCTGGAGCAGAATGCTACGAAAATTTGCCAACTCATTGGCGAAGAGCACGGCAAGATTTCCCACGACGCCATGGGAGAGTTGCAGCGTGGTATCGAAAATGTTGAGTACGCTTGCGGAGCTCCTGAGTTTTTGAAGGGGGAGCACAGCAAAAACGTAGGCCCTGATATCGATTGCTGGAGCGAGTTCCAGCCGTTGAGAGTCGTGGCTGGCATCACACCTTTCAACTTCCCGGTAATGGTGCCGCTTTGGATGTTTCCGATGGCAATTGTCTGTGGGAATTGCTTCATCCTCAAACCATCCGAACGCGATCCAAGCTCGACTTTGCTCATCGCCCAACTGCTGCAAGAAGCCGGTCTTCCAAACGGCGTCATGAACGTAGTCAACGGGGATAAAGAAGCTGTCGACACTCTGCTGTCCGATTCGCGGATTGAAGCAGTAAGTTTTTCGTAGGCTCTACGCCAATCGCCGAATACATCTACAAGCTCGCCACCGCCAATGGAAAACGTTGCCAAGCATTGGGCGGGGCGAAAAACCATGCGATCGTAATGCCCGATGCTGACATGGACAACGCAGTGAACCAGCTCTTGGGTGCAGCTTTCGGCTCATCAGGTGAACGCTGCATGGCACTGTCGGTTGCCGTTGCGGTAGGTGCAGGTACTGCACAAGCCCTTGTTGAAAAGATGCGCACCGCCATGGCTGCGCTTAAAGTCGGCGGCAGATGCGAGCAACGACTTCGGCCCCGTTATCACCCGCCAGCACAAGGATAAGATTGTCGGGTACATCGACAGCGCGGAGGCCGACGGTGCCCGCCTCATCGTAGATGGTCGAAATGTGGAAGTCGCGGGATACGAGAGCGGCTTCTTTGTGGGCGGCACCCTGATCGATGGCGTGAAACCGACGATGCAGAGCTACCAAGAGGAGATCTTCGGACCGGTGCTTCAGGTGATTCAGGTCGACTCAATGCAGGAAGCCATGAGTCTCATTGATAACCATGAATATGGCAACGGGACGTGTATTTTCACCCGCGACGGCGAGGCAGCACGCTACTTCACCGACAACATCAAAGTAGGAATGGTGGGCGTCAACGTCCCATTGCCGGTACCAGTTGCATATCACAGTTTCGGCGGTTGGAAGCGCTCTCTGTTCGGCGACCTCCATGCTTATGGCCCGGATGGCGTGCGGTTCTATACTCGTCGCAAAATGATCACCCAGCGCTGGCCATCGGCAGGTGTTCGTGAAGGAGCCTCATTCTCAATACCTACATTGAAATAACGGCCCCGATTGGGCATGGAAACCCTGGAGTTTTCATGCTCCGAGGCGTTCGTTGCTATCGCCTCATATGATCATTTACATCTTTAGACGCTACATACTATTATTGAACGGGCGATGGCGGTAACCATCACCCGCTCAATAAATGCTATATGAAGAGCGATCTATAAGTGAATAAGAAACGCCTTCCCCCGCTGAATTGGCTTCGCTCGTTCGAGGCCTCTGCACGCCACTTGAATTTCACCTTAGCTGCCGACGAACTAAACTTGACACAGGCCGCGATCAGCCAACAGATCAAAGGTTTGGAGTCACAACTTGGCATGACGCTTTTCAAACGTCTAGCGCGCCGACTAGAATTGACCGAAGCGGGACGCGCTTATATGCCTGCGGTTCATGAAGCTATCGAACGTCTCGCTGCTGCCACCGATGAAATTTTTGGCGAAGGACGTGCAAAGGTCATTACCACCAGGGTGAACCTTGTTTTTTTTACTACTTGGCTAGCTGCGAGACTAGAACGATTTACCAGCGTTTATCCTTCAGTTAACCTGCATTTCACCAGCAATATCTGGCTGGAGGAGCAGGATAAAGAAGTCGATATTGATGTTCGATATGGCAAGGGGAATTGGCCGGGTTATAAGTCATACAGACTGACGTGGGATGACCTTATTCCAGTATGCAGCCCCAAGCTATTAAGTACCGGCTCTAACGTAGACATCAATATAGAGAAAACACTAGAAGAACATGGACTACTCCATGTCATCGGATACGAAGAGGGATGGGGTTATTGGCTAAAGCAAACAGGAATTTCCTGCGTTCCACCTTCGAAAGGCATGCAATTTGACACGCTTATAACAGCGTTGGAAATGGCGGTTCTTGGACACGGTTTTGCATTAGGACGAACATCACTTGTAGCTACGATGCTAGCTGAAGGCAAGCTCGTCGCTCCGTTCACTCAACGCGTACCCACCTCCGAAGCGTTCTACGCTGTCCTTCCAGAACATCAATATGCCAGCACTCATTCCCAAATTTTTTTAGATTGGCTACTTGAGGAAGCCTCTCTTTCAAAAAAATGAATTCATACAACTTTTAGACGACTGAATAGCCCATCCTCAAACCGTTTTCCTATACCTTCAGTTTGGCGGGCCTCCTTCTTCAAGCAAGTGACGAATTGCTGAGCCACATCGCACAAGCGACCGGATTTTCTCATCGAGAGGTAGTAATAACCCATTAGGTGTCACATCTTCATCTCAGGAATGGAATGATTAAATTACCATTCTTGAGGGGGCTTTGGATGAACTCCAGCCCGCACAGCGCAACACCCAAGCCCTCCATTGCAAGCTCTGTGAGCATTTTGGAGTTACTGACCAGGTTTCCTCCCTCAATTTTGATAGGTACGCCAGGGTATGTTCGCCCCCAACTGACCCAATTATCAACGCTACGATTATAAAATAATATATGGTGAATCATGTTGAGCGGGTCGGTTAGTGGATTTCACATTCAAGTAAAGCAGGCGAACAAACCGGAACGTATCCAAACCTAATGGATAGTCCGCACGAAAGCCCGACCAATCAGCCTTGCCCCACCTTATTGCGTAAGCGTCTGGGAAAGTCACCTTCCGAACCCCAGCATTAAGGGCGATGGTGTCCTCGTAAGCGGACGCTATCGGCCTTAACGTCAGGATTTTCATGCGGCCATCGAAGCTCTTATCCGAAACCCTTCAAGGCCCACGTTATTCGGGAATGCCTGCAACCGGACGCCACCCTATCCAGCGTCGCCATCAGCCACGGCATCAACGCCAACGTGATCCGCTAGTGGCTACCGACTTACCGGGACCAATCGCCTGCAACCTTGCCGGCTTTCGTTCCGTTGAGAGCTGCACCCAAGCGGCAGACGAAAGCTTTGGCGATTATTGAGCTGCCGCTTGGCGAGCAATCGGTCACGGTGAAATGGCCGATGCCTGATCCTGAAGGCTACGCTCGCTTTGTCCGTGGACTCATGCAATGATTCACATCGACGCCATCTGGCTTGCCACCGAGCCCATGGACATGCGTGCCGGCACCGAGACCGCGTTAGCCAGAGTGATCGCGGTGTTGGGTGCGGCGAAGCCGTACTGTGCTTATCTGTTTGCCAACCGCCGTGCCACTCGTATGAAAGTGCTGGTGCATGACGGGATTGGCATCTGGCTAGCTGCTCGTCGATTGAACCTAGATTTCACTGGCCAGGCATTCGACTAGGCTGCGAGATGGAGCTGAATTCCGAGCAACTTCAGGCTTTGGTGCTCGGTCTGCCTTGGCAACTCGTTGGGGCTGACGGTGCAATCACATTGCTCTAGAAACTGTAATTAGCGCCTCGGCCTGCTACCGCAGGCGATCCGCTTTGGTAAAATCCAGGGCATGGCTTCCTCGCCCAATCATCGATCAGATGACCCCCGACCAACTGCGCGCTTTCGCTGCGCAGTTGCTATCCAGGTTGATTCGCTCGGACAGCAAGTCGACAGAATGGGCAAGAAGAACGACCGCGACCAAACCATCATCGAGCAACTCACCCACGAAATCGCCTGGTTCAAACGTAACAAGTTTGCCAAGCGCAGTGAGCAATTGAGTTCCGACCAAGGCCGCTTGCTCCACGACTTGCTCGACACCGACATCGCGGCCATTGAAGCCGAGCTGAAGGCGTTGAATCCGCCGGCTGCGCAAGCTGAACCACGCAAGCAGCCCAAGCGTGTTTCCTTGCCTACGCAGTTTCTACGTACCGTGATTTATCGCGAACCCTACAACATCCAATGCGCCTGCGGCTGCCAGCTCCAGCGGGTTGGCGAGAATGTCAGCGAGAAGCCGGATTACACGCCGGGCATGTTAATGGTGGAGCAGCATGTGCGCGGAAAAGGGGGTCTGGCGCGTGTGAAATACCGACTCAGGCACCGGTTCCCGCCCAGGTCATCGATAAGGACATTCCGACCGCAGGCCTGCTGGCTGACGTGATGGTGGCCAAATTTGCCGACCATTTACCGCTGTATCTGCAAGAGAAAATCTTTAGCCGCGCCGGCTTCGCCATCGCCCGATCGACACTAGCGCAATGGGTCGCTCAAACCGGTGTGCAGCTCCAGCCCTTAGTCGATGCGCTACGCGAAACAGTGCTTGCCCAAGGCGTGATCCACGCTGACGAAACGCCGGTGCAGATGCTTCCCCCAGGTGAGAAAACGCATCGTGCTTATGCCTGGGCCTACTGCACTACGCCAAATTCGGCGCTCAAGGCGGTCGTTTATGACTTCAGTCCAAGCCGTGCGGGAGAGCATGCACGCAACTTGCTTGGCGCGTGGAATGGCAAGCTGGCTTGCAATAATTTTGGTCCATTCGTAATGAAACGCCATTTTTTAGGATTATCTTACTGATTATCAAATATTTTTTTTAAATAGAGCTATGTAAAGGTAGCGCATGCCGTAGCCGTCCCGGCTGGCCTTGTGGGCCAGCGCGCAAGCGAGCCAGCTTTTGCTCACGCCGGTCTGGCCGCCGATAATCAGGTTCAGCCTGTCGCACAGCCACCGGCCACTCCCCAGTTGCCAGCTCAGGGATTTGTCCAAGCCACAAGGGCAGCGAGTTGGTGCTTCACCAGTTGGTACTGACCGTCGACTTAGACGTGGTTGTCAATGTGCATCCGTAACCGGCCAACAGCTGGTGCTCTGGCGTCAGCGCCTTGCTCTGCGGAATCACGCCGTTGCGCTCCTGCTGGAGCTGGTTAACCCAGCGACGCAACGCGGACTCGACCACCCCAAGCGAGCGGCTGGCTTCAAATGGCTATAGCCTTGATCGAGCAAGAGGCCTGCGGCCTCGCGTTTGAATTCAGCGGGAAAGGAACGACGTTGTTTGGTCATCAGATACCTCTATCTGGCGAGCATCCTCGCCTAAATGGATGTCCGGTTTCATTAGACCACTACATAGTAATACAGCGGAAAAAACTTACATTCCCGCTCCCTTCATATCGTCTGAATGGACGAAGCATAGCTTGTTGCCTTCCGGATCTCGGCAATACGTGTCGAAGTAGTCCTCTGCATACTGAGGCCGCAACCCCGGCGCGCCTTCGTCTTTGCCGCCCATTACAAGTGCGATTTCCCAAGCAGCCTTACTGGCTTTTGCAAATCGGCGACGAAGCTGATTTGAACAGCATTTCCCCAAGTTTCCGGCAAACCATTAAAGGGCAACTGAACAAAAAATTGTGGGCATCGCCGTCCTGGCAATTGCCAACCGGCTCAAGCTGGACCATTGTCATCTTCAAGGGGCATACGCACCAGGCCCAGTCTAGTGAATACCGCATCGCAAAAGTCAATTATGATCGTAAGGTCACGGGTACCAATCTGAATGTGACTAAATATATGTTCTCCGAATATATGTCTGATTTTATGTGCTAAAGCGACATGCGCTTATGTATAGCAAGCCGTAATTTCATTTACCCGCCGTGATCTTGCCCCGGAATACCCAAAAACCCCATGTGTTGTAAACAAGCGTCACAGGTACCAACACCACAAAGCCCGCCAACACAAAGGCCTGGCTCGCGGCAGGGGAAGACGACTGACTGATCGTCAATGAGGGAGGAAGGATCAAAGGATACAAAACGAGGATGGCGGTAACGAAAGCTACGCCAAACCATCCCAACACCGCGAACAACGGCAGAAACTCGAGGCGGCTGGAGAATGCCCAGTAAAAGCCGGCCACTAACGCACATTGGAGCGCTAGAAGCGGCAGGCTGAGGCTGGAATTCAACAGGTGATCTCGATAAACCTGGTTGGA
Organism: Pseudomonas sp. AM8; assembly: GCF_036346475.1. Taxonomy (NCBI): domain Bacteria; kingdom Pseudomonadati; phylum Pseudomonadota; class Gammaproteobacteria; order Pseudomonadales; family Pseudomonadaceae; genus Pseudomonas; species Pseudomonas sp. AM8. The sequence goes on from NZ_JAOTNX010000008.1 coordinate 27,080, forward strand.
CAGGCCGGTCCAGACGAGGATAGCCGCGATCCCGACCAGGGTCAGCCAGCCGAGTGTGCGGGCCTGGCCTTTCGCCGCGGCTTGCAAGCGCCCTTCGGTGCGCCACACCAGCCAGCAGCTGCCCAACAACGCATAACCGATGACCAGCACCACGCCACACGTCAGCGCAAATGCGCCCAGCCACTCCCAGCCGTGGCCGCTGAACCGGCCCTGCTCTTGCTCGATGCCCTGCACGACGCCCCCCATGATCATTCCTTGGCACAACGTCGCGATCAGCGAGCCAGCCACGAGGCAGATGTCGAGCCAACGCTTCATGCGCGTGGGCGCGTCAGCCCGGAACTCAAGCGCAACCGCCCTGGCGATCAGGGCCAGCAGCATCATAATGACGGGTATGTAGAGTGCGGAAAACAACACGCTGTACACCACCGGAAAAAGCGCCAGCAACCCGCCGCCACCCAGCACCAGCCAGGTTTCGTTGCCATCCCAGATGGGCAGGATGGAATTGACCATGATCTTTTTTTCATCCGGATCCTGACGCGTCGCCAGGAGGATCCCGACCCCCAGATCGGTCCCATCCAGAATCACATAGAGGATGATCGTAAAGGCGATCGCGGCAGCCGCCAGGTCGGGTAACAGTGCTTCAGACATGAACATACGACCTCCCCACTCTGCGCTGCCGCTTATTCATTGGTGTCCGTAGTTTCTGCCGGCAGTTGTCCGACCGCGCGCAACAGGTAGAAAAGACCCCCTCCGAAAACCAGCACATACATGACCATGATGCCAAGCGTACTGCCCGCAACGAATGAAAGGGGTTGCTGCGAATGGCTGTGAACGGTGCGCATTAACCCGTAGACCGTGAATGGTTGACGGCCGACTTCGGTGACGATCCATCCGCATAGCATTGCCGCGAACCCGGCGGGAGCCATGAGGACTGAACAGCGCAGCAGCCATCGACATTCAAAAAGGCCACCGCGCCAACGCAGGAAAAGACTGGCAATGCCCAAGGCCACAATCAGCAAGCCGAGGCCCACCATGATGCGAAATGCATAGAAAACCACGGCCACCGGCGGGATGTCGTGTTCAGCGAACTCATCAAGACTCTGTATGGTGCCGGTCCAGTCATGGCGCAGGTACAGCGAGCCAAGATGGGGGATTGCCAGCTCGAAGTCGTTTTTACGCAGCGTTTGGTCGGGTATCGCAAACAGCCTGAGGGGTTCCCCCTCACCCGGCGCCGGACGCCGCCATGAGCCTTCCATGGCAGCCAGCTTCTGCGGTTGATAATCGCGTGTGTTTTCACCGTGCAAGTCCCCGGCTAGGATCTGAAGGGGTCCGACCACCGCCGCCATCCACAGGGCCATTGACCACATCACTCGCGCGGATGCGTGACGGCTGTTGCGCAATAGATGCCAGGCGGCCGCGCCACCCACGAGCATGGCCGTGCCGAGGAACGCGGCGATGCTCATGTGGACCATGCGGTAGGGAAACGAGGGGTTGAAGATGATGTGAAGCCAGTCTTGCGGTACGAACCGGCCATCTTCGGCAATGCTGAAACCGGCAGGCGTGTGCATCCATGAATTGGCTGACAATATCCAGAATGCGCTGAATAACGAGCCAACGGCCACCGCACACGTAGACAGGAAATGCAGGCGCGGGCCGACTTTATCCATGCCGAACAGCATGACCCCGATAAAGCCCGCTTCCAGAAAAAACGCGACCATGACTTCATAGAACATCAGTGGCCCCAGAATACCTCCGGCTCGACTGGCCAGTGCGCTCCAGTTAGTCCCGAGCTGAAACTCCATGACAAGCCCGGACGCAGTGCCCACGGCAACGGTCCAGGCAAAGATTTTCAGCCAGAATCGGTAGACGTTCATGTAAATCTGGCGTTTGCTCCATAACCACAGGGCTTCCAGCACCATCAGATAATTGGCCAGCCCTATGGAAAACGCAGCGAGCACGATATGAAAGCTGATAGTGAACGCAAACTGATAACGCGCCAGCATCAACGCGGGATCCAACGGTTCCATGTGCGGGCTCCGATCAGGCGTCGCTGGGCTTGCCGGTAAACTGGCTGACCGGTTTGTCGAGCGGCTTTTTCATCCCTTCGCCCATTGCTTTCAACCCTTCCACAAGCGGTGTGATCGCACGCCAGAGCGATTCATCATGCAGCAAACGGTAGGCGCCTTTGACACCCGGTGCGAGGTCGGCATTCTCCGGCGCGCGCCATTGGCTGAGCGCCGCGCCGGCGTCTTTCAGCGCAAAGACCAGTCGGTAGAATTCATCGGGCTGAACACGTGAAAGCGCCATCGCCAAAATCGACAGATTCTGGATAACGTTGAGCGTGCCGTCCTTGTTGAGGCCGTCCACCAGTACTTTGGTAATCGCTGTGTTGGCGCACACTAAATCATTGGCCATGCGCAAAACGCCGTGTTGATGAAGGTTCTGAAGCAGGCGATCCAGTTCATCCTTCGCATCAGGCTCGGTCTTGGGCGGTTTGACGTCGTAATCGATAGGCTCAGCCATTAGAACCTCTCCGGATGGGGCGCCGGGGCATCGATCGGCGCGTAATCGTCTCTGGCCCATTTCACGGCCACGTCCACGCCCTTGTTCGGCGTCCTGTGGCCATGTCGAAAATTCCCGGGTGGCAATGGCGGACGCTGACGTGGCTCCTTCAGGACCTCCATCCTCACCGCGGTTTCCTTATAGGCCGGCGTATTGACGTCCGGGTCGTGGTGTTCGCCCGTGAGTTCATTGATGCCGGGTTTGCCTTGGTGAATCGGCATGAAGAGCACCTTTGCGCGCACTCGGTCGGTGATCACCCCCGGCGCAGAGACCGATCCACGCCGCGAGGTGATACGCACCATGGTCCCCTCCTGAAGGCCGCGCTCGGCGGCAAGCTCGGGACTGACTTCAACAAACCAGTCAGGGGACAACGAATCGATACGGTCTCCACGTCCCGTCTGATTGTTGCCCTGGAAGTGTTCCAGCATGCGCCCGTTGTCCAGCATCAGATCGAAGTCGCTGTCAGGCGCTTCCGCCGGGTTTTTCCACTCCAGCGGATACAGCACGGCCTTGCCATCCTCTGTGTGGAACCGCTTGGTGTAGAGCAATGGCGTGTCGGTGCCATCTTCGTTCACTGGCCAGAGCAGGGTTTTCCAGCCTTCCAGGCGCTCATAACGGACACCCGCGAACAGGGTGGAAATACTCGCCACCTCCTCCATTATTTGCGAGGGATGCTCATAGCCCCAGTCATGCCCCATGCGCTTTGCCAGATCGGTCAGGATGCGCCAGTCCGGCTGGCTGTTGCCCAGCGGTGGAAAGACTTCATAAAAACGCTGGATCCGCCGCTCGGTGTTGACGAACGTCCCCTCCTTTTCAACGCTCGGGGAGCCTGGCAACACGACATCTGCAAATTGTGCGGTTCGACTGAAAAAAATATCCTGAACCACCATGAAGTCCAGATGCTTGAATGCCTCATGCACGTTTTCCGTGTCGGCATCCGAGAACGCCGTCTCTTCGCCGATGATGTACATGGCCTTGATCTTGCGTTGCGCGGCGTGCTCGACCATCAGGAAATTGTCTTCGCCGACCTTGCTGGACAGCTGTTCAGGCGCCACGCCCCAGGCTTTGGCCCATTTGGCTCTCACCGCTTCGTCGGAGACCTTCTCGTAGCCTGGATAAACATCCTTGAGGCAACCGAAATCGCTGGCCCCCTGGACATTGTTGTGGCCGCGCATCGGGTAGCCACCCGTGCCTGGGCGCCCGTAGTTACCGCTGACCAGCAACAGGTTGGAGAGCGCCGTGCTGGTGTCCGCGCCATGACTGTGCTGCGTGATGCCCATCGCCCATAGCAGGCACACGCTTTTCGCCTCTGCGATCATGGTCGCGGCCCTGACCAGTTCCGACTGAGACAGGCCTGTGATGTGCGAGGCGAATTCCAGCGTAAACGGATCAAGCGAGCGCCGGTATTCGTCCACGTTATTCACACGACTTTTCAGAAATTCCTTGTCCGCCAAGTCATGGTCGAAGAGATAACGTGACATGGCACTGGCCCAGACGATGTCTGTGCTGGATTTGATCTGCAGGAAGAGATCGGCGCGCTCCGCCATTTCATGTTTGCGCGGATCGACCACCAGCAGCTTTTGCCCCTTGTGCTTGCGTGCGGCCTTGATCTTCGAGGCGATGACGGGATGATTCTCCGCCAGGTTGCTGCCCACCAGGACGATCAGGTCCGCCTGCTCCAGGTCGGCAATCGTGCCGGCGTCACCACCATGACCCACCGTGCGAAAAAGCCCTTGGGTGGCCGGGTTCTGGCAGTAACGCGACGAGTTGTCGACACTGTTGGTACCGATGATCAAGCGCGCGATTTTTTGCGTCAGGTAAGCCTCTTCGTTGCTGGCCTTGCTTGAGCCGATGAAACCGATAGCGTCGGGGCCATGCTCGTGCTTGATCGCCAAGAGGCGTTCGGCGACCAATGTTAGTGCTTCGTCCCAGCTCGCCTCACGAAATCGACCGTTGTCGCGGATAAGCGGCGTCGTCAGACGTTTTTCGCTGTTGACGAAATCCCAGCCGAACTTGCCTTTGATACAGGTTGATATGCCGTTGGCCGGCGCATCTATTACCGGCTGCACTTTCAACAGGTGGCGGTCTCGCGTCCACATTTCGAACGAGCAACCCACCCCGCAGTACGTGCATACGGTTTTGGTGCGCTTGATTTCGGGCTGGCGCCAGTGCATGTCCATGACGGAAATAGCCGTGATGGGCGGTGCGCCAAGAGTGTTCTCAATGGTTTTCACCGCATCGATAAGCGGACGCTTGATGTCCTCGGGCATTGATGTCAAAGGCCCTGCATCGGGCTGCATGGTTTTTTCGAGCAAGGCGTTGCAGGGGCAAACGGTGACGCAGTGACCGCAGCTCACGCAGCTGGAACCCTCAATCGTGGTGCCTCCATCCCACAGCACCCGCGGATGTTGCATGGTGAAATCGATACTCAAGGTCTCATTGACCTCGACGTTCTGACACGCCTCGACGCAGCGTCCACAGAGAATGCACTGGTCGGGATCGTAGGTGTAAAAAGGGTTGGAGTGGTCTTTGTCATAGGGCTTGCGCTGGTACCTGTAGCGCTGGATCGCAGGGTTGAGGTCGGCGACGGTATTGTGCAGCGTGCAGTCACCGGTGTTGTGCTCGCAGACGGTGCAATACAGCTCATGCTTGGCGAGAATCCGGTCCAGGCCTTCTTCTTGAGCGGCCTTTACGCGAGGCCCGTCATTGACCAGCTGCATGCCGTCGACAGTGCGCAACGTACAGCCGCGAACCATCTGGCCGTTGTGCTCGATCCAACAGACATCGCAGGTCTGAATCGGCCCAAGGGCTTGGTGATAGCAGACGTGGGGTAAATCGATACCCTGCTCCGCGAGGAAATCGATCAGCGGCTGGTCAGTTTTGCCGTGAAGGATGCGACCGTTATATTCGACGCTGCACTGGATATCGTCACTCATGGAAAATCGCCCCGTTAGCCGATTTATTTGCCGTTGCATTCGCTCCGCGAGAACTCAAGGCGGATGCCCAGGCAGAAATATTCAGTTACAGAGTCGATATTCAAGGGACGAAAAACGTTCAGAACTTTTTTTGCTGACTTCGTGAACGGCCATTGCCGAGCTTGAGTTGATTGCGCCGGCCAAGTACCGGCGCAATCGGCAACGAGCTTTACTCAAGAGTCGCCTCCTTCAGTGACTCACGCGCAAGACCACTTTGCCGTGCACGTGTTCTCTGCTCAGGAAATCCAGCGCCTGCGCGGCCTCGTTCAGCTCGAAGACCTTGGCGACATAGACCTGCGCATTGCCCGCCTCAATCAAACCTGCGATCTCGGCCAGCTCTTCCCCGCGAGGCATGGCGGTAAATCGTGTTCCGGTCTTGCCTGCTGCCTGTGGATGGTGGGCATCAGGCATTGTTAGGATCGATACAAGCCGGCCACCCTCCCCCAGTACCTGCCAGGAACGCGCCTGGGTTTCACCACCGATCAAGTCGATCACCAAGTCGAAGTCTTTGCAGATCGCCTCGAATTGCTCGGTTTTGTAATCAATTGCCCTGTCGACGCCTAACTCACGCAAAAACGGCAGGCTGTCGGTGGACGCAGTGGCATAGACCTCGGCGCCCTTGACCTTGGCAAATTGCACCGCGAAATGGCCGACGCCCCCCGTGCCGCCATGGATCAGCACCTTTTTGCCCATGTTCGACCTGGCCATGTTCCACCAAGGCCTGCCAGGCCGTATGCCCGGCCAGTGGCGCGCCCGCTGCGTGAGGCCAATCGAGGCCTGCGGGGATCCATGCCAGATCCTCGGCCGGCACGCGGGATACTCGGCATAGCCGCCAGCGGCACCGATCATCGCATACACGCGGTCGCCTTTCTTGAATTCCATTCACGCCTTGCCCGACTTTTTCGATCAGTCCGGCGACTTCCCAGCCCAACGTCAGCGGTAATTTATCGGTTGTGACCTACGGAATGATCGCCCAGAGGCAGCTTGTGCCTGAGGGATCGGCCATCGCCAAGGCGTTGGATTACAGCCTCAAGCGCTGGATAGCGTTGACGCGCTATCTCGATGACGGTGCTGTGCCCATCGATAACAACTGGTGCGAGAATTAAATCCGGCCGTGGGCTCTTGAACGCTCGAACTGGCTGTTCGCTGGCTCGTTACGTAGTGGTATGATTATGTCGGGAATGACGCTAAATGCCTTGGCCTAGCCCCTCCACTGCTCGACGGTAGTTCGCGGTGGCTTTCTCAATAATTCGCCTCCGATCTTCGCGGGTAATAAACCCTTCCTCGCAATACTCCTCTGCAAGGCGTAGCAGTTCATCGTACTGTTCGGGGGCGCTCATACGAATCTCAGGATGCTCAAGAAGCCGATTCCAAGTCGCCAGCGCATGTGCTTTTCTGTCTTCATACATGGTTAAAATCCCCAAAGTGTAAAACAGTAGAGCGGAGAGGATTAAGACGGTTCAAGCACTACGATGAATGGAAGGGCGAAACGTTTTACCATCATGTTCTATCGGCTGATCCTGTAGTGGTCTAATGAAACCGGACACCCATTTAGGCGAGAATGCTCGCCAGATAGACGAGTCTGGTCCCGGGCGGGATCGGCATCGCGTTAATCTAATACCTCGCCAGCACGATTTTCAGCAGCGGAAACGGATTTGGCGGATATTCAACGGCGCAGGCTTCAAGGTCAGCTTGCCGCAATCAGCCACTGAAGGACATCCCTCACAAGAAGTGTCTCGTGATAGTTCGATCTCACAATGTAACCCCGGTGAGGCCTGTCCACTGATGGCCCGAGAGCGATCAATTTGCCCGCCTTGATCTGCTCTTCGATCAGCCCCGCCCATCCCAGCGCAATACCCTGACCATCCTGCGCAGCGGTAAGCAGCAACGGATAGTTATTGAAGCAAAAAACTGGCGCTTCCTCTGGCGGAGTGATCTTCGCGTGCAGGCACCAGTGATGCCAATCCAGCCACCGGGAGTCATCGCTGTCCTTATGAAGCAGCGGTAGATCCTCGATACTGCTTATTTTCGTACCTTCCATTAGCCCCAGTTTTTCAGCCAGATCTGGACTGCACACTGGGAATACCGTCTCGGGGATCAGTAGCTTTTCAAATCGGAAGTCACCGTCGAGGGATCCAAACTGAATGGCGATATCGGCATCTTGAAGCATCGGATCATCGTCAAGGTTTACTGGGCGAATCTTGAATTGGATCTGGGGGAACTGGCCCTGGAGCGCAGGCAATTTCGGCATAAGCCAGAAATAGCAGAATCCAAAATTCGCAGCGATCGAGATGGTAGGTTTCTGCTTGGTGAAATGGCGACGCATGCGCTTGACCGCTGCCTTAATTTCACTCACCGGGGATGCCAGGCCTGAATAAATCTGCTGACCCTCATAGGTGGGTCGCAACAGCTTGCCGTTGCGCTCGAAGAGTACACACCCAAGCGACTCCTCCAAGGTGCGAATCCGCTGAGAAATCGCCGGTTGAGTAGTGCCCAATTCAACGGCTGCGGCCGTCATCGAACCCAAGCGGACTGTGGCCTCAAAGGCGACCAAAGATTTAAGTGGCGGAAGGTCCTGTTCGCTCGGCTCCATAACGTTTATGCATACCTCTAATAAGGGGATTGCGGGTGTTTATCCCTGAGCACGTAAGGATACTAAGACCACCTATTTGGAGGTTCTCATGGTACAGGTCACTTTTGAAATCAAGCAACATCCGGCATCCGTGATCGCGCAGCTGCCAGGGGAAACCATTGTGCTCGCGCCTTTGTGGTTGCGGGAGCGCTGTCAGGACGCCGTGAGTCTTGATGTCACAACTCAGCAAAGACTGTTCAACCCGCACAACCTTCCTGACGGCATCACTCTGGTTGAAGCAGAGGCCAAAGGCGTAGATCAGGCATGGCTGTCATTTAGCGATGGTTATGCTGGTCTGTATGACCTCACGGAGTTTCGTGCCGACTTCGATCCGCTGGATGGCCTGCCAACGCCCATCAGTTGGAAGAGCAATATTGACACCCAGCTCATCTACATCGACTTCAACCGACTGAGTGACTTCGATTATCGATTGGAGGCATTCAGCAAGTTTTTAACCTATGGGGTTGTCGTTATCCAGAACGTGCCTACCGAAGCCGAGTCAGTTCTGGATGTAGGCAGAATCTTTGGCCAGGTGCGCGAAACCAATTTCGGCAAGTACTTCGAGGTTTACTCCCGGCCGAACTCCAATGACCTGGCCTATCGCTCAATTCACCTCGATCCTCATACCGATAACCCTTATCGCGATCCGATGCCTGGCATCCAGCTTTTGCACTGCCTGATCAACGAAACATCGGGGGGGCTCTCTACACTCGTTGACAGTCTCGCGGTCGCAGAGCAGCTTAAGTTGGAAGATCCCGAAGGCTTCGAACTGCTGGCCAACGTGCCTGTGCGTTACCGCCACGTCGATAACGACGTTGAGTTGATTGAGCGGCGGCCAATCATCATGACCGACGCGCTGGGCCGAATGACAGGTGTCAGCTATAGCCCACGCCTCGACTATCTACCGTTGCTGAATGAACACGACATGGCCGTATTCCACCGTGCACGTCGTCGCATGGGCGAGCTCTTTGTGGATCCGGCATTTGAGCGACGTTTCAAGCTGGAGAAGGGCGAGCTGCAAATGTTCAACAACACACGTGTCCTCCATGGCCGGACGAGCTTTGATACCAATGAAGGTCGCCGTCATCTGCAAGGTTGCTACATGGATATGGATGGCCCCAAAGGCATCTACAAAGCCATGAAAAGAAGCTTGAAAGCTCAATAAGATTCGAAAGCCTGAGGACTGATGATGGAAACCGTAGCTTTTACCCAGATGAAAGACGGCACCAAAGCCGAATATGAAATGCTGACCCAGCTGGAAACCGATTTCGCAAAGGAGCTTCCTGACCGGCTCCTCAAATGCCTGCGGGATCTGGAACACTCTCTAAGCGGTTACAAGGTGAGCAGACTCGCTCATTCGCTTCAGACCGCATGTAGAGCTGAGGACGCTGGTGCAGATGAGGAGATGGTGGTTGCAGCGCTGATACATGACCTAGGCGACGAGCTCGCCCCCTACAACCACTCCCAGTATGCAGCATCCATCCTTCGCCCTTATGTTCGTCCAGAGGTGACCTGGGTCATCAATTATCACGGCCTTTTCCAAAACTACTACTACGTTCACTTCTTCGGCGGTGATCGGAATGAGCGGGATTTATACAAAGACCACCCGTACTACGAAAGCTGTGTGCGCTTCTGTGAGGAATGGGACCAATCATCCTTTGACCCTGATTACCCTACTCGCCCTTTGGAGCATTTCGAGCCTATGGTTCGGAGGATTTTCACTCGGCCAGCATTCGATCAAAAGTACGTTGGTGACCAGACTATGGGCCGCAGCGCGCTCGACCAACCTGTGGCCTAGGCGTTTTACTTACGGTTCAAATTTGCGGAATAGCAGCAGCATGCTGCCGCTTTACGTGCGCATCCAGGTGGATCCCTCCGTACTGATCCATAAGAAAACCGCATGCTCCTCATAATAAAAACGCGGTTATGCCGTACTGGCGATTGGCCGATAATCGAAGCGGGAAAGGCGCAATTCACAAGCGTCAGCCACTTGCAAATTTGAGCCTGCCATCCAGTTACGTCAAACAGAGTTAGTGCAACTCTAGAGGGGAGTCGGATGAACAAGTTTTACAAAACCGTGATCGCAGTAACCATGGCATCTCAAAGCGTATTGGTTATGGCTCAAGAACCCAGTAGTTGCCAAGTCATCAAGACCGCGAACGTGGGGTGGCTTGATGGAATATCGACAAACGCATTAACTCAGGTGGTGGCCGAAGGTCTGGGGTACAAATTTGAGGACAATATGCTTTCGCTGCCAATCGTTCTGAAGTCTATTAGTGATGGCAAGTTGGATACGTTTATTAACTACTGGTCGCCATCTCAAGATCCTCTGGTCACCCCGCTTAAGAATTCTTTGTCCGTTCTACCGGCCCCTAACCTCACAGGTGCAAAATACACACTCGCAGTTCCAAAATTTCTAGCCGATGAGGGGTTGAAGGATTTCAAGGACATCGAGAAATTTAAAGACCAGCTCGGAGGCCGCATTTACGGCATCCAGCCTGGTAGCGGCGGAAACACGTTGGTGCAGAAGATCATCAAAGACAATTCGTATGGTTTGAAGGATTTCAAACTGGTCGAGTCTGGTGAAGCAGGCATGATCCAAGAGGTAGGGCGCTCGATTCAACGCAAGAAGCCCATTGTGTTCCTGGCGTGGGCGCCTCACCCAATGAACGTGAACATGGACATCGTGTATCTAACGGGTGGTGATGATTCCTTCGGTCCCAATTTCGGCGCAGCAACGGTCAAAACCATCACATCCAAAGGCTATGCCGAGCGCTGCGGTAACGTTGGCAAGTTGTACAGCAATCTGAAATTCACGGTCGACATGGAGAGCAGCATCATGAACTCCCTCGACAAAAAGGAGCCCGCTTTGAGTGCAGCGAAAAAATGGCTGGCCGCTCATCCTGAGATTCTGGATAGCTGGCTGGCTGGTGTGACTACCGTCGACGGTAAAGACGCGAAAGCAGCAGTGTTAGCAAACATCTCCAAGTAAAGAAATGCCGCTTCAGTGAAGCGGTTTTTTTATCGAAAATCCGCAGTTGTAGGCTCGCTGAGGGAGCCATATGTAGCCAGGTGCCAGGCGTTTACTCATCGCAACGTACCTCAACCGGACGCTTACGGTGACTTCGCTGGACGCTTACCTTAGATATATAGCTTGGTCGAGACCGCCAAGATCGACGGCCAAGAGCCCTATGCGTGGCTGCGCCATGTATTAGAGCGGCTACCATTTGCGTGACCGAACGGGGATCACAGGTTGCGCAACGGTACCCAGTTATGCGGCAACAACTCGGCGATCTCACTTGCACGCTGCGTTGGCAGTCGCGCCAGAACGTCTTTCAAGTAAGCAGCCGACGCGCGTTTGACGCTGCGCAGCGATCCTGCTAAGAGCCAATTCTTGCGTCCAAAAGCCCATGGCCGAATCTGCTGCTCGATGTGCTTGTTATCAATAGGCACCGCGCCGTCATCCAGATAACGCGACAATGCCGGCCAGCGATTCAGGCTGTAATTCAAAGCCTTGGCGATGGCCAGTAAGCAGATGGTGAACACGTTCGGTAAAAACAATCCTTGGAGTGGCTGCCTGAAAGCATCTGAACCTAACTTTTACGCTCCAAAGCGTTATCTAATCGCGGCATTGGGCGCTGAGCAGGACGTGATCAGCGTCGCCCCATAGCGGTGATTACAGCTGTGAAATTGTTTCATTTTTGGGGGCGCAGGTCTGTTATGGTCAGATGAAAACCTTGCAAGGATAAAAAGTGGTGGATACTTCAAATGAAGCCGTATTGAAAAGTCTCCTGTCTGTCAGGCGGAGTGTTAGATCTTTCAGAGAGCACCCGCTTTCTTTAACAAGTTTGGAGACGTTGCTGCATGCTGGACAAGGTCATACGTCTCCTGACGGAAAACGAACCGCACCATCGGCCCACGCCCTGCATCCATTTGGACTGATCGTGGTGGTACGTCGAGTGCAAGGGTTGACACCAGGGGTATACCCATACGACGGAGATACAGGGAAGCTCTCTCACTCTGGAGATGTTCTTGACGAAGGGTCATTAAATTCAGCGGCTTTAGGCGATGAAAAGTGGCTCGAAGACGCACCTGCCGTTATCGCCATTGTGGCCGACCGAGAAGCAGCAATTCGTCATTTCGCGGATCAACAACCTGACGGTTTAAGAGGGGCTCGCTACGTTGATTTCGAAGCTGGGGCAGTAACTCAAAATATGTATTTGTCCGCCGCGGCAGCTGGCCTAGGCGGGGTAGTAGTGATGGGGTTTGATGACTTGAAAATGGGCAAGACCTTAAAGCTTGAGGCCCCAACTTTTCCAGTTGCCCTTTTCTGCGTAGGACATGTTCTTTAGTCGAGTTCTGAAGACGATAACTTCTGTTACTAAGCTCGTGTCCATTGATGAGGCAGCAACTCCGTAATCTCACTCACCCGCTGCGTCGGCAGGCGTGTGAGCACATCCTTCGGTACGTGTACGGGTCATGTCCATTCAGCCTTGCCGACTGGATCAGACTCATGGTCGCAGCTGCCCGTTTGCCGCTGCGAAGCGAACCGGCAAGTCGAGTCAGCCGAAGGGAGTTGCACCCCTCGGCTGCTCACAGAACCGTACGTGACAGTCTCCCGTCATACGGCTCTTGATCACACATTCGATGCACGTAGTAAATACCAATGCGCGAACAGCTCCGGATTCTCTCTTCGAACAAGACGCAGCCGATGCTCCGCTTGACGTATAGAGATTCGGTACTTGCTCTTCATCCATTTGAGCAGGCGCGATTGCAACGCGCTCCACAATCGATAGCTGAAGTTTCTGTACCAGAATCTACCGTAGTATTCGATCCATCCTCGAATCACCGCATTGTACCTGCGAGAAAAATCCCTCAGGTCATCAGTCGTGGATCGATGGATGCGCCAGTGTTTGATCGTGTCTACCATCCTGCGCATCGCCTTCATCGACGCTCCCGGCATGCACTTACGAAAGAGTTCGCCTTTGGAGTTCTTCAGGGTTCGCACCTTGAAGTCGTATCCGAGAAAGGTGAAGCTAGTCGCAACGTTGTGCCGCTCGAATGTATCGATGTAGACAATCTTCGACTTTTCTTCGTTGATGGTCAGGCCTACTTCACTCATCCGTCGCGTCAGGCTCTCCCTGATTCGAACAGCCTCGCTCATCCTTGTGCAGTGAATAACAATATCGTCGGCATACCGTTCAAACGGCACGCCGCGATGCGTCCTGTCCATCCAACGATCAAAGGCATAATGCAGGAATAAATTGGCTAACAAGGGCGAGATAGCGCCAGCAACAATAGAGCAAACTACTCCGGATAAAATGAGGGCTGCGCATCGCCAGGGAGAGTTTTGCTCCGAGGTATGCGGGATGCCCCGACGTCGAGATTGTTCTCGTCATTGAGGTCATCGCCCCCACTGACGGGAGACTTCAGTCATGAGCCGAAAACCGCGGATCTGGCGTATCCGTCTGGCTTTTGAGCCAAATCGATTCTCTTGTGAACAGCTCGATAGGGCCTACGAGCAGCTAAAACCGACAGATACGCGCGTTTCCTCAGAATTGCCACAACCCCAACCCTCTGTGACAAAGCATCATGCTGCCAAGCGAGGTGAGCAATGAGCCAGGCTGTGATGGTGGCTTTCTATGCCCGCGTGTCCTCTGATCAACAGGCTAAACGCGGTACGATTGAAAGCCAGATTGCCGCGTTGACAGAGCGGATCGTGGCTGATGGTGTCCAGGTTGCTGAGGATATGCGCTTTGTCGACGCTGGCGTCAGCGGCGCGACGCTGATTCGCCCACAATTGGAACGGCTCAGAGACCTCGCTGCACTTGGCTTGGTCGATCGTCTCTACGTCCTGTCCCCAGACCGGCTGTCGCGAAAATATGCTCACTAGGCCTTGCTGATGGAAGAACTATCGGCGTGCGGCGTAGAGGTTGTGTTCCTCAATCATGCCATTGGCGTCACGCCAGAGGAGTCGCTGCTGCAGATGCAGGGCATGATTGCGGAGTATGAACGGGCCAAAATCATGGAGCGCCATCGTCGCGGCAAGCTTCATGGAGCCAGACGCGGCAGCATCAATGTGCTGTCGACTGCGCCTTACGGTTATCGCTACATTCGTAAGCAACTTGATGGCGCACCCGCACAGTACGTTATCGACTTGGCGCAAGCGGCGACGGTCAGAGCCATCTTTCAATGGATTGGGATGGAGCGACTGAGCATTGGCGAAGTGGTGCGGCGTCTTGGTGCTACTGGCACCGTCACCGCTTCAGGTAAACCGTATCGGGATCGCAGTACCGTGTGGGGGTTATTACAAAATCCAGCTTACATGGGACGAGCTGCTTTCGGTAAAACACAGGCGCGTGATCGTTTACCTCGGATACGCGCACAACGCCACAGTGCGGAGGTGCCCAGGAAGGGGTATTCAACCGTACGTACGGATCCAAGTCAGTGGGTCGAGATATCCGTACCGGCAATCGTCAGCGAAGGGTTATTTCAGTCGGTTCAGGAACAGCTTGCCGAAAATCGCAAATCGGCTCGTCAGCACGGTCATGGTGCAGTTTACCTGCTTCAGGGCTTGACCGTTTGCGGCCATTGTCACTACGCCTATTACGGTAAAAAAGTCAGCAAGGCAGCGGCCAAAGGCCAACGTCGGAACTATGCCTATTATCGTTGCATTGGAACCGATGCCTACCGCTTTGGTGGCGAACGCGTCTGTGATAATCAGCAAATACGAACGGATCGTCTTGATGAACTGGTGTGGCAGCAGGTTATTGAACTGCTCGCCCATCCCGGAAGGCTAAAGAGTGAATATGAAAGGCAAGTCGCGGCTCATCGATAGTTATGCCGAGGGGATGATCGACAAAACGGACTTTGATCCGAAGATGCGAAACTTGAAACATCGCCTGGACCAGCTTGATCAGCAGATTCAGGAGTCTCGGCGTCATCAGGTGGGTCAACGCGAGCTGTTTCTCGTCATTAATCGTCTCGAAGAGTTTGCCGCTGCGGTCCATGACCGATTGGACACTGTCGATTTCATCACGAAACGCGAGATCATCCGCGGCTTGGTCAAACGTGTCGAAATTCACAAGGACGAGATTTTGGTCGTGTTCCGGGTTGATCCGGATCCGGGGTTCAACGCCAGCGAGAGTTCGACTGGATCAGACGTCAGAGAAAAAAGTATGCAAAATCGTACACGGCGTAATCACACCTCCTTGAGGTGTCCCTCGCCCCCGTTCCTGAAGCAATCCCGTCTCACTCTGCATTGGCGCTTGCAGCCAGCGTCGACAGTACCAGATCACCCATTTCGGCATCTGGGGATGTTTCAGAGCCTTGATGATCAGGTCGTGCCCAACGTGGTCGAAGAACGCGCTGATATCCACTTCCAGTACCCAGTTCTTACGACGGCACCGAATGGAACATTGACGCAAAGCATCGTGGGCCGATCTTCCGGGTCTGTACCCATACGAGTCAGGATGGAAAATCGGATCGATCACAGCCTCCACATATCTTTTCACCGCGCCTTGAGCTACCCGATCAGAGACCGTTGGGATGCCAAGGATGCGCTCCTTGCCGTTGTCTTTCGGAATGCGCTTTTCCCGTACAGGTGGCGGGAAATACGACCCTGAGCACAACCGGTTCCAGATGCGGTAGAGGTTATAATCGCGCTGCCGATCAAAGTCCGTGAGCGTCTGACCATCACAGCCCGGCGCGCCACGATTGCGGCGTACATCCTGGTACGCCATCCACACCAGCGACTTCGGTATCTCGAATGCTTTTCGCTGCACTAAAACGTCATCCTCGTTTGAGTTGTGTCCCGCACAACGAAAGTGATCCCCACCCCTTCGCTCCAGCCCCATTACAGGTCTTTCATCACTACTACGGGTGAGTCCGTCCCTATCCCCACGATACGTGCAGAGAATAGGTTCTCACGTTCCCCAAAATGGCCTGGCTCAGGTTCTTGCTGCCTTAACAACGAGTGCCGTGCAGTCGGTAGACAGGTGTCCTCTGCACTTCTCGGGGCCCGGCTATACAAGCCCGTTTTGACACCAGTGGAGATTTCGTCGCTTCATCAGTCAGTTCACTTTCGTTCAACTACCTGAGCCTTACATGACAGTAGTTTCTCTGCCTTTTCCCGAATCGCTCACCACCAACATGCTGAACATGTTCGCAGCATCGGGTCGTTTGATCAGTGCGCCTGCACGCCCTGACCGGAGGGCCTACCTCCATCCATCTTGGAGCATGGAGTGTCGTGCCGCCGTTTTCATGTCGTCGCCATGACGCCTCCTTCGTGACACACAGCCAGTTCGAGCGCCCAAGAGCCCACGGCCGGATTTGATTCTCGCACCAGTTATTATCGATGGGCACAGCACCGTCATCGAGATAGCGCGTCAGCGCTATCCAGCATTTGAGGCTGTAATCCAGCGCCTTGGCGATGGCCGAACCCTCAGGCACAAGCTGACTTTGGGCGATCATCCAGGTATGAAGTGCGTCGGCGATTGGTGCTGCTTTTTCCTGCCGTATTCGCTGCCGATCACCCGGCTCCAGCTCTCGGACTTCTCGTTCAACTTCGTACAAGGCCGCGATGTAGTGCAGCGCTTTTTCGGCGACCTGGCTCTTGTTGGTCGCGTGCAAATCGAACAACTTTCGACGTGCATGGGCCATGCAGCCGATTTCGGTGATGCCCAGGTCGAAGCTGGCCTTGTAACCCGCGAAGTCATCGCAGACCAGCTTGCCGTTCCAACTGCCCAAGAAGGCTCGGGCATGTTCGCCAGCACGGCTCGGGCTGAAGTCGTAAACGACCGTCGCCAGGTCGGAGAACTGACTGGTGGCATAGGCTCAGACGTAAGCGCGATGAGTTTTCTTCGCGCCAGGCGTCAGCATTTGTACCGGCGTCTTGTCGGCGTGAACGACGCCGTGCGTCAGCACGGCTTCGCGCAGTGCATCAACCAGCGGCTGTAATTGCACGCCGCAGTTGCCCAGCGGGAGAGTACGCAGCATGATGGGACAGTTAGCGAGTGGGCAGGAGCGGCTGTTTTACTCGTTTAACCTTGAAGACCACATCTCAAAAAATCATCTTCTGCACAGCATTGATCGGTGCCTCGATCTGAGCGACCTGCGCCACTACCTCGCCGATTTCTATAGCCCAATTGGGCGTCCTTCGATTAATCCTGAGTTGATGATCCGCATGCTAGTCGTGGGCTATTGCTATGGCATTCGCTCCGAACGGCGCGTGTGTGAAGAGGCTCATTTGAACTTGGTGTATCGCTGGTTCCGCCGGTTTAGCCTTGAGGATGAAGTACCTAATCACTCGACGTTTTCCAAGAATCGAAACGGCCGTTTCCGGGACAGCGATCTGTTTCGCTGGTTGTTTAATAAAGTGCTGCATCGCTGCATGGACGCGGGTCTGGTCAAGGGCGAAGGCTTTGCCGTGGCCGCCAGCATCATCAAAGCGGATGCGAGTCGGCAGCGCGGTGTACCGGGTGATGAACCGGTCAACTGGAGCGATCCGGCCCTGAGCACCCGCGCCGTGCCTGAGTACCTTGAAGCCCTCGATGAAGAGGCTTTGGCCGAAACACTACCGAAGCGTTTGTCACTGACTGATCCTCAGGCCCGCTGGACCGCTGCTCCAGGCGGTCCGGCGTTCTACGCTTACTCCACGAATTATCTGATCGATACCGAGCACGGCGTGATCATGGATGTGGAGCCCACGCCGGCTCATCGAACCGCCGAGGTCGAGAGCACCAAGATCATGATCGATCGGGTCGAAGCGCAGTTAGACATCAAGCCGGACCGCCTCATTGGCGACACCGCTTACGGTACCGCGCCGATGCTGGCCTGGATGGTGGAGGAAAAAGACATCGAGCCACATGTGCCGGTGTGGGACAAAACCGAGCGCAAGAACGACAGTTTTTCAAGCAACGATTTCCACTGGAGTGAAGAGGCCGAGGAGTACCGCTGCCCGGCCGGCAACCCATTGCGCAGCGAATGGCGAGCCTTCAAGAATGAGCGTTCACACGTCACCAAAGCCAACACCATCATCTTCCGATCCCGGCAGACCGACTGCGCTACGTGTCTGATGAAAGCCAAGTGCTGCCCGAACACTGCGTTCCGCAAAATCGCTCGCAGCGTCCATGAAGCCGCTCGCGATGTGGCTCGGCGCATTGCAGCAACGCCGGCATATCAGCGCTCACGCCATGAACGTAAAAAGGTCGAAATGTTGTTTGCCCACCTCAAGCGCATCCTGAAATTGGATCGCCTGCGGCTACGTGGCATGAGTGGCGCGACGGACGAATTCACGCTGGCCGCTGCGGTGCAGAACCTGCGACGGCTGGCCAAATTTTCATCTCAAGGGCCTCCAGTCACGGGATAGGTGCGCCTGCACCAAGCAAAAAACCTCAAATTCACCCGAGCAGCAAAGGTCACCGAAGGGCCGAAAAACCACTCAATGTGGTGAGTAGGTTCTCCGGTGGTGGTCGAACCTGAGTTCAGGCCATATGAAAATCCGACTTTTTCAACAGAATCGGCCAATAGCGGACAATGCGACGGCCCGCTACGCGAAACTTCCAACTGGGACTTGAACCTACGAGCTCACTTGCTTCTGAGGAAAAACACTTTCATATTTATGATTTTTTTATTACAAAAGTTCAGTCGGCGGCCCTATAAATTGTCTTTCGAAGGACAACAGTAAGCCACTCCTTCAACCGCCGAGAGACTGTGCCATATGGATGTTTTTGACCCCGCACATCCGAACTCCCATCGATTGACCTCTATTCCGATCCGCGAAAGAGATTACCGGGGCGAGAACCCTTATGCTTTGATAGGAGCGGTTATGAAGACCGTCCAAACTTTGGAGCATTACGGTGCATATTTGCGACACGAATTGCCTATCGAGACCAGGCTGAGCTGCCAAGTATCCAACTACGAAGGAGAAGTTTGCAATGGAGGGCATGAGCAGTTCATAAGCAACAGCGGTTGGTCGCCAGAAGTTCAGGCCGATGTCGAACAGGGGTTGGCAGCCATGGGAGCACTTGCCATCCAAACGCTGTTTCGAGAGGTGGCTCAACGCGTCAATATTGATGCCAAGGAGCTGGAGGCTGTTCGCGCTCGGGGAGGATTCGACCATCGGGACTTTGGCAAGGTCGACAATTGGATTGGCTACAAAGACAGCGAGTTTTACACGCTTAAACGAGAGACCGACTTTGCCGGTATGCATGCAGCGTGGCTGAGGTCGCTCGAATGTATCCAGTCAGTACCCGATCTCGAATGGAAATTCGTCATAGCCGGGGCCATCCAGGCCCAGACATTGCGGGAGGCGCGCCTGCAGGCAAAAGGACAGCGCGCAAGTGATTTTCTTGCTGATATCCGCGCCCAGGCGCCGCTGATTAAACCGTTGGAAGTCTATGTAGGAGAACTCGGTGCACGTCACAAGATTGCACTGAACGACTTGCCTACACGCAGTTGGCGAACCTGGCCTCAGGGTAGGTTGATCTGGAGAGGCGTGTTCGAAACTCGGCGACCGAGTATCTGGATTGGATTGCGTTACCAATGTTTTTTAGCCGAGTTCATTACAGCTACTAACACACTCGTGCTCTATCGGTTAAAGAATCTCGGCCACGACGACACCGTCGAGATTGTTGGGCCAGCAATAGGCCAGATCACTCTGGAACGCTGTGAAGAATAAATTCATGGCGATAATAGAAAAATGGGCATCGCATCGTGACCCAAAAGCCAGAGGTAAATCCTAACTCCAGCGTTCTGACCTACGCACTGCCCTGCGCAAATGCTTGCTGACATCGTAGGAACTTTCTGTTGTGCAACTGCTGTTTACCTGGTCACACCCGCGACCGAAACGAGCAGTCAAGTCTTTTGTGTGTTCTTTATCCTGGCCGGGCTCATCGCGTTGTTCATGGTGATGTCCTTATCGATAATGAGTAAGCATCATACGACCTTTACTTCTTTCCCATGAGTTGCCGGCTCTGTGGATGACCGCTTTGGGTCGTTTTCTGACTCTCACGACGTGCAGAAAACGGCCAGAAGCGGACGGAAGATTACCGTAGGCGGCTATAGATCATTCAGCTTCTACAATCCGGGTCAGTCACGGCGCTGACTAGAAGCGTCATGCGAAGGACGACGCACACGCAAACCGCAGTGGTGCACTGGTTTCAACTACCAAGTCTTTCCGCAGGGGCACCACGCAAGCAGCTTCAAGCCTGCGCAGCGATACTGGCTTTGCTTTGGAACATGGCGGTGTCGGCCTTGAAAATCAGGTCGTCCAGACCTTCGCCATCTTCCGGATACCACGCCACCCCTAGGCTGGCGCTGACCTTGATCTGGCTGTTTTTCCATGGAATGAGCAGGTCGACAGCCTTGCAGATTTCATGGGTAATGCGCTGGATATCGCCTCTGTGATGCGCGCCGTCGAGCAACACTACGAATTCGTCACCGCCCATGCGCGCGGCTATTTCGAACTCGCGAATATTGGATTTGATGGCCGTGGCTACATGGATCAGGATGGCATCGCCTGCCTGGTGGCCAAAACGATCATTGATCTGCTTGAAGTTATTTAAGTCGATATAGCACAGGGCCAGATGTTCTCCACGGCTCTTTGCGGCCAGCAGTTTCTGACTAGCAAAGGGAATAAAACTATTGCGATTGGGTAAGCCAGTCAGGCTGTCATAGAAGGCCAGCTTGTGTACTTCCTCTTCGGCGAGTTTGCGCAACTTGATCTCGTTGCGCAGATGGCGCTGGGCATTCAACAGAACCAGAGCGAACATCAGGACAAGCACACAGCCGATACTGATCAGCACAATGGTCTTGCGCAGCCGCTCGATGAGCTGTGGCGGGTTGGGATCGTAAATGAAGTTTTCCAGACCGGCGATATTGTCGACCATACCCAGTTCGAGGAAGGTTTCAGCCATACGTTGCCAGCGCCCTGGGTTCATATGACCGATCTCGATCAGGTCAGATATCACCAGCGGACGCATGGCCTGAGCTTCAAATTGCAAGTGCGCGCGACTTTTCTCCACCGAATACTGATTGAGCAGCAGGTCTATGATTTGCTCGGGGTTATCCATCGCGTAGCGCCAACCGCGCAGGGTAGCGCGGCGGAAGGCCTCCACCCGTTGTGGATGTTCGTCAATCTCGACCTGGCTGGTAAACAGGACGTCGCTGTAGAAGTCGATCCCGTAGGTGACGGGCGAGATGATGTTGTATTCCACGCCCCGCTGTTGCAGGTAGAAGGGCTCGTTGGTCAGGTACGAGTTGAACGCCGTCACTTTACCGCTGGCGAGATCCCCAATTTGATAACTACTGGGTAGCAGTTGTAGTTTTTCGAGGGGTATACCCTCGCTACGGAACATCGCCAGAAAATCGGCATCGGTCTGTGCATCCATCAGCATCAACGGCTTGCCGATCAGGTCGTGCACAGTGCGAACACCTTGGTCTGTGCGAGCCACGAGCACGGAAGGTGAATGCTGAAATATCACCGCCAGCGCTACCAAGGGCTTTCCATGCAGACGTGCGTAGAGCAATTCACTATTGGCTTCGCCGTATTGGGCACGCCCAGAGAGCACTTCTTCGACCGGTGTGACATTGGGGCCACCTTCGTGCAAGCGCACTTCCAGTCCTTCTTCGCGGTAATAGCCCTTTGCGATGGCGGCATAGTAGCCCGCGAACTGGAACTGATGTTTCCAACGTAGCTGTACATCAATCACCTGTTCGGCGCCATTCTGTTGAGCGCCAGGACCCGCCCACGCAGCCTGATCCCAGAGCAGCACAAGACACAGCAGTCGACGCAGCCGAACCAGGAGGAGTCTCTTCGGCGGGCCTGGCGTGTTAGAACAGCAACAGAGGCTGGGCATGGTGATAGTCCGTGAATCGCGCTTATCGTTGAGCATGCAAGGTGTGGCGCGTCATTGTGACATCACTCATGCGGGGCCAGCAATCGCGCGCCACGATAACCAAAGCGGCCGTTATTCTCGCTTGCGGCGTGGTTGGCGTTTGCTTCCCTACTACAGACAGCTACCGGCCAGAAGCAGACGTTCCGTGCATCCGTGTTCGGCAAAGCTCCTGGCGATAGGGGCCTCGTAGACAGCACCCTGAACACAACTTTTTCAAACGCGTCATTTTTAGGTGGAACCAATAGTGTCACTTTGATAGCTTCCATGCCCGTAGTTCGCCCCTCAAACAGGAAAGTTCTTTCGAGAAGGAATCATGGGCCCACAATACGAACAAAAGTCGCTATCTCCATTGGCGAACCTTATCGTTGATCGCGCGATCGAGAATACCAATCGAAAACTGATCGCCGGCTTTCGCAACAAGAAGAACTCTCGCCCGAACGCCAAGACAGCCGACCCCTTGCAGGCCGGCAAGGACACCCTTGCCGCCACGTCGGCGAAGAGTGCGATGGATGTTGCTAATCGGGGGGTAGCGTGGAAGGAAATTCTGCTCAAAAGCTTGTCAGCGGGAATCGGTTCACTTGCTACTTTTAGTGGACACTATTTTGGATATAGCTCCTGCTCGTTGCGCCGGTCGCCGCCCGAACTTCCCTCCCTCATTCAAGCGCAAGGTCGTCGAGGCCTCATACCAACCCGGTGTCTCCGTTTCGTTGATCGCTCGCGAGCACGACATCAATGCCAACATGGTTTTTCGCTGGCGGCAGCAATACCAGGACGGCGCATTCGGCCCGGTTAGCCAGAGCGCAACATTCTTGCCAGTCGAGGTGATCAAAGCACCCATCGACTTGCCGTCAGCAGCGCCGCTGCCGCAAGAATCCCATTCCGAGATCCTTATAGAAGTAGGAAACGCCAAGCTACGCATCACCGGCACACCTGGCCCGCAGACCTTGCAACTCACCTTGCAGCAGTTGCTGCGATGATTGCGCCTCCCGCTGGAACCCGTATCTGGATCGCCGCCGGCGTCACCGACATGCGCCGTGGCTTCGACGGATTGGCAGCATTGGTACAAACTCAGCTGGAAGCCAATCCCTTCTCCGGCCAGATCTTTGCCTTTCGCGGACGACGCGGTGATCGGATCAAATTGCTGTGGTGTGACGGCGACGGTTTGTGCCTGTTCTGCAAGCGTCTGGAACAAGGTCGCTTCGTCTGGCCACAAGCAACCAGCGGCCGCGTATCGCTGACAGCGGCACAGTTGTCGATGCTGTTAGAGGGCATTGATTGGCGCAGGCCAATTCGTACAGCACCCGTCCTTGCAGTCTAACTTTACGCGCTGAAAATTCTTAGTAATATTCGGCCATGACTCACGTGACCGACTCCTTGCCCAATGATCTTCAAACCTTCAAGGCGCTGATCTCTGCCCAGCGGGCAGAGATTGATCGCCTGAAAATGATGATCGCCAAATTGCGGCGCACGCAGTTCGGTCGCAGTTCCGAGCAACTGGACGCGATGATCGACCAACTCCAGTTGAGCCTTGAAGAGCTGGAGGTCAGCCAGGGTGAAGTGATGCCAATCACTGAGCCAGCCCCTCGTACCGTTTCCCGCCGTAAACCATTGCCTGAGCATCTCCCCCGCGAAATCCATGTCCATCAGCCCGAGTCGCAGTGCTCCGGTTGTGATGGGACGCTTCGCCAGTTGGGTGAGGATGTGTCTGAGGTGCTGGAGTACGTTCCGGCACGTTTCAAGGTGATTCGCCATGTTCGCCCCAAGCTGGTGTGCCGCTGCTGCGAGCACATCGCCCAAGTACCTGCGCCGAGCCGCCCGATAGCCCGGGGCCTGGCAGGCCCTGGGCTACTGGCTCATGTGTTGGTCTCCAAGTTCGTCGATCATCTTCCTTTGTATCGACAGTCCGAGATCTACGCCCGCGAGGGCGTGGATCTGGAGCGTTCGACCTTGGCCGACTGGGTCGGGCAGAGCAGCCAGTTGCTCAGGCCGCTGATCAACGCCCTCAACCGCCATGTCATGAGTGGTCATAAAGTCCACGCCGATGACACGCCGATTGGCGTACTCGCACCGGGCACCGGCAAAACCAAAACGGCGCGCCTGTGGACGTATGTGCGCGATGACCGACCCGCAGGCTACACGACGCCGGCGGCGGTATGGTTTGCTTACTCGCCGGATCGCAAGGGGCAACATCCCCGTGCTCATCTCAAAAACTTCAGCGGGATCTTGCAGGCCGACGGCTACGCCGGTTTTGCTCAGTTGTATCGTTCGGGCAGTGTTCAAGAAGCTGCATGCTGGGCTCACGCCCGGCGCAAGTTTTACGATGTTTATAAAGACCAGTCCTCGCCGCTTGCCGCCGAAGTTCTGCAACGAATCGCGGCCTTATATGCCATCGAAAGCGAGATTCGAGGCCAACCACCCGACCTGCGAAAAACCGCTCGGCAAAGCCGGGCCAGCCCGCTGCTGGAACAGCTGCACGTGTGGCTTAACCAGACGTTGACTCAACTGTCGAAAAAATCGGCATTGGGCGGTGCGATTTTCTATGCCCTGAATCGATGGCAGGCCTTGGCGCGCTACTGCGATGACGGGCGGATCGAAATCGACAACAACGCGGCCGAACGCGCGCTGCGCGCCGTCGCTTTGGGTCGCAAAAATTATCTGTTCGTGGGTTCCGATGCCGGTGGAGTGCGAGCCGCTGCAATTTACAGCCTGGTAGGCTCGGCCAAACTCGACGACCTGAATCCGCAAGCCTATTTGACCCACGTGCTGGAGCGGATCGCCGACCACCCGATCAATCGGGTGGACGAACTACTGCCCTGGAACGTTTCTCTTAATCCTCTCGAACACTGCGAGGCTGCTTGATCCATGCCAAAACCATCTCATCTGTCCGTGGTTGAAACCGACCGTGTGCTGATACTGCACATGGAATTTAAATGGATAAAACCTTCGATCTGGCGCCGGGTGGCGGTGCCTGAAAGCATCACCTTGAGCAAGTTGCATCGCGTGATCCAGACCGTTTTTGGCTGGAGCGATACACACCTGCACGAGTTTGAAATTGATGGTGAAAGTTACGGCGTGCCTGATCCAGATTGGGGGCCGCCGGTGATTTCGGAGCAGCGTAAAAAGCTGATCAGCGTGTTGTACGGGAAGAAGACGTTTCGCTATGTCTATGACTTTGGCGACAACTGGGAACTACGAATAAAAGTCGAGAAAACGTTGCCCGCGATTATTTTCCCGCAACTGCCGTGTTGCATTGAAGGAGCCAATGCTCGCCCGCCGGAGGACATCGGTGGCGCGCCAGGGTATGAAGATTTTCTGGCAGCGTTGGCGGATCCGAATCACCCGGAGCATGAAGCAATGTCGGAGTGGTATGGGGATGATGGGTTCGATCCGACGGCGTTTGACTGCGAGTGGGTCAATCAATGGATGAAGCAGGCGAAGGTCTGATCAGCAAGAGGGTGTTGGTCGGACGCTTACGAGGGTTCGGCCATCGCCAAGGCGCTGGATTACAGCCTCAAACGCTGGATAGCGCTGACGCGCTATCTCGATGACGGCGCTGTGCCCATCGATAATAACTGGTGCGAGAATCAAATCCGGCCGTGGGCTCTTGGGCGCTCGAACTGGCTGTTCGCGGGCTCGTTACGCAGCGGTAAACGTGCGGCGGCGATCATGAGTTTGATCCAGTCGGCGCGGCTCAACGGACATGATCCGTACGCTTACTTGAAGGATGTTCTTAAACGCCTGCCGACGCAGCGGGCGAGTGAGATTACCGAGCTGTTGCCGCACAGGTGGGTGCCCGTTTATCACGCAAGGTGTGTTGGGCGGACGTACATGGACGCCCCCCGTACCTCCGACCTGACTAGCCACCTTAGGCATCAGGCTGATAACGGCGCAAAGGAGCCATTCGAAGGCTTAGCAAATCAGGGGGCATTCAGCCACCTAACCGCCTATCCGACAGTGAGCACTAGCAGCACTATGTAGTGGCCGAATGCCATTTTGTGCGCTATCTAGAGTATGTGAGCTGTTCACGTGACTTGTAGGGAGGTGCGTATGAAATGGACGCTGAAGATCGTAAAGCCGGAGGGCGAAATCTTTTACAGTGAACCCGTGGACATCCATGGTAATAGACGCTTATGCCGTAAGGCTCAGTTTGCAGAAGAATTTGAAAGTCTGCCAGCTGCGGAAATCGGGTTGAGCTATTTCCAGCTTCTTTGGGAGTACAGAAATTGCTCCGCAGATATTGTAGAAACAGGCGCGAACTGACTCTTGCTCCCCTGGCCTAGAGAGGTAATTCGGAACGCCGCATCCGGCCAAAAAGCAGTCATCGCGTGGATGCTGGATGGGATGCGCTGGACATCTGAGGTGATACGGGTTTCGAATCTCTCCTTCGCCGCCAAATTATAAAAACGCAAGTCCCTGACTTTCCTATTGAAGTGGGGGGCATATGGTTGTTGTTGTCCAAAAAGTTCTCTGCGGGGCCACCATGGTGGTAACACCCTATTTTGGTGCGCGCGAGGGATATAGGGCTACGGTCATACCACTCGGATTTGAGCACGGTTCCGCTGCTGCTATATTCTCGAGCATTTCGGGGGAGAACGTATGGATCTAATAGGTCAGCGCCTCAAAGAAGAACGCATCCGACTGGGACGCACACAAAGGGATTTCGCAGCAGTTGGCGGTGTCCTGCCGAATGCGCAGTCAAACTACGAGCGAGGGCTGCGGAGTCCGAGTGCGTTCTATCTTGCCAAGCTGGCGAAAGTCGGCGTTGACGTGCTTTACGTCGTAACTGCGGAGCGCGGGACGCGGGGCCGGGGGGTGGGTTCCCCAAGACACTCAGCCAGCTGCCTGCCCATGAGCGCCGTATCATTACTGATTTGATTGCCTGCATCGCGGGGCAACATAGCGGAAATTAGTCCTTCGTCAGGGACACTTTGGCGTTTTACCAAGCCTTGCTTGCGCCTTTATAATGCTGCTTTTGGCCCTATCTTCTTCCGCAATTTTATCGTAAGCGGCGCGAGCTTGTTTCGCTGGTGATGCCAACCTCGCGGGTCGCTCCATTCATCTGTTTGATAATGCCGCCGCAGTAAAAAGTTTTCTACACTTGTCCCAGACGTTGGGCTGTTTTTATGTTTGTTCGGAAGGCGGTCTGCTGGAAGGCCCACCTCCACGTAACGGCTCTGCGTAAATCCATGAGCCAAGTAAAAAGGAAATTACGACGCGTCACTTACACTCGATTCCGAAACTCAACGGGCATTTGAAAAAAACTGCTGATGGCCGCTCAGGTCGACACCAAGCAAGGCCGCATGGTGGCTAGTTTTTTATTCACCTTGAGGAACGCAGGGAGAGATGTGCGCTCCGCCGTGATCGACGTGTGGGAGCTGGATCCAGAGATTATCAGCGCATGCGCCCAGCTATTTATCTGGCTAAACGATAATAAGGTGTTTCCCCAACAATTTGGATGCGCGGGCACCAGTGCCAAATTTAGGTGGACACCATCGCCTTAAGCGTTGGGATCAGGAAGGTGTGTTGCCCGGACGGTTACGGATATGCTGCATGCTTGGATGACCGTCCAGCGTGATCTCGTGCCCGAAGGTTCGGCTATCAGCAGAGCACTGGATTACAGCCTGAAACGCTGGGCAGCGCTGTCACGCTACCTAGATGACGGGGCCGTACCCATTGACAATAATTGGTGCGAGAACCAGATCCGACCATGGGCATTGGGTCGCAAGAACTGGCTCTTCGCAGGGTCGCTACGCAGCGGCAAACGAGCAGCGGCGATCATGAGTTTGATCCAGTCGGCACGTATGAGCAGGCATGATCCGTATAAGTATCTCAAGAATGTGCTGACGCGGTTGCCGACGCAAAAGTCCAGTGAAATCGACCAGTTGTTGCTGTACTAAGTGGAAGCTTGCTTGAACCTTGAAAAACCAATTCACTATACCTTCAAAGCTCACCGCATCGAAACTAATTAACGCATATTACTCCTTCAAAAGGATTTTTCATGAGTCTACATATTCGGCCTGCCACTGCTAGCGATTCAAAACTGATTTTGCGCTTCATCACCGAGCTTGCTCGGTACGAGAATGCTGAGCATGAGGTGAAGGCTAGCGTCGCAGACATCGAACGTGACCTTAGCAATGAGCCCCCCCAGCAAAGGCCTTGGTATGCATGCAGGGTGACGAACCGGTGGGATTCGCGCTGTACTTTCTCAGCTATTCCACTTGGATAGGACGCCAATGCATTTATTTAGAAGACCTCTACGTCTCTAACCAGCATAGGGGTTTGGGGGCAGGTAAAGCTCTGCTAAAGCATCTGGCTAGCTTGGCCGTGGAAAAAGGATGCGGACGTCTGGAGTGGAGCGTCTTGGATTGGAATACGCCTGCGATAAAGTTCTACGAGTTAATCGGTGCTAAAGCGCAACCAGAATGGATTCGCTACCGTTTGGCTGGGGAGGAATTAGAACAAATGGCAAAGAGTATTTGAGAGGTTGCCAATGTGACTGGTCATAGGCTAACCAGTACATCAACGCTGAGCACACTTGTTTCAAGCGACTACTACCCCTGAAAATTTTTGGAAGGCGTGTTCCCGGGACGCATACGAATCATCAACGTTCGCAGATGGGCATCGCCGCGCTTGCTCATGCCTAGCAACGTTGGCCTTCCACCACTGGAGTGCTGCCGAGGCACAAGACCTAACCACGCGGCCAACTGACGCCCGTTGCTAAAGTTTTTCGCGTCGCCTACGGAGGCAACCAGCGCGCTGGCGGTCAGCGGGCCGCTACCCGGTATTCTTTCTAACTAGCGGCTGGTCTCGTTAGCCGGATGCCAAACTTTGATTTGCACCTCTAGCTCCTCAACCTCTTTGTCCAATGCCTTGAAGTGTGCGATCAGTCATTCAATCAGTTGGCGGAACGAGGCTGGCAGGTCACTACCGCTTACGGCGCAGCTCGGTTGTCACCGCAAACTCTGCGCACTACTCAACGTCGAAGGCTTCTACAATGGGCTTATTTCGTTCCTGGACAAGATGGTCGAGGAAGCCTTCGTGAAGGCGAATCATCACAGTCGCTTGGGCAGAGGCTTACCGAATAATTGTAGGGATGTCATGAGACATTCAGGAGGATAAAGATGACTCGCTATCAGGGCAGTTGCCATTGCGGCGCAGTGCAATTCCGCATCGAAGCTGAGATCAACGAACTGATTGCTTGCGACTGCACACTTTGCCGCAAAAAGAACGCGCTGATGGCTACTGTCAGCTACGCCGCCCTTAAGATCCTCCGGGGCCAGAAGTATCTGAGCCTGTACCAGTGGAATACGGGAAAGGCAGAGCACTATTTTTGCTCAAAGTGCGGGATCTATACCTTCAACAGACGGCGCATAGACTCTAATCTGTACAGCGTCAACGCCTATTGTCTGGACGGTCTCGACTTGGCAACGTTGCCAGTGCGGCAAGTGGCAGGGAAAAATCGGTCGTGATTATCCGCTCTACGATGAAGTATTAGCCAGGAGAATGAAGCGGCAATTACCCTTGGGGAAGCGGAGCTTTATACTGTCATCCGTAAATGACCTTGCTGAAACTGAAATCCACCAGTAATCGTGGAAATATCAGCGTGAGCCCCACTCTGACTGTCAACAACGTTGCGACAAGATGTATTACCTGGACGCTTACCGGAGACTGAGGAAAACATAGGGTACAACTGCACAAACCCTAGCGCCTCGCCAAATTCGTCTTGAGCATAAAAATCGTCGACTCATTGTGGCTTAGGCGTTCGGCAAGAAAGTCACGTGACTCTGGAAGGTTGGAGGGTTGTCCGTAGAACCCTCTATACGCATCGAAAAGGGGGGCGATCTTTTCAACACAGCTGCTCTCAGCCCGTCTAATTTTTACGGCCATGAAACTCACATCCCTGCTTGATCATCTTGGTCGCTGAATAATACCTGCCTCACCTGCCAGATTGGTGGATAGTCATGACCTTCTTGCCATCCTCTGAGGGTCTGAAAATTGGAAGGCGTGTTGGCCGGACGCTTACGCTAGATGGAAGTTTATGGAGTGCTTACATTGGATCGGCCTGCAATAGCTGTCCTAATTTGGGATGATAAAAATCAAAGGGCGAGCGCCTCATCGTGGTTAATGCCTAACGTCAGGCGCGGTAAGACTCTCTCGCAATACAGCTCTTTCCACCATGCCCATGTCACTGAAGATCAATACTTTTGCCCTTTAATTATCTTCTGATTGCTTTCACGCCAGCACGTTGGCGTGCTGTCTTCCCATTGGCGGAAGGCACGAAAAAACGAGTTCTGATCCTCATAACCCAACATGTAAGCCACTTCCATAAGGCTCAGCGTTGGATCGGTCAGATACTCAAGCGCTAGTTGGTGACGTGTATCGCCGAGTAAGCGTTGGAACGTCAGACCTTCGTCGTTCAGCTTACGCTGCAATGAGCGCTCACTCATGGCCAGCTCAGTGGCGATCGAGCGGACATCGGGTCGACCAGCCGCCAGTCGCCTACGCAGTACCCATCTGATCGGCTCCGTTAGACTTGCACTGAGCGCCTGTTGTTGCAGGCGTCGATCTAGCTCAGGAAGCAGAATATCAAGCAACTCGGCGTTGTAACTCACAAAGGATTTGTTAAGATCGGAGCGCCGCAGCGTAAGGCAGTTGCGCTTGGCAGCGAAGCGCACTTTGCAGCCGTAATAGCTTTCGTAAAGTACGCGCGAGCTTTCCGAGCACATCAGATCGACTGCCACAGCAGTTAACCCTTGTGCAGTACCTCGCTTACCCAACTCGAACAGCGAGGCTAGCGTGGCGTCGATCAATGCAGGGGGCACTTCTCGCTCTTCGGCGTGCAGCCAATTTACCACAATTTCGCAGTGCAAGCCGTGTTCCTGAAGTAGCACCTCCTCCGGTACACACAAACGTTTGAAGCGCGCCACGCGCTGCAAAGCATCGCGGAAGTCCCGTGCATAATAGGCCGCGAGAAATGAAGGTGGCATCGCGCTACCCTCCTGCAAGGTGGCGATGCGCAAGCCAATGGCTGGGTCATTGCTGATGTCCACTAATGAACTCCAGAGACCACAGAACTGCGCCGTTGAAATCGGTGCTCCATCGCGGATGGCGGTAATCGGCAGTTGTGTCGTACGAACCACATCTGCGCGGCTAATTCCGACGCCTTTCAAGCCAGTCCAGAGCGCTTCGGGAATCCTGATTTTATCCGGCACAGTCTTCTTCATCAGATCACTTCGCCTGGAAGCCGCCATCCACATTCAGTATATGGCCGGTTACGTAACTCGACTCATTGGCCAGTAGCCAGCAGATGGCATTGGCCACTTCTGCCGGATTGCCGACTCGCTGCATCGGGTGCATGGCTTCCAGTTCGGCCAGGTTGCTGTTTAATTGCTCCGCGATGATGTCCGTACGGATCGCACCGGGTGCGACTGCATTGATGCGAATGCCTTGAGCGGCGTGATCCAAAGCAGACGACTTAGTCAGACCAACCACAGCATGTTTAGTCGCCGCGTAAGCGCCGCCCCACGGTATGCCATTCAATCCTGCGATGGACGCGAGGTTGACGATAGAACCGCCGCCCTGCGTAAGCATCTGGGCAATTTCGGACTTCATGCAGAAATACAGCCCCATCACATTGATATCGACCATGTCGCGAAAGTTCTTGCTGCTGGACTGATCTAGTGAAGAGTATTCATTGAATACCCCAGCGTTGTTGACTGCCATGTCCAAGCGTCCGAACTCGGCCACGATGTCTGAAATCATGGTTTCAACTGCCTTTTCGTCAGACACATCGTTGCGAACAAAGCGCACTTGGGCGCCGCCCTGAACAGCTGCGACAATCTCAGCGACCGCAATATCACCTGCTTCCTGGCGGCGCCCACTGATAATCACGCTAGTGCCTTGAGCAGCTAGTTTCAGGGCAACCGCTTTGCCGATGCCGGTGGCACCGCCGGTAATAAGAGCGACTTGATTGAGCATTTCTGATTCCTTGGGATTAATGAGAAGAATCACTCCAATCTACACAGCCTCCGGTGCCGACAATATGCGTAATACGCCATGCTACTAGCAGACTACGCCAATTTAAGCTTAAGCGTCCGCTTTTGGCCCAGAGTGTGTAAAAACGCCTTCGGAAACACTTGATATGATTTCTGAGGACTGCATCGAAAAGATCGCCCATGAAGCGTTTCATACAAGGTGGACATCGAGGCCGAAGCACGTTGGTATCTCTACGGCTAATACTCGCAAGCAGGTTGTTCGCTTTCAAAAAGCTGCGCCAATCGGAGCTGCTGTACTGGGCCCTGATCCGAGTGAAACAGCATGCCTTGCGGCTTGCCGCGCTGCTCATAGGCCATGTCGAGCGCCTTGATCACCAAGTCCGAATCCGGTTTGTTCGACAACGCCCAGCCCACCACCCGGCGCGCGAAGAGATTCATGACCACGGCCAGGTAATGCCATTTCCCTTGTGCCCAGATGAAGTGATGTCGCCACACCAGACTTGATTGGGCGCGGGCACATCGAACTTTTGATTCAGAATATTCTGAATATCAGGTCGCTCCACCGTTGCCTTTTTATAGAAATGCGAGCCCGGCTGATTACTGATCAAACCCAATGCCCGCATCAGACTGCGTACTTTGAAACGGCCGACCTGCTCGCCATCTGCCTGCATGATCGACACGATACTGCGCCTGCCGGCAGCGCTTCGACTTTGCGTGAACAGCTCGTTGACTCGAATGCGTAATCGAACCCGCTCAACGTCCGGAGTTCGGCGTCTGAGGCGATAGTTGTAGTAGCACGAACGCGGCACTTCAAAGGCTTCGCACAACAATTCTACCGACTCACGAGCACTCAGTTGATCAATCAGCGCATGCGCTCGTATTCTTCCGACATCAAGAGCGCGGTAGCCTTTTTAAAAATGGATTTCTCCCGCTCAGGACGAGCGATCCGAGCTTCCAACTCCTGGATTTTCTGCTGCTCGGGCGTCAGGGCTTTGCTCTGAGACGTGACGCCATTGCGCTCTTGCTGAAGCTGGTTGACCCAGCGACGTAGCGCGGATTCGACAACCCCAAGCGAACGGCTGACTTCGATATGACTATAGCCTTGATCGAGCACGAGGCCTGCGGCCTCGCGTTTGAATTCAGCGGAAAAGGTACGGCGTTGTTTGGTCATCAGACATCTCTATCTGGCGAGTATTCTTGCCCAAATGGGTGTCCGGTTTCATTAGACCACTACAGTGTCTGCCGAATGGGCCTGAACGGCGCGCAGATCGGGCTGTTGTTAAGGGTGTTCGGCATGGCCGCAGGTTCTCTGTTTATTGTACCGTGGGCGGATCGCTTTGGTCGTCGACCCTTAATTCTGTTTTGCCTGCTGTTGTCAGCACTGAGCCAGTGTCCGTTGCAACTGGCACTGCTGCGTGGGCTGACCGGCTTGGGAATCGTTGGGCATCCTGGCCAGCAGCAACGTGATTGCCAGTGAATACGCCAACAAACGCTGGCGTGGGTTGGCGCTCAGCCTGCAATCCACCGGTTATGCCTTGGATACGACCCTCGGTGTCCTGCTGTCAGTGTGGCTGTTGGCGCACTTTGGCCGGCGTGCGGTATTCATACTCGGCGGCGCCGTGACCCTGGCAGTGATTCCACTCGTGTTGATGTGCTTGCCTGAATCGCTGGATTTTCTCATTGCCCGTTGCCCAAACAACGCCTTGGCACGCCGTTCGCCTCGGTCAGCCGCCACTGCGCGAGCTGCCAGTCGCCCCCTCGGCGCCGACTTCAGGCCGCGGGTGCCTGGCGCAGTTGCTCTCACCGGCGTCACGGCGTACGACCTTGCTGATCTGGCTGCTGTTCTTCCTGGTGATGTTCGGCTTCTACTTCGTGATGAGCTGGACGCCGAAGCTGCTGGTGTCGGCGGGGCTATCGGCACAGTAAGGGATCAGCGGCGGTGTGTTGCTGAGCGTCGGCGTATTTTCGGCGCAGCCCTGATCGGCGCCATGGCCTCGCGCTGGCGACTGCACCGCGTGCTGTCGCTGTTCATGCTGGTTACGGCAGGCTTGCTGGTCCTGTTCGTCGACTCGGCTTCATCGGTATCGATGGCCCTCGGGCTGGGTCTATTGATCGGGCTGTTTCCAATGGCTGCGTGGCGGGCTTGTACGCGCTGTCGCCGATTGTCTATGACGCCTCGGTACGAACACCAGGCGTCGGCTGGGGGATAGGTATCGGGCACATCGGCGCGATTCTTTCGCCGACCGTGGCCGGTCTGTTGCTCGATAGCGGCTGGTAGCCACAGCACCCGTATGGGGTGGTTTGCCCTGGTTTCCGCCGCCGCCGTGCTGCTATTGTGGCCTGAAGCCAAACAGCAACTTGAGGCCCAACTCGGCCAGGCTTGACGCGATCCGAAGAGTAACGAGGGGCCGCCCTTGCTACTGGCTACATATTTCAGAAATACAATAATAATGACTTGTTTCCTGCTCCCGCCGGGCCTTGCTCGGGGGTGCAATCGTTATCGCCCTTCACCCTTATGCGCATGCTGAGAGCGGTGGTTTTTTCGAGGATTCCAAGACCAGCCTGGTCCTGCGCAATTATTACTTCAATCATGACTTCAACGATCCGGGCGCCAGCAAGAGTAAGATAGAGGAATGGGCTCAGGGCGCTATCCTCAAATTCAATTCCGGCTATACCCCAGGCGTAATTGGCTTTGGTCTCGACGGCATCGCGATGCTTGGCGTCAAGCTGGACAGCGGCCCGCAACGCAGCGGCTCGGAACTGCTGCCGTGGCATCAAGACGGGCGCGTTGGCGTGGCCGCAAAAATGCGCTTATCTGCCACTGAACTGATGGTCGGTGAGCTCATGCCGGACATCCCGTTGCTGCGCTACGATGACGGCCGCCTGCTTCTGCAGACCTACCAGGGCGCCATGTTGGTGTCCCGAGAGCTTCTGGGGTGGAACCTGCAAGCAGGTCAATACACCGACGTGAGCTTGCGCAACCCCTCGAACATGCAGGACCTCTCCGCCTGGACGGCTCCCACCGTGATGTCGGGCGGTTTCAACTACATGGGTGCCGAATATCGCTTCAATGGACAACAAACCCTGATCGGCGCCTGGCACTCACAGTTCGAAGACATCTATCAGCAAAGCTACCTGAACCTACTGCATAAACAGCAGTTCGCTGACTGGACCCTTGGCGCCAACCTGCGGTATTTCATCGACAAGGAAGACGGCAGCGCACGAATCGGCAATGTGCAAAGCCACATGGCCTACGGGTTGCTCTCGGCCAGGCTGGGCGGCCATACCCTGTATCTGGGCCTGCAGAAGGTCAGCGGCGACACCGGCTGGATGTCGGTGTATGGCAGTAGCGGATGAACCCTGGGCAACGAAATGTTCAGCGGCAACTTCAGCAACGCCGACGAACGCTCCTGGCAGGCTCGTTATGATTACGATTTCGCTGCCGCAGGCATCCCCGGCCTGCTCCTGATGACCCGCTACGGTCATGGCGAGAACGCCACCACCAAGGCGGGTACAGATGGCAAGGAGTGGGAGCGCGATACTGAAGTCAGCTACACCCTGCAAAGCGGTTCACTGAAAAACCTCAGCGTGCGCGTCAACAACGCCACCAACCGTCGCAGCTTCAACAGCGACTTCGATCAGACCCGAATCATCATCAGCTACCCGCTGTCACTCTGATCCTCCCGGCAGGGGCGCCTGTCGCTCCTGCAGCCCTCCCCTCCTTGCGTTACTATGGCGAATCCTTTTCCTGGAAGTTGCCTGCATGAGTAAACCCGGTCAGATGGTGCTAGTGGCACTGCGCAAAATGATTGCCTCGGGCGAACTGGCGGCGGGCGAGCGGTTGATGGAAATCCCGACGGCGGATCGGTTTGGCGTCTCACGCATGCCGGTGCGCATGGCTTTCCTCACCCTCGAACAGGAAGGCTTGCTGGTACGCCACGGCGGTCGGGGCTATCAGGTGCGCTCGGTGAGTGCCGACGATATTGCCGGTGCCGTGGAAGTGCGTGGGGTGCTGGAGGGGCTGGCCGCACGGCAGAGTGCCGAGCGTGGATTGAGCGAGCAAGCGCGGGTGGCACTGCGCGAATGCCTGGTGCAGGGCGATGCACTGTTCGACAAAGGCTACGTGACAGAGGAAGACCTTGAGGCGTTTCATGACCTCAACATGCGCTTTCACCAGGTGATCCTCGAAAGCAGCGCCAACCCGGCCATCGCCGAAGCCCTGGCGCGCAATGATCATCGCCCCTTCGCGTCAGTATCAGCGCTGGCTTTCGATCGCCAAGACATGGCGCGCGAATACCGGCGCTTCAACTTCGCCCACATGCAACACCACTCGGTGTTCGACGCGTTAGTCAGCCGCCAGGGTGCTCGCGCCGAAGCCATCATGCGCGAACATGCCAATGCGACACTGCGTTACGCCGAGGTGTTCGGTGCGAACGGCAGCAGCAGCGAACGGATGAAAGTGATCGCGCGCGGCGAATGATGGTGTGGTTCAGAGGTCCAGCACCAACAACGCCGATTTGGACCTCGAACAGCAGGGTGTGAACTGATCATTGGCAGCTTGCTCCTCGTCGGTGAGAAACAGATCGCGGTGTTCAGGCACCCCTTCCAGGACACGGGTCAGACAAGTTCCACAAATACCCTGCTCACAGGAAATCGCGATCTCGACACCGTGGCTTTCCAGCACCTGGACCACCGTCTTGTCGGCCGGAATGTCGAACACGTGACCGCTACTAGCAACCTTCACCTGGAACGAGCCATCGGTACTGGTATCCACCGGCGCTGCGGCGAAATATTCACGGTGTAATTGCGCGTCACTCCAGCCCTGGATTTTGGCGCTGTCGAGTACATGCTGCATGAACCCTGAAGGGCCACAGACATACAGGTGCAAGTCCGGCGCAGGACCGGCAAGAACCTTGGCGGCATCCAGGCGCGAAACGGCGTCTTCATCAAAATGCAGGTGCACGCGGTCGGCAAAGGGTGCCCCCTTGAGTCGCTCGACAAAAGCCGCACGGTCACTGGCGCGCGCGCAGTAATGCAGTTCGAAATCGGCGCCGCTGTCGGCCAGTTGCTCAGCCATGCAGAGAATCGGAGTAATGCCGATACCGCCAGCGAACAACAGGCTGCGCCGCGCGTTATCCACCAGCGGGAACAGGTTGCGCGGCTCGCTAATGTACAGCCGATCGCCGCTGCTGATCTGCTCATGCATGCACTGAGAACCACCACGCGAGGCCACGTCCTTGAGCACGCCGATCTGGTAGCGATGGCGCTCTTGCGGGTGATTGCACAGTGAGTACTGACGGATCAGCCCACCAGGCAAGTGCACGTCGATGTGGGCGCCGGCACTGAAGCCAGGCAGCTCCCCCCCCTGGGCACAGGCCAGCTCGTAGCTGCAAATATCCAACGCTTCGTTGTTGCGGGATGTCACGACGACTTCAATCATGTCGC
This sequence comes from Pseudomonas sp. AM8, assembly GCF_036346475.1. Lineage (NCBI taxonomy): Bacteria > Pseudomonadati > Pseudomonadota > Gammaproteobacteria > Pseudomonadales > Pseudomonadaceae > Pseudomonas > Pseudomonas sp. AM8. Next base: position 64,587 of record NZ_JAOTNX010000008.1, read on the forward strand.
ACCTTCAAGACCGGCCACCGCAGTGGCCGCGAAAAATGGGATTGGGAGTGGACGGGGGGGTATGTTCGAGGGCGCTCGCCGTCGCTATTTGACCGAGGTGATCAGCTCGACCGCCGGGGGCCGCTCACGGGCAATGATGCGTTCCAGTACTTTCCTGGACTGCACGCCACCGGCATCGATATTGAGCTTGAGCAAGTTGCGCTCAGGGTTAGCCAGCAGGTTTTTCTGCTGTTGCTCAAGCATCTCCAGGTCTTCGCTGAAAATCTTTCCCTGGCCCTCACGGATGCTCTCGGTCAGCGCTTCGTCATGCGGATTGAAGTTACGGGCCATACCCCAGAAGTACCAGATCGAGGTGTCGGTTTCCGGTGTAATGAAGTCGACCACGATGCTCGCGGCTTTGTATTGCGGCTCGGCGTGGTAGCCGCCCTTGCCGGCGTGGGCAACCCCCACTTCGATCAATACGTGACTGGGCGGGCAAAAGCGGCAGACCTGCCAACGGTCCACCGGCACGTCGTCGGCCAGGTTATTTCCGCGTAGGGCCATGCGCCAAAACGGCGGTGCCATGATGTTTTCCATGTGCCGCGCGGTGACCACTTCGTCCCCTTCAGCGGTGGTGACCGGTGGTGCTTCATCGATCTCTTTCTGGCCAATGCTCGAGGAGTGCACGTAGGTTTCGTGGGTGAGGTCCATCAGGTTATCGATCATCAGGCGATAGTCACAGCCGATATGGAACAGCCCGCCGCCATAGGCCCACTCATCGCTGACTGCCCACTCCAGATGATGGATCAGCGCGGGGTCAGCCTTATCCTGCTCCCCGGGCCAGACCCAGATAAAACCGTAACGCTCCTCAACAGCGTACGTCTTGTTGCACGGAAAGCCCCTTACCCGCTGACCCGGCATTTCGACGGTCTTGCCATCACCGCCCATCACCAAGCCGTGGTAGCCGCAGACCAGATTGCCGTTCTCGACATACCCAAGCGATAGGGGGGCCCCACGATGCGGGCAAAAATCCTCGACGGCGGCAATGCGCCCTTCATGGCCGCGATAAAAAACGATTTTCTCACCGCATATTTGCCGCCCCAAGGGCTTCTCAGCGATCTCGTCGGGGGTACAAGCGACATACCAAGTGTTCTTAGGATACATGAGGATCTCCAGGCCATGTTTATTTTTATGGATCCATTATATAGAAATTAGGCTGCAAAAGTCAATATCATTGGTTTTATTAAACATTAATGGATCCATTGACGTCCTTCACGGCGTTTTAAACCCACGCTGATACTATGAAGCGAAGCCGCTACCACGCTTTATCCGCCCAGCATCTGCACGTCAACAACGAAGGAACCTCGATGAAGTCCGGCTCTTTATCCGATTCGCTGTTGTATGGACTCATGACACGCTGCGATACATCCAGGTGGATGTAGATGAGGCCACGGTGATCTCAAAGCTGGGGATATGGACGAATGTCTTTGTCGAGTCCGATTCACGTCCGGCAAAGGACACCAATAGTTGCCTGCCATAAACGGCAGCAATAGGTCCAGGTTGTGTGAAAACGCACCGAGATGTAGAAAACTAAGAGTTACGCAGGTTGAACCGCAAATTGCCGTCGTCAGCTACCGGCGTTCGTAATGCTGCTTGAGCCGCGTCAGCGCCCCAAACAACCACTCAACGTGATTCACGCTCTGATCGCTTCAAGCGGTCCTGAGATGCCGAAGATGCTCATCATTCGTTTGATATAATAGTAGGGGAGCACATCAAGGCTCATCTCGACACTTCACCCTCGGTAGGGTTTTGGTCAGGGAGTTAGGGCTCCCCATCCAGTATTTGAGCGTTTTAAAAGGATGCTCAACAGTCTGGCGGCGAACCTTCATTTTCCCTGGGTCATGCTCCAATGTTGCCTGCATCGCATCGACTACCGCTTCATTCTCAGCGCTTCCCAGACGCCCCTTACCTGTCGTACGTTGCTTGTACATGCAGGACTGGCAGCCCGAGTACCAATAACAATGCAATAGCACCCCATTTTCCACCGTTGAATGGCGCCTGGTCAGCAACTTCCCCGCAGGGCACCGATATTCGCCTGACGCAACGATGTAGATGAAGTCCTGCTTGCCAAATCGGCCTTCCACTTTTCAACCAGATGTCAGGATTCCACCACTTCGGGCATTGCCCGATCCGCCGAATCCATCGCCGCCAGATATCAATCAATACTCTGTTCGATCTGCCGCATCCGGGCCTTCACTTTACCGTCGATGAAGTTGCGGCCATTATTATTGACGGTTTTGAATTTGCTGCCGCCGATGGCGATGATCGACTGGAATAAGAGATTGGGTTGAGGCAAAGAACTCGAATTGCGGGCAGACACTGCGCATGGCGTTGCCGTTGTTCTTGCGAAAGTCGGCGACGGTTTGAAGTCCGGAGCCAGTCTCTCAGTCAGTCACATCAACTCGATATTGCGCTGGGCCTCACGCTCAAGGCGGCTGGACTGAATCCGAGTCAGATAGCCGTAGATATAGATCTTCAGCAAGATCGCTGGGTGCTAGGCCGGACGACCAGGTGCAGCAGGACCAACACCTTCGAACCTAATCATTAAGCGCCAATGTCAAAGACTCTGGCGAAGATCGAGCAGCGTGCGGCTGAGCGGCACGCTATCGAGCATCAGTTCCAGGCCGAGACTGCCAACGTGAGGCCCAGCGCAAAGTTGGCAAGAAGCATGCGCTCCCGGGACAGCGATCAAGTCCATCTGACCGATGAATAATCCCGCAGCATGTCCCATCTGAACTGGCGGCTTTGAGCAGAGTGCTCAAGCCTGGCTGATACGAGACGACACGGTAACTTAGCAGCATGTCATCCTGGCTTGCAGTGCCCAGCGGGACGTAGTCTCCACGTGTAGCACATTGCGCCTCCATGACAGTATGGAATCAAAAACTCAGTGGCTTGACATAACGAACGCTTATCCGTCTGCCCTGAATAACATTGTTTGTAGGCGGCGCGGCGCGTAGGCAATATTGTTTTGTGCGACGCAACAGGCCACCAAAGGCTTACTACTCAACGTATCTAGCGTTACACATCATGTGCATCAACGACCGTAGGCCCATCGAAGCCGTAACAGCCGAAATTAATTGAGAGGATAGGTCATGTCTGCAAACAAGTTTCATAAAAAAGATCAGGATAAACCCTTTGTTGAAGATCCGAGCAAGTCGCACACTCTGCCGGCACGCTATTTCTACGACCAAGACATATTTGAACAGGAAAAATCAGCAATTTTCTACAAGAACTGGGTCTATGTCTGCCACAGAAGCCGCGTGGCTAAGCCGGGCGACTATGTCACCGAGTTAGTCCATGATCAGAATGTGATCATAGTAAAGGGCAGAGATGAAAAAATTCGGGCATTCCACAATGTGTGTCAACACCGCGGACACGAATTGCTCAAAGGATGTGGTAAGGCGCAAATGATTGTCTGTCCCTACCACGCCTGGACGTATGACCTTGATGGTACCCTGCGCGCGGCACGGGAAACGGGATCCATTAAAGACTTCGATAAAAGCGAGTTCTCGCTGAAAGAAGTTGCGCTGGAAGAATTCTGCGGCATGGTCTTTGTAAACTTGGATGGCCAAGCAGTACCGTTGCGTGAACAAGCTCCAGAGTTGGAAAAGGAAATTCGCAGCTACGTGCCGAACGCCGACGATCTCGTGTATGCCGACTGCCAAGAATTCCAGCCGCAGGCGAACTGGAAGATTTTGGTAGAGAATTTCCAAGAATGCTACCACTGCGCTGTCGCGCACAAAGACTTTTCGGTACTGGTCGATTTCGGCGACGAAGCCTACAACCCCTATTCCAACGGAATATTTACCAGTCACTGTTCCACTCGGACAACTCGTGACAGCGCAGCCTATCAGGTGAGCGGGAACGACATTGACGGTTACGGTGGGTGGTTCCTGTGGCCCAATCTCACGATCTGGGTTTATCCGGGCGAAGAACAACTCTCGGTAATGCGTGTCGATCCGCTCACTCCAACGACATCCTATGAGCGCCACGACTGGTTTACGAAAAACGGAACCGTCAGCGAGGAGTTGGAAGGCACTATCAAGTTCCAGCGCGATACGCTGCAGTACGCGGAAGATATCCCTATTTGCGAGAATGTGCAGAGAGGGCTGAAATCCATTGGATACAATCAAGGGCGCTTCGTCGTTGGAGGTGATCGTGTCCAGGTCACCGAAGCGCCCGTACACCACTTCCAGAGCCTAGTTGTCAATGCTCTCGGACTTAAAATTGGAGTCGAATAATTAGACCGATACAGCGGGCGTGGGTATGTAATGGGTTTTGTCCATTTTGCTCGCTGTATGCGCAATCCTATGCCGACCTAGACCAGCAGTAATTAACTTGAATTCTTCTCTACTGGTAGCAGAGGAAGAGCTGACCGTTTGACTTGACTACTCCTGCTGTTGGAACCGCCCCTTACGAATAGCATTATTTTTTGCTTGAGAATCTGGCTGCATATTCCCAAGGGGGCATTTCATCTTTCTTTATAACTCTGAGAAATACGTGCTCGTCGGAGCTGTAGTGATTCAGTTCGGAAGGGGGTGCCAGGGCAGGCGAACTGACTAACGAATGCAGGGTTTTAGGCACTTTTATAGTTACAATGAGGTCCATGGAGAGTATCAAATGAGTGCAGTGTCCACGCGAAAGTTGATTACAGCACACTCGGTCGCGCTCCTAGTTCCTGTCATGTGGGGCGTATACTGGATACCGGCCCGCTATGTGGAAGCATCCATTAATGCTGGTGTCTGGGGCACCGTGTACGTGGTGATTGTAGCCTGCATGGTTCTGGCGCCCGCCGCTTGGCACTACCGGACATCCCTTTACTCATCCAACCGTTATGCGCTCCTATCTACCGGTCTCGGCGGAGCGTCGTTCACACTGTATTCAGCGGGCCTGTTGTATGGAAATGTCGCGGTGGTAGTGGTTCTGTACTATTTGACGCCGGTCTGGAGCATTCTGATCGCACGTTTATGGTTCAAACAGGAGACCTCTCTGGCACGTTACGCGGCCATCGCTATCGGTATGGCCGGAATATTATTGGTTCTTCAGGGTGGCAACACCGACATCCTGTTGCCGCGCGAAATCGGCGACTGGCTTGGTCTCGCTGGTGGCATTCTGTGGTCGATCGCAAGCACCGGCATGTACACGCACTCACGTCTTGACTCTTATAGCAGCAACTTCATCTTCAGCGTCGGCGCGCTTTTGTCTGCCGTATTTTTGGCTTGTGTGATGGAGGGCCCGAGCCTGGAGGCCAGGCCTTCAATCGACTACGGCACCGGTATTATGGCTATCATCATCATCATCGGGATCGGGTGGTGGGCGGTCGCGCTCACCGGATTTCTGTGGGCTGCGCGCTTCTTGGAGCCCACACGGCTCGGGATTTATATGATGATAGAGGTGGCCGTTGGTGCCGTTTCCGCAGCATTGTTTGCAGACGAACCTTATGGTGTCCTGATGCAAGCAGGAACCTTCTTGGTCGTTGTAGCCGGCCTGATGGCGGTCGTCTCGCCGATGCCCCCGCAGTTGGCGGATGATCGCGGTATAAAAAAACATTGAGAGACATCGTTTGATTTCGTGCGTCAGTACGTGAAAACGTTCACGCAGGCTCTTCGGGAAGCAATGGCCACTGCCGCATCACGTACTTTAAGACGACCAAGGCTTGTGTACGCGAGTGGCTCCTGAGGGGCATGGAGTGGTGTACCCGTATGGCCTTACGATTTCGCCGCACGAAAGGCAATGGAAGCTTACGAACTTGGGTGTAGGGAGCAAGGATAATGTGTCGTTCTGCCAAGAATTGTGCGTGAGATCTGCCACCGCCATCACAATGCTCGCTGTTCAAGGTCGAGGTGGTCGCGGCCCGCCTCGCCCTTTCTGCTCTCTGAGAGTCGAGATCAAATAATGATCCGGTCAGCCGGGGATATTCCCCAATCAGTATTGCCGCTTTATTGTGCCGTGTTCGCGCATGGTAATAGGCGCCCCCGCTGAGAACTCCAGCACTGGAATATCTGCCAATGCAGTTACGAGTGGAAAGCTTCGAATTGACGCCACTTCGCCATATACATTCAATATCTTTAAATACGTGATAATCGGCTCCTCTGTAGCTGCGAACGCCCTCTTCGGTATCGCGATAATTTCTCATCTGACGCTGTTCGTTTTTGAGCCGCTGCTCAATATTTCTGCTGTTCGAGATAATCAGGCTCGAGAGGTTTCGGTTGATGTAAACATCTCTTTCGGACAATATAATTTAATGCTTCCAGCCTGACCAACAGCCATTACTTGGGCAATATGAAAAATTATCGACAAAAGCTTCCTCCGCTGGATCCGTTGATCGCGTTCGAAGCGTCTGCTCGGAACCTAAGTTTCACGAAGGCTGGGCTTGAGCTGCATCTCACGCAGGCCGCAATCAGTCAGCAGATCCGATCCCTCGAGAACTACTTGGGGGTGCAGCTATTCATCAGAGACAATCGTTCGGTGAGCCTTACCCCACAAGGGCGCACCTTCCAGCATGTGGTCGCGACAACGCTCGCAAACCTCGCCAGCGCGACCACCGATCTGCGGGCGAAAGCAGATGGAAGCATCCTGACAATAGGATGCGACCAAGCTATTGGCAATATGCTTCTAATGCCGAAGCTCCCGGAGTTAACCGCCGCCTTCCCGCAAATCACGCCGCGCTTGATGATTTCGGATGTCGAGAAGATCTGTTTGACGAACGATGTCGATGCGGCGATCATTTTTGGCAACGGCATGTGGCACGGATTTCATGCGGAGAAACTCTTTCCTGAGCGCATCTTTCCGGTTTGCAGTCCGAAATATTTTAAGAACAATCCCGAACTTCTAAAGACCAGCGACCTCTCACAACACAAGCTCATCGAACTCGAGGATGAGCACTGGAACTGGATGAGCTGGAGGCAGTGGCTCGACCGGAATGGCGTGAACACGGCCATTGGCACCAAGGGGCTAACCGTCAACAGTTATCCGCTAGTGATCGAAGCCGCAGCACAGGGGCACGGCATTGCGTTGGGCTGGGATCATCTCGTGAATCGAGAGATAGCGAATGGGACGCTTATTAACCCACTTCCAGACTCGGCGATCGAATCAGAACTTGGCTACTATATCCTATGGCCAGCTGGTGCTCCTAGCCATCCTAATATACGCGGGTTTATTGACTGGTGCCTCCACTCGCTTATTTGAAACTGACGATTGTCGAGGAATGCCGCGCCTGCGCAGCATGGTGCGTCATTGTGCGAATCACTGGCTGCGGTAGGGATGGAAGTTAGCTGCCCCCGCCCCGCACAGATCAGTACATGTGGGATCACCCCAATGGCCGGTGCATCAGTACGTGACGCGAGGCGTTCTGCTGGGTAGGAATGAGCGGTTATGGGCCGTGGTATATAGAGGTCGGCAACGCATTCATATCGCGACCACTGAAGCCCGTCCCTCTGCCTTCAGAGAATGACGTGATATCAGCATCCAATATCCAATCCAGTTCACCATCTGGCCCTTCAGCGCGACCATCAACGCATCCAGCGCATCATGCTCGCTGCATACCCACCGAAACCCGCACGAGAATCCCGGAAGTGCCCTTCAGAGATCGCATTCAGAATGGTAGCGACTGCCTGCTATACGATCTTGTCCTCCAGAGAGGCGATGCACAGGACTTTGCCTGCCATCGGCTTTTGGAATATAGACCCGCCGTGATGGCGTTGCCCGATAGGCTCAATTATGGAGCCTCAGGTGCAAATCGATTATCGCCGTACTGCTGCCCTTCGGCGAGCTGACCACCTCGCGAACCACAAGACTGTTAACGCCAAACCTATTGAATGGAAGTTCGATGCCAAACGACCGAACCCGGAATGGGTAACCGATGTAACGGAGTTTGGGGTCTGGGGGGCAAAAGCATTATCTCTCGAGGATCCTTGACTCTATAACGGCGAAAAAACGCGCTCAAGACCGCCAGGCGTCCTCTTTCGACATGGTTGGTCCGATGCTACGGCAAGCTTTTGAGAGGCTGCGGCCGTGCGTTAAACCAATCTGCATTCCGACAAGAGATGCAGTGCCTGAGCCTTTCTACCGCCGCGTGCTGAACGGGCGTACGGTGAAGTCAAGCACGTCCGGCAAAGGAAATTGCGATGACAATGCCGCTATGGAAAGCTTTTTTGGCACGTTGAAATCCGAGCTCTTTTACCTAAAAAACTCAACAGTCTCGATGAGCTTGAAGCAGGTATAGAGGGCTACTACAATCATTCGCGAGAAGACCAGCCCCCTGTTTCGTCGACTCGCCCAAATGCTGGACGGAAACCATAGCTTTTTAGGGCGGGCTAGATGAATCGCCGGACAGATACAGGCCAGCCCCACCCTGGTTATGTCCAAATCTGCAAGCTATGCGCGTGGAAACATACCTTTGCACAGAGCTCGAAGCTGCTGGCCCATACATGGATCGAAATTTCGATTATGACTTAGCGCTAAGTCGCAGATCAAAGCTATAGCGTGGCACTGCAAATACAAGAAGCATAGAGCCGCCTTCGGCCTTAAATTCTGAATTGCCTTAGCAATTGGCCGAGACGATTGTTCAGCGCTGTGAGGTCGCGAGACGTAGAAGCGCTGAGGCGGGTTTCATCAGCTACGCTTTCAACCGCGACGGCGATCTGGTGAACGCTGCGGTTGATCTCCTCGGCCACGGCCGTCTGTTCTTCAGCGGCACTGGCAATCTGTGCGTTCATGGTATTGATCGTTCCAATCAACTGGCTGATAGCATCAAGCGAGGCGCCGGCTTCATTGGCCCGTACAGAAGTCCCGTCACCTGCTTCGCTGGAACGCCGCATCGCCTGCACTGCACCTAGAGTGCCCTGCTGCAAGCGATCGATCATGCCCTGGATTTCCTGAGTACTTTGTTGGGTACGGCTGGCCAGCGCTCGCACTTCATCGGCCACCACCGCGAAGCCCCGGCCGGCCTCACCCGCGCGAGCTGCCTCAATGGCGGCGTTGAGTGCCAGCAGGTTGGTCTGATCCGCGATGGATCGAATGACGCCGAGCACGCTAACGATTGATGACACGTCGGTCTGCAAGCTGTCCAGCGAGGCGCCACTGTGGCGGATGTCGTTCACCAAGGCATGAATCTGCTGGATGCTGCCATCAACCACTCGTTTGGCAGCCTGCCCTTCGGCATCGGTTTGCTGCGCGGCTACCGAAGCGCCCTGCGCGCTTTTGGCGACTTCCTGCGCGGCAGCCAACATCTGATTGATTGCGGTGGCGACCTGGTCGGTCTCGTGACGCTGACGCTCCATGGCCTGCTCCGAGCGCTGCGTCTGATCCGTTACCTCCCCGACAAGCCCCGTCAACTGTGCTGTCATCTCCGTGATCTGCCGGACCAGCCCGTGAATCTTATCGACAAACCGGTTGAACGAGCTGCCGAGTTCGCCGAGCTCGTCCTGAGACGTCACAGCCAAACGCTGGGTGAGATCTCCCTCACCGGCGGCGATGTTATCGAGATTGTCCTTCATCTGCAGTAATGGGCGCAGGATGCCGGCGACGGTCCATAAAGCCGCCGCCGCGATGACCACCAATACCAGCAGAGTAATGCCTACGATAGTAAAGAGCATTTGCTGCTGGCGCTGGCCGACATCCTTCTGCAGCTGTAGCACTTGGACATCGATATTATCCAGATTGATTGAAGAACCGAACGTCATATCCCACTTGGGCAAGTATTCGGTGTAACCGAGTCTGGGAGACACTTCAGTCAAGCCAGGCATCGTAGTGAGATATTCCAGATAATGCGTACCCGCTTTTCCAGCCTCGACGAGCGCAGAAACGTCTGGGACATCCTTGAAGCTCTTGCCGACCCCGTCCGGGCTGTTGCCTTTGAATAGCCGCACCGCTTGGGAATCGTAACCGAAGAAATAGCCATCCTTAGCGTAGTTGACTTGCGAGAGCATCTTAATCGCCTGCGCTCGGGCTTCCATGTCATTCTGTGCAGATGCGTCATACAGCGGCTTTATGGTGCCAAGCGCAACAGAAACGTAATTTTGTAGCGTCGCTCTGGCCTCGGCGAGGAGACGCTGCCGGGTTTCCTCCACTTCGCGCTTGCCCTGCTCCTGCAGCATAACGACGGTGTTCGCGCTGATGATCAGCGCGAACATCAACACGGGGACCATAGCAAGTATAAGTATTTTCGCTTTCAGATTCAGCCGCATGTGATCATCACCCTTTAATGTTTGTCTGAGCAATATTAGGATCCGTTTATAGTAATCGGCTCTATCTACCAAAACTTTAGCTCAGGACGGGAATGAGGTTTTGGCAGCCGGCGACTTGGGGTTAGGTGTTAGGTGTTAGGTGTTAGGTGTTAGGTGTTAGGTGTTAGGTGTTAGGTGTTAGGTGTTAGGGCAAATCTTGGTGGTGAAATCACGAAAATCTATGGCTCACGTTTCGTTTTATCACTATAGCCAGAAGGAAATAGCTCCTTCTGATCTCAGCCACATGGTTAAGGTTTAAGTCTAAGGTAACTAAAAAGGAGCGAGCCGCATCTGTTGCTAAGCAACGAGCCACGTAGCGTCCAGCACCGTCATGCATCCACCTAATATGCGGCCAGTCAGGCACAAGACGCACATTTGAGAGAGCGAACTACGTTTCTTTCATGGCCGCAGTCGCTATATCGCCAGGCAGCAGTACGATACTTGGTACGACCAAAACTTCTGAGAATTTTTTGACGAGACCCGCTTGCTATCCAAAAATGGCTATTCCATGCATATCACCTATCCAACCAGCATGGCAATGCGCTTTCTCACCTTACGCTACTCAAGTGGCCCGGCTTGCCCTAGTGATGGGATCAAGAGTTGCCGAAGTAGACGACCTTTGTCTAGACAGGTCGTATACGTTTCGGGCTGCTATCTACGGTATCGTCTCTTTTACACGTGCATGTCGTTCGCAGGGTACAGTTATGATGTCATATAGTCCGTGGCGGGTCGCATTGGTCCGGATTTTTCGTGTAAATCGCCCGGATTGTTGGCGTAAATCCGCTTCTTCATCGAGCGGTTGTCATTGGCGTAATCCTTGCTGCTGTTATCGGAAGGTACGATCTCGGAACCTAACTCTTGCGCGCACCAGATAGGTACACGTAAGCGATGGATGCTACTGTGGAACTATGATCTTCCGGCACTTTACTGCTGTCGTAGAGGGGTGTTCAAAGAAAGTTGCAGAATAATATTTGCAAAATAACTGGTAGTTAGTAAATCCGCATATCCCGGCAACTTCTTTTGGTGATTTCGCGCTGCTTTCCATTAGTAAATTTTTGGCTTTTTGAAGTCTTATCTCCCTAAGATATGTAATAGGTGTAGTGTTTTTAAATCTTTTAAATCCAGCTTGGAGCGACCTCACACTTACTCCTGCGTGAACAGCAACCTGACCTACGGTCAGGTGAGGATCGATGCTATCTTGCATAAATTGAACTGCAATCTTAATCGAATGCGGCGTGGGAGTCATTGAATAACTAGCATCATGCAGTACCTTACTGTAATTATTGGGGACGTTTAGAATTATAAACCCTACTAAGCTTTCCTTCAAGCTGGTTCCTACTTCCGACGACGGCGCGAGTTGATTGCTTGAAAGGAGGAAAATGGTTTCTATCAGGCTATGAATAAATTTTGCCTGATCTACGCCGATAAAATTTTTAGTAAAATATATTCTTGTCTTAGGCGGCTTTCCTAAAAGCATGGTCAAATAACGAAACATGTCTATGTTTGAAATATAAACGGTTGTATATTTTGTCCCTTCAGAATGGGCGGCGCGTTTAACGTCTAGCTGATCGATGAGAGCGATACCACCTTTCTCTAATCGATACCTGCCATTGGAGGTACGCCATTCAAAATCTCCAATATGCGGAGTTGTAATTAAAAAGCCATCCATCTCATTAGATGTTTCGTACCCCCAACCGGACTGGCTAACCGATAGGCTGACGAAAGACGTTCCCAAGAAGCAGGCTCGTTTAGAGAAACTGAACTTACGTTCTGGCCCGGGAATTACTGACATAAAATTGCCATATTGATGGTAGTGCGAAGTCGCATCATCTACGTGCCGCATCGTATGTTCGGTAAAAAAAAACATTCCCGGATTAACCTTTCTTCATAGTTGTAATATCCTTGGAGGTTCCCGCAGCCAAATTCCTTTTTTTGTCTTCCCACTACTTTTCAATAGCGCTACTTTCGGCTTATAACGTAACAAGACTCATTTCAGTCCACCTTTCATATCTTGGGCTGATCGAGAGCCCAACCTGGTTAGGCCGGTATGAGTACAAGATCATAGGCCCCTTACCATGCCGCTCACATTTTTAAACAGCCTTCTCGGTCGCTATTGGCCGGAAGCCATATGAACTTGACCTATGTCTCTCATATTCCCTTGGCGGAATCAGAAGGAGCGCGGCCATTTCATTTCTGGCTCTGCGTCTAACGAGCCCGCTTTCCGACCTACGCAAGAGTGAGGGCAGGAAATTGGGTGGTCTGATAGCGACGCTATCAATTCAAACTCAGCATTCATCGCATAGCGCGGGCGTCTGCAGGGACATCGCGTGCCTCTGCTTCACCAGTGTGATTGTCTTTGGGAGGGTTGCGCGGGTGAACAGTCTTTGCTGAATTGTGGATATCTAGACTGACGGCGTCCTGGCAGCGCTCCCGCAACCACAGAGGCGCGAGCACAATGGTTTCCCCTGGCAGCTGCGCGATCACGGATGCCGGATGTTGCTTGATTTCAAAAGTGACCTATACCATAAGAACCTCCAGATAGCATGTCCGGAGTATCATTATTTGCTCAGGGGATAGCCATCCGCAATCCCCTTATTAGAGGTATGCAGAATCCTTATGGACCTGAGCGAACGGGACCTCCCGCCACTTAAATCTTTGGTCGCCTTTGAGGCCACAGTCCGCTTGGGTTCGATGACGGCCGCAGCCGTTGAATTGGGCACTACTCAACCGGCGATTTCTCAGCGGATTCGCACCTTGGAGGAGTCGCTTGGGTGTGTACTCTTCGAGCGCAACGGCAAGCTGTTGCGACCCACCTATGAAGGCCAGCAAATCTATTCAGGCCTGGCATCCCCGGTGAGTGAAATAAAGGTAGCGGTTAAGCGCATACGCCGCCATTTCAACGAGCAGAAACCTGCTATCTCGATCGCCGCAAATTTTGGGTTCTGCTATTTCTGGCTTATGCCGAAAGTGCCTGCGCTCCAGGGCCAGTTTCCCCAGATCCAATTCAAAATTCGCCCAGTAAACCTTGACGATGATCCGATGCTTCAAGATGCCGATATCGCCATTCAGTTTGGGTCTCTCGACGGTAACTTTCGATTTGAAAAGCTATTGATCCATGAGACGGTATTCCCCGTATGCAGTCCAGATCTGGCTGAAAAACTGGGGCTAATGGAAGGTACGAAAATAAGTACTATCGAGGATCTACCACTGCTTCATATGGACAGCGCTGACTCCCGGTGGCTGGATTGGCATCACTGGTGCCTGCACGCGAAGATCACTCCACCAGAGGAAGCGCCAGTTTTTTGCTTCAATAACTATCCGTTGCTGCTTACCGCTGCGCAGGATGGTCAGGGTATTGGCTGATCGAAGAGCAGATCAAGGCGGGTAAGTTGATCGCTCTAGGGCCATCAGTGGACAGGCCCCACCGAGGTTACATTGTGAGGTCCAATTATCACGAGACATTTCTGGTTAGAGATATTCTGCAGTGGCTGATTGTGGCAAGCTGAACTTTAAGGCTTGACGTCGTTGGCTATATGTTCTGGCGACTCACCTCGACACTGGGTTTTGAAACCTGGCTCGACATGTTCTTCGGCTACGGCCTGATCGCCGCCGAATTCTATGCCCTGATTGTATTGATCTTCGGCTACGTGCAAACCGCCTGGCCGCTGCGCCGTACCCCGGTGTGGCTCACGACCGAACCGGAAGAATGGCCGACGGTCGATGTATTCATCCCACCTATCAGTTCACGAAGGTGTCCCGCAGGCGCTAAAGTGGCCACTAGGCAGTCTTTCGGTATTATTGATGACGCCGTCACTGGCAAGCCAGCGATAGCGATAGTTTGATAATCGAAAACTACAATTTCGCTTCGCTCGGTTCGCCATCTACCAACCGCCGAATCCCCAAAGGATTGGCATTCTGCAAAGCCTCCGGTAACAGGGCGTCCGGATAATTCTGAAAACAGACTGGCCGCAGGAAACGGTCAATCGCCAAAGTCCCCACCGACGTTCCGCGTGAGTCCGACGTCGCCGGATACGGTCCGCCATGCACCATCGCTTCGCATACTTCAACGCCAGTCGGATAGCCATTGAGCAATATCCGCCCGACCTTTTCCTGAAGCGATTCGGCCAGCCAACGGTACTCCAGCAGTTCATCCGCCTCGCCAATCAACGTCGCTGTCAATTGACCGCGCAAGCCATGGAGCGCCGCTGCCAACTGAGCCTGATCTTCAACTTCGATGACGATCGTGGTCGGGCCAAATACTTCTTCCTGGAGTAATTCATCGCCCTTGATCAGCAGACTGACGTCGGCCTTGAACACTTGCGGCCAGGCCTGTGGGCCCTGCTGCGGTTGACCTGCCAAGTGCATCAACCCTACATGTTCGTGCAGCTCATCGAGTCCTCGGCGGTAGCTGTCCAGCGCGCCGGCATTGAGCATGGTTTGCGACGGTTGTGTGTTCATGTGAGCGCAGAATTGCTCTAGAAATGCGCTGAAATGCGACGAGCGAATACCCACCACCAAGCCCGGATTGGTGCAGAACTGGCCACACCCCAACGTGACCGACCCCGCCAATTGCGACGCGACCTGCTCGCCGCGCACCGCCAAGGCTTCGGGCAGCAGGAACACCGGGTTGATGCTCGACATCTCGGCAAACACCGGGATCGGCTGCTGGCGGGCGGCGGCCATTTGGCTCAGGGCATTGCCGCCCTTGAGCGAACCGGTAAAGCCCACCGCTTGAATCGACGGGTGCTTGACCAGCCGCTCACCGACGCCGCCTCCATAAATCATGTTGAACACCCCGGCCGGCATACCGGTGAGCTCGGCGGCGCGGATGATCGCGTCCGCAACCCACTCAGCCGTTGCCATATGCCCGCTGTGGGCCTTGAAGACCACTGGGCAACCAGCGGCCAATGCTGACGCGGTATCGCCGCCGGCGGTGGAAAACGCCAGCGGAAAGTTGCTGGCGCCGAACACCGTCACCGGCCCGATGGCGATGCGGTATTGACGCAGGTCCGGACGCGGCAATGGCTGGCGTTCCGGCAACGCTTGATCGATGCGCGCCCCATAGAAATCGCCACGCCGCACGACCTTGGCGAACAAACGCATCTGGCCGCTGGTGCGGTCGCGTTCGCCTTGGATGCGGCCGGCCGGCAACGCGGTTTCGCGGCACACAGTGGCGACGAATTCATCGCCTAGTGCATCGATCTCATCGGCGATGGCGTCGAGGAACGTCGCGCGCTTTTCCGCACTCAGGTTGTGTTAGGTCGGATACGCGGCGGCTGCCGCTTGGGCGGCGGCATCGACTTCAGCTTCAGTGGCCTGGAAGAAGGTGCCGGGTAGTGACTCGCCTGTCTTGGCGTCAAGACTTTGCAGTTGCACTGCGCCATTGGCGCTGCGCTGGCCTGCGATGTAGTTGTGTCCGAGCAACGTGGTCATTTGGTTTTCCTCGACCGGTCAACAGCGCCGGTGGTTAAAGGCTTATAGCGCAAGGACTTGCGCGATAGCTAGCGGCTGGGCGCTTTCGCCGATGCCGTTTTCCAACGCAGCGCCGAACGCATCTAGTTTGATCTGGAAGCGATCCCCCGGCTGGGTTTTCACCCCATCGGCAAACGACAGCGTGGCGGTGCCGAAGTAATGCACGTGCACATCGCCGGGACGCAAAAACTGCGCGTATTTAAAGTGATGGAATTCGAGGTTGGCGAGGCTGTGGCACATGTTGTCTTCGCCGCTGAGAAATTCCTTTTCCCAGAGGGTTTCCCCATCGCGAATGATGCGGCTGGTGTCCGCCAAGTGCTTGGGCAATTCACCGACGCGCAACTCCGGACCATAGGCGCAGAACCGCAGTTTCGAGTGGGCCAGATAGAGGTAATTACGCCGCTCCATCACATGGTCGGAGAACTCGTTGCCCAGCGCGTAACCGAGGCGATACGGTTGGCCGTCGTCGCCGATCACATAGAGGCCGGTCAGCTCCGGCTCTTCGCCGGCGTCCTCGGCAAACGGCGGCACCGGGAAGTCGGCGCCGGGGCGGACAACGATGTTGCCGTCACCTTTGTAGAACCATTCCGGCTGCGCCCCGACCTGCCCGGCCGCCGGTTTTCCGCCCTCCAGACCCCATTTGAAGATGCGCATGGTGTCGGTCATACCCGCTTCGACTTCGCCTTCATGCTGGTGCATTTTGTCCCGGGCCGAGGCGCTGCCCAAATGGGTCAGGCCAGTGCCGCTGATCAGGCAGTGAGCCGGGTCTTCGTGGTCCAGCGGTGGCAGCACGCAGCCCTGTTGCAGCAATTGCGCGTAGTCGGGGCCCGGTTCGGTGCCACGCTGGGCCACTTCATCGTGCAGGCTGCGCTGGGCGCGGATCGCTGCGAGGGCCAGTTCGCGGGTGCTGCGGGTGCCGTTGAGCATCTGGACCTGCGTGCCCTCGACGAGGCCGACCTGGCGTTCACCAGCGGTGTTTTCAAATTGAATCAGGCGCATGTCGGCCCTCCAGAAAGTCGTGGATGGCGCCGCTCGCGAGCGGCGCATCGGCATCACTCGATGATGTTGAAGTCACTCAGGTATTCATCGGAGATTTCCAGGCCCAGGCCCGGTTTGCTGTCGTCAAGCTGGATGTAGCCGTTGACCGGTTGCGGCTCGCCCTTGAACACGTAGTAGAAGAGTTCGTTGCCGACTTCGACGTCGAACACCGGGAAGAACTCGGCCATCGGCGAGGCGGTGGTGGACATGGTCAGGTGATAGTTGTGCATCTGGCCCGCGTGCGGGATCACCGGTACCGACCAGGCTTCGGCCATGGCGTTGATCTTGCGCGCAGCGGTGATGCCGCCGACGCGGTTGGTGTCGTACTGGATCACGTCCACGGCACGGCGTTCGAGCAGGTCTTTGAAGCCGTAGGAAGTGAACTCATGCTCGCCGCCGGAGATCGGCATGGTCCCCATTTTTTTCAGCTCGATGTAGCCTTCGATGTCGTCGGCGATCACCGGTTCTTCGAGCCAACGCGGTTCGAACTCAGCGAGTTTTGGCAGCATGCGACGCGCGTACTCCAGGGTCCAGCCCATGTAGCACTCGAGCATGATGTCGATGTCCGGCCCGGCGAGGTTACGCAGGGCGCGCACTTGTTCGATGTTCTTGCGCATGCCCGCTGGGCCGTCTTTCGGGCCGTAGCCGAAGCGCATTTTCAGCGCGGTGAAGCCCTGGTTCAGATAGCCTTGGGCTTCTTCGAGGAACAGATCGAGGTTGTCGTTGGCGTAGAGCTTGGAGGCGTAGGTCCAGATTTTTTCCTTGGTGCGGCCACCGAGCAACTTGAACACCGGTTTGTTGACGGCTTTGCCCATGATGTCCCAGATCGCGATGTCGATTGCCGAGATCGCCGCCATGCCGATGCCTTTGCGGCCCCATGCGTGACTTTGGCGGTACATCTTCTGCCAAATGTATTCGTTGTCGAATGGATCTTCGCCGATGGCGATGGGCGCCAGGTAGGTGTCGATGATTTCCTTCGCCACACGCGGGGCCAGGGCGCAGTTACCGATGCCGACGAGGCCCATATCGGTCTCGACTTCCACCACCAGCCAGCCATGGAAACGGAACGAGCCCATGGCGTCGCCGCGCTCGAACAGGATGTCGCTGGCGTTGGTGCAGAAGTGCGCTTGAGGTGGAACGACTTTGCCTTTCCACTCGAAAACGCGGGTACGGATCGCTGTGATTTTCATGAGTTCAATTCCTTGCTAACGCTTTGGTAGTGATCAGCCAACCTGAGCCGGTGTGAGCTGCGAGGGGGATGCGGGTGTGTGGGTGGTACGAAGTCGGGACAACAGGACAGCGCCCACGATGCCGACCAGGGCCAGAGCAAACATGCCGGCGCGAGGGTCGGCGAAGCTGCTTTCCATCACGGTTTTCAGGTTCGGCGCGACGAAGCCCCCGAGGTTGCCGATGGAGTTGATCAGGGCGATCCCGCCGGCAGCTGCAGCACCGCTGAGGTAACTGGTGGGAATGGTCCAGAACAGTGGCTGCACCGAGACGAAACCGGCCGCCGCGAAACAGAACGCCAGGACGACCGGGACCACGCTGGTGCCCAGCGCCGAGGCGGCGATGCCGAGGGCGGCCATGGTCAGCATGCACACGGCGGGCTGACGGTGTTGGCCGGTCCGGTCGGCGTAGCGAGTGACGATGCGGGTCACGATCAGGGCGCAGACCCATGGGATCGCAGTGATCAGGCCGACGTTGAGGCCGACATGGCCGTCGAGCAAACCGGCAATCCTCGTCGGCAGGTAGAACACCACGCCGTCGACACTCATCTGAATCGTGAAATACGCCAGGCAGAATTGCAGCACCCGAGGGTTGCGCAAGGCACTCAAAAAACCGCGGGGGCTGCTGTCTTTTTTCCGCGCGTCTTCTTCACTCAGCGCGGTTTCCAGCGCCTGTTTTTCTTCGACGCTCAACCAGGTGGCTTGGGCCGGACGGTTGACCAGATAGAAGTAAGCCGCGATGCCGACCACCGACGCCATCAGGCCTTCGACGACGAACAGCCACTGCCAGTTGGTCAGGCCGAACACGCCGTGGAAGTCCAGCAACCAGCCCGACAACGGAATGCCCAACACCAGCGCCAGCGGCAGGCCGAAATAGAACAGACCGAGTGCCTGGCGACGGCTCCGCGCAGGGAACCAGTAGGTGAGGTAAAGGATGATGCCCGGGAAGAAACCTGCTTCAGCAACGTCTAGCATAAAGCGCAGCACATAGAAGATTTCGGCGTTTTGGGCGAACATCATCGCCGCCGACACCAGGCCCCAAGTGACCATGATCCGACACAGCCAGACCTTGGCGCCGAGGCGGTGCAGCATATAGTTGCTGGGGACTTCGAAGAACGCGTAACCGATGAAGAAGATGCTCGCACCGAAGGCAAACGCCGCATCGCCCAGCCCGGTATCGGCCTGCAATGCGGCTTTGGCGAAGCCGACGTTGGAGCGGTCTATAAAGGCGAGGATATACATCAGGATCAGGAACGGCAGTAAACGCAGCCGGCTTTTGGAGATGGCGCTGGTCAAAGCCAGTACGGAGTCTGGACGGGTCATGTGAAGTTCCTTTGCTGCCGGTATGTGCCTTGCGGAAATGACAAGACAGGCTTTTTGTAGTTGTCGAATCGAGTGATCGAGGTGGCGCTAGTGGCCGACTCTGGTTACTCGATGGAGCGACTTTAGCCAGCTCCAGGGGCGGCGGATAATCACTTATGCACATCCATCGATAACCTGGGGTAATCACACGAAGCAGTTATCGCCCAGAAATGGTTATCAGGCAAAACACAAAAAAATGTGAGAGCGGGCTTGCTCGCGATAGCGCACTGACAGTCACTACGAAGGTGTCTGTAATGCCGCATTCGCGAGCAAGCCCGCTCCCACAGGGGAACTGCGTGTTTAGTAGTTGTTTGTGCCCATGCGGCAGGCAATCTCGAATGCCTGCCGTATAGCTCCTACGTTGGCCTTGCCCTGCCCTGCGATATCAAAAGCAGTCCCGTGGGCCGGTGTGGTGATCGGGATCGGCAAGCCGCCCTGCACGGTGACCCCACGGGAAAAACCCATCAACTTGATCGCGATCTGCCCCTGGTCGTGGTACATCGTCACCACTGCGTCGAAGGCGCTAGCATCGCCCTGAACCTTGAGGAAAATCGTGTCTCCCGGATACGGCCCCTCCGCCGCAATCCCCAGCGCCTGCGCCGAGCGAACGGCTGGGCCGATGATGTCCAGTTCTTCACGACCGAACGAGCCATTGTCGCCGTTATGGGGATTCAACCCGCAGACACCGATGCGCGGTTTTTCCAGGCCATTTCGCTTTAGGGCCGTGTGGATCAATTGAATTGCCTTCAGCACCCGCGCCTGGCTGAGCATCCCTGGTACCTCAGACAAGGCCACGTGCGATGTCACCCGCGAGGTCCAGAGATTATCCAGCACATTGAATTCGCAGAACGGCCCGTGGAAATCCAGCAACTCGGCAAACCAGTGCAACTCATCGCTATGCGCCATGCCGGCCATGTGCAGTGAGGTCTTGTTCAACGGTCCGAACAACACCGCGTTGGTGGTGCCTGCTTCAGTCAGGCGCAGTGCTTTTTCCAGGGTATCGAGGCTGTAGCGACCACCGATGACGCTTGCTTCACTGCGGGGAAACTCGCCAACGGCGTCTCCACGAAAATCGTAGAAGAGCGGCGTGTCATCGATAAACGACAGTTGCTCCAACGACTCGACGCGCCGGTAGGGAAACTCCTTGCCGCAGATGCGCATGCCACGCTTCATTTCGGCCTCGTCGGCGATCAGAATCACATTCGCCTGACCGCGCACCAAGGGGTCGCCTAGCAAGCGTGCGATAAGTTCCGCGCCTATGCCTGCCGGGTCGCCCAGGACCATGGCGATGGCTGTCTTGTTCATGCTTCTCTCCTCAAGGCTTGAGCCCCTGCGCGCTCAATGGCGCAAGGTTCGCAGCAATAAATGCGCTGCGCGTTGCTGTAGAACAGACGTTCCTGATCGGCTATCGGTAGATCAGCAACGATGGATTTGAAACCGCTGTAAATGTCGTCGAACGAGCCGCACAAGCTGTCGACGGGAAAGTTGCTGGCGAACATCGCTCGCTCGGTGCCGAACATCGCGATCACCTCGCGCACGATCCAGTGATTGTCTTTGGGGCGCCACGCCCGCCCCCCCTGCCCCAGCCCGGAAATCTTAACCTGCACGTTCGGCCATTCCGCCAGCCGCGCCATCGCCAAACGCCAGGCTGCCAAGCCTTCAGCACTGCGATCATTGGGCAAACCGGCATGGTTGAGAATCTGTGTGGTGCCGGGAAAATCCCGGGCCAGGCGCTCCGCCTCGTTCAGGTTCCACCAAGGGGTCTGCAAGTCGAAATGCAAGCCCAGGCCCTCAAGCGCCGAATAACCGCGACGCCACTGCTCGTTGCTCATCAAACTGCGCACCCGGCCCACCTGTTCCGGTGCAACAGGGCCGCCGGGTTTGTGGCGAACGCTGCGCACGCACTTGAAACTGGCCTGCTCGGTGAGGACGGCGATGGCATCCGGATGATCGAGCCAGGCCTGCGCCACGATGGCGTTCGGCACGCCATAGCGGGCGGCCAAACTTTCGATGAAACGGGTTTCACCAATCGGGTCTTGCGGGTTCCACTCCGTCTCGACGTACACCGTTTTCACGACGTCATGAGCACCAGCATCGGCGAAGTAATCATCGGGAAAGTAGCGCCGCTTGATCTTGCTGTAATCACCGTAGCGAAACGGGATATGGGCGTCGGGGGCGAGCCATGGATGATCGTTGATCGACGGGTCCCAGAAGTGATGATGAGCGTCGATGATCGGGCCACACCATGCAGTGCCGGAGGAGAATTCAGGCATGGCGCACCTCGTCCAGGCTGATGAACAATGTCGCCACGACGAAGATCGCCGAGCACACCGCGAAGAACCCCAATACCGGAGCAAAACCTCCGGTCATTTGCAAAATAATGCCCACCAAAATCGGCACCGCAATTCCGCCCGTGCTGCCGGCCATGTTCATCACGCCACCGATCAACCCGACCCGCGCCGGTGCAGCCAGTAATGCAGGAAAGCTCCAGTAGAGGCTGCCCCACATCAAGAAAAACGCGGTCATGGCCAACAACGCCACTGCCGCAAAAGCATTGCTCAGCGTTGGCAGCAACAGGAACGCAGCAAGGGCCGCCACACCCGAGAACGCCAACAGACTCTTGACCGCCACACCCCGGCTGACGCCCTTGCGAATCAGCCCGTCGCAGAGGAAACCGCCGGTCAACGAACCCAACGCTCCGCAGATAAAAATCACGAAAGTTGCGGCGCCGATGCCCTTGATATCGAACCCTCGGGCCTGGGCCAAATAACTCGGCCCCCAGGTCAACAGGCCGAAATATTCCATCGCCCAACTGGCACGCCCGATCAGCAAGCCACTGAGCGATCGCGCGGCAATGCCTAGGCCTTTGACCCGAAGACGTGCGGCTTCCGCCGCCGGAGTGGCCCGGCCGGCGTTGATCTTCTCAAGCTCCAGCGCATTCACTTGCGGGTGGCTGGCCGGGTCGTCCCGCAGATAACGTCGCGCTAGCCAGGCCAAGGCGAGGGTCGCTACACCCGCGATTACGAAGGCTAGGCGCCAGGAGTCCAGTGAAGCAATCAGGTAAGCGATGATCAACCCGCCAATCGCCACGCCCAACGGACTTCCGCTGTCCATCAGCACAGCCCCACGACTGCGCTCACTGGGGGCCAGCCACAAGGAAATCAGTTTTCCGCCCGAAGGGAACAACGGCGCCTCTGCTGCACCGAGTGCGACTCGGGCGAACAGTAACGATAAACCGCCTGTGGCAAATGCGGCGATCACCTGAAATGTGCCCCACAGCCCGGTGGACCAACTGATCACCCGGTGTGGGCCGAAACGATCGATCAGCCAGCCGCCGGGAATCTGCAATAAGGCATAGGCCCAGAAGAAACTGCTGAGGATTAGCCCTTGCACGCTCGGCGACAGGGAGAATTCGTGAGCGATGGTCGGCATCGCAATGGACAGCGACACCCGGTCGATCAGGTTGACCATCGTCAACGCGAAGATAAGAGCAAAGATGCGCCAGCGCACATTGCTGGCGTTGCGGGGGGCGGCTTGAACTTGCGGTATTGCCACTGACGCTGGCTGGGTGTTGGCGCCTGGCAGATGCAGGGAAGCACTGGGACGAGCCATGGTGCGTACCTCGTTTTATTATTGTTGTAGGTGCAACGTTCACCGCTTAATGGCGGCTCTTGCCGAGCACTATTGAAGGCACAGTGATTACCGTCTAATCAATACTTGATATACCGCGATAGCCTTGGGTTATTGCATGTCCTGTTTTCAGGAGACTTTCATCCATTGACGGCGCACCTTACTTTCTTCGCAAAACACTCTGGCGCAACTCTTTGAGCGATTACCGCCGATCTAGGGTTTAGTACCTATAACCTGAGGATATCGGTATATGTTTTGTTTTGACTAGACGCGACGGCGACGGCTTCCCACACTCCGGCCAGGCTTGCGGCTTTCGAGCGCAGACAAGTCACTCATAACAATTACAAGAATGAGGCCCTTCCATGCGAACTGCATTTGCTCGTCGCACATCCCGCCTGCTCGTGGCTTGCACGTTGCTCGCCGCCAATACCCTTCCCGCGTTCGCTGATGCCTGGCAACCGGACAAGAACGTCGAAATCGTCGTGGCCGGCGGCCCTGGCGGCGGCACCGACCAGCTCGGTCGCCTGATCCAGTCGATAATCACCACCCACAAACTGCTGGAGGTCAACACCATCGTCCTCAACAAGGGCGGCGGCAATGGCGCCGAAGCGTTCCTCGACTTGAAGATGAACAAGGGCGATCCCGAAAAACTGGTGATCGGCACCAACAACATCTACCTTTTGCCGCTGGTTTCCAAGCTCGGTTACCAGTGGCAGGAACTGACCCCTGTGGCGGCCCTGGCTGAGGACGACTTCATTCTCTGGAGCTACAAAGGTGCATCGTGGAAGGATGCGAAAGGTTTCTACGAAGCGGTCAAAGCAGATCCGTCGAATCTGCGCATGGGCGGCAGCCAGTCCAAAGACGTCGACCAGACCCTGACCTTGCTGCTGAATCAGACCACCGGCAGCAAACTGGTGTACATCCCGTTCAAAAGCGGTAGCGAAGCCGCGACCCAATTGGCCGGAAAACACATCGCCGCCAACGTCAATAATCCCAGTGAAAGCATCAGCCAATGGCGAGGCGACCAGGTCGAACCGCTGTGCGTGTTCAGCAAAGAACGCATGACCTATACCGAGAAAGTTACGGGCGACAAATCCTGGGCAGATGTGCCGACATGCCACGAGCAAGGACTGGGCATCGATCAGTACCGTTTCCCGCGCACGGTGTTCATGCCCGGCGACGTCACCGCCGAACAGCAGGCGTTCTATGTCGAGCTGATGCGCAAAGTCACCCAGACACCTGAGTTCAAGGCCTACGTCACGCAGAATGCGCTGGTGCCGACCTTCCTCGAAGGTGAGCCGCTGACCGCTTATATCGAACAGGACACCGCCCGCGTTACACCCGTATTTAAAGAGGCCGGCTGGCTGAAAAACTGAGTTGCTCACGGCCGTCCGCGAGCGATCGGCCGTCACCTGCTGGAGGTGTTTCATGTCCCATTCTTCGGATTCACCGGCGCTGATCGGCGCCCATTGGGTCGAACTCGGCCTGACGTTGTTCACCACCCTGATTGGCGTGGTGGTGATGTTCGGTAGCGTCGAACAAGGTATTGGCTGGGGCGATTCCGGCCCCGAACCGGGTTATTTCCCCTTCTACATTGGCTTGCTGTTGAGCGCCGCCAGCGTCGGTAACGGCGTGTTGACCGTGGTCCGCTGGCACGCCCTAAGCGTCTCGTTCGTCAGCCGCCATGCGTTCAGGCAAGTGCTGTCGGTGTTCATTCCCTTCGCACTTTTTGTGGGGGCCATGCCAATCACCGGTCTCTACATAGCGTCAACCTGTTTCATCGCTTGGTTCATGTGGCGTGACAGGGTTCGTCCCCAACCATACGGGAAGTGGATGATCGCCAGCGTGTCCCTTGGCGCCGTGCTCGCCAGCTATTTGATTTTCGCGTTGTGGTTCAAGGTCCCGCTGGATGCCGGGCCGCTAGGCGAATGGCTGGCGCTCGCCGGGAGGCAGTTCAAATGAGCGAGTTCGATTCACTGCTGCAAGGCATGAACCTGATCCTGACCCCGAGCCATATCGGCCTGATGGTGATCGGCGTACTGCTGGGCATTCTGGTCGGCGTATTGCCCGGCCTCGGTGCACCCAATGGCGTAGCGCTGCTACTGCCGCTGACGTTCACCATGTCGCCGGTATCGGCGATCATTCTGCTGTCGTGCATGTATTGGGGCGCGCTGTTTGGCGGCTCGATAACTTCGATTCTTTTCAACATCCCCGGTGAGCCCTCATCGGTAGCGACGACGTTCGACGGCTACCCCATGGCCCGCGGAGGTCGTGCCGCCGAGGCCCTCACTGCTGCTTTCAGCTCGGCGCTGATCGGTGCCTTGGCCGGAGTGTTGTTGCTGACGTTCCTATCGACGCGGATCGCCACGTTTGCCATGTCCTTCAGCTCGCCGGAATTCTTCGCGGTGTATCTGCTGGCGTTCTGCACCTTTATCGGCATGAGCAAAAACCCGCCATTGAAAACTGTGGTCGCGATGATGATCGGCTTCGCCATGGCGGCAGTCGGCATGGACACCGTGTCCGGCAACCTGCGCCTGACCTTCGACCAGCCGATCCTGATGACCGGCATCAGTTTCGAAGTTGCGGTAATCGGCCTGTTCGGAATCGGCGAGATCCTCTGCACCGTCGAGGAAGGTCTGGTATTTCGCGGCGAACATGCACGGATCACGCCGATGGTGATCCTGCGCACCTGGGCCAAATTACCGCGTTACTGGCTGACCATCGTGCGCAGTACGCTGGTGGGTTGTTGGATGGGTATCACGCCCGGTGGCCCCACCGCCGCTTCGTTCATGAGCTATAGCTTGGCGCGAAGATTCTCGAAGAACCGCGACAATTTCGGCAAGGGTGAACTCGAAGGCGTGATCGCCCCGGAAACCGCCGACCACGCTGCCGGCACCAGCGCCCTGCTACCGATGTTGACCCTGGGCATCCCGGGTTCGGCCACTGCCGCAGTCATGCTCGGTGGCTTGATGATATGGGGTCTGCATCCTGGACCGACCTTATTCGTCGAGCAGCACGACTTCGTCTGGGGCCTGATCGCCAGCATGTACCTGGGCAACATCGTGAGTCTGATCGTGGTGTTGGCCACGGTGCCATTATTCGCCTCGATCCTGCGCATTCCGTTCTCGATCATTGCGCCGATCATCATCATGGTCTGTGCCATCGGCGCCTATTCAGTGCATAACTCGTTCTTCGATGTGGTGCTGATGCTGGGCTTCGGTGCGCTGGGGTATCTGTTCAAAAAACTCGGTTATCCGATCGCACCGTTGGTGTTGGCCGCGGTACTGGGGGACAAGGCTGAGGACGCGTTTCGGCAGTCGATGCTGTTCTCCGACGGGCACCTGGGAATTTATTGGTCCAACCCACTGGTAGGTAGCCTGACCACGGCAGCGCTGTTGATGCTTTTCTGGCCGCTACTTTCCAAGGTGCTGCACACCCTGACAGGCCTGCGTAAACCTCATGTCGCCAAGAGCAAATCAGTGCTGTGATGCGGGAAGGCTGGCAACGTCTGGAATTTGTTGGCAGTCTGGCCGCAAACTTTTTTCCGAACGTGGCCCATGACCCGTATTCCTGATGCCAATGTGATTCACAGTCGACTGCGTCTGCGCCAACTTCGGCTGATGTTGGCGTTGCAGGAGTTCGGCTCGTTGCGCCGGGCCGCCGACCACATCGGTATGACGCAACCGGCAGCCACCAAGATGCTGCACGAGGCCGAGAACCTGCTCGGTGTCGAACTCTTCGAACGCCTGCCGCGCGGCATGCGTTCGACGCCGTTCGGGGACACCGTCATTTACTACGCGCGCATGGTGTTTGCCGAACTCAGCGGCATGCGCGAAGAGCTGGTCGCGCTAGAATCCGGCAACCTCGGCCGGGTCGCAGTCGGGGCCATTCCGGCCCTGGCCTCGGGGCTGCTGACGCGCACCATCGCCACCCTCAAACAAAGCCATCCGCGTTTGTCCATGAGCATTCAGGTTGACACCAGTGACGTGCTGGTTCAGGCGCTGTTGCAGGACCAACTAGATATTGTCCTGGGCAGGATTCCCGCCGGGGCGCGGGCCGAAGAGTTGTTGTTCGACAGCCTCGGTGAAGAAGCTCTGTGTGTCATTGCCGGTGCGCAAAGTCCCTTGGCGCAGAAGAAGCAACTGAGCTGGGCCGAGTTGCAAAACATGACCTGGGTCCTGCAACAGCATCCAAGCCCGATGCGCGCTATCATCAATCAGGTGTTTCACAACGCCCGGGTCGATATTCCCAGCAGCATCGTTGAAACCACTTCGATCATGACGTTGCTGTCGTTGATCCAGCAGACCGACATGCTCGGGGTAACCCCAGTGTCGGTGGTGGAGGATTATCCCGGCCGCGATTTGCTGGCGGTATTGCCGATCCAATTTGAAGCACGACTTCCACCGTTCGGGCTGATCACACGGCGCCACCGCATTCAGTCTTCAGCCATGCAGGCGTTCATGAATTCGGTACGGGCCGAACACGCCTCACCCAATAAATAAGGTTCATCACGGATTACCGGGAAAAGACGCTCTTGATCTTCATGAAGAAGAATTCGCTATCCCGGTAACCGTACGCCATCCGTTTGATGACCTTTATTCGATTGTTTATTCCTTCCAACTGACCGGTGCGCATCGGCCAGCGAACCCGACTGACGATGCCCCGCCAATAACCCTTTAGCCGTTTGGCAAACTGGATCAGAGCCGGTATTTCGCTTTCATATGCATGGCGCAGCCATTGCTTCCAGGCCGATCTCCAGGTCCAGGCAGTGCTCGGTGTCCAGAGCGTTTTGAGTTCAGCCTTCATCAAATAAACTGTCATCAGCGATTGGTTGGCCTCCAATAAATCCTGCAAATGGACCTGTTGTTCCGGCGCTTTCAGGTTCTGTGGGTTACGCAGCAACAGCCATCGTGCCTGCTTGATGACCTTGCGAGCCGGCTTGTTATGACGCAGCCGATTAGCTTCGTCGACGCGGACCCGATCAATCACCTCTCGGCCATATTTGGCCACCACATGGAAAAGGTCGTAGACCACTCGCGCTTTCGGGCAATGCTGGCGAACCTCCAGATCAAAAACAGTATTCATGTCCATCGCCACCGCTTCGATTCGAGCGCAGCCCTCCGGCCCCAGCTCCTCGAAGAACGGCCTGACTGCCGCTCGGCTACGGCCTTCACCGATCCACAGCACTCGTCGTGTATCGGCATCCAGCACAACGCTGGCGTAACGATGACCTTTGAATAACGCGAACTCGTCCATGATCAGGCGTCGTGGTTACGCCTTCGGCAACTCACTCAACACCGCCTGCAAGGCTCGACGCTCCAGCAACCGAACAGTGTCCCAATGCAGTCCAAACATCTGGGCCACGTGCAGGGTGGGAAGGCGCTCGCAGGCCTGAATGACCGCCTCGGCCAAGCGGCGCGTCATGCGGGCATAGCGATCCAGCCAACTGACGGCCTCCATGCGTTTTCCACAGTCGCGGCAGCCAACACGCCTGAGCAAAATGCTGAGGCGCACCGCGCGACCGAGAATGGGCAGATCACGAACGGTTCGCTCGCAATACTCATGAGTGGTTGAACAAGGTTTTTGGCAGCCGCCGCAGGACGGGAATCGGGTGGTGTGGGGAATCAGATCGATCTTTAGAGCGTCAACATCGGGCTTGATCGTGACGACAGAAAAGCCCTCCCAAAAAGAAGGAAAGTATTAATATCACGCATAAGAACGCCGGTTTTTTAGATGTGTTTGCTCGCACGAACATCATCAATCAAATCGGCGTTCTTGTTTCTGTGTTTCCCGGGATTCCGTGAAGAACCATAAATAAGCGCCTGAAACGATTCGTTTTCTAGCTATCTTTAGATGGTTCTGGACAGCAATAAATATTGACCACAACCCCTTAAGACAGAACCACAGCAGAAAAAGAGGTGCTCGAAATTTAGATTAACAACGTAAAATTTATATACACTAAAAAAGCACGCAAAGAAGTTTAAAATTTAAAGCATCAAACTTTTTATTCTAAATTAAAAACTCAAATCAACAGTTAAACCTGCCACACACCAAATTACGGCAGTTCCAAAAAACTAGAAACCAACATTTTAGCACCCCTATCTCGGCCAAGGTTTTCCCATAAAATCGCCAACACGCATAACATTTAAGATACGCGTGAAAGACGATAAGCGAACTAGTAGTTACGAATAACTCTTAAATCGTCACACTCGCTTGAAGCTAATTTGCTGTTCTCGAAATAATTTACCTTCCAGCCTGTGAGGCCATCGCCTCACGGGCTCGCTGTAGCTTGTTCAAAATATCCTCCCCTTTCGCATTCCAGACGTAGCGAGTCGGCTGAGCATTTCAACCATCTTCATCCACGAACTGGAGGTCGGGGTGACATGCATATAGAAGCGCTTGTGCTTTCGAGCCAGGCCTTCACTTTCGGGTGTTTGTGCGTGGCGTAATTGTCCACGATCAGGTGCAATTGAAGATGTTTTGGCGTTTCGCAATTGATTTTTTTAGGAACTCCAACCACTCCTGATGCCGGTGTTGACGCACGCAACTGATCTAGCGTCCTTGAAGATAATCCAACCCAGTGAACAAGTGCCAGGCCATGGCGGATGTAATCGTGCGAGTGCGCACGGATATGACTGATACCCAGAGGCAAACCAGGCTGCGTGCGCTCTAGGGCTTGAACCTGGCTTTTCTCATTGCAGCAGAGCACCACGCCTTGTCTGGCGGGTCGAGATACAGCCCGATCACATCCCAAAATTCCTCTTCGAAATGCGGATCATTGGACAGTTTGAAGGTACGGGTCAGATGCGGTTTCAAGTCATTGGCAGCACAAAGTTTGGGCACGCTGGTGGCCGAAATTCCGCTCGGGCCATGCTTCGCAGCTCCACCGTGGGTCACAGATGCGCTCTTGAGTGGCTTGCTCAAGGATACTACGCACGGCTTCAAGGGGCAGAAAAGGTTTACGACCCCGACCTGGCTTATCGAGCAAACCGTCCAGCCGCTGAGCTTGAAAGCGCTGACAATCAGTAAGTGATAACGGGGAGTGAAACCCGGTCAGCCGGGCAATTTAGACTCGTGTGCAGCCTTGAGCTGCCAATAGAACCGCCGTGCCCGGCGACCGTCGTGCTGGCTGATGGTGGCCGAACACACGCGCCGGCCAAGCTCGGCGTGTTCTTCTGGGCTGAGGACGATTTTGGGATATACACCTGCGCTTCTCCGAACTTTGGATGACGCTGGAAGTATAGCCAAAACCGAAGAAATGTTAATTCGAGAACAGCACACTAGCTTAGTGAAATTCTAAAGATCATGTAAAGGCGTCAAAATGATAATCGACAACTACAATTGGTGCCAACTGCTTTGTGGTTCCTGTTTTCATCACCGAATTTGTTATGCCAACACTCGACGCTTGCTCCAAGCTCCAATCCATTAGGGATGATCTGATTGTTTTGGTCGATTTGTTTTCAAAATCAGCGGAGGCTGAAGTCAGCCAGAAAAGCATGACTATTCAGACCATCCCTTACAGCCCAAACACCTCCGCTGAATTCGGACTTATGGGAAAAGATGCCAAAGCGCCTATGCTATAAAAATCGCAAGCAAAAAAAATACTGATTCCCTTGATACTTTCTTTAAGCCTAATAAAAAACATACTAACCCCTAAATACAAAGCCAACAAAAATATCAGAATAACATATCGAATAGTTCACCCCCCCTTATTCAAAATCGCTTGTTAAACTTTTCGATCAACATCCCATCTCAAAAATTCTACTTGCAATTTAAAATCTTCAAGCTGTAATAAGCATTGAGAGAGCAAAACCGAAAAACGGCTTTTGTCGACTTCACTTCCTAGCATATTGATCTGTTTGGACACCATATTTAGGCAGGAATCAATTTTATTCGAAAGAAGATTCAAGTGTTTAAAAGCTAAATCTTTCATACTATCAATTTCTACAGCCAAAATGTAAAGTTGCCCCTCTAAGCTTTCTAGGCCTGACTTTTCACAATTACGAACTTCACGGACCACAACAGACATCTTATTTTCGGTAATTCGTATAGTCTGGATAAGCCCCGCAACTGACTTGGCAACGACCTCTTGAGCATCCTTAAGGACTTGAACTGATCCAACTAATTTTTTATCCATTTCCACATAACCCTCTCGTTATAGTCCCAGTGCAACCACTACCTCAACGATCTCCACCATGTCCAATCATCGTCTGCTTCAGGCAATTATTCTGCCAGCCCTCAAGCACACAGACTAATTCGTTCACAGCAAAGCACATATCAACTAGCGGCTTTAAGTCTTTTTGAGGCGGTGCAGTTAATACATATGATTCGACATCACGTAGAAGCGTCGAAGAATCAACAATAAAATCTTTTATCAGAAACCGCGCCTTATCTAAGGACTTTTGCAAATCACTATTAAGAGAATTTGCATCCTGGGCACTATTCTGATATATAATTAATCCCGAAGCACTCCCCGCCCCTTCAAAAAATAGCGAATTATCTCGGACAGACACCAGCTTGGTGATCATCTTTACTGAGAAATGCAAAGCTCTAATCTGACGAATTAGTTCTTTACCGGCTCTATTTTTTTCTTCCAGCGAGATTAGCCAGTGATTACAAAGGTTAGACATCACTATCATCCATTCACGTTCAATTATCGACAAACCATATTGGTAGTCTGTAATTTCTAGAATTTTCAGCCAGCTAAGAAATACTACCCCTCTTGACACAAGCACAAACGAAGCGCCCCACTCTAAAACACTATTTTCGAAATCAACGCTCTAGACGTTTAAACTTTGAACCTTGCAACCAATCGACTTAGCTCAACGGCCAAGGTAGAAAGTTCAGCGCTGGCCACAGACGTTTGTCGTGAACCCGCCGCCGACTGGATAGAAAGATCACGTATACTGACTAAATTTTCGTCAACTTGTCTTGCGACCAGCGATTGTTCTTCAGAGGCTGTTGCTATCTGCACGTTACGGTCGTTGATACGTTCAATCGACTCAGTGATCTCTGCGAGTGCTAATCCCGCCGACTGAGCCAGCGCTAACGTTTTACCTGCTTGATGGCTAGTCTGGTCCATGGAAGTGACTGCCTCAGTAGAACTCGCCTGAATGGTGAGAATCATTTTTTCAATTTCGCTTGTCGACAACTGGGTACGATGAGCGAGCGCCCTAACTTCATCTGCCACCACAGCAAACCCACGGCCAGCCTCCCCGGCCCGTGCGGCCTCTATCGCGGCATTAAGCGCTAGCAGATTAGTTTGCTGAGCGACTGAGCGGATTACATCAAGCACTCCACTAATATCCGCTGCCATCTCTGCTAGACCGCGCACGCTGACCGAGGTCAGCCCAACATTATCGACCATGATATTAATCGCAACTACCGTTTCATCTACTTTGCCTCTACCGGTGATTGCCGTTCTTGCAGTGTTCGAGGCGGCACTGGAGGCCTCTGCCGCGTTACTCGCAACTTCGTCCACGGCCGAGCTCATTTCGTTCACGGCGGTGGCCGCCATTTCTATTTCATTATTCTGACGAACTAATCCCTGAGAGGCGTCTTCCGTGACGGCATGCATTTCCTCTGCTGTTGCTGCTAATTGGGTTGAAGAATCGCCTATTTGAATGATAGCACTGCGCAGATTGCTCTGCATTTTTGATAATGCGTCAAGGAGGCGCCCCATTTCGTCAGTACCATCGGCGTATATCTCCTGACTAAAATCGTTAGCCGCAATACGCTCAGCAATCATCAACGACTTGTGTAATGGAGTCATTATGCTTTTGGTATAGAACCATGCAAGTGCTATGGTAGCGATTAAAGAAACAACAATAAATGAACTGGCCAAGGTTATCGCTCGACTATAAGCGCCTTTGGCTTCGTCGCCTGCCGCGTTTGCTTTTACGTCATTAATGTCCTTCAACGCTGAAATATTTCGGGCGCCGGTATCAAAAACGTTTCTTACTTCGCTATTCGTAAAGCTGATCGCCTCACTAAAATTCTTGGCATCTACCAATGCCAAATACTTCACTTGAACATTATTGAGTTTCTCGATTGAGTCTTTAAGGCTACTAATGGCTGCCAAGCCTTGGGGAGTGACGATAAGACGAGATAAATCATCCATGCTTTGCTGGATTAACGATTGGGATCTAATAATATCTTTCTTGCTATCCGCTCTTGTGGAATCATTCTCGTCTGCATTACGCAATTTGCTGTTACTATTGCGCAGACTTAAAAATTCGCGTTCAAGTACGCCTAAGACTTTGAAGCTAGGCACAATATTCGTCTCAATCTTCTTTTCTGCGCCATTCAAAATCGAAGCTTGCTGTATTGAACCCCCCCCTAGCACGATGATCAACGTGCAAAAAAAACCAAAACAAAGGGCAGAACGAGCAGCTAGATTAAGTTTTCGTAAACTCATGAAATCTTCCTCAAAAATGGCACATAGTTATTTTTCGGCCAATAACTGAAATTCTTTAGTCTCAAAAATAGATTTCGACGAACGGTACTCCCTATACAGAATGTCATTATTATAGTGATCGCCGAATTCCAGACACGACGTTAAGTTTTTCTCGGCCCGCACTGGCGCCAACCCATCGTTGAATTGGTGAATCCAGTTGTAGCAATACATCAAAACATGGGGGTGATTTCACGCTGGACTTCTTGTTGGGCCGCTCGGTAATCCGTGGTCAGTATCCATCCCGCTTTCAAGCAATGCAGTCGGTTACCTTTTCTTTTTAAACGCGAGCATCAACAGCTGCAGTGCAGCACTGAAATCGAACTGGCTGTTCAGCCCTTCTGATCATGTCTACGCAAACTGAGCAACATATTGTTAGCTCTTCTGACCATCTCCATCAACTCGGTGGAACTCACTTCTCGCCGATACTCCAGTAGTTCGGCTGCTAGGAGCGCTCTGTCATAGCAACCTCCATCAATGAAGTGGGTACCGAGATAGTGCGATCCCCCAGGTGTCGAATGCCCGTGAATTGGCCTTCTGCCTCGGCATACTGCCCCCTCGTTAATCAACCTCCACCGTTGCCATTTCTCCCTGGCTTGCCGCCGCTAATTTGTATTCAGTACGGTTGGCTTTCGCCGGGTTGAACCGCTGTAAAGCTCAAAACAGCAGTGCACATGCCTTACCGCAAGAAAGGTCTACTCCATGAAAAATCTGCGTACTCCAGATAAGTATTTTTTGAGGAAGCCCCTCCCCAGATCCCGATATCCTGAAAGCCCCCAGTCAGCTTTGCCGAAGCCCAGCCTTGAACAAGCCATCCCTCCTACTTGCATCTCCTCGCCGAATCCTGTTTGCTGCGATCAGCGTAAATTGCGGCTTGTCAATGATGCCCACCGTCCAAGTGGCGCGTGCGTCAGAACAGGTCGACATCAAGGTAATGATAAGTCAGCC
Organism: Pseudomonas sp. AM8; assembly: GCF_036346475.1. Classification (NCBI taxonomy): domain Bacteria; kingdom Pseudomonadati; phylum Pseudomonadota; class Gammaproteobacteria; order Pseudomonadales; family Pseudomonadaceae; genus Pseudomonas; species Pseudomonas sp. AM8. The sequence continues at coordinate 98,981 of NZ_JAOTNX010000008.1, forward strand.
GAACCCTAGAGAACTCTGCGTCGCGCGGCGCCAGATCTCCAGCGAACGCAATCAGCGCTACTACCCCGAGCGCCTGATCGGCGGCATCTAGAGTATTTGACAGGGCCTGCAGGAGTACCTGCCCACAAGTCGCGCACAGCTGCGGAACCCGGCAAGCTGTCGGGCAAATACATCCTCACCGGCGAGCGGATGTCATGAGCGGACCCGTTCATCAGCGGCCACCTTGGTAGAGCGGTAAAGACTGGCCTTTGAGAAAAAACTTCATGGGGTCGAGTGCCTGCTCTTCTAAAAACACTGCGTACTTTTTTCCTGATCTTGGGCAATTCGTACAACGCCTTGACGCCATGCTTGGCAGAGTTGCGTATCACCGAGGACGGGTTGAAATAGCCTTCGGCATTTTCCAGTGTCAACACGAAAGGGGGCAGGCCCGCGCACATCAGCAGATAGCTGACGATAAGCGCCCCACTGCGGTTTGCTGAGAATGCGTACATAGACGCCTGCTGCGCACTTCCAGACCGAGTCGCTGTGATAGGCACAATACAAGTTGTACAAATCCTTGATGCCCCCTCAATATTGTTGAAGAAATGCGCCTCGGTCGCTGCCAGGTGCTGCGCGTACTCCAACCGGCGCGCCGGGTCCGGGCCACAAAGCACCGTGGCGTTGATCTCCAGCATCAGGTACACTTGCTTAAGATCGAACAGTTCGACGCCGCGGGCAACGTATTCGTCAACCAAGGCATAACCTTCAAGCACGTTGTTCAGAACTTCATCGGCCAACGGGTCGCGCGGCTCGGTGAAGTGCTGGCTGAACTGGATGAAGCGGCTCTGCACTTCCCGTAGTGCGCGTTCAATCGCTGGTAAATCAAGGCGATACGTAGCAGGCATTGGCACTCCCTGGAAACACTTGGTAAAGGCTACCGGATGCCCGCCAAATCCATTTGGCTTCCGCAGGTATGCGGCATTGACCCGATGTGTGGCTTAGCTGAACTTGCCGCTGATGTAATCGCTGGTCATCTGTTCACGCGGGCTTTTATATAAATTGTAATCCCAAGTTTCATTAGGTCTCAATACCTCCGCGAACCAGATGCTCATCGAGAAAGGACAGAACAGCAGCATCGATGTCCTTAACGTTTTTATGGTTTGAAAAGTATTGGTAAGAAATAGAAATATCGTGCGCGAACAGACGTCTCGCCACGCAGGTGAACCGACAACATAAAAATCTATATCGTCTATGTGTCTGTCTGGTTACGCCCTTCGATTACTCTATCTTGGTCATATCGCTCAGGATCAATATGACTCATACGCAAACTTATCAATTTACCATCTAATACTCTTTTCTTGACTTAGCGCATTTCGGGGCATTGAACGAAAAGTGGCAACGAACTACCATCTCGAGTATAACTAGCTGACAGTCCTCCTCGGAAAAATTAAATTCAAAAGATAACTCACCACCGCGAGCGCTATTTCCAAAAGTACATGACACTGCAGCGCTCCCTATAGTGGAATAGTTGAAAAAGTATCGCAGCGAGGAGTATTTTCAGTTTTAGCTGCACACAGCAATCCAGCGAAAGCGAGGACCTTGAACTATGACTGTTTGAACCGCGCCAGACCGAACACCATCAATGAAAATAGTCCGCCTAGCGCTCTCTCAAACTCTCCTGAACATGCTGATGCAAAGGGCTCAAGAAGTAATCCAGCACCTACGCTGATCCGTCTTGACCTCCGCCGTCACCGACATACACGGCGACAGCGCAACGCGTTCTCCCTTGATATTCAAATAATCTTCTTTCAGTCGAATCCGACTGCTGTAGACGTGCCGACGTTTTTCATCGTCTAACGCATCGTTGGACACCCCCGATCACCTTTCCTTCAACGGTGCCATAACGGTTGAAGGTTAAGGTTTCCACCTTGACCGTCACCGCCTGGCCAGCACGCACAAACCTCACATCCTAGTTTCCATCATCGCCTCCACTTCGACAGGCTGGTGGGTACGCACAATGACCACCAACGCATGCGCCGGCGTCACTACGCCACCCACGGTATGCGCAGAGTTGCTGGACTGTGCCATCAACCGACGCGCGGAGCTGTCTGAACGTCTCTTAATAGCATATCGCCCCTTTAATCAGCCGCGTCATTCGGCGTCAGGCCCGGCATTGGAGTGTGCCGGGTGCGACATTTTGAAATAGATGAACTAACGGAGCTTAGGGTATCGCGACTGATTATCTGAGGAGACCACGTCAATCGGAAATTCCTCGCACATAACCTTATCATGCGCCAAATTTACCGACTAAGAGCACTATGGTAGTGCAGCTTCGTCAGGAGAGGCTGCAAATGCGAAAATTCACAGCAAATTTTTTCGACCAGAAATGATAGAGATCGCGATACTTCATGCTCTGGCGAACCAGAAGCCGCCGCTTCACGATGCCGTAGAATGGCCCTCAACCAATTGCCGAATCAGGGTCTCACCAGCCTCGACCACCGCATTGACGGTGCGCTTCACCACCATGATGCTCCAATCAGTTGATGAGGGATCATAGGCCCGGAGACCAGGAGATCAACAGTTCGGCGACCTGTAATGGATGCTATCGGCCCAGAGTGTGTGAAAACGCTTCGTCAAAAATTGAAGTGCACGCGTCTACGTTAAATCTGAAAATTATCGGCGTGTCAGCAGACTTGGAAATCGCACAGATGCGCGATTTCCAGCTCGGTGGTGAGTACCTGTAGCGCTCGGAAACGTTTTACACAGCCTCAAGTCCTCAGGCCTTTCTTGAAGCACTATTGTAAAGGAAACCAATTCTTGTTCTGCTGCCTCCAGCGTGGAGGAGTTCCAAATTAGCTATAAACTGCTTAATTTGCGCTTGGCTTGAGCTTTGAGGTATCACTGACTTATATTTGCCTATAGACGCTTTAAAGATGAAAATCAGGATAGAGCAATCACCGTGCGATACAGACTGGCTGGCAAAGCTTGATACTTGTGTTGTGCGTTTTCGCAACGAGCGTCAAGCGCTTGTATTTGCCGAGCAACTGCAAGTGCGACTCGACGCGCCACATAATCTTCCAGAAATTTACTCCGAAACATCGAAAAATTACGCCCCTGGCAATCCGGGTTTAGAGCTGCGTTGAGAGGTGTCGGTATTCCTAAAGACCGATTTCTATGCATCAGACCATATTAATTATTGGCCGTTCACGTGTTGTGAGTTGAGTTTTCCATCAAAACACTGTGCCAAGATACTTATGTCCACATCCGATAGCTTGCCGGCCAGGAAGCGTATTTTCAGCCACGACGTCAGGTAGGCATAGCGCGCCTGGGCCAGATTGCGTAGCGCGTCGTAGTATCGCTGCTCAGCATCCAGAATATCGGAGTTGACGCGCTCCCCGCCTGCTACACTCTTCTTCATCGCCACGGTCAATTCCTGAGCCGAGTTTACGGCAAGCTGAAACGCTCGCATTTTGGCGAAGCTGCTGTTGTACAGGTTGAACTGCTTGTGCAAATCATTCATTACCTCATTGAGCTTGGCGTCATTCTCATAGCGCAGCCGGCCACTGTTGTCGACGGCTTGTCCCACCGTCGCCGATACACCGCCACCGGCAAAGATCGGTACGCTGACCTGAATGCCCACACTGTTAGTGACGTAGCGCTGATCAAAGGTGGACTCCGAACTCGATTTCTGGCGCCCCGCCGTCGCATAGAGACTGACCTTAGGCAGGTGGCCGGCACGCGCTTGTTCGATCTGTTCGTCTGCGGCATCCAATGCGTAGCGCAACGAGGCCAGCTCCGGATTGTTGAGCAGCGCAATGTCGCGCCAGGCCTCAAAACTGTTGAGCTCTAACGGCAGCATTTCGAACGTCACGGCCAGGGGTGCGAGGTCCTGGGCACTTAGAGGTTGCCCGACCATCGCGATCAGATCTCTCATCGCTGCATCAGCATTATCCTGCGCCTCGATCTCTTGGGCCTGCGCTAGATCGTAGCGCGCCTGCGTCTCCAACATATCGGTGCGGGTGCCTTCACCCACTTGCAAACGCCGTCCATTGAGCTTCATCTGCTCAGCAAACGCACGCTTCTGGGCCTGGGCCAGTTCGATCTGATCATTGGCATACAGTGCCTCGGTATAGGCTTGAGTGACGCGTACCGCGAGTTCCTGGCTGCGGCTTCGAAAGCGGGCGTCGGTATGGTGCGCCAGGGCCACTCCTCGGTAGTAACGCGAGATCGCCTCATAGTCGATAATCGGTTGCTCCAGCGTCAACGAGGACGAATAACTGCGGTATCTGCGATCGGTCGTAGTTGAACCGAAAAAACCAGGCTGGGTGACTTCGGACTCATTACGGCCGCTCTGGTACTGGAGCGACAATTTTGGCAGCAACGCAGCCCGACCGATCGCTCGCTCCCCAAGACCCGCATCACGCTCCTTCATCGCAGCGTGGTAAGTGGGGTCGTACTCTAGAGCCAACCCGTAGACCTCCATCAGGCCTGTGGCATGGTTACTCGCCTGGCTTTCGAGGCAGAACACAGCAAGCGCCAGAACTGTCCAACACCATCTGCCGCTAACGCCTATCCTGTCAGTCATCAACGCTCCCGAATACTTTCACTGCCGTACTGCATCAGGGGATCGAGGAAATACTCGATTACCCGACGCCGGCCCGTCTTGATTTCTGCGGTCACGGCCATACCCGGTGTTAAACGAATGTCGGCGCCTTTGACGGTAATGCTTGAGCGCGCCATAGCGACCCGCATGGAGTAGATAAGGCCGCGTTTTTCGTCATTGATCGCGTCTCTGGAGACCGAGGTCACGGTGCCCGGCACGATGCCGTATTTGGTGTAGGGGAAGGTCTCGATCTTGACCTCGGCTTCTTGCCCAGGCAGCACGAAGCCGACATCTTTGTTCTCCAGGAAAGCCTCGATCTCCAGGACCTTTTCTTCCGGCACCACCAGCATCAGCGGCTGAGCCTCTGTTACTACGCCGCCTAGCGTTCGCACGGCCAACTGCTGAACAGTGCCGGACACTGGCGCGGTCAGCCGAGTCAGGTGCTCGGACTGCCGAGCCTTGACCAGATCCTGCTCCAGCAAGGAAATATGCTGACTGCCTTCGTTCAAGCGTTCGAGGCTGGCGTGCCGGGCATCGGCCCAGAGGGTTTCACGCTGCTGTCTGACCTCCGCAATGGAGGCTTCGATTTCTTTCAAGCGACTGCGCTGTACCGCCAGGTCCGACTCTTGCTCGATACTTTCGCGCTCGCGTTCCAGATAGGTATTGCGCGCCACGTATTGCTCGCCAGCCAAATCTTTCATGGCCTCGGCACGCTGGCGAACGATGGGTGAGGTTTTCTCCAGCTTACTCACCAGGGCCAGCGTTGAGCGATGCTCGGCCTGCCGGCGCGCCAGTTCTGCATCAATGCCGAACTGCTTGGCCTGCATTGCCGAGAACTCCGCTTCTACCAGACGCTGCATATCCGCCGACGCCCGAGAATCGACATTAATCTGCGCCAGCACGGGTTTGCGCTTTGTGTTAATCGCCGCGAGCATGGCTTCGGCGCGTGCGACCTGCAGGGACCATGTCTGCAACTCGTTGACGAGGCGCTGCTGTTCGGCCCCGGTGATGGTGCTGTCGAGCTCAATCAGCAAATCCCCTGCCCGCACGAACTGCCCTTCGCGCACATGGATGGCTTTAACGGTCGCCGTACCGATGGGCTGTACCACCTGTGTACCTTCGCTGGGAATGATCTTGCCCTGGGCGGTCGCCACGATGTCCACCCGGCCGAAGACCGACCACAACACCGCCAATACCGCAAAAGCAATCAGCAGCCACATTGCCACTCTGGGCGCTGGCGATACGGCCTTCTGCTGCAACGACAAAGCAGCTGGCAGAAACTCTGCCTCGTCAGCAGAATGCCGCTTGCGCTCCCAGGATTTGCGCTCGCGCCAGGCTGCCGCCCACACACCAGCATAGCGCTTGTACAAATCGCCCCAAGCGCTGAAAGTCTGTCCCCAAGCCATGCACTACCCCTGTTGCATGCGATGCAGGGCCGCGTAATGCCCCTGTTCTCGTTGGATAAGTTCGGCATGCGTGCCTTGCTCGACAATATCGCCGCGTTCCATGACAACGATGCGATGAGCATCCTTCACCGCTGACAATCGATGGGCAATTACCAGTACAGTCCGGCCTTGACTGATCTGGCGCATGTTCTGCTGGATGATGCGCTCGGACTCATAGTCCAGCGCACTGGTGGCTTCATCGAAGATCAAGATGCGGGGATTGGACAGCAGCGCCCGTGCAATAGCAATGCGTTGACGCTGACCGCCCGACAGCGTTGAACCCTGCTCGCCGACCATCGTGTCGTAACCTTCGGGCAGCTCGGCGATAAATTCATGAGCACCGGCCAACTGCGCCGCCGCGATGACCTGTTGCAATGGCGTGCCGGGATCGTTGAGGGCGATGTTCTCGCGAATGCTACGGCTGAACAGCACGTTTTCCTGAAGCACTACGCCGATCTGGCGGCGCAACGAACTGGCGTCAATGGTCGAGATGTCCACGCCATCAACCAGAACACGGCCTTGTTCCGGCTGGTACAGGCGCTGTACCAGCTTAGTCAGGGTGCTCTTACCCGAACCGGAGCGACCGACGATCCCTACCGTTTCCCCGGCCTTGATTGCCAGGCTCACACCTCGCAACGCAGGCTGTGCACCTGGCCGGTAACGAAACTCGACCTTGTCGAACTCGATCGTGCCACGCACAGGCGGTAATGCTGGTCTGGGGGTATGCACTTCGGTGCGGGTATTCAAAATATCTCCCAGCCGCTGCATCGAAATGCCCACCTGCTGGAAGTCCGCCCATAGTTGCGCCAGACGCATTACCGGGCCTGCGACGTTCCCCGAGAGCATGTTGAAGGCAATCAGTTGGCCGACAGTCAACTGCCCATCGATTACCAAACGCGCCCCCAGCCACATGGTGCCGACGGTGACCAGTTTGCTGATCAGCGTCACACCGCCGTTGGCAACGGTACTGATGGTGGTGGTACGAAACCCGGCTTTGACGTAAGCGGCCAACTGGTTGTCCCACTTACGTATCCACTGCGGTTCAACGGCGCTGGCCTTGAGTGTTTCCACACCGCTGATCGTCTCCACTAGGAAGGACTGGTTCTGCGCCCCACGGTTGAATTTCTCATTCAACCGCGCACGCAGAGCCGGCGTAAAACCCACGGACAAGAGGAAATAACAGGGCAACGAGACCACCACGATCAGCGTCAGCCAGACGCTGTAGTAGGTCATGACGGCCAGGAACACAATGGAGAAAAACAGATCCAGTACCACCGTGATGGCGTTGCCAGTCAGGAACGAACGGATGTTTTCCAACTCACGTACCCGCGCCACCGAGTCGCCCACCTGACGGGCGCGGAAATAAGCCAGCGGCAGATTCAACAGGTGTCGGAACAACCTGGCCCCAAGCTCCACGTCGATACGGCTGGAGGTGTGGGCAAACACATAACTGCGTAACGCGTTGAGCACCACTTCGAAGGTGACGACCGCCAACAACCCGACCGCAATCACATCCAGTGTCGTAAAACTGCGGTGCACCAACACCTTGTCCATCACGACCTGAAAGAACAGCGGCGTGACCAGCGCAAAGAGCTGAAGAACGAAGGACACTACAAACACTTCCAGCAGCAACCGGCGATACTTAACGACGGCAGGAATGAACCAACTGAAGTCGAACTTCGCCAGGTCGCCGGCGATGGAGGCGCGAGAAGCAATCAGGATCAATTCGCCTGCCCAGCGTTGTTGCAACTCTTCCAGGCTCAATTCACTGGGGCCTGGTTGACGAGGATCCTGGATCAACACCTTGTCGGCGTCATGCCGTGCCAGGATGAAAAAATTGCCATCCCGGTCACAGCCCATCGCCGGCAGCGGGGTAGTAGCGAGACGCTCAATTCGGGTGCTCACCCTTCGAGCCCGTAGGTCTAGTTTTTTCGCCGCCAGCAATACCTCGGTCACACCGAACCGCTCGGCATCGCCGCGAAACTCATGGGCCAACTGATCGATATCGACTGCCACCTGGTGATAGCGAGCAAGCATGGCCAGACAGAGAAGGCCGGTATCGACGACGCCCTCACCTGAGGGAGGGCTCCCGCCGACGCCAGCCTGCTCATCGAGATTTTTCATGGGACGTGGATGTTCGTGCTCGCCCCTCATTGCCAGTTCGCCGCGATCACCGGCGCCAAGGCAGTGGCGTAAGCAGGTGGCAAGGTAGTTTGACCACTTGCCGGAGGCGTGAACGCCGCCATGGCATTGACCAGGTTTTCTACCTTGGTATCCAGAAGGACTTTGGAACTGACCTGAATTTTCTCAACGTGATGCTGAGTGCCCAGGTACCAGTCATCCACAATTACCTTGTCGTCAGTCCCGATCACGCTGATCTCCAGGTCATCGCCTACATGACGGAACCAAAGCTTGTCGGCAGTACGTCCACCAGAAGCCAATAGAATCGTGTCTACGTTGCCTACTGTGGCATCGTTTTCGATAATGTGGTCTAACCCGAAGGAGTCGCTCACCATCAGGTACCGATCATCACCCGTACCACCAATCAACGTGTCGTTACCCGCGAATCCATTAAGGATGTCGTTGCCGCCTGCGCCGCTCAAGGTATTGGCGGCACCATTGCCGAGCACGGAATTGGCAGCATCGTTCCCCATGGCATCAATAGCGCCATCTCCCACCAGCAGTACTCGCTCGACATTCTCCGGCAACGTAAAGGAGACATAGGAACGGACCAAGTCGTTGCCCTCATTGGGCATTTCGACAACCTTGTCTTCGACGCTGGAAACCTCGTAGGTATCGTCCCCCTGCCCACCAATCAAGGTATTGCGACCGGAGCCACCCACCAGGGTGTCGTTGCCTGCATTACCGAACAAGGTATCGTCGCCGGCGCCTCCTGATAGTGAGTCGGCCTCCGGCCCGCCCACAAGTGTGTCGTCGCCGTCATTAGCGCTCGGTGGGGGAGGCCCGCTCTGCCAGTTCGCATCGAGTACCGGCTTCAACACGGCCATAAGGCTGCTGGGCATGAGCTTCTGCCCTTCAGTCGGTGGCGTCAGCTTGGCCATGGCCTGAACCAGCGCCTCGACCTGACTCGCCAACAAGATTGCCCCCGAAGCGGTCTGGAATTTTTCCACGCGATACTGCGACCCAAGGTACCAGTCACCCACCCGCAGATAGTCATCGGTACCAATGATCGCGACTTTCAGGTCGTTCTGCTCACGGCTGAACCAGAGCTGGCTGGTAAGGATGGCGGCACCGAACCGCACGATGTCGGTATTACCAGGCGTTGCATCATTTTCAACAATATGATCGCTGTCATCATCCCGACCAAACAGGTAGGTATCGTTGCCGAGTCCACCTATCAAGGTGTCATGAAAAGCGCCACCGGACAGAATATCGTCCCCATCGCGCCCCTCCAGCCAATCACTGCCCTCGCCGCCGTACATAGTATTGGCCTGGTTATTCCCCCTGAGTTTGTCGGCGAACTGGCTGCCCACCAGGCTTTCGACATTAAGCAAAGTGTCGTTGCCCGAACCTCCTGTGGCCTGGATAGCGGTCAAGGCAAGATCGAGTACGACGCCGCCCGTAGAATTGGCGTAAGACACCGTATCCGTGCCGGCGGCACCGTCGATAAAATTATCCCCGACCGTAGCGTCAATCCGGTTATCCAGGGCATTGGCAGTAAGGCTGCTCCTGCCTGTTGTAAGGATCTGCACGTTCTCAATATTTTGCCCCAAGGTGTATTGATCGACAGATAAGAGCACGGTATCCACACCGCCATCGGTCAGTTCGATCACCACATCATTGCTGCTATCCACAACATAGGTGTCATCACCCAGCCCACCACGCAAAGTATCGGCCCCGAGCCCGCCATCGAGCCGGTTGTTCCCCGCATTGCCGGTCAGTACGTCGTCAAAACGAGTGCCGACCAAGTTTTCAATGGAGATCAAGGTATCGCTACCAGAACCAGCGGTCTGCTGGTCGCTGGCAAGGTCCAGGCTAACCACCACCGCCGAGGTCATGTTTTCATAACTGACAGTGTCGCTGCCTCCCGCGCCATCCATCACGTTGCTGTCCTGGCTCGCGTAAATGACATTGGCTAAGTCATTACCAGTCAACCAGGTCTTGCCCAATTGCAAGATACGAGCGTTTTCGACGTTGTCAGCCAGGATGTAATTGATGAGCCAGGAGTTGACTGTATCCGTGCCGGCATTCCGGTTTTCTATGACAATGTCACCAGCATTTTCGACCACGTAGGTATCGTCGCCGTTGCCACCAGCCATCCAGTCAGCGCCACTGGCACCGTCAATAGTATTTCCCTTTGCATTTCCCGTAATCGTATCGTTGTAGCCACTCCCAATCGCATTATCGATGTAAAGCAGCTCGTCCTTGCCAGACCCACCTGTCACCTCTGGTGCGTAGTGGTCAAAGGTCAGATTGAGGGTGATCGCCGACTTTGCATATTGATAACTCACAGTATCGTTGTTAGGCACGTCACTCGCGGTAGTACTACCAATTAGTTGGTCGTCCCCATCCCCGGCATAAAGGACATTCGCCAACGCATTGCCCCAGAGGGTCATACCCGTTGTCCCTAGGATGCGCCCATTCTCTACATTCTCTGGCAGGGTGTAATACGGCAAAGGGACCAACGCCTGGGAAGATACGACGACTGTATCGGTGCCGGCATTCGGCGCCTCGATGATCTTGTCATCGCGATGATCAACGTAGTAGACGTCATCACCCGATGTGCCCCGCATGGTATCGGCGACAGGACTTCCTTGAGGGGGCCCTTGTACCACGACACTTCGGGGAACACTGGCAGCCGCAAGCACCGAGCGCAAAGTTGCGTCATCAGGACCTTCAAACCCGACCTGTGGATTGAATTCCGGGTGCGCCGCCCGATACGCAGCCATGGTTTGTACCAGGCCATCAATCTCGTATAGCGCCACGCCATCGCCCGTCAAAATCCGTTCAAGCCGATTAGCTGCATTGGCGTACCAGTCTCTCAGAGTGACCCGATCCTCTGTACCCACGACCTCGACAAGCAGATTATCGCCCGAGCGACTGAACCAGAGTTGGCGAGCGTTGACATCATTACCGAACAATAACGTCCCGGTCTGCAGCGTCACGCCGGTAAGTCCGTTGATAATTAGGTCTTGACCATCGCCGCGATTGAACACATAAGTATCGCTGCCGCCACCGCCATACAGCAGGTCGTTTCCGCGACCACCGTTGAGCGTGTCATCACCCATTCCGGCATTTAACAGATCGTCGCCTGCTAGGCCATACAGAGCATTACTACCGGCATCGCCGTGCAGTTCGTTAGCCAGTCCGTTACCGGTCAATTGCAGGCCGATCCCCATAGAGACCAGAGCTTCGACGTTCGCCGCCAGTTGTAGCACGCTCAAGCTGGTCTGAATCGTATCGTAGCCCCCATTGACAGTCTCAATGACGGCGTCCGGACCGTTGATCACATATACGTCATTGCCACCAAGGCCTATAAGACGACTGCCCCGACCATTGCCTAACAAGCGGTTACCACCTTCGCTACCGGTGAGCGTAAGGTTTTTGTCGCCAGTCAGTTGTCCATTTTCGATGCTGGCAAATTTGCCTAGGTCCAGATTCACTGAAGTCTGGATCGTATCGCTGCCCTCACCAGCATTTTCATGGATTTCATTGGCCAGGTTGGCATCGTCCCAAATATAGGTATCGTCGCCGATCCCACCAGCCAGATAGTCGTTCCCGGCGCCTCCGACAAGCATGTCATCGCCTTCTCCTCCATAGAGTGTGTCCGTGCCATCGCCGCCATACAATTCATCATTGCGGGTACCGCCATACAGCACATCGTTACCACTACCGCCATACAACCGATCATCGGAGTTATAGCCGCCGGAAATTAAGTCATTGCCGCCTCGCCCATACACGGTGCCACCGGAAAAAGGTGCTATGAGTTGATCAGAGCCCATGGTCCCGACCACCGGTTGGTTTTGGGACCCAAACCATCCGTCAAGCCTGACGGTCGCATCAAAGAAAGGATCAAAAAAAGTGCCATTAGCGCCCATCACATCCGCCAGCACCAAGTAGCTAGTAAGGACCGAACCGTCGGCCTGGGTCTTTTCAAAGGTGAGCAGAATGTCACTGGCCAGTTCGTTGTCAGCGGATACGGGTATCCAGGCGTCCAGAGAGTACTTACCGTCCTTGGCGCGCGTAGGGTCAAGACGTCCCAACTGCCAAGCATGACGATTGTTGGCGTCGTCGCGCAGCAGGCCTACGGTATCGGCGTTCGCACCTCGCTCTACGACTCGATCTCCTCGATCCATCTGCACAACCCCAAAACTAAGGTTGGCCCGATCAAACACATAGGTATCCGCACCCTCGCGGCCACGTGCGTAGACGTTGCCACTCAACTGAATAGTTTCCGAAGCCGCCGTGCCGAGGTTGATATTTGCCTCCGTCATTACTCCCTGGAGATTGCGCACGCTGTCAGCCAGCATATCCACATCTGCAGGCGCAGGGCGTGTACTTGGGTTTATAACGCCCGCTGCCGAGATCAACGTACCGATTGATACAGTGGTGTCATCGAATACAACAGAATCAACCTGCTGCTCGCCATTTTCGCCCACTTCGATAATGACATCTGCGGCCAGAGAGCTGACGCCTCCTCCCGAGATACGCAGTGCCCCATCATAAAGGACTTCAACCGTGACCTCTTCGCTCTTATAACCCTCCATTCTCAAGCGATCCTGACCCCTAGCTCCCGCACCCGCCGTGCCGATCAGGGCCATGACCGTCATGCCACCATCGCCCTTGCGATATAGGTAGGTGTCGTCGCCGTCGCCACCGTTCAGGTAGTCGCGTAACTGATAGGAGTTGTTCAGTGATGGCGCGCCATTTGGATCTGGCAAAAGCAATCCATCACTTTAATAAACCGAACGCGACCACCTCTCCGAACTTAGAGTGGTCGACGTATCGCGCTGGCGCTTCCCACTCGCCAGCCACGTGCGCTCCAGGTATGCCCCGCCTCCCCAAAGCGTATCGTCACCACCGTTGCCTAGCAAAACGTCTGACTGCGCAACCACATCCCTGTAGGAGGTGGAGTCCAATAATGCGTTTGAGGGCGCAATACCAAAGCTGGTTTGGCTAGCCGAAAGATCGTTGCCACCAGAGGTATAGTTGTACATCGACGATGGGCTGCCGGGCGGGGGCACTTTGATATTCCCCAGGCGAAAACTGAAGCGACCTTCTAGGTATTCGCTCGCCTCAGCCCCCATAACCATAGACGATTTGCGGCTATTGCTCAGGTTGAACCCGGCCAAGTAAAAACTCTGTCCCGAAGTAATATTGTAAAGACCTTGTTGACCAGGATCGACTCGTGTCATGCGACCATGGCTCAGTAGTAACGTATTGAGGTCCATGACAATGGCCTTGCCCTGGTCATCGAGGATTGAGGTGAACGAGATATTCTTGACGTTGTTGTGCTGAACCCCTTCGGCGAAGTAGCCCACGATATCCATCGTTATTTTTCCGTCTCGCGACTGCACGCGCAGTGTGTCGAAGGACCGTAGACTCTGATCACTCTGTGGTTTGAATCCGAACCGCAACGGATCGCCAGTCACCCCAAGATAACGCTGTAGCTCCGTTGTCCCCTCACGAGAAACAGTACTTTGGGAGCCAATCAAACTACCTTGCAATGGATTGCCGACGCGATAAAAGAGCAGGTTCTCTGCGGTATGACCTGACACGACCAACGTGTCTTCGCCTTCATTCTGATAGGAGCCACGTATAACCATTGCACCGTTGCTGGCCAGGTACTTATCGTTGCCCGCCCCGCCATCAAGCACAGCCCCTGAACCACCGGCCGCCAGATCGTCATTTCCTTCACGCCCCACCACATACCAATAGGCTGCATCGGTGGAAAGAATCGGCCCGCTATACAGATGATCATCACCCGCAGTGCCTGCATAAGCACTGAGCTTGTTCTTATCGCCAATCAACTTGGTGTCGTACACCGCCACCCAGCCGAAATCCACAGGCGCATAACCATCATTCTTCTCAAAATCCCGCAGTTTTTTACGCACGCCATTGGCGAACACCACCGTGGTGTCATCAGAGAAGTCCTTGAGGTTCAGTGAGTTATTTCCCCAGGAAATCTTCCCGCGAATTTCGTGGAACAGCTCGAACGTAACCGCCTCCAGGTTCAGGTCCATAAACTGGATGGTGTCGACCGCCGACAGTGCCCACACCGTGTCGTTACCAGATCCTGCGCCCACACGAATCGTGTCGGTGCCGGAGCGTGCGATGATCACATCGTCTCCTGCGCCGCCCTCATAGGCATTAACGCCATCGCCACCAATCAGCGTGTCGTTGCCAGCGCCGCCATACAGTTCGTCGTTAAACTCGCCCCCGTAGAGCAAGTCGTCCCCCTCCTCACCGTACAGCAAGTTATTACCCGCGCCGCCAGTCAGGCTGTCGTTGCCTACGCCCCCATAAAGCTTGTCGGCGCCCGCACCGCCTGCCAGCACATCGTCACCGGCATCGCCACGTAGCTCATCATCACCGACACCGCCTATCAGCGTATCGATGCCTACGCCGCCGTTCAGTCGGTCATCACCGTCGCCGCCATCCAGCACGTCGTCCCCGGCACCGCCATCCAGGGTGTCCTTGCCAGCGTTGCCTTGCAGGCTATCGTTACCACCACCACCGTAGAGAGTGTCATCCCCGGCGCCGCCGAGCAGTGTGTCGTTGCCCGATTGAGTGCCCGCCAGGTCATCGCCGTAGATAATGGCCCCGGCGCTACCTGCAGTGATCGCATCATTCCCCAGCCCACCGATCAGCGTATCGACGCCGGTCGAACTGCTGGCAAGCATCTGGATGTGGTCATCACCCGCGCCGCTGTCGATTCGATTACCACCGGCTAACACATAGAGGGTGTCAGCACCGTCACCGGTGTCGATGGTCAGGCCGTTGGCCTTGCGGGCGAACACGATATCGTCACCGCCCAGGGTGCTGAACGAGGTGGCACCAAGGCGCTCCTGCACGATGATGTCTGCGCCCTGGGTCAGGTTTTGGCCGTTGAGCAGCAATGACGGGCGCGGGACGCCCTGGAACTGGAAGTTGCCAGGTAGCAGGTCGATATTGCCGGCAGCCAGCCGGTCAACGCTGAAGGTGAACGGCAACGCCAGCACCACACGCACACCGTCACTGTTGATCAGGCTGATGCGGGCGGAGAAAGTATTGACGTCATTGCTTGAATAGGTCGCCGTCGTCCGCAACTGCAAGCTGCCGGCGTTGAGAAACTCCACCGTATCCAGGCTTTCCAGATCGGCGATTACCGACGTCTTGTAGCCGGCCGCGAACACAAACCGATCAGCGCCAGTACCGCCGTACAGCAAGCCACCACGGGTAGTGAGGATATCGTTACCCGCGCCGCCCCACAGCGAGCCCGAGCCGGTCAACGTGTCGTCGCCGTCGCCGCCTTCAAGCATGCCGCTGCCTGTAAGGGTGTCTTCACCGGCACCGCCGCGTATGACCGAACTGGGGCCAGCAATTCGCACACCACCAACGGCGTCATTGGTTAACAACACCACTTCGGCACCGATATCCGCAACGCCTTGCAGAATGTCATCGCCGTCATCACCGGACAGCGTGTCGCCGCCGGACACGTCGATCAGGGTGTCGTCACCCTTACCGCCCTCAAGAATGTCGCCACCGGCGCCCCCTTCCAGCCGGTCGTCGCCGTCGCCGCCGCTCAGCTTGTCCTGACCAGCACCGCCGTACAAAAAGTCCTTTCCGGTTCCGCCATCGAGTTCATCGTCGCCGCCATTACCGGTCAGGATGTCGTCACCACTGCCGCCGAGCATTCGATCAGCCGAATCGTCGCCAATCACCTCGTCATTTCCGCCGCCAGCGTCGAATAGCCGGCGACTGTCCGTGAGAGCTTTGAGCCATTTATCCGACAATCCGACGGGAGCGCTGACTACAGAACGCCCCACCAGCATCAGGTCATCACCTTCGGTACCCTGTGGCCCCCAGGTCACGCCCTGCACCTCAAACCAATAGGCCAGTTGCTCCAGGGTATAGGATTGACCGTCGACCAAATAAAGGTTTAACAGACTGCCGTCGGCCTGGCGCTCCTGGATCAACGTCGGGTTGAAACTTACTCGATCGCCGTTGTGATAAGACACCACGCCACCGCTGACCACGCCATTGAAATAGACGCCGTTTTCCGTCACGGTGAGGCCATCTCGTGAATAAGGTTTCTTATGACCTACGACCGGAATGGGGGATACATAGATAACGTTTTTGGTGGTTACCCCGTCGGATGCCGGGTTGATCTTTACCTCACCGCTGGCCGACATCCAATTCAGTTGCGTGTCGGTCAAGGCCTGCTTGACACCCTGCAACACAACATTACGTGTGCCACCCTGGCCCTGGTAGCTCAAGTGCAGGCCGTCTGCCTGCACAGCCTGGCTGACGTTGCTGGTGCTTAGGCGATCCTTCTCACGCAATACCAATGAGTCGCCGCTGGCAATATTAAAATCAACAATCGTCACGGTGCCAGGACCGTCGTCTTCAATCAGGAAAATGTCTGCTTCGGTGCCCCCGGTTAAGCGGTCGCCCATACCGCCCACCAGCAAATCCTTACCCGCACCGCCGTCTAGGACATCGCTGCCCTGTCCACCTTCCAATCGGTCCTTGCCATCGCCTCCAGTCAAGGTGTCGTTGCCACGCGCACCGATCAAGGTTTCGTCCCCATCCGCCCCCAGCAACGTGTCGTTGCCATCGGTGCCCACCACCCGATCTACTCCGGGCATGACCGTCAAAGTCTGTCCATTCACCAGACTTGTTGTGGCACCGGAGAGGTCAATGCGTACCGCACTGCTGACGGCGGCGGCGTTCAATTCAGAAGGGCCGGACACCGGATCGATCCGCCAGTTGCCGGCATACTCATCGGTCAAGACATAGTGCTTTACGCCGTCCTGAGCAGTACCCGCCACCTGCAGGCTGGCACTCACTCCACCCAACCCCGCAGCGCCGACGGCCTTGTCCTCTATCACCAACTGCCAGTTACCGTAGGTGTCCTCACCTCGGAACTGCACACTCATCAGGTCCACGTCCAGCAGCGTCGCCCCCGAGGGATTGGCAATGTGCCCGGCCAGGCCAGGCCGATCCAATAGCACGCTGCGGGTGCCGGACGGGGAAATCAGGGTCACCACCAGATCGCTCCAGCGCGTATGGCCCACACTCAGGTGCAATAGCGCTTGCTCGGCCCCCACGTGCTTGTCGACAAAGAACGACAGAGTTCTTTGTCCCATGTCCGGCAATGCATCCGCCTGCGCCGCCACCGAGTTCGTGTATTCGGCGGTGGAGGAACCTGGCGTCCAGGTTTCTGCCATGCGCACGGCAGCGGACGCATCGACCATGCCGAAGCCGAAGTCGTCACTGAAATGCATGCCGACACCGTTCCAGCCGAGGTCTCGGTTATTCGACCAAGTGGTGCCCGAGACGGTGCCAGTGCCCATATCCTTGCGGGCCGTCAAGGCCAGGATCGTCTGCACGTCTCGGTAGGTCAGCTTTGCATTGGCCTGCAACATCAGCGCGGCGATACCCGAGACAATGGGCGCTGCAAATGATGTTCCCTGCGTCTCTGCGCTGGTGCTGCCGATCTTGTTGCCATCTGCGGTCTCAACCTGGACACCGGATGTCATGATGTTGGAGGCTGGTGCAGACACCAGAATATTGGCACCGCGATTGCTGAATGGCCGGGATGGCTGGGTACTGCCACCCACATTGCCAATCAAGTTCACCCCGCCAACGGTAATGCTGTATTCGTTGCTGGTCAGCGTGCTGAGCCCGGCGTCATAGCCCTTGGCACGGTCATTCCCGGCGCTGTACACCATGACAGTGCCAAGACCCTGACGGCCCTGTGTGGCCGCGATTCGCTGGGCGGTAAACTCCGCCTGGGTTTGCATCAATAGCGCGGGGTCACCTGCGGTCAGGCCGGCGTACCAACCAAACTGATCAGGGTTGCTTTGCCCCCAACTGTTGTTGACGACGTCGTAGTACTGCATCGACATCAGGTCTTCGCGAAAACGCGCCACCGTCGCCGTCGGGTTGGAGAACGGAATAAACCCTTTGGCATCCAGCGTCGCATCGTAGGCAACGCCCACGCCGCCAATGCCATTACGAGCCGCGCCGATCACACCGGCAACCATGGTCGCGTGCGTCGCATGTACCCGGGTGTCGTTGAAGCTGCCACTCTTGTTAGCAACCAGGTCGGGATGATTGAGATCGGCCACCTGGCGATCCGACGCAAACTCACCACTGGGTTCAAGCACCAGCACCTTGACGCCCTTGCCTGTGTATCCGCGCTCCCAAGCGGCTCCGACACCCACAGCGCCCAGGTACCATTGCTTGACGTAATCCGGATCGCTGGGAGCACCCGCGGGCACCAAGAGCACTCGGGCTTTCATCTCGCCTTGCAGGGTACTGTCGCCCGTGTTCGCGATGATCGGTGCTGCGTTGCCCTGTGCATCGTTGACGCGGTAGCTGAACTCAATCGGTCCGTTGTAACCAGCCGTCGGGGTGAACGTCACGCTCAAACGATCCGAGCTGAGTCGGACCGTTCCTCCGATAGCGTCGCCAACCCAATTGATATTCAACTGAGCTGCATCCAGGTGCTGGAAGTCCAGATCATTGGCCAACAGGTTCGCCACGGCGATAGTCACCGGGCCGCCGGCCGCTACGGAAATTCGGTCGTCAACGGGCAGCGGAGCATCCAGCCCGAGCCCCAGGGCGGTCATTGCTGTTCCCGATTTGAACGCAAAGCTTTCGACGTTGTTCAACAGCATCGTGCCGTCACGGTCAGCGACCAGGTCGGTGATCTGATAGGCTCCGCTGGCGGTGCGAACAAAACGGTATTGCGACAAACTGCCCGACAATTGGATCAGGTCGATGCCGGCCCCACCGTCGATGACATCGTTACCGCCTGAGCCAATGATGATGTCGTCACCGGCGCCTCCATCAATAAGGTCATCCCCAGCGCCACCGTCAAGCACATCGCCGCCGGCCTCACCAACAGTTGGTCATTGCCACGGCCTCCACGGATCAGGTCATCGCCGGAACCACCATAGACAACGTCATTGCCATCCTGGCCCGACAGCGCATCGTCAGCGCCGCCGCCGCGGATGTAGTCATCACCGGCAGCACCTTCGATAAAGTAGTTATCCGCACCGCCACCAATCAGCACATCCGCGCCGTAGCCGCCGTAGACCACCTCGATATTGGCCTGGGACACGCCTCTGTCGTCCGCGATCAACACTGTATCGATGCCGGCACCACCATCGATGTCCACTTGGCGATCCCAATGGTCAATGACCAACAGATCGCTGCCTGCACCACCTTGAAACTTGTCGGCTCCTTGGCCGCCGATCAGCCAATCATTCCCTGAGGTGCCGATCAGCGTGTCGTCGCCCACGTGGCCGATCGCCTGGGTCGCACCGCTACCATTGAGGTCCAGGCGCACGCCCAGCGCACTCTTGGCCACCAATGCGGTTTGCTCGCCGAGTACGGATTTGTCGACACCCGATGCATATGAGGTAGTCAACGGTTTGCCCGAAGGTGCTTGCGACGCGAGGTCAACATCCCAAAGGGTACGGGTCGTCCCATTGGTGTAGGTGGCGACTACGCCTTTGACGTTTGTTTGTCCGGCCACCGAGCCTGAGATTGGCGCCAGGTTGATGGACTGGATTCCGAGATCTGCCAGACTGGACAGCTCACCAGCGCTGGCGTAAGCGTCCTGATTGCGATCGGCCCACAGTCGCAGCGCGGACCATTTTTTGTCCGTAGCATCCAGCTTGCCGTCACCGTTGGAGTCAAGCGTTGCCAGGGCTGGACGAGCTCCGGCGCTTTGTGCGGTCAGGGTAAAAAGTTCTGAACCATTGCCGATACGGCCATCGCCATTGCGGTCCAGGACCAGAATCGGATCTGTGGAAGCGGTCCAAGGTAAGCGCTCTGCGACATCGTCCGCATCAAGGTCGAAGTCTATCTGCCCCACGCCGATGCGCACGCCATCACCGCCGCCATCGAGCACAATCGGGTCGGTATCCGCCACCGTATCGGCAGCCTGCTTGGCGTCCAATAACGCCGCGACGTAGTCACTCTCGACAACCCACCAGCCATCGGCACTCACCCCACCGTTGGCATTGGAGGCATTTTCACCCACCAATATCGTTTGGGAGCTGTTTAATTCGAATTCTCGCCCATCCGCAAACTTGACTGTGCCCACCTGGCCTGCATCCGGGGTAAAACCAATCCAGTTACCTTGAGCATCAAAGTACAGCGTGGCGTTGTAGCTCTTCCCATTCTGAGTCACTACCCCATGATTACCGCTGGCCGGGGTCGGCATCTCCCAGCCCATTCCCTCTTCACCCATCGAGCCCGCGCTTTGGGTCTGGGCCCGCAGCGCGGCCATCTGTGCAGCCAGATCGTTGACACTGCCATTACCGGGACGGGTGCCACCGGTCACCACGTTGCTGGGCGAGACGAATTCGATACCGTCACGGTTCACATAGCGTTCAAGCATGGTCGCCGCGTAACCTGCGCCAGACTGCAGCAAACCCTGTCCGCCGCCTGTACCGCCAAGGTTCAGGTTGGACGGATTGAGCGTCGAGGGGTCAGTAGCCACATCCAGAATACTGCCGTTGTGGTTAGTCGAACCATTGAGTTGATTGGAGAGCCAGGTCTTGAGCTGTTCCTTGTTTTCTTTGTAGGCGTCATAGGCCGGTGCTTGCTCGATACTGTCGGCAAAGGTATTCAACTGCTGGATAGAGCTCATTCGGAAGCTCTGACAACAAGTAACAGCTACTACTGATATAGTAGCTGCGGCGCTGTTGGCGTACGGGGGCGAGTGCGCGAAGTGACCAGTGAGTAACGATTAGATGGCGATGCGGCAGGTATCCAGGTCGCGCACCTAACCGATCATGATAACGTCCAGGGGCTAACGCATGATGGAGCGCAGCGCCCCGGCGAGTTCAAGCCGATTCGACGACCTCAACGGCCTGCCCGAATAACTCACCGAAGCACGCTCCGAGTTCAGTTCCCAATACCAGCGCTACTGACCCAGCAGCAGCGGCGCGATGCCGACGCTCCAGGCGATGCGCATCGCAGCTTCGCTCACGCCTGACTCGGTTGCCAGTTGTCCGGCACCACAGCGATTACGTCGATTTCCATCAGCCATTGCGGCTGCCCTAGTCCGGAAATCACCAGCCCGGTGGAAATCGGGAACACCCCCTTGAGCCACTTGCCAACCTCCTGGTAGACCGGCTCGCGATAGCGCGGGTCGATGATGTAGGTTGTGGTCTTGACGATGTGCGACAGGTCCGACCCCGCCTCTTCTAGCAACTGTTTGACGTTTTTCATCGCCTGTTCGGTCTGCGCACGCGGATCTCCAAGCCCCACCAGATTGCCTTCGAAATCGGTGCCGATCTGGCCACGTACATAGATGGTGTTGCCCGCTCGAACCGCCTGGCACAGATCGTTGTCCAGCGACTGGTTCGGATAGGTTTCCTTGGTGTTGAACATGCGAATGCGGGTATGAGTAGGTTGTGCCATGTGAGGCTCCCTGGAAGCAGAAAGTTGGCCGCGCCACCCGCCTGGGTTCAGCGCGGAATCGAATTCAGGCCGTCACGACTGATGCCGGCGCCGTTGAAACAGCGTGCTCGGCCTGACGTTCGGCAGCGTCCCTGTATTCGAGGTATTTGCGCTGGGTGGCGATGTGGTCGGCAACGTATTTGGCGTCGTGCCACACGCCCCAGATGAACGACGACCCGCGACGCGACTGCCACGGTAAACCGAGGAAATAGATGCCGGACTCGTTGGACACCCCACGCTGATGCCGGGGTTTGCCTTTTTCATCGAAGGCATCGACGTTCATCCAGCTGTAGTCGGTGGCAAAACCGGTGGCCCAGATGATGGTGGCGATGCCGGCCTCAGCCAGCTTCAGTTCCAGAATCGGTTTGCTCACGCATTCCGGATCGGGGAATACGCGACGGGCTTCAGGCTCCAGCGGCAGGCTCAGCCCGTTGCGTTCGATGTAGGCATCGGCTGCATCGAGCACTGCCAGATAATTCTCGTCGCCACGCGCCAGGTTCTCTGCCAGGTCTGGCTGGAACGTCGCCACGCCGTCCTTGAAAGAACGGGTGACGCCGACCAGTTTCATGCCCCGCTGCGCCAGTTCACGGAAGTCCACCGTACGCCCGCCATGGGCGCCACTGACGGCAATCGTCACGTGCTCACGGCCAGGCTTCATCGCCGCCTGATCCCACTCGCCGAGCACCCCCAGCCACCAGCAGAAATCGCGATTGCGATACGCGCGCGGTGGCCGATCATGCTGGCCCACCGACAGGTAGACCTGCTTGCCTGAACGCTGCAATTCATCGGCGATCTGAGTGCCGGATGATCCTGCGCCCACCACCAGCACCGCGCCTTCGGCCAGTTGCTGCGGGTTGCGGTACTGCGCGGAATGGATCTGAGTCAGGCGTTCGTCGCTCGGTGCGATGGCTGGAATGACCGGTTTCTGAAATGGACCGGTTGCCACGACCACGCGATTGGCCTGGATCACACCTTCCGAGGTCTCGACCGTGAAACCGGGACGCCCCACGTTGCGATCAACCTTGCGCACTTCAACACCGGTGCGAATCGGCGCGTTGAACTTGCGGGCGTAAGCTTCGAAGTAATCGGCCACTTGCTCTTTCGGGGCGAAACCGTCGGGGCTCAAACCGGCAAACTCAAGGCCGGGAAAACGGTCGTGCCAGGCCGGGCCATTGGCAACCAGCGAATCCCAGCGCCCGGTGCGCCAGGCTTCGGCAATCCGGCTGCGCTCCAGGACCAGGTGCGCGATCCCCAGTCTGCTCAGGTGTTCGCTCATGGCCACGCCAGCCTGGCCAGCGCCGACCACAAGCGTATCGATTTCAGTTTTTCCAGCTGTCATACCTGTGTCCTTCACGAAGGCGGGTGTGGACGCATTCTGTGCAGGATCGGGGGATAGCGAAATTATGATTTTTGTCGTCGCAGAGCAGGAAAAACCTAGGGCTATGATTCGCCTGGGTCGCTCAACATCCCATGACACATCAGCCCCAGCACGCTGCGCATATGGGCCGCATGAGCTTGGCGATCAGGCACCGCTTCGGTCGCCAGGCGAATGAACGCAAGGTTGGCGTACTGATTGAACAGGGTGGCGGCAACCTCGATATCCACTGATTCACGCACCTTGCCCAGATCCTGAAAATGCATGAGCAGCGCCTTGGCTTCCTCGACCACGGCCGCGTTCCACGGATGAAAGGCGTGGGACAGGTCTCCAGTAAACAGGAACGGCGCCAGCTCGCGCCACAGCGAAGCGGGCATCGCACGTAACTGATAGCGAGTCATCAGGCCTTCGAGTTCACATAGCGCGTCGAGGGGGTCGGAATTGTCGTCCAGATTCGCCCTCGCCTCGCGCATCGCCAGTTCGTCGGGCGCCTTGAGCAACGCAAGCAGGATCTCCTGCTTGCCGCCGAAATAATTCACCACGGTTGGCGCCGAAACGCCCGCCTCGTTGGCGATCTGTTCCAGCGTGGTCGGGCCGAATCCGTTGGCCTTGAACAGCGTAAGGGCCGCCTCGGCGATGACCTGCCGGCGCTGTTCTTTCTGCCGCTCTCTTAATCCGCTCATGACGCCCTTGCGCTGGCTTTACGATGGCGCTCAGGGTACGGATTTGTATTTTTCTCCACAAATATTTTCTTTACAAAAATATTTTTAGCTGCCAAAACTTATGTCACAACACGCCCCGGCCAGCCCTTCGCCGCCTCGTAATGGCGAGCATCGGGCGCCTTCTCTGGAGACCCGCAATGTCCATCGAACTCGATACTGAACTCAACAGCAGCCGCACCACGAGCGATTATCAGGCGTCCGATGCCGCCCATCACATCCATGCGTTCGTCGACCAGAAAGCCCTCAACGAAGAAGGCCCACGGGTGATGGTCAGAGGGGATCGGCTGGCGTTGTGGGACAACGACGGCAATCGCTACCTGGATGGCATGTCGGGGTTGTGGTGTACCAACCTCGGTTACGGGCGCAAGGACCTCGCCGCTGCCGCCAGCGCTCAGCTGGAGCAGTTGCCTTACTACAACATGTTCTTCCACACCACTCACCCGGCGGTGATCGAGCTCTCTGAACTGCTGTTCAGCCTGCTGCCTGCGCACTACAGCCACGCGATCTACACCAACTCCGGCTCCGAGGCCAACGAGGTGCTGATCCGCACCGTGCGCAAGTTCTGGCAGGTGATGGGCAAGCCCGAGAAGAAGGTCATGATCGGTCGCTGGAACGGTTACCACGGCTCGACACTGGCGGCGACTGCGCTGGGCGGCATGAAATTCATGCACGAAATGGGCGGCACGATTCCGGATGTGGCACACATCGACGAGCCCTACTGGTTCGCCCACGACGGCGACCTGAGCCCTGAAGAGTTTGGTCTGCGCGCAGCGCGCCAGCTGGAAGACAAAATCCTCGAACTGGGTGCGGACAAGGTCGCAGCGTTCGTTGCCGAGCCGTTCCAGGGCGCTGGCGGAATGATCATCCCGCCGCAGACCTACTGGCCGGAAATCCAGCGCATCTGCCGCAAGTACGATGTGCTGCTGTGCGCTGATGAGGTGATCGGCGGCTTTGGTCGTACCGGCGAATGGTTTGCCCACCAGACACTCGGTTTCGAGCCCGATACGTTGTCTATCGCCAAGGGTTTGACCTCGGGCTATATCCCCATGGGCGGGCTGATTCTGTCGCGGCGCATGGCCGAAGCGCTGGTTGAAAAAGGCGGTGTATTCGCCCACGGCCTGACCTATTCCGGGCACCCGGTGGCGGCAGCGGTGGCGATCGCCAACCTCAAGGCGCTGCGGGATGAAGGCGTGGTGACGCAGGTGAAAAACGACACTGGGCCGTACCTGCAGAACTGCCTGCGCGAGGTGTTCGGCAATCACCCGTTGGTGGGTGAAGTCCAAGGTATCGGCCTGGTGGCTGCGTTGCAGTTCGCTGAAGACAAGGCCACGCGCAAACGCTTCGTCAACGAAAACGACATGGCCTGGCGCTGCCGGACCATCGGGTTTGAGGAAGGCATCATCATCCGCTCCACCCTGGGACGCATGATCATGGCGCCGGCGTTGGTCGCCACCCGTGCTGAACTGGACGAATTGGTGGACAAGACTCGCATCGCGGTGGACCGCACCGCCCGCGAGTACGGACGCCTGTAAGCAGGCACGACTGGCTGAGAAGTTTTTCCGTAACCAGGCTCCACAAAAAACCTCGTTTCGCCAACAGCTGCGCATCGACAGAATGCAGTCATGTCCCATCCCCGACCGGGCGGCGTATCCCGCGCTCCGGTCGGCGGATGGCAGGTCAGGACGGAACAGGACGAACACACCATGACGTTTTCAATCGTCGGCCGTTGCGCCGAAACAGGACAATTGGGCATCGCCATCAGCTCTTCCAGCATAGCCGTGGGTGCCCGCTGCCCCTGGCTGCGTCCGGGAGTGGGTGCGGTGGCCACGCAGAACATCACCCTCCCCGCCCTCGGCCCGCAAGTGCTCGACCAGATAGAAAACGGCCTGTCTCCGGCCGAGGCGCTGGACAAAGCGCTGACCAGCAACGGCTACAGCCAGTTTCGTCAGTTGACCGCCATTGATCACCTGGGCCAGACCGCGCACTTCAGCGGCAGCGAAACCCTCGGCACGCACAACGCACTGGCCGGTGAGCAATGCGTCGGCGCGGGCAACATGCTCGCTGATCGCGCTGTCATCGAAGCACTGGTGCAGACGTTCGAAAACGGCGGCGGTCAGCTGGCCGACCGTTTGATCGCGGCGATGCAGGCAGCCGTCGCGGCCGGTGGCGAAGCAGGCCCGGTACATTCCGCAGCACTGGTGGTGGTGGGCGAACTGACCTGGCCCATCGTCGACCTGCGCGTGGATTGGGCCGACGAAGACCCTATCGGCAAACTGGCGCAACTGTGGAGCGACTACAGTCCGCAGATGCAGGACTACATCACCCGCGCCCTCGACCCGACCAAGGCGCCGAGCTATGGCGTGCCCGGTGACGAATAAGGCCCCGGTGAACCAGGCAAGGATCGACACATGAGCAAAAGCCGGGATCTGTTGGCGGCGCTGGTGGCTTTCGACACCACCAGTCGCGAGTCGAATGTGCAACTGATCGAATTCGTGCGCGATTATCTGGCGCAATTCGATGTGCCCTGCGAGCTGATCTATAACGAGCCGCGCAGCAAGGCCAACCTCTTCGCGACCCTCGGCCCGGCAGATCGTCCGGGCATCGTGCTGTCCGGGCATACCGATGTGGTTCCGGTGGACGATCAGCCCTGGACGGTCGCTCCGTTTGAACTCAGTGAGCACCACGGCAGGCTGTTCGGGCGCGGTACGGCGGACATGAAAGGCTATATCGCTTGCGTGCTGGCGGCGGTCCCCGATCTGCTCGCTGCACCGTTGAACAGGCCAGTGCACATCGCGTTGTCCTATGACGAAGAAGTCGGTTGCCTGGGCGTGCGCTCATTGCTCGCCGAGCTTGAGCAACGGCCGGTCAAGCCGCTCCTGTGTATCATCGGCGAGCCCACCGAGCTCAAGCCGGTGCTCGGCCATAAAGGCAAGCTGGCGATGCGTTGCGATGTGCATGGAGCACCCTGCCATTCGGCGTATGCGCCTCAGGGCGTGAATGCCATCGAGTACGCAGCCGAGCTGATCGGCGAACTGGGCCGCATCGGCACGACTCTGCGCGCTATGGATCTGCACGACCCGCGCTTCGATCCGCCTTTTACCACGGTGCAGGCCGGTGTCATTAGCGGCGGCAAGGCGCTGAATATCGTGCCGGCCGACTGCCGCTTCGATTTCGAGGTCCGTGCGCTGCCCGCGCAGAATCCGCGTGACGTTGCCGAGCAGCTTCAGCAATACGCCGAGACCCATGTGTTGCCGAAAATGCGCGCTGTAAATGCGGGCAGTGACATCCGCTTCTCCGAGCTGTCCGCGTACCCCGGCCTGGTCAACGACGCGAAAAGCCAGGCGGCGCAGTTGATTGCGCAGTTCTGTGGTTCGGATGAGTTCACGACCGTGGCCTTCGGCACCGAAGGCGGGTTGTTCGATGCTATCGGCATTCCCACCGTGGTGTGCGGCCCGGGCAGCATGGACCAGGGGCACAAGCCGGATGAGTTTGTCAGCGTCGAGCAGCTGGATGGGTGTGATGCGATGTTGCGGCGGATAGTCGATATTCTCCAGTCAACACAATCTCTGTAGCCGTACGACCGGGCGGCGCTCCGTTTGCCGGCGGTAGCGGCTTTGAATATGCCGCCGCCGGCCAGCCGTGCGGCTACAGAGGTGGAATGTCGGATTCCAGGCGCTACTTCGGCGCCAACTCTTCCCGACAATGATCCACAAACAACTGCGCCGGTTTGGTCAATTGCGAACGACGCAGCCAGGCGGCTGACAATCCTGAGCCGGTGACTTCTTCGGCCAGCGGCACGCACACCACTTTCTGTCCGTCGTAGGTGAGATCGGATTTCGGCCGGGTCACCAGAATAGAGAAACCAAACCCGCGCCCGACCATGCCACGCACCATCTCGATCGACGGCGAGCTAAACTGAATGTGCGGAGTCAGTCCGCGCTCTTCGAAGATACTGACGAAATAGGTCCGGCTCGGCTGTACGTCCAGCAGCACCATCGGCTCAAGCACCAGATCATTGAGCGAAACCTTGGCCTGATTGGCGAAGCGATGACCTTCTGGCAATAGCGCGTACGGCTGCTGCGGCGCCATCAGAGGCGCGGTGTCGATGGTGCTGTCCAGATCGTGTTCGTAGAGGATTGCCAGGTCGATGCTGCCCGAGGTCAGCGCCTGCACCAGTTCCTGTTGCTCGCCATCGCGAATGCGGATTTCCACTCCCGGCCAACGATCACGGAACCCTGCAATCAAGCGAGGCAGGTACAGCGGCGCAACGGTTTCGAAGCAGCCGATATCGATTTGCCCGGCCACCACATCGTTGTCCGCCAGGGCGTTCTGCTCAAACTCGTGGGCCACCCGCAACAGCTCCTGGGCCTTGCGGTAGAAGCGTGCGCCACTGGGCGTCAGCGACACGCCCTGAGCGTGGTGCCGAATGAACAGCTGCACGGCAAAGCTTTCTTCAAGGTGCTTGATCGCGGTGGAGACCGAGGGCTGCGCGATGTACAGCTTGCGGGACGCCTCGGCGACGCTGCCGCACTCCACCGTGGTGACGAAATACTTGAGTTGTCGCAGGTTGTAGGCTGCCATTGCTACCTCGAATTCGCTGAACCGTGACCTCGGATCTTGCGCGCTATTCTGCGATGTTCAAAGCCTATGAGAAACAAGCAAATTCCTGCCCACTGAAGCTAAAAAAACTGACCCTGAAACGGTGCGCAACGCACCGTAAAGGTGCGTTATTGGCGAGTTTTTTTATCGATAGCGAAGACATTTTTAATAATTTCCTGCCCCTGCCACATCGCCCACTATCGGCACCACTGATCGTGAACATGGTCCGCAGAGGCCATTGAAGGAGTGTGTGCAGTGACGGATTTCAAAAGCTGGCAACGCCTAGCCGAACACCAGCGTTTCATCGACGCTTCTCTGATCGCGGGGAACATTCATCAGGCGCAGAGCGGTGAGACGTTCGCCGTCATCAACCCCGCCACCAATGCCTTGCTGGCAAACGTGGCGGCCTGTTCGGATGCGGATGTCGACCTGGCTGTTCGCGTCGCGCGCAAGAGTTTTGAAAGCGGGCCGTGGGCGCGCATGCAGCCCAAGGAGCGCAAGGCGATACTGCTGCGCCTGTCGGAGTTGATTCTGGCGCATCGCGAAGAGCTGGCACTGCTGGACTCGCTGAGCATGGGCAAGCCGGTGATGGACGCCTACAGCATCGATGTGCCCGGCGCCGCCCACGTCTTCGCCTGGTACGCCGAAAGCCTCGACAAACTCTACGATCAGGTCGCGCCCACCGGGCCCGGCACCCTGGCGACCATCACCCGCGTACCGCTGGGCATGATCGCTGCGGTGGTGCCGTGGAACTTCCCTCTGGACATGGCCGCCTGGAAGCTGGCCCCAGCGCTGGCGGCGGGTAACAGCGTGATTCTCAAGCCCGCCGAGCAATCGCCGTTTTCGGCACTGCGTCTGGCGCAATTGGCCCTTGAAGCGGGCGTTCCGGAAGGCGTGTTCAACGTGATCACCGGTTTGGGTGAACACGCCGGTCGCGCGCTGGGTCTGCATCCGGATGTGGATGCGCTGGCGTTCACTGGCTCGACGCAGGTTGGCAAATACTTCATGCAATACGCCGCGCAGTCGAACCTCAAACAAGTGTGGCTGGAGTGCGGCGGCAAGAGCCCGAATCTGGTGTTCGCCGACTGTCAGGATCTGGATCTGGCGGCCGAGAAAGCCGCTTTCGGGATATTCTTCAATCAGGGCGAAGTGTGCTCGGCCAACTCGCGGCTGTTGGTGCAGCGTTCGATTCATGACGAGTTCGTCGAGCGCATGATCGAAAAGGCGCAGCACTGGCAGCCCGGCGATCCGCTCGATCCTTCGAGCAAAATGGGCGCCATCGTCGATTCCACTCAAGCGGCGCGGGTGATGGAGTACATCGCCGACGCCGGTGCCAGCGGCGCGCGTCTGGTGGCGGGCGGCGAACGGGTGATGATCAACGGCTCGAACAATTTCATTCAGCCGACCCTCTTCACACACGTTACGCCGGACATGCGTCTATCCCGCGAAGAGGTGTTCGGCCCGGTGCTTGCAATCACTGCGTTCGACGACGAAGACCAGGCCGTGCAGATGGCCAACGATCACATCTACGGCCTTGCCGCATCGGTGTGGAGCGATGACCTCAACCGCGCCCATCGCGTGGCCAGCCGCTTGAATGCCGGGACCGTGTCGGTGAACACCGTGGACGCTCTGGACGTGACGGTGCCCTTCGGTGGCGGCAAGCAATCGGGCTTCGGCCGCGACCTGTCGCTGCATTCCTTCGACAAATACACCCAGCTGAAAACCACCTGGTTTCAGCTGCGCTAAGTCGTCGCCCTGGAACAACTTGAGTGAATCCGCATGACTAACAACGAACCAAGCGCAGCAACCCTCGAACTGAGCACCATCCAGCCCATCGCCGCCGATCAGCGTCACGGCCGCGCCCGCGATCTCTTCACCATCTGGTTCGGCTCCAACATCATGTTGCTGACCGTGGTCACCGGCGCGTTGGCGGTGACCGTCTTCAAGCTGCCGTTCATGGCGGCAATGACCGCACTGATTCTCGGCAACCTGATCGGCGGGATCTTCATGGCCCTGCACTCGGCGCAAGGCCCGCAACTGGGCGTGCCGCAGATGGTCCAGACCCGCGGCCAGTTCGGCTCCTACGGCTCGCTGCTGGTGGTCGCCCTCGTGGTGATCATGTATCTGGGCTTCTTCGCCTCCAATCTGGTGCTTGGCGGGCAGTCGCTGCACAGCCGCTACGCGATGTTCAGCACCAATCAGGCTATCGTGCTGGTGGGCCTGATCAGCGTCGTGGCGACGGTGTTCGGCTATCGCCTGATACACGCCTACACGCGCATCATGTCCTATCTGTCCGGCGCGATTCTGCTGCTGTGCTTCGTCTGGATCATCGCCGTGCACGGCCTGCCAGCAGACTTCCTGCAACGCAACGAAATGAACCTGGCGGGCTTCCTCGGCACCCTGTCGATCGCGGCGCTGTGGCAACTGGCGTACGCGCCCTACGTCTCGGACTACTCGCGCTACATGCCCGCCGATACCGGTGGCAAGGCCGCGTTCTGGTCCAGCTACTGGGGCTGCTGCCTGGGTTCGATCCTGCCGATGGCATTGGGGGTGGTCGTCGGTTTGTGCGTCGAAGGCGACATTATTGCCGGGCTGATCGAAATGACCGGCAGCATCGCGACGCTGGTGGTCGCTGTGTTCTCCATCGGCATCGCCGCAACCAACGCGATGAACCTGTATTGCGGCACGCTCTCGGCGATCACGGTCGGTCAGACGCTGGTGCCTAAATGGTCGGCCGGCGCCCTCTCCCGCGCGATCACCGCGCTGGTGCTGTTCTCGATCTCGCTGACCCTGGCATTGCTGGGGCAGGACGACTTCATGGCCAACTACACCAACTTCATTCTTCTGCTGCTTTACGTGCTGGTGCCGTGGACCGCGATCAATCTGGTGGACTACTACCTGGTCGCTCACGGCAGCTACGACGTGGCCTCGTTCTTCCGTCGCGACGGCGGCATCTATGGCTATTTCAACTGGACGGCGGTGGGCTGCTACGTGCTCGGCATTCTGGTGCAGATCCCGTTCATGGCCACCGAGTTGTACACCGGGGTGATCGCCAAGGCCATGGGCGGCGCCGATGTGTCGTGGATCGTCGGGCTGCTGGTGATCTCGCCGATT
Source organism: Pseudomonas sp. AM8 (assembly GCF_036346475.1). NCBI lineage: Bacteria > Pseudomonadati > Pseudomonadota > Gammaproteobacteria > Pseudomonadales > Pseudomonadaceae > Pseudomonas > Pseudomonas sp. AM8. The sequence goes on from NZ_JAOTNX010000008.1 coordinate 130,466, forward strand.
TACTACCTGGCGAGTCAGCGCCGCGGCCGCAAGCAGGCGCTGAGCGCCGTCGGGAGGAACGCATGAAAACCGACTTCGACTACATCATTGTCGGCGCCGGTTCGTCCGGTTGCGTGCTGGCGAACCGCTTGAGTGCGGACCCGGCCGTCAGCGTCTGCCTGATCGAGGCCGGCAGCCATGACAACAACCTGCGTATCCAGACACCCGCCGGAACCATCACGCTGTACAAGAGCAAGAAGTACAGCTGGAATTTCTTCTCCGCGCCGCAGAAAAACCTCAACGGCCGCAGCCTGCACACCCCACGCGGGAAGGCGTTGGGTGGCTCGAGTTCGATGAACAGCATGATCTACATTCGCGGCCATGCCAGCGATTACGACCGCTGGGCCGACGCCAGTTGCGCGGGTTGGGACTGGAACAGCGTGCTGCCGTTTTTCAAGAAGTCCGAGAACAACCGCCTCGGTCAGGACCCGCGCCTGCATGGCCTTCATGGCGAGTTGAACGTTGAAGCCGCACGCGACCCGAACCCGGTGTCGCAGTTGTTCGTCAAAGCCGCGCAGAAGGTCGGCATTCGCCGCAACGATGACTTCAACGGCGAGCAGCTTGAGGGTTGTGGCATCTACAACCTGACCCAGAAAGACGCCAGACGCCTGTCCAGTTATCGCGCCTTCGTTGCGCCGGTGCTCGACCGACCCAACCTCACGGTCATCACCGATTGCGCAGTGCAATCGCTGATCCTCGAACAGCGTGTGGCCAAGGGCGTACGGGTAGTGTCGGAGGGGCAGCAAACCCGCCTGACTGCGCGTCGCGAGGTAATTCTGTCGGCAGGTTCTCTCGCCAGCCCGAGCCTGCTTCTGGCCTCGGGTATCGGTCCGGCCGGCGAACTTAAAAACGCCGGGATCAAGGTCGAGCATGACCTGCCCGGGGTCGGCAAAAATCTGCAGGATCACCTCGACGGCTTGATCACCGTACGCTCGAAAAGCCCGCTGACACTGGGGTTTTCCCTCGGTTCGTTGCCGGGCATTCTGCTGGCGCCGCTGCGCTATGTGCTCGGCAAGAAAGGATGGCTGACCACCAACTACGTCGAAGCCGGTGGCTTCGCGCGCACGCCTCTGGCAGAGGCTCTGCCCGACGTGCAGTTTCACTTCGTGCCGGGTTATCGCAGCCATCGCGGGCGGTTGTTCGAATGGGGCCACGGTTATGCGGTACACACCTGTGTGTTGCGACCTAAAAGCATTGGCGAGTTGCGCCTGGATCGGAGCGGCAAGCCGGTCATTGACTTCAACTTTCTGTCCGACCCTGAAGACGCAAAAGTGCTGATCGAAGGGCTGAAGCTGGCGCGCAAGATCCTTGCCGATCAGCAATTCGACGGCATTCGCGGCGCAGAGATGCTCCCCGGCAAAGACGTGCAGACCGACGAGCAACTGATGACCTACGTGCGTGAGTACGCGGCGACGGTGTTCCATCCTGTGGGCACCTGCAAGATGGGGGTCGACCCGATGAGCGTGGTCGGGCCGGACCTGAAGGTGCACGGTATCGAAGGCCTTCGAGTGGTCGACGCCTCGATCATGCCGACCTTGATCAGCGGCAATACTAATGCCCCGTGCATCATGATCGGGGAGAAGGCGGCGGAGATGATTTTGCGTGGGAGTACTCAGAGCGCTATCAAAGAAACCACCATGTCCGCCGCAATCAGCTGAAAAGCTTCGCGAGCAAGCTCCCTCCCACGGACCGTGCGCTACCCGCCCAGCCCAGGTGCGCCGCAGTACTTGTGGCAGACAGATCGCTGGCGCGGGCCATTTTCGAGACGGGCTCCAAAGCCAGTAAACGCCGCATTCCTGCACCGGGAAGCGGCGTTTTTGTTGCGCCTGCCCCAGCTTCGAACACCTTTTCCCACCCCAGTTTTTTCCTCATCAGGGACCACATATTTACTAATTTTCGTATCCCTCGACATCGGCCAACATCAACCCTGCCCCACAGAGGCAAAAGGTCCGTCAGAGGCCACGAGCGTTTCAAGTTTTTGGCGTCTAGCCCCACTGCCCCGAGACATATTCGAATTAAAAAATCACCATCCGGGAGTGTTCAATGATCAAGTCTTTCGTATCGCGCTGCGTGCGTCCGCTGGCCCTGACTGCAATGGCTGCCGGCATCGCCAGCGGCGCCCAGGCCGGCACCCTGTCCATCGGACACACCACCTGGGTGGGTTACGGCACCCTGTACCTGGCCAAGGATCTGGGCTACTTCAAGGAAGGCGGCCTGACCGTCGAGCTGCCGACCATCGAAGAAGCCTCGATGTACATGGCCGCTCAAGCCTCCGGCAAGTTGTCCGGTTCGGCGTCGACCCTCGATGAAATCCTCAAGTACCGTCCACAGTTCTGCTTCAAGGCCGTGGCCGCGCTGGATGAAAGCCATGGCGGCGACGGTGTGCTGGTCGGCAAAGACATCAACAGCCTGCAGGACCTCAAGGGCAAGGCAGTTGCGGTCAACGAAGGTTCGGTGTCGCAGTTCTGGCTCAACTACCTGCTGAAAAATGCCGGCATGAAGATGAGCGACCTGACCATCCAGAACATGACCGCCGACGACGCCGCCACCGCCTTCATCGCCGGTCGCGTACCGGCCGCCGTGACCTGGGAGCCGCACCTGACTACCGTGCGCAACAAGCAGCAGGGCAAGGTTTTGGTGGACAGCAGCACCACGCCGGGTGTGATCGTCGATGTCGTGGCCCTGAGCTGCGATGTGATCGACAAGCAACAGGCTGACGTCAAGGCGCTGGTTGCGGGCCTGTACAAAGCCGTGCAGTACACCAAGGACCACCCGAAAGAAGCCTACGCGATCATGGCCAAGGGCGTGGGTGGCTACCTCGCCGACCCGGCTGAACTGGAAGCCGCAGCCAAGGGTGTGCGTTTCTACGACCAGGCCATGAGCGAAAAACTGCTGGGCAGCAACGGCAGCACCGGCGACGCCGCCACGGTCATCAAACTGGCCAACGAAACCGCCAGCGAGTTGCAGGGCAAGCCGTACAACGTGAGCTACAGCGACCTGATCGACAACCGTTTCATCAGCCCGAAATAACCAGGAGCACCTCATGTCCAAGCGCAATTCGTGGCTGAACCGTTGCCTGACGCCCAAGACCAGCCTGCCGGTGCAGGTGATCTGGAGCGCCAGCGGTCTGGCCTGGGCCTTGTTGATTGGCCTCTGGGCCTTTCTTTCCTATGGCGGCGTGGTGCCGGCGATGTTCCTGCCGACACCGGGCGCGGTCTTCGATGCCGCGATGCGCCTGGCCCGTGATGGCACCCTCGGCCCACATGTGTGGGCCAGCGTGGAAGTGGTGATGGTCGGCTTCATCATCTCGTCGGTGGTCGCCGTGCCCATCGGGCTGTTGATGGGCAGCTTCCGGGTCGTGCAAGCGTTCCTCGAACCGCTGGTCAACTTCATCCGCTACCTGCCAGTGACCTCGTTCGTGCCGCTGTTCATCCTGTGGATCGGCATCGGTCTGGAACAGCGCGTGTCGATCATCATCTTCGGGGTGTTCTTCCAGCAACTGGTGATGATTGCCGACGTCTCCAAAGGGATTTCCAAAGACCTGATCAACGCGTCGTACACCCTGGGCTCGAGCCGCACGGACGCGGTGCTGCACGTCATAGCCCCGGCCTCACTGCCAGGCGTGCTGGACACCCTGCGCGTGACCATGGGCTGGGCCTGGACGTATCTGGTTGTCGCCGAACTGGTCGCCGCCTCCAGCGGCCTGGGTTACCTGAGCCTCAAGGCCATGCGCGGGTTTCAGGTCGACGTGATTTTCCTGGCAATCGCGGTCATCGGCCTGTTGGGCCTGATCACCGATCAACTTTTCAGACTTCTTCGCTTGAAGGTGGCCGCATGGGCTCAGTAACTGCAACTTCACCGATTCAGCTTCGCCCGACTCCCGTGGCAGCTTCGGCCACTCCACGCTTGCGGGTCGATAACGTCACCTTGCAATACCAGACGCCATCGGGCAGCACCTTCACGGCGCTCGACAGCGTCTCGTTCGATGTTCCCGATCAGCAGTTCGCCGTGCTGGTTGGCCCGTCCGGTTGCGGCAAGTCGAGCCTGCTGTATCTGACCGCCGGCCTGGCCGAACCAACTTCTGGCGATATCTACGTCGGTGGCCAGCAAGTCGACGGCCCCGGCGCCGATCGCGGCATGGTGTTCCAGGGCTACACGCTGTTTCCGTGGCTGACCGTGCGCAAGAACATTGAGTTCGGCCTCAAGCGCCGTGGAGTGCCCGCCGCCGAGCGCAAGGAAATCGTCGAGTTCTACCTCAACGAAGTCGGCCTGCTGCGCTTCGCCGACAACTACTCCAAGCAGTTGTCCGGCGGGATGATGCAACGTGTGGCCATTGCGCGAGCTCTGGCGAACGACCCGCAAATCCTGCTGATGGACGAGCCGTTCGGCGCGCTTGATAGCCAGACTCGCCTGCAGATGCAGCAACTGCTGCTCAAGGTCTGGGAACACAGCAAGAAAACCGTGCTGTTCGTCACCCACGATATCGACGAGGCGATCCTGCTCGGCGACCGTATTTTCGTCATGGGCGCCCGTCCCGGTCGGATCAAGGAAGTGCTGGACGTGCCCATCGGCCGCCCGCGCAACCTGGACATGGTGATGGACCCGCAATTCATCCGCATGAAGCGCAACATCTTCCATCTACTGCATGACGGGCCGGAAGACCACGACCACTGAATCCGCTAGAACTGCTAATACCTTCGTACTACCGCCATGGATCGGCGGGAGGTGCTAGAGTGCGCCGCCACAGAGATGACACCCAGTTTAGGCGTACACTCAAAGCCATCTGAATCCATCTGGCTCTGCCGGAAATCGCCACTCGCGTGGCCTGATGCACTGGGGGCAAAATTGGGGGCACATTTGAATTTTTTCAGCCTGTAAATACCGTCCTAGAGCCCAGTCAAAATGTTCTTCGGATAGAGCTGACCGTACAGGCGGATCACGCCGATAATGTCTTCGCCGGACAGCAGCAAATCCTACGCGTGCTTGGCCCAATCAAACGGCAATGCCAGGCTCACGCCAATATCGAACGCCGCCTCGCCAGCCACTTCACGCAGCGCCTTTTCATCGAGTTCAAGACCCACGGCCTTGCGCGCGTCATCGAACGAAACAGGACGATTGAGCTCGGCGGCCATGGCCTCTTGCTGATGGAAGACCATGGTGACCAGCCCGGCCGCGGTGCGTGCGACAATGGCGGTGCTGTGGCCTTTTTTTACTATTCCGACGGACTGGTGTATTTGAGCCTTGGCGAAGACCGAAGGCGTTGAAGCTTTGATGCCGAGTTGAGTGTCCATGGCCTTGGCGACATCAGCGCTGGAGGCGAAGGTTGAAACGTCTAAAGCGCTTTTGGAGCCAGGGGTAGCGTCCAGGGCGCCGGCGTGTACACCGGAGGAAAATTGACTACCAGCCACATAGGAGGGATGACTGGTAATGGCCGGGTCAAAAGCCAAGGTATCTACATCGAAGAACGTCTTTGAGAACTTTTCCCACAGTTCAGTTGAAGACGCGTCCAGGCGACTACCATCCTTCGTATGAAGTTTGAGCCCTGAGTTTGGATTTACCAGCTCTGTTTTCAAAAACGCGGTATAACCATGAACCACTTTCGCTTGCGCCGTCAACCAACCGACTTCTGACCCGTACGCGCCCAATTTCCAGTTGCTCGTAGCACACGGTACTTATCGTCAAACACATTAAAAATACGTTCTTGATCTGCGTTGTAAGCACCATGGCCGCCAGTATGAGCGGCGCCACCAACAACATCGCGATTGGTTGCCGTGGTGGCAGTTGCTTGATCAATTGTCCCGACCAAGGCAACGCCATTGGTTTTAAATCTGACTTGGTCCCATAGACCTACGTTCTGCAGCGCTTGAAGAAATGGCCGATTCCTTGAACGTTTTGTTTGCAATGACGTGATGGCGCTCATAGGTAACAGTGTGATCACCGTCGGTGCCGTGTACAATCACTGAAGGTAGAGATTTAATATCAACGAAATCAAGTTTTTCGAGATCAAGATTGGCGGCCATTTTAATATCCCTATAATTAAATATATGAAGCCAATCTCGAAATTTAGAGATCCGAATTAACCGTTAATCACAGCGCACTTTCTGCGAACCTCCCACCCCTCTATATGCTCTTGCTCAATACGACGCCACAACTCATCCGAACAAAAGTACCCCGTTATAGACCGATCGGGATGGTCTGGTGTTTGTCCAAAATCACTAGGCAACCGCCAAAAATGATGTCCCTCAATAACCCGAGCTTCCAGTGTACATACCGCTGATTTCTCGTGATCGAAGCGAGCACTGCGTTCATAACCTTCTCTTCCAAACCCTTTAGTAAAGGTTGTTTGCTCAACAACAACCGCATCCACACTAACAAGGCCGAGTATCACGTAATACGTTCCAAATATTTTCTCATCAGCGCCCGGCCTGAAACTACGAACCTCAACAGGAAAAAAATCATGCCTGCCGGGCTCAAGTTCCTCTAATATATCGCGCAAGCGCTGACAGAAAAAAAAGGGGCCAATATTCCACCCAAGAATTCCTGGTATTCCTCCGCCCTTGAGCTGAGTAACTCTCAATATACTTGGGATAGCAGCCCTCAACTCGGGCGTTAGCGGTAGTCCCAGACCGATCAGCGCAAACAAGCGTCCATCAATTTCCGGATCGAATACTTGACCAATAGATATTTCAGGGTTTGAAGTTATTCCAATTAAATACGGCATGCTCTTTCCTTATCGATACCCACACTTGGGATAGTCCAAATCTCATGGTGCCAAAGCCTTACGCAGCAATACCGACAACTTTGCAGTGTGACTGACCCTCCTGCCTCATTCAATGGAGGCCTTCGATAGAGCACAGCGGTTGAGTTCTAGACTCCGCGTGCCCGCATCATCGCCTTCACAGATGAAGCTCAGGTTACTCAACCGCACGAAACCAGACTTTGCATTCGATCGCCCCGAATCAATATCGTCTTGCCCCCAACCACCCAGTATCGGTACAGTTATATTTAGACGGTTTGCGAGCCGCTCCTCGAATCCCGTCACAAAAAATTCACAATGCATGCAGCGCTAATGGAGACCTAGTACGTGCCACGCTTACATCGAACGCAGCATAGCCCCAAGGTCAAATATCGGACGCAATAAGGCGTTTAAATCTGTGCAGATAGATCGTTGACACTGCCCGGGCCGTGACGGGCCTCACCGGTCACCATGTTACTGGGCGAGACGAATTCAAGACCGTCACGGTTCACATAGCGCTCAAGCATGGTCGCTGCATAACCTGCTTTAGACTGCAGCAAACCTTGCCCGCCGCCGGTACCGCCCAGATTGAGGTTGGACGGATTGAGCGTCGAAGGGTCGGTGGCCACATCCAGAATGCTGCCGTTGTGGTTCGTTGAGCCATTGAGTTGATTGGAAAGCAATATTGACGGGGTCGATGCCTTGATGCCCAGTTGACTATCCATCGCCTTGGCCACGTCGGAACTGGTCGCGAACGTTGAAACGTCCAAAGCGCTTTTGGAGCCTGGGGTAGCATCCAGTGCACCTGCCCCCGCATGTAGACCCGGGGCAAACTGGCTGCCTGCGAGATAAGATGGGTGACTGGTAATAGCGGAGTCGAACGTCAAGGTATCAATATCGAAGAATGTCTTCGAAAACTTGCTCCACAACTCAGTCGAGGTATCGAACTCGGCCCGGTATTGCCCGAGACACCATTGATCACTTTATCCTGGCTGTCTCCCCGCTCGAAGACGTACACATCGTTGCCACCACCGCCTTCAAGCCGATCATTGCCTCGACTAGCTGCCAACACATTATTGGCGGTGGTGCCTGTCAATGTGTCGCTCCACGCGGAGCCGTAACGTTATCGATATTGAATAAGGTACTTTCAAGGCTGTCGCGCCCTGAAGACAAATTGACGTTCACCCCCGAATATCTCTGTATAGCTAACGACATCGGTGCCCGCCCCACCATCGATCCAGGCGCCTCGCCCGGTTATCAGAAAAGTATCGTTGCCAATGCCGCCCCTGAGCACAGAACTCCAATCGCCACTTATCAGCGTATCGCCGTAGCGTGAGGCAATGATCTCATTGATATGCACTTGGCCGTAGTTGAGCCCGTTATCTCGCAGACTGCGTACTTCGGCCTGGTCATAGCCGGCAAACGACAGTGTGCGTACACCGCTGAAATTGGCAAACAGGCTCAAGTCCGAGGCATTGGTGTCCAATAGACCAACATAGCGTTGGCCGTCGGCGGCGATTACACGCAGACCCTCTTGGATGCGAATGAGAGAGGCGCTGTCGCCAAGTCCAGCAAATGAATCTGATCGCCAGCGCTGCCCGCCTGAAATCCTTGCAGAGTCACCTGCCCGGAAGCCTGGTTGACCAGCAGGTTGTCGAGACTGTTATTGAGCACGAAGCGTTGCGCGCCGCTGCCCGCTAGAATCAAGTTATAGCCTTTGTCGACAGCCACCGTCCCTCCCGCCACACCGGTGTAGGCCTTGGCGTAACCCGCTGATTGCGCGAACGCCCCAAGAGAAGTGTCGATACCGACTTTCAGGTCCCTGGACAACTACAATAAGGCGGCGTAAGCGGTGAAGGTATCCGCAGCGAAACCCGCATCATCAGGGGAAAAAAGGGTTATTCCCGGGTAAATGCCCGATTGAATTCTTATTCACCGGAACCAGGCTGTTCACCTGCCCGCGCAAGGCTTCCAACCTGCCGATGTAAGCCGCCCACGCCTCTGAAGTGCTCAAATACGAGGTCGCTGCAGCGCCTCAGGTTTTGAAGCCTCTACTTTCTGCCTCCCGCGACAGGCAGAAAAACGGCGAAAAGCAGACCGCTAAGTAGGAGGAATAAATCTGTCCCCGTTTGCTGCTCATGCTCACCCTATATCGGGCGATACATTGAGTACATTCCTAACCCCCGGAAACACCCCATGCGCCAGCTTAAATCGCTCCAAGAGCCGTAATCAGCTTCGCCATTATCGGGGCGCTGGTAATTTTGCTGGGTTTGTTCGCCATCTATCAGCTCAAGCTCGTGCGTGTGCAAGGTGACGATCTATTCGACAAGGGCATTCCAAGCATTAGGGCACTGAATGCCGTTAGCGAGACCATTCTGCGTCTGCAGACCAATGCTTATCGCCTTTTAAGTCAACGTGAGGACGATCAGATGCGCGTCACAATGGCACGCACAGAGCAACTGAACGGCCAGCTCCATGAAGCCATGGCGCGTTATGAAAAACTCATCGACGATGATGTCGAACGTGCGCAGTACCAGTTTCTCCTTCCGGTGGTGAGCGACTATGAAGCAGTCAATCGAGAACTGTTCCAGCTTTCCAGCGCGGGCAAAATCAACGAGATGATCGCGCTGCTGGGAGGCAGATATGAAAAGGTGTCTGATGAGTGCAAAGTACAGTTGGCTGCACTCACCAAAACCAATCAAACCGGCGCAGATGATTCGGATCACGTGGCCGATCAAGCCTATGCGGACGCATTAACCGGCATAGTAGCGTTCATTATCGTGGCCGCTTTGTTAACCGGGGTTATGGCAATGCTATTTACTAGAAGCATTACGCAGCCACTGAAACAGGCGGTTCTGGTGACGCAAGCCATCGCTAAAGGCGACCTGACCGAGTCGGTCGACGTGGCGGGTGTCGATGAACCGGCCCAGTTGCTCAAAGCCCTGCAAACCATGCAACAAAACTTGAAGAGCACCATTCTTACCATTGCTGACTCCTCGAATCAGCTGGCCTCCGCGGCCGAGAAGCTTAATGCCGTTACGGAAGACGCAACCCGTGGACTGCACCAGCAGAGCCATGAAATTGTCCAGGCCGCCACGGCGGTCAACGAAATGACGGCTGCGGTCGATGAAGTGGCGCGCAACGCCGTCGCCACCTTTGAAGCGTCCAAGGAATCGACTCAGACCGCCAAGTATGGCCAGCAACAAGTCTCCAAAACCGTGGAGTCGATTCGCCTTCTTTCGGATGACGTCGCCCGCACGTCTAAGGAAGTCAAAACCCTCGGCGATGGTGTGACCAACATCAGCAAGGTGCTCGACGTGATTCGCGCCATTGCCGAGCAAACCAACCTGCTGGCGTTAAACGCGGCAATCGAAGCGGCGCGAGCGGGTGATGCCGGCAGAGGCTTCGCGGTGGTGGCCGATGAAGTCCGTGCGCTGGCACATCGCACGCAAACCTCAACGCAGGAAATCGAGCAGATGGTAGACACGATTCAGACAGGCTCTACCGGGGCCATGAATGCCATGCAGGCCAGCACGGAGCGGGCTCGCCAGACGCTGGAAATTGCCCAGGATGCCGGCGGAGCGCTGGAGCGCATTACCGATGCCATTAACCAAATCAGCGAACGAAATCTGGTTATCGCTAGCGCATCTGAAGAACAAGTGCAGGTCGCTCGTGAGGTTGATCGCAATCTAGTAAACATTCGCGACCTGGCCGTGCAGACGTCGACGGGTGCAAACCAGACCAGTGCAGCCAGCCAAGAACTGTCGAAATTGGCCATCAGCCTGAATACCCTGGTTGCCCGCTTCTTGGTCTGACGTCAGAACAGCGGCTGATCCATGCCAGTTTTTGGATATCTAGATCAGCACTTGGCTTTCACCTGACAGGTCGCGTACTCGGTTTTGGATCGGAAGACGATGGTGTTGGCTTTTAGCGAGATGCGAGCGTTCGTTCTTGAAGGCCCGCCATTCGCTGCGCAGTACGTTGCCGGCAGGGCAGCGATACTCTTGCGCCTCTTCATTCCAGTGAAAATCGTTGCTGGAGAATCTGTCTTTCTTGCGCTCGGTTTTATCCCACACCGGAACATGCGGCTCGATATCTTTCTCTTCCACCATCCAGGCCAACATCGGTGCTGTGCCGGAAGCGGTGTCGCCGATTAAACGATCCGGTTTGATGTCGAACAACTCTTCAACTCGATCAATCATGGTTTTGGTGCTCTCGAACTCGGCAGTTCTATGAGCCGGTGTCGGTTCTACCTCCATAATCACGCCATGCTCGACATCAATCAGGCAGTTCGCGGAGAGGCGAAAAACGCTGGGCCGCCCGGCGCGGCCGTCCAACGGGATAGAGGATCAGTCAGCGATAAGCGCTTGGAAAGTGCTTCAGCCAGCGCCTCTTCATCGAGTGCTTCGAGGTACTCACGTACGGCAAGCGTACTGAGCGATGGGTCGCTCCAATTGACCTCCTCATCACCAAGTTCGCCGCGCTGCCGACTCGCATCTGCCTTGATGATGCTGGCGTCTACGGCAAAGCTTCCCCCTTGACCAGACCTGCGTCCATGCAGCGAGGCAGCACTTTATTAAACGGCCAGCGAAACAGACCGATGTCCCGGAAACGGCCGTGCCCATTCTTGGAAAACGTCGAGTGATTAGGTATTTCATCCTCAAGGCTCAACTGGCAGAACCAGCGATACGTCAGGTTCAAATGGGCCTCTTCACCAAAGCGCCGTTCGGAGCGCATGCCATAGCAATAGCCCACGACTAGCATGCGGATCATCAGCTAAGGATCAATCGAAGGACGCCCAATCGGGCTATAGAAATCGGCGAGGTAGTGGCGTAGGTCGCTCAGATCGAGACACCGATCAATGCTACGCAGGAGATGATTTTTTTGGGATGTGGTCTTCAAAATTGAACGAATAAAACAGCCGATCCTTCCCACTCGATAACTGTCCCATCATGCTACGTACTCTCCCGCTGGCCGATGGGCAGATTTTGCCTCAGGCCAATCAGGAGAGCTACCTTTGCAAAAGGACAGTTCATCAGCTGCTTGATAAAAGGCAGTTCGCCGAGAGAAGTTTCGTGTGCCTTGATTCTCGAACGTCGGTAAAGAAAACTTCACCCATTATCTCAGGTCGAACCAACGACCGAAGTTGTCGCAATGCGAACATCAAATTCACGAAATTGTTTCGCCAACCGTAGAGTCACTTTTTATAGCCGTTAGGGTTCGAAGCTCAGGGCCCGCTATCCTGGCTTCGTAGCGCCAATGTTCCCATTAGCCAACTTTTCGCCTTGAACAATGGAAAGGCGGCGCGCTAGCGCCGTCATGAGCTCTGTCACTGGACTTCGTTCCCTTTCGGCAATGAAATCAAATGGCATAGGACGTCAAAAGCGGGCTTCCGGACCCATTATCTGCAAACTGTATAAGGTATCAGGCACTATCGCCCCTCCTCTACCAGCAAATTTAGAATTCCCCCACGGTTGTGCGAATCATAGCCATCAATGCATCGGCGGCGGGTGAGTGCAGCCCATTGACCCGACAGATCAGGCCAATAGGGCGGGAAGTGTCGGTCAGCTTTACCGAAAGCCCGACAAGGTGAGAAGATGAAATTTCGTGCTCCAACTGGTGTTCTGATACAACCGCCAGCATATGACTGCGCATCAGCAAACCACGAATGATTGCTAGATCTCCTGTCTCGACCACCGCTACCGGCAGTTCACATCTTGCTCGATTAAAATTCCCTTCAAAGAGCTGTCTGGCGGGCGAAAGCGCGCGTGGCAATATCCACTGCGCATGTTTGAGATCTTCGATTTCAAGCGTCTTCCCTAGAAGCGGATGGTCGGGGCCTGCAAGCACGACAATCTCCTCGGTCAGCAGCTTCTCACCCGTAAGATCACTGGCATAGCTGGCGGGCCGTAGTGCGCCAAATATAAAATCGAGGTCACCCGCCCTCAATTCGACTGCCAGCATGTCGAAGGGGCTTTCATTAGTGACTACTCGTATACCTGGGTGTTTGGAGAGCAACTCGGCAATCGCCCTTGGCAGTATCCGAGTTCGTCCCAGGGGTAATGCGCCAATGCACACCGTGCCTTGCAAAGATCCATCGTGGGCTGAAACGTCGCTATCTATACGCCGGACATCGTTGAGCGCCCGTCGAATCGGCATGAGGATATCCAGTGCCATCCGTGTGGGCTTGAGTCCCTTCGCCGTGCGGTCGAACAGTACGCTCCCAGTGCCAGTCTCCAACACCTTCACCACACTGCTAATAGCAGGTTGGGATATGCGGAAAAAGTTAGCGACTGTCTGCATGTGCTGCGTTTCGCAGAGCTTGATAAAAATTTCAAGCCTTCGCGTGTTCAGTAAATACGGATGTTCAGAACGTGCGTCGCGGGCGTGACGTACGACGGTGGCAACGGTCCCGAGTTCAGCCATGACCCGCTGCACTCTTGGCAGAATACATTTTCCGTAAGAAGTCAGAAGCATACCGCCAGGGTGACGCTCGAACAGTGACACCCCGAGACGTCCTTCAAGCGCTTGAATCGACCTCGTCACCACCGATTGGGTACGCAACATAGCTTTAGATGCGCCAGACACGCTGCCATGATCAACCACTTTGGTAAACGTCCGTAGTTGCATCATGTTGGGCAATTCGATGTTCATTTCCTGCAGTCCATAGCTGTTAATGAGCGACATCATAAGCAAAAAGCATAGCGATCCAACTCGAAGGCATTCTACAGAAGATACCCGCTCTGTCAGGCTCCAGATCAATAATTAAGGAGCGACTCACTATGAATACTCAATCCGGGAACACTGCCTCAAACAAAACTGCGCTGGTGGTCAGTGCCCACTCAGCCGATTTTGTATGGCGCGCTGGCGGCTCAATCGCGCTGCACGCCAAGCAGGGCTATGCCGTACACATTGTTTGCCTGTCATTTGGCGAGCGTGGCGAGTCGGCGAAGTTGTGGCGCAAGGGCTCTGACATGACTGAGTCAATTGTCAAAGCGGCGCGTCGGCAAGAAGCGCAAGCGGCTGCGGACGTACTCGGGGCCTCAATTGAATTTTTCGATATCGGTGACTATCCGATGCGCGCCGACACCGACATCCTGTTTCGCCTTGCCGACGTTTTTCGAAGCGTTCAGCCGTCGTTCGTCCTGAGCCACTCAGCGAGAGACCCTTACAACTACGATCATCCCCTCGCCCTTCATCTCACCCAGGAAGCCCGGATCATCGCCCAGGCTGAGGGTTATAAGCCCGGCGAAAAGATTGTCGGCGCACCACCGGTCTACAGCTTCGAGCCACATCAGCCTGAACAGTGTGAATGGAAGCCCGATGTGCTCCTGGACATCACCGACGTCTGGGACAAGAAGTACGCAGCGATTCAGTGCATGGCCGGCCAGGAACACCTTTGGGAGTACTACACCCGCGTCGCACTGCAACGTGGCGTACAAGCCAAGCGCAACATCGGCATCACCTCTCAGAAAGACATCATCTACGGCGAGGGCTACCAGAGCATCTTCCCGCGTGTGACGGAGAACCTGGCATGAGCCCTTTCGGAAAAACCGGTGTAGTCGTGCGTAACGTTCCTCGTGCCGATGCCGCGCTGATCGACGAATTGACCCGGTATGGCGTAGCAACCGTACATGAATCGCAAGGTCGCAAGGGATTATTGGCATCGAATATTCGGCCTATACAACATGACCAGACGATCAGCGGATCGGCCGTTACCGTGTTAGTGGCACCCGGTGACAACTGGATGTTTCATGTAGCGGTCGAGCAGTGCAAACCGGGAGACATCCTGGTGGTCGCCCCCAGTTCGCCCTGCAGCGACGGATTCTTCGGTGACTTGCTGGCGACCTCGCTGCAAGCACGCGGCGTTCGTGGCTTGATTTTGGATGCAGGGGTGCGGGACACCAAAACGCTTCGGGAAATGGGTTTTTGCGTCTGGTCCCGGGCAGTCCATGCCCAAGGGACCATCAAGGAGACCCTGGGCTCAGTGAACATTCCTTTGATCTGTGCCAACCAGGTGGTGAATCCGGGAGATGTCGTGCTGGCGGATGACGATGGGGTGGTCATCGTGCGACGTGAAGAGCTGTGCCTGGTCATCGACGCAGCGCGCAAACGCGCTGAACGGGAAGAGCAGAAACGCGTGCGCCTGGCCGACGGCGAGCTTGGCCTGGACATTTACAACATGCGCCCGCTCCTAGAGGAGAAAGGTCTGCGTTACTACGACGGTCCTGAAGATCTGGAGCAGGCGCAATGAGCCAGACCCGTGTGCCGTGCATGATGATGCGAGGCGGAACGTCGAAGGCCCTTTATTTTCTGGCAGACGATTTGCCGACCAGCCCTCCCCTACGCGATCAGGTGCTGCTTGCAGCATTGGGTTCGCCTGATCCGACACAGATAGACGGTGCCGGCGGTGCCAACTCGCTGACCAGCAAGGTGGCCATTATCCGGCGCTCCGAAAGGCCCGGGATCGATGTCGACTATCTGTTCGCGCAAGTCGTGGTCGACGCCCCACGGGTCGACTTCGGCCAAAACTGCGGAAACATCCTGGCAGGTGTAGGCCCGTTCGCACTCGAGCGCGGCCTGGTGGCAGCGCAGGGCGATGTTTCGCAGGTCCGCATCTTCATGGAAAACACGGGCAAGACGGCGACAGCTGTGGTGCAGACCCCGGGTGGCAAGGTGAACTATCGGGGAGACACCCGGATCGACGGCGTACCTAAGCCAGGCGCACCGCTAATTGTTCTCTTCGATGACATCGCCGGGTCCAGTTGTGGCGAGCTTTGGCCAACAGGCCAGCAGCAGGACGTGATCGATGGGGTTCAGGTGAGTTGTATCGACAATGGCATGCCAGTGGTGCTGCTCCGTGCCATGGACTTGGGTATCAGCGGTTATGAAAGCCCTGCGCAGTTGAATCAAGACGCCGAGCTCAAGGCTCGCCTGGAGTCAATCAGGCTGCAGGCGGGGCCGCTGATGCGGCTAGGGGATGTCACTAGCCGGACGGTTCCCAAGATGTGCCTGGTGGCAGTGCCTGCTGCGAAAGGCGCGATTAGTAGCCGGAGTTTTATCCCTCACACATGCCACACTTCCATTGGCGTATTTGGCGCGGTGAGCGTGGCGACCGCGTGTTTGGCACCTGGATCGGTGGCAGCGGGGCTCGCCCGCCTTCCCGCGGGCGAGCAAATGCAAGTATCAGTAGAGCACCCTACTGGCGAGTTCACTGTAGAGATCAAGCTCGATAACGGCGGCGTTGCCGGTTGTGGGTTGTTAAGGACGACGAGACCGATCTTCGATGGTCACGTGTGCATTCCGGCGGATGTCTGGGCGGGTTCACACAAGGGTCTCTGCTGAACGTTTGATCGGCTGGGCACGGATAGCCCTCGAAGAAAAAAAAGCTGCGCGGTTATTGCCGCGCGGCCTTTTTTTGTTGACTGTCCTTCAGGAAAATGAGCGGTGCGGGTCGATGACGAATTTCTTCGGCACACCTGCGTCGAACTCACTGTAGCCACGCGGCGCATCATCCAGAGAGATGACCTCGACACCAACAATGTTGGCAATATTGATCCGGTCCCACATGATCGCCTGCATCAGCTGACGGTTGTACTTCATGACGGGCGTCTGACCTGTGTGCAAGCTGTGTGACTTTGCCCAACCCAGGCCGAAGCGAACGCTGAGGCTGCCCATTTTTGCAGCCGTATCCTTGGCACCCGGGTCTTCGGTTACGTACAGCCCCGGGATCCCGATCTTGCCAGCCACCCGCGTGATCTGCATCAGCGAGTTAAGCACGATGGCCGGTGCTTCTTCCTTGGAGACCGCATGACCGTGGCCGCGGGCTTCGAACCCCACTGCGTCGATACCGCAATCCACTTCCGGCTCACCCAGCAACGCTGCAATCTGCTCATGCAGCGGGGTGTCGAGCGTCAAGTCGACGACTTCAAAGCCTTGCGCTTTAGCATGTGCGAGTCGCAGCGAGTTCAGGTCCCCAATGATTACCACTGCAGCCCCAAGCAGGCGTGCTGACGCCGCAGCAGCCAGACCAACTGGGCCAGCCCCCGCGATATAGACCGTGCTGCCAGGCCCGACGCCCGCCGTCACCGCACCATGGAAGCCGGTGGGGAGAATGTCAGAGAGGCAAGTCAGATCGCGAATCTTCTCCATGGCCCTGTCGCGGTCAGGAAGTTTAAGCAGATTGAAATCGGCGTAAGGCACCATTGCGTATTCGGCCTGGCCACCCGTCCAGTCCCCCATATCGACATAGCCATAGGCACCCCCAGGCCGTGCAGGGTTGACGGTCAAGCAGACACCGGTATGTTGCTCTTTGCAGGAGCGGCAGCGCCCGCAGGCGACGTTGAACGGCACCGAGACCACATCACCGATCTGCAGAAACTCAACACCGCTGCCCTTCTCAATAACCTCGCCGGTGATCTCATGGCCCAGCACCAGGCCAACATTGGCCGTGGTGCGCCCACGCACCATGTGTTGGTCCGAGCCACAGATGTTGGTCGACAGCACTTTAAGAATTACGGCGTGCTCAATTTTGCGTCCGCGTGGATCTTGCATCTTTGGATAGTCAATGGACTGGACATCGACCTCCCCTGCGCCACGATAAACCACACCTCTGTTTACAGCACTCATGCGCACCTCTTTTGTTTGATGGATGGATGGATGGAATTAGTGAGCAGGTAACTCGATTCGAAAATCGACTGATCCTTTTCTGCAACTGAACAGCCAATGATCACCCTGGCGTATTAACTCATCTTCATAGCGCCCAATCAGGATGGGCGATGCCACAACATCGCTGCCCAACGGGGCCGCATACAGCGAAATGGAACTGCTGGCGCGTGCAGTATCAGGACCGGTCACAATTACTTCTATATTCCCCACTAGGTGCCGAGTCTTGCGGGGCGCGCGAGCTTCCATCAATGCCTGAATTGCACTGCGCCCAGTAATGAAGTTATCCGGCTCGCTAGGCCGCGCGAATTTTCCATCTTCGCTAAACAGCTTGGAGAGTTGTTCGTACTCTCCAGCGTCGTTCAGCGCCGCGAAACTGATAATGGCGCGGGTGCAAGCGTGGTTGATCAACAGAGTCTGTAATGGATCGACAGTCATGAGCAGTACCTTTAATAGACATAAGTCAGGCGTAGAAAGCCTGTGTAGTCGAACTTGTAACCACCATCGACTTCAAGATCACGGGCCATTTCGGCATACACCTGTGCTTTGGGTGTTACCCAGTAGCCCACGCCGACTCGCCCACGAAGCGAGTCGGTCGCACGGTTGGTATCGATACCTTCGAGCTCGGAACGACCGCCCCACGCTTTGGTGAACCCCACCGAAGTAGTCAAACGATTCGGGAAGGTGTAACTCAGCCAGGGTTGCAGAACAAACGTAGGGTCTTGCTCAAGTCGCCCTTTCGCAACGCCGGATTCATCGTTGTCAGTGTAAAAACTGACATCAACGTTGGTGTCCAGACGCCAAGAGCCCCACGCTTTGGAGTGGCCGGCCTGGAACGCCACCACATATCGATTGCTGCCCATGTTTAATGACGAGTCGTGATCAAATTTGCCTAGGGGCATATAAAGGTAGCTGGATATACCCAGGTACTCTTTATTAGCCGGATCATTTATTGGCCACGCGGTTACCGCGACAAAGGGATCCGCATAACCGGCCGTATCTCCAATATCTCGGCCGTTTAGTTTTAGGTCCTGTCGGCCATACGGAACAGCTAATTGATACTGCACTCGGGTGTTTGCAATGTCATCCATATAGAACAAACGCAGTAACGCAGACCGGGTCTTCAATCGGGTGTCATTGTCCAAACTGGCACCTTTTCTTGGGTTGTAGCTGTCTGCGCTGCCGGCCCCCAAATAAAGCATTCCGATCGACTTTCCCGCCGGCGCCGGAATATAAGCACCCGGCGATACATCGATCGCATGAACAGAAGTCATATAAAGTGCACCGCCGGCAAGCGCCAACGAGACACCCAGCGAACGGGCACAATTCTTCTTCCAACCAACATGATTGATTGTATGCACGGTGAAGCCCCTCTTTTTGTTTTTGTATTGAGCCGAATGAAGCTATTTAAGCCAGTTAATTAACTCTTTGAGCACTTGCTCTGCGGCCTCGAACGGTGCCATGTGACCGCTTTTGTCAAAAACGACCAGTCTGGAATTGGTGATCCGACTGGCGATCAATTCGTGTTGCGACAATGGGCTCCATTGATCCTGGCGCCCCACCCCAACCAACACAGGGCAGCGAATGTTTTCAAGCTGCCGCCCGGCATCGGGTCTATTAAGCAGTGCATTTACCTGCTGCTCGTAAATGGTGGGTGTCATGCGGTGCACCATGTCCAACAGCGGTTGCATCAATGCAGGGTTCTCACGGCTCGCCTCCAGCATCATCGGTGGCAGCCAGTGATCAGCCAACGCCTCCATGCCTTCACTGTGCGCAAGATCAACCAGCCTTTGACGGGCTTCTTGCTCCCCGGGTTGTGCCGGATGAATACCGGTGCTCAGCAGCGCTAGTCGTTCGACGCGCTCTGGCGCTCTGCGACAGACTTCCAGAGCGACCCGTGCCCCCATCGAGTGACCCACCAGAGCAAAGTGATTGCTGGCGTTCTCCAGGACATGCTCAGCCATTGCGCCAATGTCGTCGAAACCGCGAAAGTCGACCGGGCAGACCTTCGCCACTTTCTCAAGACCTGGAATCAAGGGAACCCACACCGTCGCGTCACACAGCAAACCGGACAGAAGATAAACGTTCTGTTTCATACCCTTGCTCCTTGTTCGATGCTGGCTGGTTTTAGCGGGGATCGGTGGCAATGGATGGTGCACCAGCAAGCCCAGCGCTGTCGGGAGCGCGCTCCGCAGTCGATACCGTTGGTTCCTCGTAAGGGCGCAAACCGAGTACGAGCACTGCCGCAACGAGCATAGGCAGAGCCAGAATTGCGATATAGGTCGTCTTATCCAATCCCATCGTGATCAGGTAGCCAGCCGAGACAGGCCCGACCACAGCTCCAAGCCGGCCAGCGCCCATCGCAATGCCCGTGCCGGTGCTTCGAACGCGAGCTGGGAACGATTGCGGCACCAGCACATACAGCGTGTTGATTGAGGAGAACAAGCATACCCCCACCCAAACGGCAGCCAATAACAGCGGCAGCAGAGACTGTGGCATGGCAGCGAACACGACGGCGCCGACGAACAGCCCGACCATGATGATCGCTGCGAGAGTTCGAGCGCCCAGCTTCGGCGACAGCAGGCCGTACAATAGGCAACCTGCGATACCGCCGAGGTTCATCAACAGTGATCCGGAGATTCCGATGTTCTGGGTCATGCCACTTCGGGTCAGAATCTGCGGCGTCCAGCTCAACAGGAAGTAGCAGGTCATCATTACTGCGAAGTAAGCACCACATGCCCGCAACATGTTCCGTGAAGGCAGACCGCCAAGACCAAGCTCACGAGCAACCCGCGCCAAAGGTTTGGCAGGCAGCGCAGTCAGCGGCTCTCGGCCCATCCGAAGGAGGATATGATTGCACTCTTGCATGGCGTTGGCAGGTTGCTTAGTCAGCAGGTAGTCCAGCGATTCTGGCATTATCCGCCACACTAATGGGAGTAGCACGGCAGCTGCCGCCGCGCCTAACAGATAGACCGAGCGCCAGCCGTAAGCTCCGATCAGATACACCGCGACCAACCCTCCGAGGGTGGCTCCGATGGGGTAGCCCACAGACATCATCGACACGCACATCGCCTTGCGCCGGACGGAGGCGTACTCGGACACCATGATATTGACGTTGGCCAAGACCGCGCCAATGCCAAGTCCGGTGAAAAACCGCAACCAGGCAAGACTCGTAAGTCCTCCGGCAAACGCCGAGGCGAACATTCCGATCAGCAGGATCCAAAGGCTGACGAGGATGGTCGGACGTCTGCCTAGCAGATCGCCAATGGGTGCCACGGTGACGGCCCCTACACCCATGCCAGCCAACCCGGCACCGAATAGAACGCCGAGGTTGGTGGGAGCCAGTGACCAGTCGGCGCTGATCGCAGGTCCGGTATAAGCGACTACTAGCACATCGAATCCATCAAGCGCGGCAATCAAGGTACACAGCACCACAACCCATATCTGGTAGCGGCTCATTTCCCCTTCTTTGATCGAGCGCAGCGTTACGTCAGCAGTATTGTTCATTATTGTTCTGCCTGAAAAAATTATGGAGTTGATTGAAACTCAAACCTGTATGGCTAGGCCGATTTACGCAGGACCGGATCTCCTTCCAAGGCCGTCTCTAGCA
This sequence comes from Pseudomonas sp. AM8, assembly GCF_036346475.1. Lineage (NCBI taxonomy): Bacteria > Pseudomonadati > Pseudomonadota > Gammaproteobacteria > Pseudomonadales > Pseudomonadaceae > Pseudomonas > Pseudomonas sp. AM8. The sequence goes on from NZ_JAOTNX010000008.1 coordinate 151,516, forward strand.
CGACGCGACCTTCAGCGATTCGCGATACGCAGGCACACATGAACTCGCCTTCCCGATGCTGTTTCGGACTGAAGAACACATCGCGATGGTCCGCTTCGCCTTCGATAGACACCACCTTCAGCGCGCACAGGCCACATTCTCCGCGTCGACAATCAGAAAGCACTTCTACCCCTGCGTCGGTGAGGGCGTCGAGTAGCGATTTGTCTTTGGGAACCTGCACCTCGATGCCCAGGTTGGCGATCAGGACGCTGAAGGCCTTGGCGGGATGGCGACCACTGGAACCAAAAGTTTCATAGTGAAGCTTCGTCGGATCGCGGCCAGCTTCGAGCCACGTGCTGCGCACTGCTTCCATCAGGCCCAAAGGGCCGCACATGTACAATTCGCAGGCCGCCGACAGTTCGCCGATGGTCGCCGACAGGTCAACGAATCTTTGTTCTTCTGCAACGAATATTTCGAGACGATGTTTGAGCTGCTCTTCCAGACGCGTGAAATAGGCCAGCTCGTCCCGGGTGCGGGCAGCGTAAAGCAAGCGCATCGGCCGACCCTGCTCCATGAGCGTTTCGGCCATGCGCACGATTGGCGTGATGCCGATTCCGCCTGCGAGCAACAAGTACTCGCCACTGTTGAACGACAGGCCGAAATCATTGGCGGGCGGGGTCACCCAGATGCGCGCTCCCGCTTGAAGAGTCCACATATAGGCTGAGCCTCCCCGGCTGTCCGGCAAGTACTTGACCGCGATAACCACCCCACCGCCGGCAGGATGACCAACCACCGAATAAGAGCGATGATCGGGTCGGCCGTCGATGTACACCCGCACGTTTATGTGCGCGCCGGGAGGCGATGCGGAAATGTTCGGACAGTCGATAGTGAACTCTCGCACCGTCGGCGTTACCTGTTGAAAGCCGGTCAGAGTGGCTTCATACCATTGATCCAAATTGCGCATGAAATAGGCCTCAGAGTCCGACGACTTTTACGAGCGAAACATGCTCTGCATCAATCATCGATTGAATGCGGTTGCGTGCCCAGAGCGAGCCAGCATCGATATTGAGGTTGTTGAAGTCCCGCCCCGGATTGCGCGCCATCGCTCGCTGCTGGGCTTCAATCACATCCTCATCCTCTCGCAGAATGCCCCCCGCAACATCCATGATGCGGCGGGTCAGCCCCTGATCGTGCAAGCGATAATTACGCAGGTGGCACCAGAAGTAGTAACACGTGCCTTGGCGCGACGGGGTCGGTACATGAATAACCCACATGCTGACCCCTTGGCTGCGATCACCTTCCGGAGCACCGGTGCCAGCGGGCGCCACGCCCACATCGAGCACGACGATCGATGGTGCTAGAAAATGGATGTACTGCCAGCGATCGACCGTGCCAGATTTGCCTAATTGCGCTGCCCAGAACGGAGGGGCTTCTTCGTCCAGCACCCAGCGGGTAATGGTCGCTGTCTTCGCACCGTAGCTTGGCTTGAAGGGTGCTTCAGCCAATGCCTCATTGCCGATGGTCGAGGCATGCACGTAGGTTTCGTGAGTCAGGTCCATAAGGTTATCGATGACGAGCCGGTAGTCCGCCTGAACCTCGGTCATGCGTCCATCGCCAACCCACTGCGGGTCTTCGAACCAACCCAGATCCGGTATCAGCGCAGGATCAGCCAGCGCAGGGTCTCCCGGCCAGAGCCAGATGAAGCGATGCCGCTCCACGACGGGATACGATTTTACGCAGGCCGACGGGTTGATGGTTTCCTGAGATGGCATGTGCGTGCAGCGGCCGCTCGCGTTGAAACGCAACCCGTGATAACCGCACACCAGTTCGTCGCCGTCCAATCGGCCGACTGAAAGAGGAACCAGCCGATGCCAACAAGCGTCGGCGAGCGCTGTGGCAGTCCCGTCGAGCTTGCGGTAAAGCACAACATCGTGGTCGCAGATGGTGCGTGCGAGTAGGGTTCGCGAAACCTCAGCGTCCCAAGCAGCAACGTACCAAGCGTTAATTGGAAAAGTCTGCTCATTCTTGTTATTCATGACTACATCCTCATCAGCGAAGCGATGGCACTCGGCGCGTCTTTAGAAAATCCTCGTAGGATTCACCGCGCATGATTGCGTAAACTTCCATGTTGCTCAGCTTGGCAACCCGGGCGAATTTCTCAACAACGAAAAAGTTGGCCCCATGCTGCACTAACCCTAGCCAGTGCTGACGCCGCACCAGATCCTTTTCAAAATCGGTCAGCTCAGCACTTTCCATGACCTTTTCTGGGTCTTGCAGATAGGCTTCACGCCAAGCAACACCGATCATGTTCCAGAAAAAACGGTTGATTTTGAGCGTACGATTACTTACGCGCACATCGAATACATAGGTGCCGCCCAACTCTTCAATGCCAATGATTTGCACATTCATTCTCATTGCCCCTCCGCCTGAGAGCTGCCGTCGTCGACAACCTCGTACAGCACTGCAGTCATCGCTGTGGTGGTGGCGAGGTAGTAGTTCAGATGGACTTTCTTCAGCTCGCCTTCAACCGCGCCACGCATGGCCAACCACATGATCTGCTCAACGCTCTCCGCACCGCCCAGTCGAACGTAGTCGGCATGCCGCATCTGGACGAGCGTCTGCGGATCGTGCTCCAGCAGTTCAAGGAACTTCATATCCCATTCGGTGTTGTTGAACCCGGTACGTTCTCCATGAATCTGGTGGGACAAGCCGCCCGTACCCACCACCACCACTTTCAAGTCTTCGGGATATGCCTCGATGGCCCGTTTCACTGCTTGCCCGAGCTTGTAGCAGCGACGCGCAGTCGGCAGTGGGTATTGCAAGACATTGATCGCGATCGGCACCACGACGCCCGGCCAGTCAGGCTCGTGAGGCCAGAGCAGAGGAAGGGGTGAAGCGCAGCCATGGTCAATGGGCTTGTCTTGAAAAACGGTGATGTCGAACTCGTCGTTGACCAGTGCTTCAAGGATGTACGACTGTAGCGCCACATTCCCGCGGATGTTCGGCAGTGGTCTGGGTCCCCCGCCCTCATCAGCAATGGGAAAATTGTCGCCCACGCCGAGTGCAAAGGTCGGGTACATGTCGAAGAAGAAGGTCGTGCAATGGTCGTTGTAAAAGAATACCAAGGCGTCGACCTGCTTTTCTTTCAGCCACTCTGCGATGGGCTCGTAGCCCTTGAACAGTGGTGCCCACGCTGGGTCGTCCTGCCTCTTGCGGTCGTATGCGAGGCCGATGGTCGGGACGTGAGAGGTGCCGATCGCACCTATGATCTTGGCCATGTCACTTGACTCTTAAAAGGTTTGAATAACGGTTACTGGCCTCTGACGAAGCCAGTCGGTGGATAATCCTGCGCATGAAAAGCCCAGGCTTGTCTGGCGCGAAATTCAGATCGAACTGCGGCACCGGATCGGTCTGTACCACTTGCGATATCCACTCCAGGGCATCCACGTCTTCCACATAAGCCTGCTCAGAAGCGCTGTAGAGAAACGCGTCCGCGTCCACGTCCGTTTGCTTGAAGTCGCGCGAGTTGAACCACCAGTAGTGAATGCTGTGATTCGTTTCCGGGGTGATCAGATGCGTAATGTTGAAACGGTACTGGCCGGGGCGACCCTCATCCGGAGCCGGATCAACAATTCGAGCGAAAGCCACGTGCATCGCTGGGCTTATGAAACGAGCCTCCGAGTGACGGTCGACGCTTTTACCCATGAGCTCAGCGGGTACGCCGTAGATCCCCGGAGGTGGCGAGTTCTTGAGCACTCGATCGATCACGACTTGAGTGCCTTCCTCCCGCGCGTCGAGCTTGGAGCGGGCATACTCTGGCGTACCGACTGTGCCTGGGTGCAGGAACGGGAAATGGGTCTGGTCGAGCAGATTCTCATGCATGGCCACGTAGTCGGATTTCATGCTGAAACCACCAGTGACGCTTTTGAAGTTCGGGTCGACCAGCCACGAGGTATCGGGGATTGCGGCTTCGTCAGCCAGATCTGGCTCCCCCATCCAAATCCAGATCAGCGGGCCACGCTCGGCCACGGGGTATGAACGAACGTTGGCATTACTGGGCACAAGTGGCATCGACGGCATATTTACACACCGCCCCGAGGTATCGAACTGCATACCGTGGTAGCCACACACCAATACATCGCCGTTCAGCTTGCCCTTGGCCAATGGAAAAGACCGGTGAGGACAGCGGTTACGCACCGCGACTGGGTGTCCTGCAAGGGTGCGGTAGATCGCGACCTCAGTTCCGAGAATGCGTCGGCTGAGCAGCTCGCGACTCACCTCTTGCGCTCTTGCCGCAACGTACCAACAACTGGTGACCAGCGGAGTATTCTGATCTGCGTAGCCGTCGCTGGCGATCAACTGATCCCCGGCCAGCTCGTAGCCGCTCATCGCGACATTTGTTGTTGTATTCATTTTTGTCGTCCTCATGCATCTAGAACCAGTTTCCCGCCCTTTAGGCGAGACACGCAGAGACACAGCGTTTTGCTCGCCGCTTTTTCTTCTTCGCTCAAGTAGCGATCACGATGTTCGATCGGACCGTCGGCGCTGAGTACGGGCAACGGGCAAAGCCCACACTCGCCGCGCCGGCAGTCTGAAAGTAGAGAAATACCTGCGGCCTGCGCGGCGTCCAGCAGGCTGGCATCAGGCGCGACTGTTACCACCTTGCCGCTGCGCGCAAACATCACCTCGAAGGCGCAATCGCCGTCACCGCGCAGTGCGCCGAAATGCTCACTGCTTACCTGATCGGAGCCGAGCCCTACCTTTTGCGCAGCCGCATAGGTGGCATTGACTAAGCCGGGCGGGCCGCAGACATACACCGACCCGCCCTTCGGCTGGGCAGCCAGCAATTGCACCAGATCCAAGTGATCAATCGGAGGCTCTCCGCTTAGGTGCAAAGTGCCGCGCTCACCAGCAAGCGCCATGGCCGTATCCAGATAGGCCATGCTCTCGACGGTCCGACCGCTGTAGACAAAATGGAATGGTTGTTGACGATAAGCGACGCTACGCAACATCGAGAAAATAGGCGTGATTCCAATGCCACCGGCGATGAGCAATACGTGAGCGTCGTTGCGGCCAAGCACAAAGTTGTTTTTGGGCCACGAAACCTGCAACTCAGATCCAACCCGAAGCGTCTGGTGAATGTGTGCAGAGCCCCTGCGATCACTCTCACGCTGGACCGCTATGCGGAAGTAGGCCGAGGGATCATTCTGGTCGTCAACGCCACCCACAAGGGAATAGTGACGGACAAACTGCCCTAACGCAGGGGACTGCAGATGTAGCTCTATGTGCGCCCCAGGTTCGTAACGAGGCAATGGATCGCCCGAGCGTGAGGTCAGGAGGTATTCGTTGATTCGGGGCGTCATCGCACGGACGGCAGTGACACGCACATCAAGGAGCGGGCTAGGCACGGGTACGATCCTATTTATTCTTATTGGGATCCCAAGGAGCATTAAAAATACTCACCTGACGACGTATATCTACCTATTGGGATCCAATGGTAGGTGGGAAACCTGCATTTGGTCAACACCGCTGCCATCAATATTTCCTTACGGGATCCCAATGACCGCGGGTAGACTCTGCAAGACCTGTTGGGAAGACCTGGAGCACGTACCTTGACATCACCGCAAAAACAGCATCTGCTGGCCGCACTGGAAATTCGCGAACTCATTCTCAGAGGCCAGTTGGCTCCGGGGCAGCGGGTTACTGAGGCGGGGCTGGCGGAACTCTTAGGCGTGTCACGGACCCCCGTGCGGCAGGCGTTGCCCACTCTTGCCCAGGAGGGTTACCTCATCAGCGTCGGCAGCCGCGGCTATGCGGTGAAGACATTCACCATTGAAGAAAGCGCTTACGCCCTTACTGCTCGCGCAGCGCTTGAAGGCCTCGCCGCGGCCACATGCGCTGAGAAAGGGTTGAGCGCAGAGCACACAACTGCTTTCCAAGCTTGCCTAGATGAGGGCGATGCGTTGTTGGCCAGCGGCTATCCTGAAGACGAGCTTGAACAGGCCTATGGAGAGATGAACCAGCGCTTTCATGACTTGCTGATCGAAGCATCTGGCCAGCGGATCCTAGAAGAATTGATTGCCCGCTGCTCGGCAGTGCCCTTCGTGTCACCGCAGCTGATGACGTTCAAGGAAACCCAAGTGAAGATCATCCGCGACGACATGGCCTACGCTCATCGACAACATCACTCGATTTTCGAAGCGATCAGCCGCAGAGAAGTAATGCGTGCAGAAATGCTACTCAGAGAGCACGCGGCTGTTCAGCGCCACAGTATGTCGATGTAGCGGAACTTGGGTGGGCCGAGGGATACGCGGCGGGTTGTCCGTTGAATAACCGCGCTTGCGGTCCACGAAGACCTCGTGTGCGTCGAACCGTTGCGAAATCACGTCCCGGTTGAAGGCTTCCAGGGTTGCCTTGAGCGTGGGGTCAGCCACGGGAATCACGCTCAAGGGCTTGCCCTAGACGAAGTCGAAGTTGGTGCAGCCCAGTTCCAGCACACCGCAGTAACGGATTTGACCGTCAACCACAAACGAGTCGCACTGGAACATGTCGCCGTCGATGAACTCGTCCACCTCATAATCAAAAAAGGCAACGGTGGAGCGACCTTATATTCAGAATATTCTGAATCAAACGTTCGATGTGCCCGCGCCCAATCAAGTCTGGTGTGGCAACATCACTTCATCTGGGCACAAGGGAAATGGCATTACCTGGCCGTGGTCATGAATCTCTTCGCGTGCCGGGTGGTGGGCTGGGCGTTGTCGAACAAACCGGATTCGGACTTGGTGATCAAGGCGCTCGACATGGTCTATGAGCAACGGGGCAAGCCTCAAGGCCTGCTGTTTCACTCCGACCAGGGCTCGCAATACGGCAGTCGCCACTTTTGCCAGCGACTCTGGCGATACCGCATCAATCAGAGCATGAGTCGCGGAGGTAATTGCTACGACAACTCGCCGATGGAACGTGTTTTTCGGAGCCTGAAAACTGAGTGGATACCGACCGTGGGCTATCGAACTGAATAGGAAGCACAGCGTGACCTCAGTCATTTTTTGATGCATCGCTACAACTGGTTTGGCTCACCAATTCAACGGTGGGCTGGCGCCAGCGCGGGCCGAGGAAAAACTTAACGTCGTATACGGGATTAGTTAATCACTACAGATATCTACTTTTGCTTGAGGGATGTCAACAATGTTTCGCGCCTGCGATGGTTAGCTAAGGTGCGATGCACATTAGCCTCTGCGCAGTCAGGGAATTCTCATTTCGTGCCGTAGCAATCCACGACGCGTCGGTACTGATTGGGTGACGCTCCGATATGCTGTCTGAAAAACCGAGTGAAATGCCCCTGCTCTGAGAAGCCAAGCTTCTCTGACAGTAGCCCAAGCGTACCGCTACGCTCACTTTCAAGCCATGAGAAAGCTTGACGCATCCGCGCATCATTCACCAGGAGCGTGGGGGTCATCCCAGTATCCCGTTTAAAGAGCGTAAAGAAATGCGCCCGGGACAGACCTGCAAACTTCGCAGCGTTGTCGAGGAGATCGGGCTCATCCAGGTGCTTAAGCAAATAGTCGGTGCCTACCCTTATTCGCGCATCCCGGAACGCTCCCGTCACAGGCGCACCCAAGCGCCAAAGTTGCCGCCACTGGGAGAAGTCCTCGATTAGTTGTATGAGGAAATCGAACAGTAAAAACTCAATTTTTTCTTTGGGTACCAGAGAATGCCCTAGCGCCTCCGCAATCAAGAAGTCTGCATGGCCCCTATTCTGACTGGATAGCTGGATACTGGGACAGGTGAAAAAGTCAGGGCGAGCACTCAGTGCAAGCGATCCTTGTGTGCTGGCCAGCCATGATGGCTCAATATAAAGGGCTAGAATCAAGGTATCACCAGCAGCGGGATTGGGGTCGTAACAGTGCGGTTCCCAAGCATTGACCAAGACAGCCGTTCGATCGGTCAATGGCACTCTGCTGCCGTTAACATTGAAAAAGGTATCCTCCCCTGAAACCTTGACCAAAACGTGGCACTCGGAATGCGTGTGCGTCACCAGTGGCCTGTCCATGTTTAACAGGGCCACCCTTCCAAACTTACCGTGAAACACCCGCTGTGCGATTGACATCTAACTCCCCTCGTTTCCTTCACACGGCTTTTGTTTTTGGTCTGCCCCGAGAAACCTTGCGCAGGGTGAAAGCGCCTACCCCGCTCATCGCCTTTTACAGGCGCTTGTTTTTTCATGATGGCCCCAATATCTACCACGATTGTAGCTGCGTCCAGTCAGACCTTTGAGGAATTCTCCTCCTGGTGATCAATGACCTCTACAGCGCATCCCTTTCCCTGCCGCGATATACCCTTAGGACGTCAGCCATCACCGCAAGCGCGATCTCAGGAGGAGATTTACTCCCTAGATCGAGACCTATGGGCATGTGTAGACGAGCGATCTGTTCGTCGCTGAACTGCCCTATTCGTCTCAGTCGCTCGGCGCGTTTGATTGACGTTGCGCGCGATCCCATTGCTCCGATGTAAAAAGCCTCGGTGTGGATTGCCTCCATCAACGCCAAATCATCGATCTTGGGATCGTGAGTCAGTGCTACCACTGCGGTAGCGGCGTGCCCCCCCCCCCTGGGCAATGAAGACGGACGGCAGTACGCGCTGCATGTTAACCCCTTCAAGCCGGACATCTCGCATTTCATCCCGCGGATCGCAGGCAATGACTTCGCAGCCTATCGCCAAAGCGAATGATGCACAGAACTCAGCGACTGGCGATAATCCCGCGAGAATCAACCTCAATGCTGGCCCAACGCGGATTTGGACGTTTTCATTGGTAATCTTAATGGCTTCAGCGCCTTGCACGCCAACAGGTTCTTGCCAGGTCTTCGCGGTGTTCAAATCAACATGGCGCAACACCTGCTTCTGCCCCATCAGTGCTGCATGGAGCGACATCAAATGTTCGATCCAAGGCTCAGTCGGCTCCCTGCATTCCACCAGAACAATGAGCACCCCACCACAAGGGAGCTGGAGGCGTCGAGTTTGCTCAGGGCTATCCCCGTAGCGCACCACGTGAGTAGGCTGGTGGAGTTCGCCTTGTTTGATACTCTCGATAAATTCCTCTTCGATGCAGCCCCCAGATAGAGATCCGACAAAGCCCCCTTTTGAGTTCGCCACCAACATCGATCCAGGCGCTCGAGGTGCCGAACCATAAGTAGACATAACAGTGCACAACCAGATGCGCTCACCTGTGCGTGCCCATTGCAACGCCTGCTCAATGACTTGCGTGTCCAGATAGCGCATATATTTACCTCGCGCTGCGGTGGTGGTTAAGACTTGGCGTGCTTTGAGGCTGCATTCCAGGTAATCGATGGTTTAACCTCAACGGACAATCCCAAGTGAGATAACCATGAGATCTGAAACACCTGAAATTACGCAGTTCCTGGCGCTCGATGATGTTCATATCGAATATTGCTATCTGCGAGGTGCACGTGATGGGTTTCCAACCTTTGTGCTGCTCCATGAAGGCTTGGGCAGCGCCAGCCAGTGGCGCGACTTTCCAGAACAGCTCCGCGACCGAACGGGCTGTTCGGTCGTCGTTTACAGCCGCCAGGGATATGGAAAGTCGAGCTCCGTCGAACTGCCTCGGCCACTTGACTTCCTGAGTCAGCATGGCGTTCAAGAGCTTGGGCGCGTTATCGACACTTTGAGCCTCAGCAGTGTTGTACTTCTGGGTCACAGCGATGGAGGATCTATCGCCCTGGCGTACGCCGCTATCAATGATCCCAGGGTATTGGGAACAATTGCTCTCGCCCCACATGTGCTGGTTGAGAAACGAACGCTTGAGGGTATCCGCGCCTCGACACTGCATTGGCAGCGCGGCACGTTCCGCGATCGCCTGATACAGCATCATGGAGCGAATGTGGACGGCGCTTTTTATGGATGGAGCAACTCCTGGCTCCACCCGCAATTCACGCTTGCCAAGATCACCTGCTGCCTTGCAAACATCAAGACCCCGTTGCTTGTCCTTCAGGGCCGCGAGGATCAATACGCGCCCCTTGAGCAACTGAATGTTATCCAGCAATTGGTAGTGGCGTCCTGTCAATGCGTAGCACTGGATCATTGTCAGCACTTCCCGCATAGGGAGGCCACCGAGCAGACGCTGCATCTGATCAGCAATTTCATCACGGACATGAGCGCTTGACGCACCGCGCTTGGCCGACGCTCATTCACTTGAAAGTGCCCTTGGTTTCTGGGGCCAGGAAGCTTCCGAGTAAATAAATCACTGACAACACAAGAGCAAAGACCGCCAGTACCTGAGGGATGTGCTCTGCGCTTCCGCTGAGCAGTGACACAAAGGTTGGCATCGTACCGCCCAATGCAAAACCGATGTTCCACGACAGTCCAGTGCCACTTGCGCGCAACTCGGTTGTGAAGCGCTCGTTCAGGAAAATCAGCAGTGGCGCGATTATTGCTCCGCCCATAAATGAAATACCTGAACTGTAAAGGGCGGTACGCAGCAACGAGGTAGAGTCAGCTATGTGCATGAATAGATAAGGCAGCGCTACGAGATTCAGTACTCCGAGCACGATAAATGTCTTTTTTCTCCCCAGAAGGTCGCTCAAGTACCCAAAAAGAAGTGCGCCAACAATCGTGGCCAGCGCTCCATACATCAATAGCTGGGATGTTTCACCATATGGCACCTTGGCGACAGTATTGAGCAAGGTAGGTAGATAGCCACAGGCGAGATAATAGGTTGCACCACCGCCAAAGGTCAGGAGCAAGTTGACCAACATCACCTTACGATATTCCGCACCGAACAGGCGCTTCAGTGGCTTTTCCACAACTGCGGCATCAGGGTTTTTGCGGGTTTTCTGAAGCTGTTTCCAGGCAGGGGTTTCTTCGAGGTAGCGGAACATCAGCAAACCGAAAGCCGTGCTGATCAGCCCGCAGAAAAACATGCAGCGCCATCCCCAGACATCGAAGGCTTCATTTGGAAATACCTTCACAAGAATCAGATATGCAAAGGACGCCAGAAGTGACCCCATACCGGCACCAGCGCCGCCGACCAGCCCGGACATCAAGCCGCGGTATTTCGGAGAAATTGACTCGGTTCCGATGGTATGAGTGGACGCAACAATACCGCCGACGAAGATACCCTGGATTACTCGCAGAGTGAGGAACAAGATGGGTGCGAGTATCCCTGCCTGCGCCAGCGTAGGGAGCACACCGAATAGGGCGGTCGAGATGCCAACACCCACCATCGACAACATCAATGCTTTTTTGCGACCGTGCTTGTCGGCATAAGCACCGAAGATGGCAGAACCCAACGGCCTGACCAGCAATGCCACTGCAAATGACGCATACACCGCAGCCAAAGAAAGCGTAGGCGTACTGGAAGGAAAAAATAGCCGTCCGATAATTGGGGCAACGTACAGAAGGATAAACAGATCAAACAGATCCAGTGCCCACCCAAAGGTTGATGCAAAAGCCGCCAGAAGAGCTTTTCGGGCCGGTAGGTATTCTGCTGGGGTGGCTTGAATTATCGGAGCATCTGAAGCAGTTGTAGTGCCAGTGTGTGTAGTCGCCATGAAAGTGACCTCAGATTTTTATAGTTATAACGGAGGCGTGACCCATCACCAGCGCTATCTAACACGCCGGTGAGGTCTGCATTCATCTCTTCGGCCAGTTCTACAGATGTAGAATGAATCATTGGCCAGTACTTCTAGGGTGTCCCCTGCAGCTCTTAACATCACATGCAGGGGTAAGTTGCCTTAGGAGATCACTCTCCTTTGAAAACCGCCTTGCGTTTACCGTGGAAAGCTTCCACACCTTCTTTAAAGTCGTGAGAACTGCGCAGGCGGCTGTAGCAGTGGCCTTCCATCTCGATAGCGACTGATAATGGTGAGTTTTCATTGTCATTGATCAATCGCTTCGCTGTGCGCTGCGCGATTGGAGAGAAGCAACGTAGTTCGTCTACCAACGCATCCACTGCTGCTTCAAGCTCTGCATCCGGAACCATTTCAGTCGCGATTCCCCAATCGTAGGCCTGCTCCCCACTGACACGTTTGGCTCGCATAACGATGTGTTTGGTACGCGTGATACCGATCATTTTCTGCAGGCGGGCTGAACCGCCAGATCCTGGGATTTGCCCCAAATTCTGTTCAGGCAGCGCGTAACGTGTGGTTTCCGACGCAATACGAAAGTCACAAGCCAGCGAGAACTCGAAACCGACGCCGAATGTGTAGCCGCGATTGGCAGCGATGACCGGTTTTTCACAACGAGTTGGCGCAGCAACGTTCCACGCAAGCTTGGACACATGCTCTGGAGAGGCTTCAAGAAATCCCTTGATATCGCCGCCGCTTGAGAAATGCTCACCCTCCGAGCGCAGCACAATTACCCTGACGCCCGGATGTGCATCAAGTGCCTCAAACACTTCGCGCATTACATCGCGTTGACTCATGGCGATGACATTAAAAGGAGGGCGATTGAGAATGATGTCTGCACGCTCGCGAGCGGTATCCACGACAACCTGAAAGCCGTCGAATTTTGTATTCAGAAATTGTTCAATCGATTGCAGTTGCATGGGATGTCCTCTTGTTATTAACACGCGGTTTTCAAGGCTTTAGCCAGATGCTCTTCAATGAGCGTGCGGCGCAACACCTTGCCAACTGGCGACTTGGGGATCAGATCAATGAATTGGTACTGGCGTGGACGCTTGAATTTGGCAAGGCCTGATGCCACACAGTGAGCATCGAGCTCGGCCTCGGAAATCTGAGCGCGTAATTTGATAAACGCTGCAATGGTATTGCCCCATTGCTCATCGGGCAGGCCTACGACGACCACCTCCTCTACAGCCGGGTGCAACGAGAGCAAACTCTCAATTTCAACCGGACTTACGTTCTCACCACCGGTAATGATCAGATCGTCAACTCTTCCGGTGACAAACAGGTCGCCATCAGCGTCCAGGTATCCAGTGTCGCCAGTGAAATACCAGCCGTCACGCAAGGCTTTCGCATCCGCATCGGGACGATTTAGGTATCCCTCAAACGCCTCTTCGCCTTGCAAATCGGCAACGATCTGCCCCTCCTCACCCTGCCGCACTTGGACGCTGGCATCAGGGGCATCAATAGGGACAATACGAATGCGTTGGTTCAGCGCCCCCCGGCCAGAAGAGCCTGGTTTGTGATACGCATGCTGATGGATAGCCAAGGTGTAAATCTCAGAGCAACCGTAGTGATTAACGAATAGCTCCGGCTCAAATGAAGCCTCCACGCGCTTCATCAGTCCATCACTCATCGGCGCACCTGCGAAGCCTATCTTCTTGACGCTGCGCACTCTTTCTTTGATGAACGCCGGGTGCTCAATGAGCATGTGGTATAGCGTTGGAACCAGATAGAGATTGGTTACCTTCTGCTGTTCAATAGCCTGCAGTGTGGCTTCAACATCGAAACGCGGCACGCAGGCGAAATGACCGTCGACCAGAGCCATTGCCAACAGCGAGCGTACGCCCATAGTGTGGTATAGAGGCATTACGCCCAACGTACACTCATCATGCTGGTACAGATTTTGTGCAACGTGCGCTATCGCAGCAGCGCGCTCGGCACGGTGCCTGCGGGGCACCCCCTTAGGCTTGCTCGTGGTTCCGGACGTGTAGAGCAGGAGGGAAAAATCTTCCGCTGTCGCTCGCAAAATAGGAGCGCGTGGAGACTGCGCCATCAGGGAGTCGAAAGTTATATCGAATGGCGTCGCCAACAGGTCGCACCCGATTCGAGGGATATCTTTCGCTTCTGGGCAACCGGCAACCGCCAGAGCCATAGAGTCATCGTAGGCGATTGCTTTGACATCAGCGTCCGTGATGAAGTGGCTCAGCTCCTGGCAGGTAGAACGCCAGTTCAACGGAACTGTTACGATTCCTGAGAACTGGCAAGCCCAATGGATTGTTGCCATTTGCCAGCGGTTCTGCATGGGGACCAATACTCGATCGCCCCGTTTGATGCCCAGATTTTCAAGTCCGTGGGCCACACGCTGAATATCGTCGTACCAGCTTTCGTAGGTTTTGCTGAGAGAGCCTTCGCTGATTGCAACCGCATGTGGACGGCGCTCTACAGCTGCGAGGAAGGTGCGTCCTAGATCGAACATTATTGTTTTGCCTCCATGTTCGTTTGGCGTTGTAAAGCGACTTCAAGTACCGCCTGGACAATACCGGTGTAACCTGTGCACCGGCACAAGTGCCCGGAAAGCATGTCGCGAACCTGTGCTTCATCAGGGTTTGGAACTTGTTCTAGAAAATGGACGCTCGACATCAAAATGCCCGGTGTGCAAAAACCGCACTGGAGCGCATGGTGGCGCTTAAATGCCTGCTGAAGATCATTGAGCACATCGTCCTGAGCCAGCGACTCTACGGTATCGATACGATGCTCATGACTTTGAACCGCTAGCATGAGACAAGAGCGTGTCGCCACACCGTCTACCAAGATAGTGCACGCGCCGCAGACACCGTGTTCGCATCCGACATGTACACCTGTCATGCCCAAATCATGTCGCAGAAAATCGCTGAGCTGGGTACGGGCTTCTGTCGAGGCCTCACGCGTCCGGCCGTTGAGCTGCAAGGTGACGATTTGACGCTGATCCGCATTGACCCGCATGGTCATACTCCTTCCACCAGACGCTGCCCAAGCTCGCGTACCAACTGACGTCGATAGGCGGCACTCGCATGTGTATCGTCCTGGGCGCCAAGAGACCAGGCGACCACGTTCAATTCGTCGTTCAACGTTTGGCCCAGGGTGAGTCGACGGCGCTGAGGTCGATCACTGACACCACCGATTCCCAGATCCGCATGCTCGCGGTGAATCGCAGCAGCAAGCGCCACGATGGCGAAATCGCCATGACGCATCGCGATCTCCTGGAAGCGGTAAGTGACACCATCGCGTTTCAATGGAAATCGGACTTCGGCAACCAATTCAGCGGGCTGTTTGGCGGTACTGAGGATGCCTTGGAAAAAATCCGAAGCTTTAACTATCCTTGAGCCCTTTTTGGACTCAAGAACGACTTCTCCACCCAACGTGACAAGGCACAGCGGCAACTCTGCACTTGGATCTGCATGGGCAACAGACCCGCAAACCGTGCCACGGTTGCGTGTCTGAAAATGACCGATCCAAGGCATCGCCAGCGCCAGAAGAGGAACTTCTTCAGAAAGGGTCGGCCTTGACAACAACTGCGCCTGGCGCACTGCTGCTCCTACAGTTAGGCTACCTTTACGAACATCGATGTAATTGAGATCCGCGACTTCATTGATATCGATCAGCAACTTGGGCTGGGCCAGGCGCATGTTCAATACCGACATCAGCGATTGACCGCCTGCCAGAATCCGGGCGTCGTTGCCGTATTCAGCGAGGAGTGCCAGAACTTCCTTGCGGGTGGTGGCGCGAACATAATCAAAGACCGGCGGTTTCATTGCTCGCCCCCTTTGCCAAACGCTTTGGCAATTATCGATTTCAACCGTGACCACGCGCCGACGCTGACTTTCTGGCCGCTCACGCGTTGAGATAGCCTCGTGAAAATCTGGCCGATGATGACCTTGGAGGCGCTTTGAAGCATGCGCCCTCCGACCGCCGCGACTTTGCCGCTGATGGATACCTGATAGCGATATTCCATCCGGGTGTGACCATTTTCCAATGCGACGAAGGTGATGTTGGCGTGACCGGACGCCGAGCCCATGGAGCTGCTTCCAGAACCGGACAGTTTGAGAGAATGAGGTGCTTTGAGGTCGCTCAGAGCGACCTTAGCGGCAAATCGCGCACGAATCATCCCGACGCCAACCGTGACATCAGCGACATATCGATTCTCCCCTTCCAGCTCCAAATCATGACAACCTGGGATGATGACTTTTAACGTCTCTGGATCCAGAAGCGTGTCAAACACCACCTGCGGCGATGCAGGAATTTCCACAGAGTCGTTGGCTCTTAGCGCAGATCCTCCTGCTTTTCCAGCAGGCTCCTCGTCTTCTTCCATCCCCACAGGACGCGCTGGCTCTTGAATGCCAATGAGGGTACGTACCTTGGAGGGCGTCAATGGCAGCCGGATATCAGACCGGCCCAACGCGTCCGCTACCGCATTGGCGATGCATACCGGCGTGCTCATGTTATTGCCCTCCCCGACCCCTTTAGCGCCCAGTGGCGTAAAGGGGGAAGGAGTTTCCATATGCAAAATGAGTGGTTCGATCACTTCCGGAGCAGTGGGAACGAGATAATCGGCAAACGTACCCGACAGGAAACTCCCATCATTTCCGTAAGCGAATTCCTCCATGAGTGCTGCACCGAGCCCTTGGGTGAAACCACCCCGTATCTGCCCGTCTACAAGGGCTGGATTGAGCATGCGGCCTGCGTCATGGCTGGTGACGTAACGATCGATATGGATCTGTCCAGTGACTCTGTCGATTTCAACCGCACAGATGTCAAAAACAAAGCCGTAACACAGTGAGGTGTTTACCAGATCTGAATCATCCGGAGCGGTCAGCTGGGGCGGTGTCCAGAATGCAGTTTCACGCATTCCTCCAGGTTCACCCTCAGGTAGCAGCGCAGGCGACCAGTGAGCCGTGCCCGCAATACGGTGGAAAGGCGCTGCCGACCCGTCTACTACAAAGACCTTGCTGTCAGCGAAGCGGATATCTTTCACCTCTGCGCTCAGTTGCTTGGCGGCAATGCGAGCTAACCGGTCACGTATTTTCACGGCAGCTTGATGTACAACCCCTGCGACCGCACCGGCAAAGCGGCTTGAATAGTTACCCGAAGCGATCGACCAAGAATCCTTCTGTGTATCCAGCTCGACATTAACGATGATGGAATCAAAAGGCACACCCAGTACGTCAGCCACTACCTGAGCTGCTGCGGTTTGATGCCCTTGACCAGCGGGAGTGGAAGAGATGTGTACGGTGACATCACCCAACGGCCCGACAGAGACGGTGGCGGTGCTTACGGCCCCGTTTTTTGGGCCGGCTTTGCGACGCTCTTCCGGAGTCATCGCAGCAGTGATGTAGCCCATGTTGGAAATAGATGGCTCGACCACGGCCGCGTAGCCGATACCATACAGCCTGCCCTCAGACCGGGCTTTCGCTCGCCGATCAAGGAGCTCCGAAAGGCCACCATCTGTGATCGCCAGCTGCACTCCACCTTGATAATTACCGGAGTCCAGCAACGCACCAGCGGCTGCGCGGTAGGGGAATGCGTCTACTGGAACCAGGTTGCGACGGATAACGTCCAGAGGATCGAGGTTCAACTGTGCAGCGATATGCTGCATCAGCCGCTCAAGGGCGAAATAGACTTGAGGGCCGCCAAATCCGCGGTTCAGGCCGCTGGGCGTCTTGTTCGTCAGCACTACACGGTTACGTACCTGCAGGTTACGAATAGCATAGGCACCGGTAAGATTGCCGTGCATACGGTAGAAGGTTGCAGGTTCCGGCGCGCGTAGATAGCCTCCGCAATCGTCTATCTGATCGTAGCGAAGCGCTGTAACTACACCGTTGCCATCGACAGCGGCTTCAATTTCGCTAACGCGGTTGGTGGCTGATGAAGCTCCTTGCAGATGCTCCAGTCGATCTTCGACCCACTTCACAGGTGCGCCGACTTTTCGAGCTGCCAACCCCATCATGACGACGTAAGGGAATACGCCTTGCTTGATCCCAAAGCTGCCACCTGAATCTTTGGGTGTACGCAGTCTCAGTTGGTTGCTTGAAACGTTTAACGCCCGAGCCATTACCGTGTGCAATGCATACGGGCCTTGGAAGTTGGCCATCACATCGTAAACGCCGGACGTGCGTTCGAACTGCGCCAGAACCACATAACATTCGATTGGCGTACATGAGCTACGAGGGAACTGAATTTTCAAAGAGATCTTGTGAGCCGCATTTTCAAATGCCTGCTCTGGCTCGCCGTAGCGAAAGTGACGCTCATTGACTAAGTTACTTCCGACCGCCTCGTGAAGAATCGGCGCGCCCTCTTCGATCGCAGCTTCAGGATCGACAACCGCAGCGAGCTGCTCGTACTTGACAATGACACCTTCTATCGCATCCTCAGCCAAATACCGGTTGTCTGCGACGACCACTGCAACCGGCTCTCCCACATAACGCACTTTATCGACGGCGAGGCACCAGTGCTCCATTGGCTGTCTCACACCAACGGCAAAAGGCTGAGCCCAGCGCTTGACGTCATCACCTACGAGAACGCCGTGAACACCTTTCATCGACAACGCTTTGGTGAAGTCTATTCCTGTTATGCGAGCATGGGCGTGGGGAGAGCGAATGATCGCGGCATGCAATGTTCCGGGAGGGATGGCGCTGTCATCTGCATAACGCCCAAGGCCTCTGAGAAGTGCAGCGTCTTCAATACGCGACTGGCGTGCGCCGACGTGGATTCCGTCGGCAGAAGGACTTTGACTGTTCATTTCCACGACTCTTGTTTTATGCGGCGCGTCCGGTTGATTGGCGCTGTGCTTTGGAATTGAGTGTGAGAGCAGTGGATTGAATGCGCATTGCCTGTCCGCATGCAGTTTCGCATCGGAGTATGGAAATTTGCCTTAGAGTCTGATTGGGACGCTGCTGAGGGCAATGATCCGCAACACTCGGTGCTGCGCGCTGTCCGGCGCTTGGCCGGGCGGAGAGGTATTTGACGTGCAGATAGCAGGTTAAAGGTGCAAAGAGGGAGCGTGAATAACGGCTGATTTAAGAAGATACGCTGATTGCGAAGGGCTGAGAACGGGAAGATCCGGCATCCTGCCACTTGGGCCTTATCGGGGAATGGTGCTACCCGTTCGACACCCTCAGCAACGAACCGCTCGCTACGTCATGGGCCGTATCGTCGCAATCCCCATGCTTAATTTCCCCAACGCTTGAACAAGACGCCGGCATGTACTCCATCAAAACCAAAGCCATTTGAGAGCGCGTATTCAATGTTCATCGCCTGCGGTTCCACGTGACGATGCGCAAGTCTCCTACTGCTTCGTTCGGATTAGCAAAGTTCAACGTGGCTGGCACGATCTGCTCGCGTAGCGCAAGAATGATAAATATTGCCTCCAACCTACCAGCAGCCCCCTAGCAAATGACCAGTTGCAGATTTTGTCGAGGCCACAGCGATCGTCGAATTTTCTCCGAACACAGCCTTGACCGCCGCCAGATCCCCTTTTGTCACCCATCGGTGTGAAGCAGCGTGAGCATTGAGATGTTGTGTCTGCTCAGGGTTTGATGCCTGCATGCGCAATCGCTTTTTGTATCGCACGCCGACCGTCTTTCCATCTTCTGGGCTAGCAATGAGGTGGTAAGCGTCAGCGCTGGTGCCGTATTCCACTAGACCTCCTAGGATGTCGGCACCCCGCGCCACAGCGTGATCCAGGGACTCGATAACCAACATTGCAGCCCCCTCTCACCCATCACAAGCCCATCACGCTCCCGGTCAAAGGGAAGCCATGCTAGTTTGGGGGTATCGTTGATCCTCCCGACATCGCCCGCCCAGCGGCAAACCCACCAATGCTGACCCGATCGATTACAACCTCTGCACCACCACACATCGCGATTTCTGCCTCGCCATCACGGATTAGCCGAGCGGCGTCACCAACCGCCTGAACACTTGCAGCGCACGCCGTAACGGGTGCTACGATATTGCATCGCAGGCCGTGCTGGATCGACACGTAGCCGGCGTCAAGTTGCCTAAGGGAAGGAATAGTAAATGGGGAAAGACGTTTGGGCCCCCTTGCTGTCTGTGGTACGAACGGCGTCAGCTATGGGTCCGCTCTCCAATATCCGGTCGTAGGATTCCAGCAGCCTCCGTCGTGGTGAAGAGGTCACATAGTCATTAGGAGCCTAAGAAACGATATCAGCATGCTATTACTATCATCAAACACCAGTCTAGTAGTTGCATACGCATGTATATCGCACCTGAATGCATCTGATCCAAAATCGCGCGCAGCCGATGTGAACGCGCTCAGGTACGTATATTATCAGAGCGGCGGCTGGGAGCCATTGCTATGAGTATCTATCCTGGAGCGCTTAGATATCTGTTGCTGTGATAGTTGGGCGGCTTTAGCCTGTTAAACAGGTGGTGCAGTTCGATTGTCGGTCATATTCTAGATTTGGAATCGGCTGACCAAAATCTGCAACTGATTCCCCAACTGAGCAAGTTGCATACTGGAAATCGCTGTCTCATCACTGGCGGCCGCTGTTTGTTCTGATGCATCACGCACCTTCACAATGCTTCGACTGATTTCATCAGCTACCACGCTCTGCTCTTCCGCTGCGGCTGCTATTTGCTGGTTCATTGCCTGGATACCCGAAACGCTTCGCGTAATACTCCCCAATGACTCCCCTGCTCTACGTGTCAGCGCTACGCTACTGTCGGTCAGGTTTCTGCTTGCAAGCATCAAACTGGATACCCGTTGCGTTTTATCTCGCAATCCGGAAACCAGAGCTTCAATCTCCTCGGTTGATTGTTGAGTGCGCTGGGCAAGCCCTCGAACCTCATCAGCCACCACCGCAAATCCCCTGCCTGCTTCGCCAGCGCGCGCAGCTTCAATAGCGGCATTGAGTGCCAGCAGGTTCGTTTGCTCAGCGACTGTCTTGATCACATCCGTTACCTTGCCAATTTTGTCGCTCTCCAGCTCAAGACCAATCATGGCTTCGCTTGAGCTAACAACACCTATGGCCAAGCGCTCGATCTGAAGAATGACCTCTGCGACTAAACGATCCCCCTCCCGGGCTTGACCATCGGCCCTAAGGGCTGACGTGGATGCATGCTCAGCGTTGCGGGCGACTTCTTGAACGGTGGCCGACATCTCATGCATTGCGGTTGCAACTTGATCAGTCTCAATCTTCTGACCACTTACCACTGCCCTGCTCTGTTGGGTGACGGCCGAAAGCGCGTCTGCAGCGCCAGCAATATGGGTTACGCCCTGGGATATTCCTCGTATCAGGTCGCGCAGGGTCGTCCCCATCTGTTGGATCCCATCCTGCAATTGGCCCAACTCGTCACCTCGCACTGAAGGATCGAAATAGGTCAGGTCGCCCGACGAAATTCGGTTGATCACCGCGACGGTTTCCTTAAGGGGGCGAGTGATCTGGCGGGTGATCAGAATTGCCGCCAAGGCACCCAGGATCAATGCAAGCAATGCGACCGATATCTGAACGATCCTCGAATGAGTGCTTTCACGATCTCGTACAGAAGTTTGGAGTTTGTACATTTCCTCATTCACAGCAAAAAACGTAACTCCAAGCTCACGTAGATCTTGAGTAATCGACTCGATACTTTTGTTGGCAGCAATGAATGCGTCGAGCTGTAGCTCGTACTCCAGCATGATTGCTTCCAGCCTTTTCAACAATGTGGCCTGGGCGTCCCCTAGTAATGGCTCCAGCGTTTTGGCACTCGCGATTGCGTTACCCAACTGAGTCAACGCGCCTTGTCGGTTTTCCGCATTGGCATTCGCGGCGTATCTAAAAATCGCATATTGAGCTAACGCTACGCCCCGCCGTACGTTCATCAGACCACGATAACGGTCCAGACTGACCTCGCCCCCTCCGCCCGCCAGCAACAGAGTTTCAGCAAGTTCATCAATTGACGAGATGGCGTTGGTAGCCTGGGCATCAAAACTTGAGCGGATGCGGTTGGCACTATGATAACCGTCGCGCAACTTTTTCAGCGCCCCTTCGTAGCGCACACTGGTATCGATCATTTGATTGAGCAGTCTGGACTCATCTGGACTTTGAAGAATCGCTTGAAGAGCCTGTTGCTGTATTTTGTACCTATCCAGCGCATCGAACATGGCTTGGTCGGCTGCCTCATCACCATTTGCCAGTAAATATTGCAGACGGGCCACACGCAAATTTCCTAGTTGGTCGCTCAACGTGGCGATGCTGGTCATGAGGTTACTGCGAGCGATAAGCCTGTCTAGGCTGATCCACCCCACGAAAGCGACCGAAAACGCAAGGGCCAAAACCAGCCCAAACCCCAGGCCTAACTTCCTTGTCACGCTGATGTTCGCAAACCAGCTGTTCATTCTCTTATCTCACGATTTAGTTAGCTGATGGATTAACAGTGTTTTTGCACTGTTACATCTAACGACGGTTGCTCAAGTGACAATTTACTCACCCTTCTCAGGGTCGCCTTTCGACGCGTATGCCGGCGTTCGTCAACAAGCGAGGGACTTAATTTCCAAAACAGCCGGCATTCGCATTCAAGATTTAAAAAAGAGGTAAGGTGTAGCTCAGAATTAGGCGGTTTTCATCTTGCTGCCTAGCATTGGGGATGTTGTTACGCCACATACCGTTTTTCCACATCATGCCCAAACCTTTCAGCGCGCCAGACTGCACTACGTAGGACAGCGTTAAGTCCCTCTCCCACTCGCTGGCGTTACTGGTGCTGGGTGTGTCTATTCCATCTCCTTTCACGTAAACCAACCCAGCAGTTGCCCCAGAAATGCCTACTGCAGCAAAATCGTATGAGTATCGAGCTTGCCAAGTCTTCTCACCGGCGCGGCCGAATTTCTGAATCTGCATGTCGGTTATGATGTAAGCGGAAGAGCCATCCCCTTGGTTCAGCCAAGGA
Source organism: Pseudomonas sp. AM8 (assembly GCF_036346475.1). Lineage (NCBI taxonomy): Bacteria > Pseudomonadati > Pseudomonadota > Gammaproteobacteria > Pseudomonadales > Pseudomonadaceae > Pseudomonas > Pseudomonas sp. AM8. The sequence goes on from NZ_JAOTNX010000008.1 coordinate 174,054, forward strand.
AAATCACTATTTCCATTACTGGACTGATAGCCGCCGCCGAAGGTATGCCCCCCTACCGTGTAAAGGAACAGCCCACTATAGAGGTTGTTATCAACTTTGCCTTTTGTCACATTGCCGCCGTAATACCCTGTGGTGTAATACAGAGGGTCGTGCCCGTTGGCACCGTCATCCTTACTGTTGAAATATCGGAAATCGCTTTTAAGTACCCCTGGGCCAACTGCCCAGTTATGTGTCAATCCCAAGAAGTTCTGCTTATAAAAATCCTCCAGATTGCCGTAGTAGTATTGTGCAACAAGATCCTTGCTTAGTTTATAATCGCCACCAAAATAGATAAATTTATTACTGGTCTTCCCGGAAATGGCGTTATTGGCTCCACCATTGGCACCAGCAATAGATAAATTCTCATTATTGCTAGAGTTGCGGCTTTTAACCTGCTCAATCTGGCCGCCTATCAGCGTCAGATCTTTGATATCCGACGTGGTAATTTGTTCGCCCTGCCACGTCTGTGGAAGCAAACGCCCGTCGTTGGAAACTAGAACTGGAGTTTGAGGCATCAAAGTACCCAGTTTCAGTTCGGTCTTGGAAAATTTGGCCTTGGCGGTTAACCCCAAGCTTGAAAAATCGTCCACCGCTTTGTTACCGTCACTGGGGAATATGTTCCCTGAGTATGCATTGCCCGTAGGGTTGCCATGCTTATCTGCACTGGAGTCCAGTTTAATACCGAGTAGCCCGACGGCGTCGATCCCAAAGCCCACCGGGCCCTGCGTGTACCCAGACGTGAAGTCAATTCGAAATGCTTGGCCCCACTCCGCTTGATAGTTCTGACCTGCAGCTTTTTGCGCCGCGGTGGCGGAGTCTCGATTATCGTTATTGATATAAAAATTACGCAACTTCAAACTGGCTGTACTGTCTTCAAGAAAACCTGCGGCGCCTGCATTTTGCACTAATACGCCTAAGCCTATAGCTATGGCAAAATTGGACTTATTCACTACGATGCTCCTATGCGGCTCTTTTTTTATATTTATCCGGACGGGTCGAAGGGTGACCAGTGTCGGGAGCATAGTTACTATACCCGCCCGGATATACGCAAATAACTTCATGCAAAATCAGACGCTAAGGCAAAAACTCGGACATCTTCGCGTTTTTGCATATCGCACAGCAAAATCTGAATGGCCAGCTCGGAAATTCAGAAAGTTCGGCTGACTATTAGGGAAATCCTGAAAAAGGCTTCCTGATTTGGCAAAATTCTCCCCACCAATCGCCGAGCTTTTCAATGAAGCAAATGACCTTCGCCGATGCTGAGTACGCCGGTAAACGCAAGCAGACCCGCAAGGAATTGTTCCTGATCGAGATGGATCGGGTCGTGCCCTAGCAGTATTTGATTGCCCTGATCGACACTCATTACTCGAAGGGCGAAGGTGGTCGTCCGGCCTATCCTTTGATGGCGATGCTGCGGGTTCATCTCATGCAGAACTGGTTCGGTTACAGCGACCCTGCGATGGAAGAAGCGCTCTACGAAATCACGCCCATACGTAAATCCAAGAAAGTCTTCCTCATAGATCGCATTCAGAACGGTAACAACCGCCTGCTGTACGATCTTGTCCTCCAAAGAAGCAATACCCAGCGAGCGTTGCCTGCCATCGGCTTTGGGAGTGTAGACCCGTCGCGAAGGCGTTGCCCTGAAGGCCCCGTTGTGAAGCCTTCCGTGCAACTCGGTCACACGGTGGAGAAGACCTTCCTCATAGTCTCGCCACGACATGCCGTCCATGCCCACCGCAGCATCGCACCGCAGGGCATAAAAGCTCTGCGCCAATAAATGTGGTGTGATGTGGTGCAGCAATGCCGTGAACTGCACGGGCCCTGAAGGCGCAGCGCCTGCCGCGGCCCTTGGCGACCTGAGTTTCGTGAATCAATCCTTGGGGCTAAAGGGTTCATCGGCAGCGCTGGGCGGGGTTCGGTATCGGCTCATCTATCCGGCATCGCCAGGGGCCCGCCGACGTTGGCGGGATTGAGCAATGCCGCCGCTCAATACTGGGCCCGCGCAGACGCCAACTGTAACGCCCAGGTTGAGGGTGCACGCCCCGGGCACTATCAGACCACGCTCTATCAGAACGAGCTGAATCGCTGCTCTATACGTGGGGAGCAGCCCGCTGAGCGACTCTCCCGCCGTAAAGCGGCGAGCCGTCAAGTCCCCGACCCGGATCAATTTTTCACTCGGCCCAAACGAGGTACGCGATTATCGATTGCGTCTCTACGTGACATTTGCCCAGGTCGGCGGACGCCCGTAGATCAAGGTCAACCAGGGTTGGGAAGCGTCACGCCACCGCCCTCGAACCAGCCTGACAGCCGGGGCATCACACCCGGGATCTACCGAGGCAATAACGTGCTGTTCGAATACGTCATTCCACGCACCACACCTCATGCAGGTTTGAACTCATTGGACATCAGCGCTGCTTCCGGAAAGGCAGGCGACGGTTTTTTAACCCCAGGTTTTGTGTACGACTGTGTTCAATGGATTGAGCGATAGAAGACAACGCTTGAAAGTAACCATCTTGGAGATATAGCGATGCCATTCACCCACGAATGCAGAAGTCCGCGACGTTCATGGCCTTTACCATGCGGGGTATATGGGCTACTGCTTGTGTTGCCGGAAATCGTGTCGGCGGCACCCAGCTTGCCGAGCCCGCCTATCAATACCCGTTGGGGTGTGGTATCTGAGCCCAGCTTGCCGACACGTTTGTGCATGACGCTGGTGGCCAACCTTGCGCCAGTCAAAGGCTCCATAGATAGCCTGGACAGCAATCCTAGCCAATCGAATCCGGATCAGAAGCGCATCCAGGCCGCGCTTGACAATTGCCCTTCTGGAAGTGCCGTGAAGCTGGTCGCCGGGGATGGCGAAAACAAGGGATTCCTCAGCGTCCCACTGGCAGACGCCGCGCTTGCTGCACATCAATGCAGGTACCGACTTCACCCTTTATGGTGTGGCGTTAGAGAACTCACCCAACTTTCACATCGTCCCCGACAACAGAACTCCGGACAAATTGACACCTGCCACTTGCTTCAATCCGCAGACGGTCAAAAATACTGATGGCTTTGACCCCAGTCCCGCGTCCAACGTACTGCTCGCCTACTCCTATATCAGCACAGGTGAAGATCAAGTGGCCATTAAATCGTCGAGGTCCAAGCAATCCAGTCACGACCTGATGTTTGCGCACAACCATTTCTACTATGGTCAAGGTATGTCGATTGGCAGCGAAACCGACGCAGGGGTGAGCGACTTGCTGGTAGATGATCTAGTCATGGACGGTTTCGATAGTGCCAACAGCAAAGACCTGCATATTAAGTCAGGCTCCAACCGAGGCAGACTGGTTAATCACGTCAGCTACCGAAACATTTGCATGCGCAGGATGCGGGGGCCGATTTTGCTGGACTCGTATTACGGTACCGATATCGGGACGAAACTGCCTCATTACACTCACCTCGTCTTCAAGTACATCCACTCCCCTGGGCAGCGTGACTTTCGGGGCCGGTACTCTGACGTGGGTCTGTTATTCCGGCTTGCCGATCGAACTCAGCCTGGACAACGTAGTACTTGATGACGGCACGCCCACCTTTGCGGGGAGCCGGCACGGTAGCCCGGTATCACCTACGCACGTGCAGGTTCAATTCAATGGCGGTCCCCTCAGCTTTTACCCGCTGGTCGAAGCAAACAGCCAGCGTGACAACGTTCTGGCGGGTACACCCCCAGCAGGGGTCGCCATTGATTGCAGCCATGCTTTTATAAGCTTTAAGACAGTACTATCTGACGCGCCTATCTGATTGCCGATAGTGGTGGCTCAACTTAGCAAAGCACGGAGGGCAAGTTAATGAAGGCCGGAGCATGAGATCCGTTCAAAGTTATTGAGAGGTCCCGTCTCTTCAGTTGATGAGGCGCTGATATCGTGATTTGCAAACCCGCACACATGAATACTCAGAGTGCTGCGGGTGGGGCGTCGAATCGACGACGGGGTGGATTCAAACCAGCGCGCACCGCTCGGATTGTTGGGGTAGTTCAAGACACTCATTTCGTTAGCGGGATTTTCTTAGACTCAAGCGCCTTGGGGGGGCATTTTGAATTGAGACGATTCGTCAGAGGTTATAACCACGGGAAAAAAGTTGAACGTCAACTGGTTCCCCCTGGAGAGGCCCGTACGCTAAGGGCAGAGCGGTCTGCGAGAACAACCGGAGGAACCACCAACCCATCATCTTAAAGAATCAGCGCAACCGGACGTTTGGACGCTTACTTCGCTGTAGGAGAGTATCGCCATCAGTAGCAGGCTCGTCCTTCGCGCCAAGGTTCGCCGTTGCCTCTGGCTCAATGCAAGTTCATCCATATAGCGCAGACTTTAATACTGCATCAATATAACCCCGTTATTGAAGCTATCCTGAACAGGCGCGAGGTTTTGAAAATTCACGTCAGCGAATGGGGAATCTGCTACGCATAGATCATCCAGGCATCCATTCATGGTTCGTTAGCTGTCCAATTTCGTAAATCCGCTGCGTCAGCACATCCTTGAGAGATGTTGTTCATACGGCGACAAGGACAAAGAACACTCGCAGCCTTCCTAAGCGCTCCGAGATCGGTATGAAGGTTATTTCAGTTCGCAGTTCAATGACGTCTTCCAGAAGTGGACAAAAAAAGTCGCTGGTGACGTAGTTTTCGGATATTAGGCGCGGTCTATCCTTCGTAGACTCGTCGGACGGATCCGTTGTCCACGTCTCAAAGGAGAATCCGCTGCGACGGACTAAGATTATCCACCGACCTTTGATCCTACAACGAATAATAAACAGAAGAAGCCAATGTATGTGAAGAATGCTAGGTACGTCGCCGCCTGGCCGAGTGAGCTCCTTCACAGTCTTCGGGACCTGACCATCATGGACCAACCCGTCCTGCAATATCGAACACAAGCAGGCGAAGCGGTCGCCATAGAAAACCGTTGCTATCATTGTCGTGTCCCCCCTGCATTTGAGCACGCTGGTGGGCGACAACGTCAATTTGGCTATCACAGGTTCACGGTCGACTGCCACGGAACATGCGTCAGCATTCGCAGCGAAGAGCAGATTACGCCGTAGGCGAAAGGGAAGACCTACCCGATCTACGAACGTCATCATCTTGCTTGGATATGGATGGGCGACCCAAACCGCGCAGATCCGACGCTCGTTCCCGACTTCTCATTATTGGACAACGCCGCGCATGCATGGCAGCAAGACTACATGCACGCCGAAGCCAACTATCGATTGATCAGCGACAACCTAAACGGCCTTAGTCATCTGACATTCATACACGGCTCGACGATCGGCAATCAAGCGACAGCACTAGCCGTCAGTAGAAAGTGACGAACGCAGCGTCGTTCAGACACGCTGGATGATCGATACGCCGACGCCCACGTACCGGCGACTCGCTGGATGCGATCAGAAAATCGATCGCTGGCAAATGATTAAATTTTTACCCCCATCGAACGTGGAGACCCGGACCGGCGGTCGACGCGTAAGTAGCGACGAGCGATCGTTCGAGGGGACAGATGTCATCAATGTACGCGCTACATGCGATCATGCCGGAGACCGAGACGACCAGCCACTATTTTTGGGCTCAAAACGCATGACTTCCGGATCGACGAACCAGAAGTGACGCGGGCGCTCTTTCTCGAGATGCAACGTGCCTTTCATGAAGATCTCGAGGTCTTCGCCGCACAACAGCAATCAGTCCTTCAGGACCCGAACAAGGAAGAGGTCAACTGTCGGGCGGATCGTGCGCAACTGCTGAACACTTGCACGAGGGCCAGCGTCCCGGCCTCCTGCGCGAGATTATTACCGTCAATAGCAATCGCATCGACCTTTTGCTCCAAGGTAAAGACTGGTTCCTGTATTGGAAATACAAGATATTCCATGACCAGATCAACCCATTCGCCGACTACGAAATCGAACGGCACAAGCGCTGAAGCAAGCGGCGTCAAACGCTCGTCAAGACAAATTTTTATCGGTAACAGTCATCGCGTCAGACTGACGAGGATGGATACTAATTGCGCGATCAAAGCCACAGACCATCAATTAGCACGGCTAATTTACGCCATGCACGTCCGCTAGTTTATAGGTGCGCTGGGCAGCTTGCGCACGTCTTGGCGAGTGGCCAGCTCTTTGTCTCATCTGCCAGATATGATGCACACGGTGCGCCACGGTAACGCCTTGACCGTGCTGCCCGCGTCAATGATCTACCACAGTTGGTGGATTCTTGCGGTGAGCGTTTACCGAAACTGCCGCTCATCGACTTTGCCTTGCTAATGCCCGAACACTCTTTACTCAACACTCGCCGCCTAGCACTTATCATCCACGATCAGTTCCAAGCGGCGAATGGACTCGAAGAGCACACTACGCGATGGCTAACGTAAGGCTTCATGCGAATGAAAAATTGCGCCGCTATCGAGAGAGTCAGCGTTTCCCAGCCGCGGTCGCTTGATAGTTATTGAACAACAAAGATCCATAACCCAACTGATCAAAACCGCCACTGTTAGCCCCATAAGCACCTGCCTCTGGCCCAAAATTATCCAGCATCTTTTTTGTGTAGGGTGCTTCAAGGTGTTTGATTCCTGCATAGTGATTGTAAATCAACGTCCAGATTGGGCGGGTGCTACCGCGACTGGCGGATGAAATATGAGTTTGAATCGAGCCGTCGCTGGTGGTGTAGTTGGTCCATGGAACATCATAAAGAAGATTATACTTGGCAACGTATTCACTGGCTTTCAAGGGCAGGTTATTATTAAAACTGAACAAGTCATCGCCTTGGTTCCACGCCATTTGGCAAATCACGCCAATTAATCCAATGTCTAAGGTAGAGTGTCCCTGGTCCCGTCCACTTTCCTGAACTTGAGCCAGACCGGGTTCCTTTCCAGTGCCTGGATAGACAGCCCACATTGCGTTGTTGAATGCGCCGTTGCCTTTTCCATGAAGCAAATAGTTCAACGATTCTTCATAGATATCGTGGCGATCCGTCAATATACCGATTGCCATCATCGAGGCAAGATTCGCCAAGTCCCAATTAGCCCAATAGTGCAGACCGGCTTCCCCATATCCATTGTGCTTGGTTATGAAATCGTGATTCATTGTATAAAAAACCCGAAGCATCATATCTTGAAATTGGGGCAGCTTTTTCCAACCTGGATAGGTCCGCATAATTTCTGCCGCATTAGCCAATTCGTAACCGTAAATACCAGACGCTAGATACTTGTCGCTCGTACCAATAACGTCGGTCAGTTTGCCGGCCCATGCATCAAGCACCTTAATCGCCGCATTGGCGTACTCCACATTTCCAGAGATTTTCCAACGGACAGCCAACTGATAAGCCGCTGCAGCATCGCGGTAAAGCACACCGTAATTGTCTTTACCCCACGAAGGGTTACCCCGCACGACCCTATCGACTGGCTTAGGCGTGTAATCAGCGACCGCGTAACGGCTTTTTTCCAAGAGATTCCAGCTATCGACGGCGGGTGAAGTATGAACACTAACGAGTCTCTTGGCTCTAGTAAAATCGTCCTCCGAACTCAGCATTCCCGGATGCACAAAGCCTTTGCTTTCAGCGTTGGCGCCGTTCACAGCGCATAGACCGATCATTAACACCATTGCGGCAAGTAACTTACCTTTCATTTTTTAACCTCAGGCATACCATTCGTAGAAACGGTAATAATAGCGGCCGGCAGCAGGAGAACTATGCAACCGTCAGCAGATATTAATCGGTACCTTCCGCTATTTCAATGAACAGGAGCTGAAAAAGTATGGCTAAAAACTTCAAACATTGAGTGACTGTCAGTAGCTATTCAAACTCTCATTCTTTTCTATGTCGTGCCACGTCCAGCGGCTGTCAGCGATATTGGTGTGATCTACTGTAGAGCCCCATGCAAGTAACGTGCTTCGAGAAATCCCGCGAAAGGATGGTTAGAACTATTCGGACGGCGGGCGTTGCGCGAAGCCCCCCTCTTGAACCGGCGAGTCACTGCTACTTGGTTACCAGCTCTGTCGCAAGGTCAGCAATCGACAACCGATAGCAGTCATTTCTACGCCCGAGGTAAGCCTTTCAGTTTACAGAAATGCCGTCAGTCAAATTCTGTTGCATGTAAGCCAGGAAACGGCGCTGAAACAGCATCGTGTGCTCATGAGCTGCCCGCTCGGCGTCATCAGGTTTTCGCGCTGCAATCGCTTCAATAATTTCATCGTGGTCACGACCCAAGCGTGTGCTGGTGCTGGCTGCACTGATTATGTAATCGAAATGCAGGTGCAGAAGCCGTTGGCCTTCGCCCAAAAGCTTCTCGTAATAACCAATGAAATACGGGTTCTTTCCGGCTTCGGCAATTGCCATATGGAAAGCCTTGTTAAGCTCTGACATCGCCTGGAAATCCCCGGTACCAACGGCATCGAGGTATGCGGCGTCGGCGGCCCGAATACGTGCGAGATCTTCATCGTTGCGCTGCAACGCTGCGAGACGGGTAACAGCTCGCTGCATAAGGTCCAGTGCGGAGATGTAGTTAGGAAATTCTTCGATTTCGAACGGTGTAACCAGGGTCGTGCGATTAGGCAGGATCGTCACTAAACCCTCACTGATCAGGCGCGCCAGTGCATCGCGCACCGGCGAGCGAGACAGCCCGAACTGAGCTGCCAGTGATACTTCATCCAGCGGTGTACCGGGTTTGAGCTTCAGTGTGAGGATTTGTTTGCGAAGCTCTTCGTAAATGTACCGTCCACCGTGGCGCTTGGCATTGCCGTTAGTTTCTGTAGTGTCTTTACTCATCAGGCAGCTCTCAACGATAGGAGCCGGACGTCACACCGGCTCGCGAATTTAGCACTAATCAAGCGTTGCTCATAACTCAGTAACCGTAGGTTCAACTACCCGAGCGCAGCGCATCGAGCCAGGATCATGCGGGTATGATCCGAGTCAGATACGCACATTCAATCAGCCGTGCAGATGGCTACACAACCGACATCCATGTATCCGCCGCGGTGAAGCCTCGCTGGTAGGGATCGGTCGGATCCATGCCCATTTGATACAGGCCTGTCCCGCGATGGCAGGGATTACTGCTGAATAATTACCAACCTTGGTTATCCCATCGATCGCGCAGGTAAAGCGGCTCCCTGTAATAGACTCATGGATAAACACCTCGCCTGGGTTGATAAGGCCCTTCGCATGCAAGAGCGCTAATCGTGCAGACGAGCCGGTACCGCAAGGCGACCGATCGCATCGCCCAGGTGAAACCACTACACAGTTCTTCGAAATAAGCTGGCCATGTTCACGGCGTAAAGGGCCAACGGACTCGGTATTGGTAATACCGGGAATAGCTGGATTTTCAGGGTGCTCAACTGAAAGTTGATTCGCAGCCGCGCCTTGAGTTTCTCCCCGACTTCGCACAGGTCCCATGCTTCAGAAGGATCAAGACTAAACCCAAGGTCACAGCATCGACCCGAACAGACCCAAGCCCTTCCACCTCAATGTGCTTGTCGAGGTGATAGCAGAAGGCTGGTTGGTTAACGAGTCGTACACTCGTCACCTTACCGTTTGAGCATTCGCAACGCACCCGAATCAGACCAGCAGACGCTTCGAGTGTCAGGTTGGTAACAGGCTCGTGCATAGGCAAGATGCCGGTCTCCAATAATAGGGTCGCAATACTCATCGTGTTGGACCCGGACATTGCCGGGTATTCAGTCGTTTCAAGGATGACGTAGCCCATGTCCGCTTCCGGGTGGTTGGAAGGCAGCACGATATTTGCGTTATGCCACACTGCGCCGCGAGGTTCAAAAAGGACCATTTTGCGAATGGTCCATCTGAGTTTCAAGATGGACGCGTTTATCGACATCGTTTGGCCTGGCACCTGACCTACGCCGCCGACTATGACCTTTCCGCTCTCACCCTCGGCATGACAATCAACTACCGACAGAACCTGCGTGAAGCGCATATCCTGACTCTCCAATCCTAACTATGACTGATATCAGCAGCAGTTGAAGGCTGTTCTGGACGACTTAATTGCCATCGGTAAATGCAGGTCCCCATGTGTCGCTCAGCATAAACCCCTCTGACAAAGGATCATCGGGATCCACACCCAACTGTTGAAACCCGTAAATCCAGGCACGACCTGTGACCCTCGGCAAGATAGCAGGCTTGCCTGCGACGTCGGTGCAGTCAAGAAACTGCAGTTGGAACTCGCCATTGATGGTAGAGCGAGAGACCATTTGATCACCGACTTGCACCAGACCGCGCGCCGCGAGACAAGCGAGATTCGCCGAGCTACCCGTGCCACAAGGCGAGCGATCCACACGTCCGGGCGGCAGCGTGGTACAGGTCTGATAGGTCCTGGCATCCACCCGATGACGGAACATCACGTAGGCAACTTCATTCAATGACTCGAACACAGGGTGGCGGATGCTGATTTGGCGGTTAATAACCTGCGCGAGTGCCACACCGGCCGCCGCCAGTTCACGCGCGTTTTCAGGCGCAATGCTAAGGCCGACCTGTTCTACATCTACCAACGCGTAATAGACTCCGCCGAAAGCAATATCAGCGTTTAGGGTGCCGAACGCTTCGGTCTCAATCGCTACGTCCAATTGCTCGACGAAGGCTGGCACCATGTCCAACGAAACGTCAAGGCAACGTCCGTCCTCACAGCGGGCGTTGGCCGTGACCAACCCTGCCGGGGTGTCCAGGACCACCGTCGTGAACGGCTCCTGCATCGGCAAAATGCCCAGCTCAAGCAAAGCGGTGACCACGCAAATGCAGTTGCTGCCGGACATCGGGTGTGCCTTGTCCGCCTGAAGCACGATGAACCCTGCCTGGGCCTCGGGTCGGGTTGGCGGCAGCAAAAGATTCACTGACATTTGCAGGCAGCCACGCGGCTCCAGCATGACTAGACGACGAAGGCTATCGTCCACTTCGTTGATGTAATTCATCTTGTCGAGCATGGTTTTGCCGGGGATATCGAGGACGCCGCCGGTAATGACTTTGCCGATCTCGCCCTCACAATGCACGTCTACTAGCTGAAGCGTTTTCTTCCAGCGCATGTCGGCCTCCTTACTTGATATACCAGCCCCATGGCTTGGCACTGTCATAGCGAGTGATCTGCTTCGTTTCCAGGTAGTTATTCAGGCCCCACTCACCCAGCTCACGGCCAATCCCGCTCTGCTTATAGCCACCCCAAGGGGCTTCAGTGAAGGTGGGCTGCGAGCAGTTGATCCAGACAATCCCTGCGCGCAGTTTTCGAGCAACGCGCTCGGCCCGCTCCAGGTCTTTGGACATGACCGCCGCGGCCAGGCCGAAGCGCGAATCGTTTGCGCTGCGCACTGCTTGGGCTTCATCGTCGAATGGGCGCACGCAGACCACAGGCCCGAAAATTTCTTCTTTCCAGATCCAACTATCCTCAGGCACGTCAGCAAAAATGGCCGGAGTCAGGAAATAGCCTTTTTCACAATTTTCAGGGCGGGTACCGCCGTATAGCAATCGGGCGCCCTCCTCACGGCCTTTGGCAACTGCCGCAAGTACCTTGTCGTATTGGCCGCGATTGACCAATGGCCCGAGTAGCACACCCTCTTCCAGCCCGTTACCAATAGTTAGATTGCGGGTTTGTTCCACCAGTCGCGCGAGCAACGGCTCATACAGATCACGCTGAACCAGCACGCGGGAGGTAGCCGAGCATACTTCGCCCTGGTTCCAGAAAATCCCGAACATGATCCATTCGACGGCAGCGTCGATATCGCTGTCATCAAAGATAATGAATGGCGACTTACCACCCAGCTCAAGACTGATATTTTTGATGTCGCGAGAGGCTGCTTGCATGATCCTGGCGCCGGTCGGAACGCTGCCAGTAAATGCCAGCTTGTCGACGCCTGGATGCTCACTCAAGGGGGCACCTGCATCGGCTCCCAGGCCAGTCACGACGTTCAACACACCAGGTGGCAGTCCTGCGTTGTGGGCAATGTCCGCCAACTCCAGCGACGTCAGGGGAGTCAACTCCGAAGGTTTCAAGACCATGCAGCACCCTGCTGCCAGCGCAGGCGCGACTTTCCAAGCCGCCATCAGCATCGGGAAGTTCCACGGAATGATGGCGCCTGCAACTCCCACGGGCTCCTTGCGAGCAATCGAAGTGAAGCGTTCATCCGATAAACCCACCGGCTGCTCGCGTATGCCGTCAAGATCTTCTGCCAGGTCAGCATAAAAATCGAAGCATCCAGCGGTATCGCCAATGTCCCACAGTGCCTCAGGCAACGGCTTGCCATTGTCCCGCACTTCAAGCTCAGCCAAGGCCTGCTGGCGTTCGCGAATTCCGGCCGCAATCCGACGCAGGACCGCGGCCCGCTCCGCTCCAGTCATCTGCGGCCACGGCCCCTCATCGAAGGCTCGACGTGCCGCGGTAACGGCTAGATCGACATCCTGGGCGGTGGCCGCGGCGACGCGGGTGATAACGGACTCATTGCTTGGGTCAATGGTTTCAAAACTACCGTCTTTGACAGGGCTTACCCATTGTCCGTCGATGTAGAGCAAATCGTAGGATTTCATGATTAATCTCAATTGAAAGCAAAGCGCTTGGCACTAAATGGAGTCAGGTCTTGGGCCGGTTGACGTCCCGCGACCATGTCGGTGATCAGCCTCCCGGTCGTCGCGCCGAGCGTTAGCCCCAACTGCCCGTGACCGAAAGCTAGAAATACGTTTTTCAGACGAGCGCTGCGGTCAATGACAGGCTTGGTGTCCGGAAGAAAAGGTCGATAGCCGACACCGTATTCGATGTCGTTAATATTGAGCCGGGGTAAAACTTTGCGGGCTTTCTCTAGAATGATATCTGCCCGCTTATAGTTGGGTTCAGCATTGGGGCCGGAAAACTCGATGGTTCCACCGATCTGCAGGCCACGGGTCATCGGGGCGAAGCAGAAGCCGCCGTCGGCGTAAATCACTGAATGTCTGACCTCGACACCCGAATGTGGCAGTAGCACCTGATATCCGGCAATGCCAGCAAGGGGGACACGGCTGTCCGTCTGCTCAAAAAATTGTCGTGAACCGGTGCCCGCCGCGATCACCACATGATCAGCCGCGTACCGCTCACCGTTGGTAACCGTCACGCCGCTGGCACGGTCTGCAACCTGGTCAATTTTCCTGGCTTGAGCGCGCACTCGCATGCCCCCCTGGTCGATGAAGCTTTGGGTGAGCGCCGCAATGAAACCCTTGGTATCGCTGACTGCACGCCAGTCCGGGAACAGCAATCCATGGCTGAACTTCCCAGCCAATGAGGGTTCCAGGTCAGCGATGGCGCTGCGATCCAACACTTCTGACTTAAAGCCGAGCGACCTGCGCAGCTCCATGTGCGGACCTTCCTGCTCAAGTCCGGCCGCAGTATCGAACACTTCGATAATCGGCTTTTCGCCCATTAGCGTCTTGTCGGCACAAGCCTCTAGCAATGGCGCGTAGTCCTCGTAAACATGGTGCGTCAGGGTAGCCATCTCGTTGGAAATCTCAACGATCCTGGAATGCCGAGCACAGGCTAAAAAGCGCAGAAACCATGGCAGGATGCCCGGCAATGCGCTGGGACGTAACGCCAAGGGTCCTTTCTGATCGAGTAACCAGCCCGGTATCTTTTTGAGTATTCCGGGTTTTGATAATGGAATAACTTCGCTGACCGCCATCTGCCCGCAACTCCATTTGGCCGTGCTGTCACCAGGAGCTTCGGGGTCGATCAGGGTGACTCGATAACCGTCGCGTTGCAGGTACAGAGCACAGCACACACCGACGATGCCGCCACCGATGACCACGGCGGTCTCTCGATGCGCTTGCTGCTGCGAGGTTGACTGCATTGGGGTCATAAACGTCTCTCTATATGACGCGGAATCTATGAACGTGAAGCCGACGCTGGTACCAATCTGCGCCGCACCGGCCCGCGTGGAAGCCGGTGCAGAGCCGAAATCAGCCTTGCAGTTTTTCGAATTCCTTGCGGAATTCTGCTTTCTCTTCGTCGGTAAGAGGCAGGAGCGGCATACGCGCCACTCCCACGTCAAAGCCCGCGAGTTCGCAACCGTATTTAACCTTCTGGATAAACTTGCCGCTTTCCAGGTTGTTCATCAATGGAAACAACGAACGCACGATCTCCTGCGCACCCGCCAGGTCCCCTGCCGTGTACTTGTTGTAGAAGGACACGATTTGCGGTGACAGGAAGTTGGCCGGCGCACAGATCCAACTAGTTGCGCCCCACAGGAAGAAGTCCAGCGCCTGATCATCCGAGCCACACGACAACTGGATCTTGCCTTTGTAGTTTTCGCCAATCTCTACGGCACGAAGCAGATTGCCGGCGCTTTCCTTGATCCCGATGACTCGATTTTCATCCTTCAGCGCTTCAAGTACGCTATAGCCCACTTCTACGTTGGTGCGAACTGGATAGTTGTAGAGAACGATATTGATGTCCGGCACTGCCGCCAGGATCGCCTGATAGTGGCCGATCAGCTCTTCCTGGGTAGGCAGAGCGTAGTACGGAGGAGCGACCAACAGGTTGTTGTAGCCCTGACCCTGCGCCTGTTTGACTTGTTCGATCACTTCGCGGGTACACGAGCCATTGGCACCGGCGATCAGCATCACGCGGTCCGCGGCTACCTCACGAACGGTGGCCATCACCTTACGACGTTCGTCATTGGTCAACGCGTAGTATTCGCCCGTGGAGCCAAGCGGTACCAAGCCGCTGACGCCTTGTTTAATCTGATATTCAACGATTGACGCCAGCACGTCGTAATCAATGGCGCCATTTTTGTCGAACGGTGTCACCAGGGCAGGCATGATGCCTTTGAGTTGTTGCATGGAAATTCTCCAGTGTGATGAGTTAGTACGCGTAACGTCTGAGCATCCGAGTCTCGATCACGCCGACCAGCCGGGTCAGGGGGAACGCAACAAGGAAATAAATCACTGCCACCGCCGTCAGGAATTCGACGGGACGCGCGGTGCTGTTGGAAATGTTCTGGCCAACAAACATAAGGTCTGCGATGCCTACGGAAGAAATCAGTGCGCTTTCTTTGAACAGGCTGACCACGTTGGATAGCAACGGAGGAATGGCACGTAGCAGCGTCTGAGGGAAGATCACGTAAAACACTTTGTTCCACGACTTCACGCCCAAAGCTGTACAGGCGTCATGCTGTTCGCTGGGTATAGATTTAAGTGCGCCGCGAAAGGTCTCGCTGGTGATGGCGGTCATGTAAAGGGTCAGCGCCAGCACCACCGACACGTACGGAGGAATTGATATCCCGAACACCACCGGCAGGCAGAAGAAAATCCAGAAAAGCTGGATCAGCAGCGGTGTGCCACGAAACAACTCAACGTACAGACTGGTCGGGATACTGATAAAGCGACTTTTCGAGAGCCGCAAAAGGCTTAACAGAAACCCGCAAATGCTACCTAGCACGGCGCAACTCACGGTAATGGCCAGCGTCAATGCAAGACCTTTAGCCAGTACCTGCCAGTAAGAAAGAACCACCGTAAAATCAAGACCCATGATGTTCTCCTCAGCGCGCGTGCGCGGTTTCCTGGCGTCGCTCGAGCCACTGCACCAACTGCGCAATGGGCAGCGATAGCGCGAAGTAGATAAGAGCGATGAGCGAATAGGTTTCCAGAGGACGATACGCCTCGGTGGCAATGCTCTTGCCGACGTACATCAGGTCAGCGACGGCGACAATGGCCACCAGTGCACTTTGCTGCAGGATTGAGATGCCGTTGGTCATAAGCACCGGTAATGCGGTGCGTAGTGCCTGCGGCAAAATCACGTAGAGGGTCCGCTGCCATGGCCGCAAGCCCAAGGCCACACAGGCGTCCAGATGCTCGCGTGGTACTGCTTGCACACCAGCCCGGTAAGCTTCCGCATTGAATGCCGTGAGGTTCAGCCCCAGAGCAAGCACGCCCATAGTGATCGGGTCTATGAAGACGTTAAACAGCATCGGTACGCAGTAGAAGAACCAGACAATCTGCAGCAGTGCCGGCGTACAACGGAAGAATTCAATAAACAACTGAGCCGGCCAGCGGATGAAAAACCATCGGTTCAACGTCAGCAAACACAGACCGAACCCCAACGTCAGCCCTACCACGTTAGACACCAGTGCCAACTGCAGAGTGACCTTCAGGCCATCCCAGAGAGCACCGAAGTTGCCGGTCAGGAAGTGGAAATCAAATTGATAATTCATAGCCGTTTCCCTCAGCCCAGATGCAGGACTTTTTCGAGAAATTCGCGGGTGCGCACTTCCTTCGGCTGCGTAAATATCTCTGCAGGAGGCCCTTGCTCGACAACTTTTCCATTGGCGCAAAACACCACACGCGTGGCGATGTGCTTTGCAAAGTGCATGTCGTGCGTGACGATGATCATGGCCATCTTTTCTTCGGCCAGTTGCAGCATCACGTTCTGCACTTCTGTGACCATTTCCGGATCGAGGGCCGAGGTCACCTCATCGAACAGCATCAATTTCGGTTCAAGCATCAGTGCGCGGGCAATGGCGACGCGCTGCTTCTGCCCTCCGGAAAGCTGGCTGGGATAAGCATTGAGCTTGCTTTCCAGACCCAGCCGAGCCAGGAACAGCCGGGCTTTCTCGGTCGCCTGGGCTTTAGAAAGCCCATGAACCTTCATCGGTGCCAGGATCAGATTGCTCAGTACCGAAAGATGCGGGAACAGCGTGTAATGCTGGAACACCATGCCGATTTGGGTCTGGAGACGTGCGTCCAGTGACTTGCCTTTGTTGTTCGAATGACCTTCGATGTAGGGTTTGCCCTGGAAGCTGATCGTTCCACCCTGGATGCTTTCCAGTCCCATCATGACGCGCAGTAACGAACTCTTGCCGCTTCCGCTTGGGCCAATGATTACCAAGCGATCATCAGCGCGCATATCCAGACTCAGGTGGTCCATCACCACTAACCCTTCGCCGTAGGATTTATAAACATCGCGCAGTTGGATGAAATCGCCGCTTTCCGAATCGGACACGAACGAAACCTGTGGCTTACTGGCCACCAGTAAAGGCGCTGACATAGTTGGTCTCCAGGAGAGCGGCGGTCACCGCCCGCTCTCGGGAATCATCAAAGAATTACTTGGCTTTTTTTTCGTCGGCATTCGCCGCTGCGGACGCTTTATCGACCAAGGCGGAGATCTCACCGGTTTCTCGCCGCTGAGTCAGGTAGATGTTCAGTACCTGCATGTCAGATGGGGTAGCGTCACGATTGAGTCCAAACGAAACGCCTTGTTTCGCCAAGGCTGGAACAGGCATGACTTCTTTGGTCCAATCCGGGTTGGCTACGGCGAATAGATGGTTGGTGTCGCTGGCATCCGCCAGAACATCAGCGCGATGGGACATGACCGCCAGTCGAGTTTCATCCATGCCTGGGAGACGCATGACCGTACCATGCTTCACGACAGCGCTGATTGCCTTGTCCGCCGCAGAGCCGGACATCACCGCAAACGACACACCTGGTTTGTCGTAATCAGCAATAGCAGTGCCCGCACTGGCAAATTTGGGGTTGTCTTTGTTGGTGAGGAAAGAAATTTGATAGTCGGTCGCCGGGACCGAGAAGGTCACTGCCATAGCCCGCTCTGGGGTCTGGTTCAACGCCATGGCCAAGTCCCATTTATTACCCTGAAGACCCGCGACGATGTTTTCCCAGTTGGTGTCGACAAACTCCACTTTGACCTTGAGCACCTTCTCTCCAAAGTCTCGGCACAAATCTACGAAGTAGCCGCTGTACTGCCCTGAACGGGCATCACGCATGACATATGGCGCGGCAACGGCAGCTCCGCAGCGGAGCACCCCGGCTTTTTGAATCCCTTGCCAAAGTGTCGAATCAGCAGCTTGTGCTGGAATCTGGCTCATCAGCGCACCGACAGCGGTTGCGCAGAGAAGCATGTTGCGGACGGAGCGAGAAAATAACCGAGCCATTTTTTTGAACCTCACCGATATGTAATTTTTCTTGGGCAGAAAGGTCAGAGCATGTCGCGTTGTGCGCTATCATGTGTGCAGCGCTGTGCACAGCCTAGGATTGAATGAATTGTGCTGTCAACCACCTTTCGGAACTTTTTCTGCTGGAGTGACCGAGCGGTCGAAAAACCGCTCGAAGGTCGAAAGCTGTCAGACCGTTTGGTGGACTGCTTGGAGGAAGTGATCGAGGATTAGGCTTGGGCGACGCGTTTTGGAGGTCACAATGGCGAGCGGCGCATCGAAGTGAAAACGTTCAGAAGCAACCGTTTTCATCATGCCTTTTTCCACCCAAGAGGCCGCGTAATGATCGGGAAGGAAGCCAATGTAGCTCCCGGTCAGGATGAGAAAAGCGATGCCTTCGCGATCAGTGGCAGTGGCGGCGCAATCAAGCAGGTGGTGCAAACCAATGGCTTCGGCGGTCATGCGAAAGCTAGGAACCACAGCATTCACATGGCGTAAATCGTTCGTGGAAACCTGCTCGGTTCTGCTGAACAGCGGATGCTCGTTGCTGCAGTAGAGGTACGAGCGCTCCTCGTAGAGCAGGCTGTACTCCAGGCCTGGGAGCGGTGTGATCAACGGAATTGCGCCGACATGTAAGCGTCCGTCCAGGACTCCACGTTCGATCTCGCCCGGAGTACTCATGCTCAGGTTAACGGTTACGCCATCACCTTGCGCTCGCAGGGATTTCAGGGCGCTAGTGATGCGCATCTTCGGCTGCGTCACTAGGTTGTTCATCACGCCAATGTTCAAATCACCTCGCAGTTGGCTGTGTAATTGGTTCACTTCCGTGCGGAAACCCTCAATCGCGACGAGCACTGTTTCTCCCGACCGAAGCACTTCTCGACCTTCATCCGTCAGTGCGAAGCCGGCGCGGCCACGCTGACACAAACGAACCCCCAAGCGTTTTTCAAGGTCGGCCATGTGCACGCTGATCGCCGAGCGGCTAATCCCGAGTGAGGTTTCTGCAGCAGAGAAACTCCCACACTGCACCACCGTTTTGAAAAGTCTCAGCAGTCGTAAATCAAAATCGCTTACCTGACTAAGCGAAGTTTTTTTGTTCATAGGTGAATTTTCCTAAATCTAAACGTTTAACGATTCAGATTTATAACACCTTTGAGATCGGCGCATGCTTCGCTCAATCCTTTCCGGAGCCTTTCTCAGATGAATCAATCACTCACTATCGTCCAATCTCGGCACCATGATCTGAACCTTCGCAGCCACTGGATGCCATTTTCTGCCAACCGCAACTTTCACCAGGACCCCCGAATCATTGTGTCGGCTAAGGGCAGCTGGCTGGTGGACGATGAGGGACGCAAGATTTACGACAGCCTTTCAGGCTTGTGGACTTGCGGGGCCGGTCACTCGCGTACAGAAATTCAAGAAGCTGTTTCACGGCAACTAGGCACCTTGGACTACTCCCCCGCGTTTCAGGACGGCCATCGACTGTCCTTTAAACTTTCGGACAAGATCGCTTCGCTGACGCCGGATTCGCTAGACCATGTTTTTTTTACTGGCTCCGGTTCTGAGTGCGCTGATACCGCTGTAAAGATGGCCCGTGCGTACTGGCGAATCAAAGGAATGCCATCC
This sequence comes from Pseudomonas sp. AM8, assembly GCF_036346475.1. Lineage (NCBI taxonomy): Bacteria > Pseudomonadati > Pseudomonadota > Gammaproteobacteria > Pseudomonadales > Pseudomonadaceae > Pseudomonas > Pseudomonas sp. AM8. The sequence continues at coordinate 193,626 of NZ_JAOTNX010000008.1, forward strand.
AAGACCAAGCTGATTGGTCGGGCACGCGGTTACCACGGCGTGAACGTAGCCGGTACTTCCCTGGGAGGCATTGGTGGAAACCGCAAAATGTTCGGTCAACTCATGGATGTCGACCACCTGCCACATACATTGCAGCCGGGAATGGCCTTCACTCGGGAATGGCACAAACCGGAGGCGTGGAGCTGGCCAATGAATTACTCAAGCTCATCGAGCTGCATGATGCCTCCAACATCGCCGCCGTTATTGTCGAACCAATGAGTGGTTCGGCTGGGGTAATTGTTCCACCCGAAGGTTATCTGCAGCGGCTGCGGGAAATATGCACTCAGCACGACATCTTGTTGATCTTCGATGAAGTCATCACGGCCTTTGGCCGCATGGGCAAAAACACAGGGGCTGAGTACTTCGGCGTCACCCCGGACATCATGAACGTGGCGAAGCAGATCACTAACGGTGCGATTCCAATGGGTGCCGTGATTGCCCCGAGTGAGATCTACGACACTTTCATGCAGCAAAGCTTGCCACCTTATGCTGTGGAGTTTGGCCACGGTTACACATACTCGGCCCATCCAGTGGCTTGCGCAGCCGCACTTGCTACCTTGGAACTGTTGGAACGCGAACAGTTGGTCCAACAAGCCGCCGATCTTGCACCTCATTTTGAGCGCAGCTTGCACGACCTTAAGGGCACCCGGCACGTGGTTGACATACGTAACTGCGGACTAGCGGGCGCCATTCAGGTCGCTCCACGCGACGGCGATGCGATTATTCGGCCATTTGAGATCGGCATGAAGCTTTGGAAGGCGGGATTTTACGTACGCTTTGGTGGCGACACGCTGCAGTTCGGCCCAACGTTTAACGCCAAACCGGCAGAGCTTGGTCGTCTATTTAATGCCGTAGGCGATGCGCTTCAGCAGACGGCTTGATTGATTTCCATTTTTTCCCTTCCCCTGAATACAGAGATCACTCATGAGTAACGTTCATCACTTTATCAACGGTCAGGCCGTCCACACCGAAGGCCGTGTCGCCGATGTATTTAATCCAGCCACTGGCCAAGTTACTCGCCAGGTGGGCCTGGCAAGTATTGAGACCGTTCAGCAGGCCATTGATGCTGCTCAAGCAGCGTTCCCTGCTTGGCGCAATACCCCTCCGGCCAAAAGGGCCCAAGTTCTTTATCGCTTTAAACAGTTGCTGGAAGCTAACGAGGGCAAAATTGCTCGTTTGATCAGCGAAGAGCATGGCAAGACGCTGGAAGATGCCGCAGGTGAACTCAAACGAGGGATCGAGAACGTCGAGTACGCGTGCGCTGCGCCTGAAATTCTAAAGGGCGAATTCAGCCGTAACGTTGGCCCTAGTATTGATGCCTGGTCCGATTTTCAACCCATCGGTGTAGTGGCGGGCATCACGCCCTTCAACTTCCCGGCCATGGTCCCGCTGTGGATGTATCCGCTCGCGATCGCTTGCGGCAACACCTTCATCCTCAAGCCATCTGAGCGCGACCCAAGTTCGACATTGCTGATCGCAGAGCTGTTTCACGAGGCCGGTCTGCCTAAAGGTGTATTGAACGTGGTGCACGGTGACAAGGTCGCCGTTGACGCGCTGATTGAAGCGTCAGAGGTCAAAGCACTGAGTTTTGTCGGCTCCACCCCTGTCGCTGAATACATTTATTCCGAGGGCACCCGTCGCGGGAAACGCGTGCAAGCTCTCGGTGGGGCGAAAAACCACGCTGTGGTCATGCCTGACGCGGACCTCGATAACGCCGTCAGCGCCTTGATGGGTGCCGCTTACGGTTCGTGCGGTGAGCGCTGCATGGCTATTTCCGTTGCCGTTTGCGTAGGTGATCAAGTAGCCGATGCACTGATTGCCAAGCTGACTCCGCAAATCAAGGCACTGAAAATCGGCGCTGGTACAGAGCGTGGTTTGGACATGGGGCCGCTCGTTACTCAAGGGCATATGAATAAGGTCATTGGTTACGTAAACGCGGGCGTCGAGGCCGGCGCGAACCTGGTGGTAGATGGTCGGGACTTCAAAGTACCTGGTCACGAAGAAGGCTTTTTCATTGGAGGCTGCCTGTTCGACAATGTCACCGTAGAACAGACTATCTATAAAGAAGAAATCTTTGGCCCAGTGCTGTGCATCGTGCGTGTGAACAGCCTTGAAGAAGCCATGCGTCTGATCAACGAGCATGAATACGGTAACGGTACCTGTATTTTTACCCGCGATGGCGAGTCCGCGCGGCTGTTCTGCGATGAGATCGAGGTCGGGATGGTTGGAGTCAACGTCGCCCTGCCAGTGCCTGTGGCTTACCACAGCTTTGGTGGTTGGAAGCGCTCGTTGTTCGGGGATCTACACGCGTACGGTCCGGACGGGGTTCGGTTCTACACTAAACGCAAGGCCATCACCCAGCGCTGGCCGAAGCGTGCCAGTCATGAAGCGTCTCAATTCGCGTTTCCTAGCCTATAAGCGGTCACTAGCGATATGAAACGAAGCCCGTGAAAGCGGGCTTCTTATCTTCAAATTCGCCCAGTGCTCGCGCTCGAAATGAATAGAAAAACACACCTTGAACGAACTGATGACTAGATCATGACAGCCGAAAAACCTGTAGTTCAGGTAGATTTCAAAGAACTGGAATCACTACTTAAAGACATTTTTGTCAGCAACGGCGTATCTGAATTCTCTGCGGCAATTCTTGCGGAAGAATTGTGCCGGATGTGAGCAAGACGGCGCACTAAGCCACGGAATTTGCAGCATGCCGGGCTATGAGATGGCTTTAAAAAAGGGATGGCCCAATGGCCACGGTGAACCCGACATAATAATGGTTAACCCATCCTTCATCCGCGTCGATGCTCGAAATGGGCTCGCGCAGCCGGCAGCTGCAGAACAAATTGAAACCGCTCTTGCGATGACCGGTGTTTCCATTGTGGCACTACGTAACTCGCACTACTTGAGCGCTCTCTGGCCAGACGTGGAGCCGCTCGCGCGTAGGGGCCTTTTAGCTATCAGCTTTTTAAATGGTTTGCCAAATGTAGTTCCTCATGGAGGCCACACAAAAGTCTATTGTACAAACCCAATTGTCTTTACCGCCCCAGTAGCTAACTCAGAACCCTTCGTTGTTGATCAGGTTACAAGCGTAGTGGCAAACGGCGAAGTACGACTTCATGCTCTTGCCAATCAAATGCTTCCATCAGGGACAGGAGTGGATAGAGATGGTAAAGCGTCCACGGATCATCATGCTGTCCTGGACGGCAGTGCCCTTAACACATTCGGTGGTTACAAGGATTCATCAATCGCCTTCTTGGTTGAGATTTTGGCCGAAGCCCTGACGGGTGGACAATTGTCATTTGAAAATGATTTTGGGGGATGGCCTTGAGGGCCCCATGTCTAGGGAGCGGGCAACCGCTAATTGTCATTGACCCCAAATTGATAGCTAACTCTGACTTCGCGATGCGGATTGCTCTGCTGTGTAAACGGCTCACGCAAGTAGGTCAGGATCGTCTACCCGGTGAACGTCGCTTCGCAAACCGGGCCGATGCTCAGCGTTTTGGCCTTCCCATACCAAAAGATACACTTTACGATCTAAAAGCACTGATCGCGAACACATAAATCTGGGGACAACTTTGGTCCAGCCCAGTGGCATGTTTGACCTCGTTGCACCCAGCTCGACCCCGGTAAGAATCGTGCCAGAGCCGAGAGCGTGAGCGCTTGAGTAAAACGCGCAGTGTGCTGCGCACAGTTCTGCGCACACCAAAATTGAACTGAGTCACGGCTCCGATATCATTGGTGGTTCTTTGAGGCCGAGCCAGGATTAGTCGATAAATACTTCTCTATGATTTCGAGCAATAATCGGTTGTCTACGCTTTGCAATACGTCCACTAGGCCACTGGTGGGCGGCGTGATGGCTACGTCCAACCGCAGGGGCTGCTTGTAGCGCCAGGTTTTGCCTCGCGTACGGCCGACGCGCAGTTCTACCTCCGTGTAGTAGTGCGTGGTGGTGGCTACGCGTGGGTCCAGCAACCAGGCAATCACCAGGGCGTCATGGATCCAGCAACCGGCCAGGCCGCGGGTGGCCATTGAATAGTCGATCCAGGGCCTGAACGTCTCGCAGATAAAATTGGCGAGGGTCGTATCGAGTTGTTGGATACGGTCCAGGTCGTGGTGAGTCATCAGGGTTTGCGTGGTGACATCTAGGGGCACCAAGGTGATATTCGCACCGCAACTGAGGACACGGTCCGCCGCTTCCGGATCGAAGCCGAAGTTGGTGTCCTTGATGAAGTCATCCAGGGCGAAAACACCGCCCATGATCACGATCTGCCTGACTGCCTTGATCATTTCGGGGTAGCGTTCAATCGCCAGCGCGACGTTGGTCAGCGGGCCGATCGCTACTAGGGTGATTTCCCCAGGGTTCGTGCAAATCAACTGGCCTATGGCGTCAGCCGCTTCCTGGGCCGGGGCCTCGAAATCAAGGGGAGTACGAACGCCATCCCATAAATGAGCGAGCTGGCGCGTGTGTACGGTGTTGTCCAGTGCATCGCGCCAGGGGCCGCCTGGTTCCTGCAGTGCCTGGGTGCTGCCCCTGACCACCGGTAGCGAGCGGCCGGTTCGGGCCATCAGGTCTTTGGCGACGTTGTAACCCACGGTGCTGGGGGTGTTGCCTGCAACCGTGGTGACCAGTTCAAGCGACAGTTCGGGTGCAGCCAGTGCCAGCGCCAATGCCAGACCGTCGTCAACATTGGCGCCTGCAATCCCGTTTCCGGGGTCGCAATCAATAATTAAACGTTTCATTTCACCTTCTTTTTTTAGACTCGCGGTGTTTGCAAAGCGCCGCATCCGCAGGACTCACCAATCACCAGACGGTGAGAGAACTCTCGCATCTTCACCTCGCCATTCCAACCCAGCAGCATTGCAATGGCGGCTTTGGCCATCTCCCGCACGGGCTGGCAAACGGTAGTCAGTGACGGGGCATAAAACGCCGACTCCTCGGTACCGTTAAAGCACACCAGTGCTACCTGTTCGGGGACTTTTATGCCGTGTTCCGACAGGGCCCGGATACAGCCGATGGCTTGCGCTTCGTTGGAGCAAAACAGCGCGCGGGGCGGAGGGCCAGCGGCCAACATGCGCTGTGTCGCGTCATACCCGCCTTGTCGCGTATAGCTGTCGGACAAGATCCATTCTGCGCGCTCCTCAATTCCGTAGTCCGCCAGCGCGTCACGCCAGCCGTTCAAACGGTCCTGGGCGTTTAGCATTTCCAGGGGACCACAAATGATGCCTACCTCGCGGTAATCATGGCTCAGCAAATGCGCGGTGACCTGACATGCAGCGCCGCGCTCGTCGACACGCAGCATATTGACGGCCAAGCTGGGGTTGACCCGGTCGAGCATCACAAAAGGCGTGCCGCTGGCCTGGATCAGCTCGATATGCGGGTGGCGGTCGACGCTGGTGTAGAACAGGCCATCAACCCTCTGGCTCAACAGGTTGTTGATCAGGTTCAGTTCACGCTTGCGGCAGTCACCGGAGTCGCCCAGCAGGATTACCAGACCGTTGTCCAGCGCCTCCTGTTGCAGCGCATGGGCGAAGGAGGCGATGAAGGTATTGGAGATATTCGGCACAATCAGCCCATAGGTGCGGGTTTTGCCCGAGGCCAATGCCTGAGCGACGCCATTGGGCCGGTAACCGGTCTGTTTTATGGCATCCAGCACACGCTGGCGCGTCGCCTTGGCGACGGGCCTTGGACCGTCGTTGATCACATAGCTGACGACCGCGACCGAGGTTCCTGCTTCGCGGGCCACATCATCGCGTGTGGCCCGAGTGGGATACTGTTTTGTCAAAGCGACCTGCTATTTCCTGTGAGTCGATGGACACGCGGGCGGTACTCGGTAAAGGATCTATCCGCGTAGATGTTTACGGCAAGAAGAGGGATGAGATGGGCAGCATTATCACCGCTAGTTTATTTCAGTTTGATGACTTTGTACGACTCCGTTTAGTCACCCGCAGCCCCCTTCAGAATCAGAAGATCGCGTAGGTATAGCTGAAGATCACACGCGCCTGGTCCACCGCCCCCACGTTGGGAATGCCGCTACGGAAACTGCCTTCGCGCAACGAGGTCCCAAACCCTTTCAACGGGCCGCTCGGCACCACGTAGTCGATGCGCATATCACGCTCCCACTCCGAGTAGCGGCTGGCGCCGTCGACCGAGCGAATGTTGTCGCCATGTAGGTACAGCGCCGAGGCCGAGAGGCCGGGCACGCCCAGCGCGGCGAAATCGTAGGAGTACTGGGCAAAGTTGGTGTTTTCGCCGGCGCGGATGAACGAGTTGTCCATCACGTCAGTAATCAGGTAGACGCTGGCACCGCCGTTGCCTTCGCTGTTGCCGGCCCCGCCCATTACGTTGCCTTGGTTCAAGTACACGGTGCCGCCCGAGTCAGACACCTGCTGGTGGCCGAGCATGAAGGCGTGGCCGCCCAGGTAATAGGTGAACGCCGCACTCCAGGTGGTGTTATCCACTTTGCCCGGATCGCTGGCATATCCGCCGTTATTGTTGAAGAGATAACCGGCGGTGCCGTTTTTACCCTGGGATTTGCTATTGAAGTAGCGCAGGTCGGTTTTAAAACGTGAGTTTTTACCCAGCGGCGTGATGTTCAACAGGCCAAGGAAATCCTGGGTGTAATAGTCCTTCAGGTCGGCACGGTAGTACTGCAGGGTGGTGGTGGGAGTGATTTTCCAGTCGGCGCCGGCATAGATGAATGAGTTGCTGTCCTGGGTGCCACCGGCAATGGCCAACCCAGTGGAGTTGGACGAGGCACGTCCCGTGGAGCGGTTGAGTTGCCCGGCATTGATCGTCAGGTTATCGATGTCTTTGGAAGTTACCGTCAGGCCTTCAAAGGTTTGCGGCAGTAACCGGCCATCGTTGGCCACCAGGATCGGCAGGTTAGGCTGCAGCGCGCTGCCCGCATGGAACTCGGTCTTGGACACGCGAAGCTTGGCGTTGGCCCCAAGGCGGCTCCAGCTGTCCACCGGCGTGCCGTCCGAATCGACCGGTGCTAGTGAGTTCGAAGTGCTGGCATTCGGGTGTTGGGTACCACCGGAAAGGTTGAATGCCTGCATGGCTTGAACGTCGAGACCGAAGCCGACGGTGCCTTGGGTAAACCCGGAGAGATAGTCGAGTTTGAAACCCTGGGTAAGCTCGTTCTGATCAACGCCCGGGGTGTTCGGGTTATCACTGCGAAGGTAAAAAGTGCGCGCGTTGACCGACGCCGTACTGTCGTCGATAAAGCCTGCGGCCAGTGCTTGTTGCGCAAGGATACTGGTAGTTACTGCCAGTGCGAGGGTGGACCGTTTCATGTCAATGCTCCTATGGATTGCCGATTTACAGGCATGGCTTCGCCCGACCGGTGATTGAACCGTCGTGCGGGTTTGCGCCTTTCTGCGAGGCGTCAGTGGTTTTTCAGGGGGATGAAACTAGATAGCATCTGCCAGCGCGTTGAGGTCGCGCCCACGGGTTTCCGGAGCGACAAAGGTCGTCACGAAACCAATCCCGGCCATGGCGACAAAGTACCCGGCAATCGCCCACCAGTGGCCGGTCCAGGTCAGCAGCGCGGCAGCCACCAGAGGCGCGGTACCGCCGGAGAGGATCGAGCCCAGCTCCTTGGCCAGGGCCAGCTTGGTGTAGCGGTTTTTCACGCCGAATATCTCAACGCTCCAGGCCGCCTGTACGCCGAAAATACCGAGGGAAGCGAGGCCCATGCCGACCACGATAGTGGCCATGACAATGGCCGGGTCGCGTGAATCCAGCAGCATGAACGCCGGGAAGGCGTAGAGCATCAGCAGCAGGCAGAAACAGCGGTACACGATGCGTCGACCAAACCGGTCAGACAGCCAGCCCGCCAAGGGGATGATCAAAAAGCCGAGGATCGACGCGATCAAAACGGACTGGGTTGCGACAGATTTATCCACCGCAAGTACCTTCACCACGTAGCCGACGATAAAACCCTGGGCCAGGTAAGAAGGGCCGTTCTCTCCAATGCGCAAACCGACCATGGTCAGAAATGCCCGGCTGCCTTTCCAGAAACCAATTGGCTGTACAGGGGCAGTGAGAGCGTTATCGCGCTGCGCTTGCAATTGTGCCTTTCGAAGCTCGAACACCGGCGTTTCCCGCAGGTTGCGACGCAGCCAAAGGGCGGCCACGGCAATCAGAGAACTGCACAGAAACGGAATGCGCCATCCCCACTCCTGCAATTGCTGTTGATCCATTTGCACCACGGCAAGCCAAACCAGTGAAGCCAGCAAGGTTCCGCTGTTGGAGCCCAGGGCAATCACCGAGGACACCAGGCCCCGGTGTTTGGCGGGCGCGAACTCGCCCAGCATCACCGTACCTGCGGCCAATTCGGCGCCTGCACCGAAACCCTGGGTAAAGCGCAGCAGCACCAGGCATGCCGGCGCCCAGATACCGATCGATGCATAGCTGGGAATCAAGCCGATCAACGTGGTGGAAGCGCCCATCAACACGACGGTGGAGACCATGACCACCTTGCGGCCCTTGCGATCACCCAGCCACCCGAAGAACAGAGCGCCAATCGGCCGCGCCACAAACCCCACCGACCAGGTTGCGAAGGTGGAGAGCAACGCCATGGCAGGTGACACATTGGGGAAAAACACATCGCCGAAGATAAGGCCCGCCGCCAGGCCATAAAGGGCGAAGTCCGCATACTCCATTGCCGTGCCAAGCCAACAGGCGAGCGTGGCGCGATACAGCTCTCTACGTCCTTGCGGGGTTATCAAGCTTTCATCCGCTACGCCCCATGCGAAAGGCGTATCGGGTTTAGCAGCACTTGCAACTGTAAACATAAAAAAACTCCTGATACAAGGACGGCCCACAAGGGACCATTTTGGGGATGCGTCAGTGTCGATACCCACGAGATCTCTTTTTCTACTGCTATCTACGCGCGTAGATATCGATCCTTGAAAATCGGCCCGGAGTAAATCTCAAAGGCCGGCGCAGGAAATCAACGGCGCCACATTCACGTAGAAATCAAGACTTTCGCGTCAAGCAGGAGGCGTGCGTAGGCAGCCTCGTATCGGGATCTTAGGCTGGGGTGTATTTCATTCGAATGACAGGATCGTTATGGCATTCACCTGACTTCGTAGCAATCACAGTGAGGGCTGTTCGATGGCTAGGTGGCGCAACGGTTGGAGTTCACAGAGCAGCTACAAGGTACTGCGGCGCAGTTCGCCGGCGGCGAGCATTTCTGGTGTGATGGGAGAGAGCAACCGTGTCGAAATTCAAGCCATTTCAGCGAATGCTTTTTGATAGTGCACCAAAGCATTCAGGATCGTCAGCAACTTTTTCATGTATGCCACCAGCGCTACTTTCTTCGTCTTCCCTGCAGCAAGCAGATGATTATAGAACCTCTCGATCACCGGGTTATGGCTCTTCGAGGACAAGGCAGCCATATAAAGGACACTTCGCACCTCAGCTCGACCACCACATATCCATCTCCGTCCTTTGTAGAGGCTGCTATCGCAGTTAAAGGGGCCATACCACCCAATGCAGCCACTTGCCTAGTTCCGGAACCATCGTCAGCAGCGAAAGTGCGAGCACGTTGCCAACACCAGAAACCTCCCGCAGCAAATCATAATTGCCCTTCCATGCCGGCGATGCTTTGATCGCTTCGTGCAAGTCATCGTTTGTGCTTTTAAGGCGCTTTTGAAGCCAGACGATATGTGCCTTGATGTCCCGTCGAAGTGCCTTGAATACCGCCTGTTTCAGTCGAGACTCTTCAGCCACGATCATATCGATGAGCTGACGGCGTCGAGTCAGTAGATTCGCCAGTTCACGAGGATGTTCATCTGGCATCTCCCGAATCTCGGGTTTGACGGCCTGAGCAAAGTCCGCAATCACCTGGGCATCCAAGGCATCGGTTTTAGCCAGCCGACCGGTAGCCTTAGCGAAATCACACACGTGCCGGAGATTCACGACAACGACTGGCAGTCCAGCAGCGCAAAGCTAGCAGCGGCAAGCAGCTCATATCCACCAGTCGCTTCCAGCACCACAAAACTGGCTCATTAGCCTTGAGATGTTTAGCTCAACGCTGGATATCTTCTTGAGTATTGAAAAACTGTTCGACTTGACCAGTAGTGCTGACGAATGAGTCGAGCTTGTTTTTGTAAACATCAATTCCTATGAACGCAGAGTCATGGTCCATAACGTTTTAACTCACGTCCGACCGTGCAGAATCGAGCTTTGCGCCAGGCAACCGTTCGGACTAATTTAGGAAGAAACGTACTTCGACCCATGCTCTCTCACGATCTTGAAATCAGAGGGCACAGCGGTCTGAAGCAGGGGAAAATAATCTTACAAGGAGGAAAGCGTGAAGTTTGCTATGCGCGCAATCCCGCGTTCAGCAAGCGAATGTATTGGGGATCAACATGCGTTGGTTGTCCGACGGCAGCTACGAGATCGTGACGCATCTGCTGCGTCCTCGCGGGCAAGCCACTCGGCTGCTGAGCAGTTCGAGCGCAGAGCGCTGCAGGTCGCCAGCGCTGGAGCAGCCTCCGATACCTGTTGACCGGGGCAGCCCCGCTCCGGTCAACGGGCCGCAGTGTTGGCATTCAAACACCTTCAAACACCGCCTAGCCATCCATCTTCTGGCGAATGCTCTGCCGCACGCTCTTGGAGATAGCCCGCGGTGAGACGGTCTCGTAGGCAGTTGGATGATGTTGGTCGTCCATGATGGTCCGAACGATCGCGACCACATTGGTCGGCGTGACTACATCGATCGCTGCGCGCTCACCGAGATCTGGGTGCGGTCGGGTCAGCATTCGATACAGGTCCCACGAGTCCGCTCCTGGACACTGATTCATGAGTACCTGGGCCAGTTTGTGCTTGAGTGGCACCAGTTGCCAATCAGGAACACGCTGCCCCCGATTACCGAGACTGATGGAAAGCAGCTTGCCTGCCTTCAGCTCGCGGTTGATCTGGTCCTTGGACTTACCGGCCAGCTTGCCGAACAGCGGCACCGGCAGGCAACTAGGCGACTCGTACATAGCCAGCATTTCCTCGCGCTCGCGCTGGATTGCAGACACTTCCGGTTCCGGCGTCCGAGTGGGGGGCGGAGGCACCTGCGACAGCCGCTGGAAGGTGGCGCCCTCAGTACTTGGCGCCACAACGATCGGCGTGGACGACATGGCGGCTTTAGCGGAAGCAGCGGCGATGGCCGTCGGCTCTTCCGCCATCGCTGGCACCCCTTCGATATGGATGGTGAGATGCGCACTGGCAGCTTCCACTTTGCCCTGTTCAAGCAGGTCGAGACGGTCGGCCCAATCCTGCATCATCCGGCGGCGCGGCTCGACATACTTGGCGTGGTTGTAGGCCGAACTCACCTTGTTCGGATCGGAGTGCGAAAGCTGCGCGTCCACCCAAATCTTGGGATAACCGATCTCGTTGAGTGCCGTCGAGATCGTTCCCCGGATGCCATGGCCGGTCAGTTGGTCCTCGTAGCCCATTCGTTTCAAAGCAGCGTTGAGCGTGTTCTCACTGATGCGCTTCTTGAGTTCGCTGCGGTGCGCCAGCAGGTGCTTCTGGGCAGGCCGCATTACACGCAGGAGGTAGTGCACGATTTCGATGGCCTGGACAGACAGGGGCACGATGTAAGACGGTATGTCCTGCGGGCGCTTGCCCGCCTTGCGCATCTCGTCCTGAAGCTGCTTGACGATATGCGGCGGAATAATCCAAAGACTGCGCTCGAGGTCGAACTGATCCGGAGTCGCTAGCCGCAGTTCGCCGGTACGCACCCCGGTCAGGAACAACAGGCGAATGCCGAGCTGCGTTTGCCAGCCACGCGGGTTGTAGAGCCTGAGCTTCTGGAGGAAATCGGGCAGTTCAGGCAGACGCAAGTAGGGGTTGTGGTTCACCGGTGGCTTGGGTTCGGCCACCACGTCGAGGTCTGTGGCCGGATTGGCCTCCATGCCCTCGACAATGACCAGGGCGTAGCGGAACAACTGGCCCAGCCAGGTGCGGACCTTCTCGGCTGTGGTGAAAGCCTTGCGTCGCTCGATCCGCGCCAGGACGCCCAGGAGTTGAGGCCGACGAATATAGTAGATCGACATCTTCTCAAGGCTGGGCAGCACATCCTTCCCGAAGATTCGCTGGATCTGCGACAGCGTGCTGTTTCTGCCTTCCTTAAGTTCCTTCGCGCGATGCTCGACCCAGGCATCGAAGACAGCCTTGAACGTGTAGTCCGAGGCCAGCTTGACGGCGTGCCGCTTCTGTTTGCGGTCGGTATGGGGATTGATGCCCTTCGCCACGAGCGCCCGGGCTTCATCACGCAACGCGCGTGCTTCGCGCAGTCCGACCTCGGGGTAGTTACCCAGGGAGATGCGCTTCTGCTTGCCGAGCCAGTAGTAGCGCAGATGCCACGATTTACCGCCTGTGGGGGTGACCACCAAGCCGAGGCCGTCGGTGTCGGGAATGCTGTAGGTTTTCTCGGCAGCCTTGGCTTGCCGCACGGTCAGATCAGAGAGTGCCATCATCAAACTCCTAAGTCATGAGACTTAGGCTCGATGCTGCTAGTCATCCCGATCCAACCCCAGCAACAATCCTGCACCGGTACCACCCGCATTCTTTGGCCTCAATTTTGGCCTCAAAAATGCTGGCTGTCGGTGGATTACCGTGGCTTTTGCTGGAATGAAAAAAGGAGCCGAAGCTCCTCTTTTCAACGACCTACAGATGCCAGTGGAAGTCTGTAGATCAATATTTGGAGCGGGAAACGAGACTCGAACTCGCGACCCCGACCTTGGCAAGGTCGTGCTCTACCAACTGAGCTATTCCCGCAAATGGCGTCCCCTAGGGGACTCGAACCCCTGTTACCGCCGTGAAAGGGCGGTGTCCTAGGCCACTAGACGAAGGGGACACGCTACTGAAACACATGGTGTGTATTTCAGTGCCCAGAGGCCTCGTCCGAAGACTTGGTCCTGGTTTCACTCAGTGCCGCCCGAAAGCCACACTGCTTGTAAATTGGAGCGGGAAACGAGACTCGAACTCGCGACCCCGACCTTGGCAAGGTCGTGCTCTACCAACTGAGCTATTCCCGCATATGGCGTCCCCTAGGGGACTCGAACCCCTGTTACCGCCGTGAAAGGGCGGTGTCCTAGGCCACTAGACGAAGGGGACACACGTACAACATTCACTCCCTACCGCGTTTCGCTGTGTGCTTTACGCTGTAAGTGGCGCGCATTCTATGGATGGATTGAAAGGTCGTCAACCCCCAAGGATAAATTTATTTAAATCAATGACTTCGCCCGTGTTTACCGGCCCGCGCGGGGCATTCTGCCCGTCCAGGCCTTGACGCCTATATTCTGGCGTCCGACAAGGCGCTATAGTTCGTTCCAGCAAGTGATGGCAATGTGCATCTACGCAGGGAGCGGCTACTTATATAGAAGAACTACCTGGGTAACTGGTCGATCAGTCCTATCCGTCGACAAGCCCAGTCACTACACTCCACTGTAAACCCTATCAAAGAGGTCACACCGGTGACACCACTCATGATCACCCTGCTGGTAATTGCCGGGATCGTAATACTGATCGCCATTGGCTACATGAACCACGTGGTGGAAAACAACAAGCTGGAAAAGAAGCGCACCGAGATCGAGCTTAATGATCGCCTGCGCCGTTGCGGTGAGATCACCGAGACCTTCCCTGGCCAACTGATGACCCCGGCGCTCAAGCTGTTATTGGCCCGCCTGGAGCTCAACGTCAATCAGCGCCTGTTGAACCTCAACAAGACCAGTGCACCGCTCAAGGCCCGTATCACCGAGCTGAACACGCTGGTGGCCCAGGGCGAGTCCATCCCGGTGAACAACCCGCCGGCGCCGATCCAGACCGAAGCCAAGGCCAAGGACGTGCGCTTCCTGCTGGAAGCCCTGCATGGCCAGGTCACCCGCGCCGCCCAGGACGGGTTCCTGCCGACCAACGAAGCCAAGCACTGGATCAAGGAAATCCGTCATATCCTGGTGCTGTTGCACATAGAGTTCTTCAACAACCTCGGCCAGCACGCCTTGCAGCAGGGCCAGCCTGGCCAGGCGCGCCTGGCCTTCGAGCGTGGCGTGCAGTACCTGCGCAAGCAGCCTGAACCGGTGCTCTACAGTGCACAGCTGCAATTGCTGGAAGGTCAACTGGCCCGCGCCAACTCGACCGTGCTGGCTAACAGCAAACAGGCGGCGGAGGAAGTCAACGAATTGACCGAAGGCATGAAAGAAGTCGACGCCGATGCCGAGTGGAAAAAGAAAGTCATCTACGACTGATCTGCCCACTCCCCTGGGGTGAGCGGGCTGCCCGCTCGCCCCAACATGCCATCAATTTGCATCTATCGCCCCGCCCCCGACTAGCGTAAAAAAGTGCCCCTCACTCCGTGAAGTCAGAGGCCCGCTATGCCTATCGCCGTCATTGATGGACAACCGCTGCATTACGTCGACCAGGGCACCGGCCCTGTCGTCCTGCTCGGCTCAAGCTACCTGTGGGACCGCGACATGTGGGCCCCGCAGATCGAAGCCCTGTCACAACAGTACCGGGTCATCGTGCCCGAACTGTGGGGCCACGGCGAATCGGGCCAACTCCCCGCCCCCACCCACACCCTCGACGACCTTGCGCGCCAGGTCCTGGCCCTGCTTGACCATTTGGAGATCGCACAGATCAACCTGGCAGGCCTGTCGGTGGGCGGCATGTGGGGCGCACGCCTGGCATTGCAGGCCCCCGAGCGGATCAACAGCCTGGTGCTGATGGACACCTACCTCGGTGCCGAGCCAGAGGCCACGCGCCAGTATTACTTCTCGTTGTTCAAGATGATTGAAGATGCCGGCGCCATTCCTGAGCCGTTGCTGGATGTGATCGCGCCGATCTTCTTTCGCCCCGACATCGACCGCGAATCGGCGCTCTACCAGGATTTTCGCAAGTCACTGCAGGACTTTCCCCGGGAACGCCTGCTGCACAGCATCGTCCCCCTGGGTCGATTGATCTTCAGCCGCGAAGATGTACTGGAGCAACTACCGCGGCTGGACGCCGATACCACCTTGGTGATGTGTGGCGAACAGGACAAGCCTCGGCCACCCGCCGAATCCGAGGAAATGGCCGAACTGATTGGCTGTGCCCTGATCCTGATTCCAGACGCCGGGCATATCTCCAGCCGGGAGAACCCGGATTTCGTCAACGAAGCGCTGCTGACCTTCCTCGCCAACCACGCCTGATCGCCCTCCCTTTTGATCGCCGCCTCGGGGCGGCGATCAAAGGCGGAAGTGCCCCACCATCCCCTTGAGCTCCGCCCCCAACTGCGCCAGCTGGATGCTCGACGCCGCATTGCCCTGCATGCTCAACGCCGATTGATCGGCACTCGCACGAATACTGGTGACACTACGGTTGATCTCTTCGGCCACCGAGCTCTGCTCCTCAGCCGCAGCGGCAATCTGCTGGTTCATCTGCTGGATCAACGACACCGCTACCGCAATGCTGCCCAGGGCACTTTCGGTTTCCAGCGCATCGCTGACCGCCAGCTTGACCAGTTCGCCACTTTGCTGGATCTGCTGCACCGATGATTGCGCCGCGCTGCGCAAGGTACTGACCAGCCGCTCGATTTCTTCGGTCGACTGCTGGGTGCGCTTGGCCAGTGCCCGTACTTCATCGGCCACCACCGCAAAACCCCGGCCCTGTTCGCCTGCGCGGGCGGCTTCGATGGCTGCGTTCAGGGCCAGCAGGTTGGTCTGTTCGGCGACGCTTTTGATCACGCTCAGCACGGTGCCGATATTCTGAATTTCGGCACTGAGGCTCTCGATGCTGGTGCTCGCGCGTGTACTGGACGTGGCCAACAATTCGATACGCTGCAAACTCTGGCGCACCACCTGCTGGCCGCTGTCGACTTTTTCATCCGCCGTCTGCGCGGCTTGTGCGGCCTGCTCGGCGTTGCGTGCCACATCGTGCACGGTGGCGGTCATCTGGTTCATCGCGGTAGCGACCTGCTCGGTTTCTTCCTTCTGGCTGCTGACCTCGACATTGGTCTGCTCGGTCACGCTGGACAGCGACTGCGCCGAGCTGGCCAATTGTTCGATACCGGCCTGCAGGCCGCTGACCATCTGGCTAAGGCCGCCGCCCATCTGTTGCATCGCCTGCATCAACTGGCCGATTTCATCACGGCGGCTGACCTCCATGCGCCCGCTCAGATCCCCGGCGGCAATCTGTCGGGCTACCGCGATCACACTGCGCAGCGGCGCGACAATCAAGCGGGTAATCACCCAGGCCGCAATCAACCCCACCAGCAAGGCCAGGGCCGACGAGCCAATGATCAACATCGCGCTTTTCTTCAGTTGCGCCTGCATCGACAGGTCTTCAGCGTCATAGGCCTGGTTGACCCGGCTGACGACTTGGTCAGCTCGATCATGCAGTTGTTTGTAGACGACTTTTTCCTGGGCCAGCAGGCCGGTGTATTCCCCCAGCTTTTCGCTGAAGGCGGCGATATGCCCGGAAACTTCGTTGAGCACCGTCTGATAACCAGGGTCCTTGACCGACGTTTTCAATTGCTCGACCTGGGCCAGGGCCTGGTCGGCCTGCTCGATCTTGCCTTGCTCGGCGTCGTCAGCATCCGCCTTGCGGCTCTGGTCCAGGCGCACATGGGCTTCGTTCATGGCCTGCAACATCAAGCGGGAAACCTGACTGATCTGGCCTGCCTGCTCGATAAACTCGGCCCCCTCCTTACCTTGGCTTTCCTTGAGGCCATAGGCGCCGTCGTCCGCCAGCCCGGCCTGCAATACATCCAGGTTATTCGCCACGCTGGACACCGACCAACTGGCCATTTCCAGCGCCAGATCCTTGGTCTGCGTCAGCTCGACGAACTCATCGAACGCCTTCCGGTAGGCTGCCAGAGCCTGCTCGACCTCGGCCATCACCGGCACATTCGCCGCAGACCGGGCCTTGAGGCCGGCCGCCTGGGCCGCCAGGGCATCGAGACTTTCATGCAAGGCGTCGACGGCCTTGGGGTCGGCGTGCAGCGCGTAGTCCTGTTCGATCAGGCGCACCTTGAGCAAGCCGCTGTTGAGCGACGACATGGCCTTGAGGCCTTCAAAACGCTGGCCAACGGTTTGCAGGGACCACACGCCGATAGCCGCGACCAACGCCGTCAGCAGCAGCACCAGGGTGAAGCCCAAGCCCAGTTTTTTCGCCATACCCAGGTTGGCGAAACGTCGTTGCACGCCTGAAATCATTGCACTTGAATCCTCTTGCAATGGCGGACGCCATCAAGTCCGATGGACAAGCAACGAGATTCGCAACCAAAAGGCACTGAGCACAAGGCACTGGCGCCACAATAATGGCAAAAAGCTACACACTCGTCGTTTTCAGAATGGTCGAGGTCGATCTGGCGGGCCCCATCGCACGGAACAACGCCAAGGCACGTTGATCAGTAGCATAGGCGACATTAAGGCGTAGCCACTCACTGTGCCCGCCGGTGGGACTGAACAACGCCCCGGGCGACAACAACACCCCCAACTGCCGGGCGCACGCCTGCAACCGCGAAGGCTGCGCCGTCCCCGGGCGTGCCCACAGGAACATACCGCCGGTGGGTACGGCGAACACCTCCCACTCTTCGTCCTCCAGCACTTGCAGGGTCACGGCCATTTCACTGCTCAACCGCTTGCGCAGGCGCTGCACCCACTTGCGATACGTGCCATTGGCCAGCAACGTGGCGACCACCGCTTCAGCAAACCGGGAGGTGCCGAAGCCGCTCAAGGTCTTGAGGCTGGCCAGTTGCGTGATGATTGCGCTGCTGGCGCAGAGGTAGCCCACGCGCAAGGCGCTGCTCAGGGTCTTGGAAAAACTCGCGACGTAGATCACCCGATCATCATGGGGCAATGCAGAAAGCCGCGTGCAACTGGCCTGTTGCAGATCGCCGTAGACATCTTCCTCGATGATCAGGAAGTTCTTGCGGTGTGCCAGTTCCAGCAAGCGCTCGGCCACCAGCCGGCACAGGCTGGTGCCCGTGGGATTGTGATAGAGGCTGTGGATGAACAGGCACTTGGGATGATGGTGCTGCAGCAGCGCTTCAAGCGCCGGGAGGTCGGGGCCGCCTCGGGTACGCGGTACTTCCAGCAGTTGCACGCCCTGGAACGCCAGCTGCCGATAGAGGTTGGCATACCCGGGGGTTTCGACCACCACGCTGTCGCCGGCCTTGAGCAGCGTACGTATCAGCAGGTCCTGGGCATGGCTGGCACCTGCGGTGGTCAGGATGCGCTCCAGGCTGGTGGCGATGTGAATCTGGGTCAGACGCTTGAGCAGTTGCTCGCGCAGCGCAGGCAGACCCAGAGGGGTGCTGTAGTTGAACAGGCCGGCCGTGTCGGTGCGGGTGACTTCACGAATCGCGTAACTGATGTCATCGCTTTCGCGCCAGGCATCGGGCAACCAGCCACAGCCCAGCTTCAACTCGCCCAACGGATTGTCGGCAAAGGCGCCCCACTCGCGCTCCGCCCCCTCATACCAATTGCCTTCGTGGCAGGCAGCCGGCTGGGCCACCACAAATCCCGAGCCCTGCCGGGGCGCCAGCACCCCTTGGGCGACCATCCGTTCGAATGCTTCGATCACGCTGGATTGGCTGAGCAGGTTATCCAGGGCCAACTGGCGGACGGACGGCAAGCGCGTTCCGGGGCTCACGCCGTCCTTGCGAATCCATTGCACCACTGCACTGACGATTTGCTGCACTACCGGTACAAGGGCCTGTCGATCAATCCCTAAATCCATGAGCCACTCACTTCAACTGTCTGTTATCAACCCGGAGAGTTAAGCACAGAAGCAGCAGGTTGCCGGCCGCATAAATTTATTAAATTATTGATTTTATTGACTTATTTACCTACTGACACATATTCGGTCACAGCGTTTTGCCAGCTTTGGAAAAGCCCCACGCGCGCCCAGACGTTTTCGAACAAGGGGCCGGCGCCAGGTCCTAGATAGCCGTCGCGCCACCGTCCACGGCCAAGGCGTGGCCGGTGGTGAACGCCGCTCCGTCGCTGCACAGGTACAGCACTGCGCTGGCGATTTCCTCCACCTTGCCGATACGCCCGACCGGGTGCATGGCGGCGGCGAATTCGGCCTTGCGCGGGTCGGCTTCATAGGCGCGCCGGAACATATCGGTATCGATCACCGCCGGGCAGACGGCATTGACGCGGATTTTCTTCTTCGCGTATTCGATAGCTGCGGACTTGGTCAGGCCGATCACCGCGTGCTTTGAGGCCGCGTAGATACTCATCTTCGGCGCCGCGCCCAACCCCGCCACCGACGCGGTGTTGACGATGGCCCCACCGCCCTGGGCCAGCAGCAGCGGCAACTGGTACTTCATGCACAACCACACACCCTTGACATTGACGCCCATGATCGCGTCGAACTCATCCAGGCTGCCGTCCGCCAGCCTGCCCTTCTCGATCTCGATGCCGGCGTTATTGAACGCATAGTCCAGGCGACCATAGGCGCCGATGGTCTGTGCCATCAACTGCTGCACATCCGCCTCCTGGGTGACGTTGCAGCGCACGAACAGCGCCTCGCCCCCGGCCTGGTGGATCAGCGCGACCGTACCCTCGCCGCCAGCTACGTCCAGGTCGGCGACCACGACCTTCAAGCCTTCGGCGGCGAACGCCAGCGCAGTGGCGCGACCAATACCGGCGGCGGCGCCAGTCACCAGGGCGACCTGGCCGGAAAACGTCATGCTCATGGAGGATGTCCTATTGGGATTAATGGCAGTGGCACGAGTCTAGCCAACGCCGAGACGCACACGTCAGCACTATCAGAAGTCCGGTTAGTGCCGCATGAGTCATAGTGATAAGGCAACCGGGCTCACTATCAATGGCACCTATCGATGAGCATTCGCACCCTAGGCTGACCTTGCCCCCGGGCCGTCCAAGGTCTATCAATCATGCTTCACTTCTAAAGAGTCCTTGCCATGACCGCCCAGACCAACCGCCAATTCCTGCTCGCCAAACGCCCGGTCGGCGCGGCCACGCGGGAAACCTTCACTTACCAGGTCGTGCCGGTGGGCACGCCCGGGGACGGGCAGGTGCTGGTGCACAACGAATACCTGTCCCTCGACCCGGCCATGCGTGGCTGGATGAATGAAGGCAAGTCCTACATTCCGCCCGTAGGCCTCGGCGAGGTCATGCGCGCGCTGGGTGTAGGCAAGGTGATTGCCTCGAATAACCCGAAATTCGCCGTCGGGGACTACGTGAATGGCGCCCTGGGCGTGCAGGATTACTTCCTGGGCGAACCGCGCGGCTTCTACAAGGTCGACCCCAATCTGGCGCCCCTGCCCCGCTACCTGTCTGCGCTGGGCATGACCGGCATGACCGCCTACTTCGCACTGCTGGACACCGGCGCGCCCAAGGCCGGTGAAACCGTGGTGATCTCCGGCGCGGCCGGTGCCGTGGGCAGCATTGCCGGGCAGATCGCCAAGCTCAAAGGCTGCCGCGTGGTCGGCATTGCCGGCGGCGCCGACAAGTGCAAGTTCCTGGTGGATGAGCTGGGCTTCGACGCCGCCATCGACTACAAGAACGAAGACGTGCCCGCCGCCCTGAAGCGCGAGTGCCCTAAAGGCGTGGATGTGTATTTCGATAACGTCGGCGGCGACATTCTTGACGCGGTGCTCAGTCGGCTGGCGTTGAAAGCCCGCGTGGTGATTTGCGGGGCCATCAGCCAGTACAACAACAAGGAAGCGGTGAAAGGCCCGGCCAACTACCTCTCACTGCTGGTCAACCGCGCAAGGATGGAAGGCTTTGTGGTGATGGATCACGCGGCGAACTTTGCCGCCGCCGGGCAGGAAATGGCCGGCTGGATGGCCCAGGGCAAGCTCAAGAGCAAGGAGGATATCGTCGAGGGGCTGGAGACGTTCCCGGAGACGCTGATGAAGCTGTTCAACGGCGAAAACTTTGGCAAATTGGTGCTCAAGGTCAGCTGATACACGGCAGATCCGCGCGTTCCCACGCGAACGTGGGAACGCGCATCGATCAGGCGATCTCGGCGACTACCGCCGCCAACGCCTTGGCCGGATCCGCCGCCTGGCTGATCGGACGGCCGATCACCAGGTAGTCGGAACCCGCGTCCAGTGCCTGGCGCGGGGTCAGGATGCGGCGCTGGTCGTCCTGGGCACTGCCCGCAGGGCGAATACCCGGGGTCACCAATTGCAACGACGGATGGGCAGTTTTCAAGGCCTGGGCTTCCAGCGCCGAGCACACCAGGCCATCAAGGCCAGCTTTCTGCGCCAGGGCGGCCAGGCGCAGCACCTGCTCCTGAGGCTCGATATCCAGGCCAATGCCCGCCAGGTCCTCGCGCTCCATGCTGGTCAGCACGGTCACGCCGATCAGCAACGGCTTGGGGCCGCTGCGCTGTTCCAGCACTTCGCGGCAGGCGGTCATCATGCGCAGGCCGCCGGAGCAGTGTACGTTGACCATCCACACGCCCATCTCGGCCGCAGCCTTGACCGCCATGGCGGTGGTGTTGGGGATGTCGTGGAATTTCAGGTCGAGGAACACCTCGAAGCCTTTGTCACGCAGGGTGCCGACGATTTCCGCGGCGCAGCTGGTGAACAGTTCCTTGCCGACCTTGACCCGGCAAAGCCTGGGGTCCAACTGGTCAGCCAGCTTCAGTGCGGCGTCACGGGTGGGGTAATCCAGGGCGACGATGATAGGAGTCTGGCAGGCGGACATTGGAATGGGCTCTCAGGCAAGTCGAAATCGGCGCGGATTGTAGCGCAAGCAGCGCCGTTGCGGGATCCGATGATCGGTAAATACTGACCAACCGCCATCAGCCAGGCATTCCAGATGATTATTTCAAAGCTGATACATTCATGACATGCCCACAACACGCCCTGCCGCTAGCCTCGCCCGCACGACCCACCGACCAGCACTACCAGCCATGGGGCTGGGCGCCTATGCTGACCGTAACAACCAGGCAGATGATCGCACTATGCATACCCCTTCCGTCCCCGTGAACGACGAGCAAAAAGGCGCGGTGGTCGCCGATGACAAGCGCTGGAACACCCGTGCGCTGATCGTCGACGACGATGTGCCGATCCGCGAATTGCTGATCGACTACCTGGCACGCTTCAATATCCTAGCCACCGGCGTGACCGACGGCGCCGCGATGCGCCTGGCCATGCAAGCCGAAACCTATGATGTGGTGGTACTCGACCTGATGCTGCCGGGGGAAGACGGCCTGACCCTGTGCCGCTGGCTGCGCGCCGAATCGGATATCCCGATCCTGATGCTCACCGCCCGCTGCGAGCCCACCGACCGCATCATCGGCCTGGAACTGGGGGCCGACGACTATATGTCCAAGCCCTTCGAACCCCGTGAACTGGTAGCTCGCATCCAGACCATCCTGCGCCGGGTACGCGATGACCGCACCGAACAGCGCGCGAATATCCGCTTCGACAACTGGCGCCTCAACAGCGTGTTACGTCAATTGGTGGCCGACGATGGCCTGGTGGTGCCGCTGTCCAACGCGGAATTCCGCCTGTTATGGGTGTTTATCGAACGCCCGCGCCGGGTGCTGAGCCGTGAGCAGCTGCTTGATGCCGCCCGTGGCCGCTCGATAGAGGCCTTTGATCGCAGTATCGACTTGCTGGTGTCACGCCTGCGGCAAAAACTCGGGGATGACCCCAAGGCACCGCAGTTGATCAAGACCGTGCGCGGCGAAGGCTACCTGTTCGACGCCCGGGATATTGGCTGATGCGCGCGCCCTTCAACACGCTGTTCGGTCGGCTGTTCGGCGTGTTACTGGTGGCGATTGTGCTGGCCCATGGGCTGGCGTTCTTCTGGTTTCACCACTACGGCCAACCGCCGCCGCCCCCTCCTGAGCGATTTATCGAGCAGCCGGACGGGACCCTGGCGCCGATGCGCGACAAGCACCCACGCCCCTGGTTTGGCGGCCCGGTGGTGCCCCTGACCTTTCAATTCGTCTCGTTGATTATCGCGGCCTGGTACGGTGCCAAACTGCTGAGCCGGCCGATACAGCGCCTGAGTGAAGCGGCGGAACGCTTGAGCCTGGACCTCGACAGCCCACCCCTCGATGAATCCGGCCCGAGGGAAGCACGGCAGGCCGCCTCGACCTTCAACCTGATGCAAAGGCGTATTCGCGAGCAGGTCAGCCAACGCGCGCGCATGCTCGGCGCCGTCTCCCATGACCTGCGCACCCCGCTGTCACGCCTCAAGCTGCGCCTGGAGCAGATCGAGGACACCCGGCTGCAGGGCCAGATGCGCCAGGACCTGAACGACATGATCGACATGCTCGACGCCACCCTGAGCTACCTGCACGAACAGCGCACCAGTGAAACCCGGCATTGGCTGGATGTGCAGGCGCTGGTGGAGTCCATGAGTGAAAACGCCCAGGACCAAGGCTCCGATGTGCAATGTGCGGGCAGCTGCCTGCCCTTGCAGGTGCAACCGATGGCCCTGCGCTCATGCCTCAACAACCTGATCGACAACGCCTTGCGTTATGCCGGCACCGCCCGCGTGGAGCTGGAGGACAGCCGCGAAGCGCTGGTCATACGTGTGATCGACCACGGGCCGGGGATTGCGCCCGATAAGCGTGAGGCGGTGTTCGAGCCGTTCTATCGGCTGGAAGGCTCGCGTAACCGCAATTCCGGCGGCGTTGGCCTGGGCATGACCATTTCCAAGGAAGCCGCGGAGCGCCTGGGCGGCCGCCTGAGCCTGGAAGAGACCCCAGGCGGCGGCTTGACCGCCGTGATGTGGTTGCCCAGGGCTTAAAGGGGCTTGTCTTCACGCCGAACCTGGGCCTGGGTTGCGCTCCAATCCATCAGCAGGCTGTAGGCCACGGCCAGCAGGGTCGGGCCGATAAACAGGCCGATAAAGCCAAAGGCAATCAAGCCGCCGAAGACCCCGAGCAACACGATCACCAGCGGCAGGTTGCCGCCACGGCTGATCAGGTAGGGCTTGAGCACGTTGTCCACGCCGCTGATGATGAACGTCCCCCACACGCCAAGGAACACCGCATAGGTGTAGTCGCCTTTCCACGCCAGCCAGGCCGTGGCCGGGATCCATACCAGCGGCGGGCCCATCGGGATCAGGCTGAGCAGGAACGTCACGATCCCCAGCACCAACGCACCCGGCACGCCGGCGATCAGGAAGCCGATCAGTGCCAGCAGGGCCTGGGCGGCGGCAGTGCCGATCACACCGTTGACCACCCGCTGCACCGTACCGGCCACCAGTTCGATGTAGTAACCGGCACGGTCACCGATCAGTCGTTCCAGCAAGCGATGCACGAACATCGCCAGACGCGGCCCATCACGATAAAAAAAGAACACGAACACCAGGCTCAGGGTCAGTTCGAGGATGCCGCCGCCGATCTGCGCACTGCGCGCCAACAGCCAATTGCCCACCTGCCCCAGGTACGGCTTGAGGCTGACCATCAGCGCCGCGCCCTGCTCGTCGATGCTGTTCCACATGCCGACCAGGCGTTCCCCCACAAAGGGAATCGCCCCCAACCAGGCTGGCGCCTCGGGCAGCCCATCGACCTGAATATCCTTGATCAACGCCACGGCATCGCGCACATGGTCCGCGAGATTGAACCCCAGCCATACCAGCGGCACCGCCACCAGCAACATCCAGCCCAGGGTCAGGATGCCGGCGGCCAGGGATTCACGGCCACCCAGCGCGCGGGTCAGCAGCACCATCAGCGGCCAACTGGCAAACGCCAGCACCGCCCCCCAGAACAGCGCCGACCAGAACGGCGCCATCACCCAGAAGCTGGCACCAAACAGCACCAGCAGCAGGATTTGCACCAGCAGGCGATCGTTATTGAGCATGGGGTATCTCTAGAAAAGGCTGTAGGAAGAGAGCTTAGGCGAACGGCACGGGTCCGTTCGCCCTGTTGCGGTCAGCGTATCAGATGCAGGTGCAGGCCTTTGGTTTCAGTGCTGCCGGTTTCCAGGCGCGCGGCGCGCACGCCTTTGTCGACCAAAGCCTGGCGCCAGGCTTCGGCTTTCGGGCCGGTCAGGCTGACGCGCAAGGTCGTATCGAGGTTCAAGCCCCGGGAAATCAGGGTCAGCCAGGTGTCGTCGGGGTCGCCGCCAAGCGCGGGGAAATCCAGCTCACCGGTGCTTTTGAGCTCGCGCAACAAGGTGGCCGAGGTGGGCAGCAGGTCGCCCAGCGGTGCGCCGGCATCCAACTGCTCCACATGCAGGTAGGCACGACGGTTGCCTCGGGTGATGCCGTAGATGGCCACCAGGGAGTTTTCCTGCGGGGCGGCGAGACGCAGCAGCAGGTATTCCTGCTGGCCGTCGGCACCTACCAGCTTGGCATTACCGAACACTTCGTTGGCCCACAGGCTGCTTTCACCGCAATCGCGGGCCTGGCACCAGAACAACAACTGCGCGCCGTTGGCCTGCAACGCTTCGCGCGTCGACGTGAACGCAGCACTGGAGGTGTGTTCGGCAGGCAGCTCGTAGGTAATCGCTGTGGCTTGCCCACGGGCGGTGGCCTGGCCCTCATAACGCAACTGGCCACTGATCTTGCGGATCGCCCCCATGGGGTAGATGCGTTCCTTTTCTTCAGCGGGACGGTAATCGACGATCTGTGCGTCGACCTGACGGGCCACGGCAGGCAGGTCCTGGCTTCCCGGCACATCGGCGGCGAACACCAAGGGGCTGAAACAGCACAGTCCGAGGGCACGTATACATCCTTTACGCAGGCTCATCGGATCGGTGAGCCCTGGCCATCGGAGGTCGCAGCAGTGTTGAGTTGGTTCATGGTTGACTCCCTTTCAATCCGCCCAGCCTCGGCAGTTGACCGCCCCAAGTCAAGGCGCGGAGAAGAACCGATTGAAACAGTCTGCAACAAGGACCGCACCAGGCTCATCATTCAGGTGTAAATGATGGCCACCCGGCAACGTGGTTACCGTAAAGGGTAGCTGGGAAAGCAATTCGGGATGTTTCGCCAACATGCCATCGGCGGCGACCACCAACTGCGTAGGGCAACCCACGCGGCGCACGAAAGCCATCGCCTGCTCATCGGTCAGGCGCATCGGCGATGCCAGGGTCAGGCGACTGTCCGAGCGCCAGGTATAACCGCCCGGCACCGGCATCAAACCGCGCTGGGCCAGCAGTTCTGCGGCTTCACGGCTCACGGCGACCAAACCTTTCATACGCGCCTCAACCGCCCGGTCGAGGGTGGTGTAGACCGGCTTGCGCTTATCCTGCAGGTTCAATTGCGCCTGCAAGGCCATGCCCAGGCGCTCGGCGGCGTTCTCACCGCTGGCCGTGGGCGGGATCACGCCGTCAATCAAACCCAGGTGCGTCACCCGTTCCGGCAAGGCACCGGCCAGCACCAGGGACACGATGGCGCCGAGGGAGTGGCCGAGTAATGCAAAACGTTTCCAGCCCAGTTGCTCGGCAACGTGCAGCACGTCGTGGACGTAATCCCACAAGGCATAACCGGCACCTGTAGGACGATGCGCCGAATGCCCATGGCCGGCCATGTCCAGCGCCACGATACGCAAACCCGCAAGCTTCGGCGCCAGGCGTGCAAAGCTGTTGGCATTGTCCAGCCAGCCATGCAGGGCGATCACCGGCAAACCGTCCTCGGGGCCAAACAGATGGGCCGCCAACTCAATGTGCGGCAGGCTCAGGCGAACCTCTTCGACGGGTGTGCTCATGCGCAGCTGCGCTCCCGGGCTTCCCAGCGGGCGAACAGGGTCTTGATCAAGGTGGCGGTGTCCTGGGGGCGTTCGAGGGGAAACATATGGCCGCCGGGCATGGTGAGCATTTCGCCCATGGGCAGACGGTCGACGCCGCTGGCGTGGTGACGCATCACCACGCGGCTCTGGCGACCGCGCACCACCGCCAGCGGCACTTTCAATTGGCGCACCTGGCCGGGACTGGTGTGGGGCACGCCCCGGTAGATGCTGATTTCGGTGGCCGGGTCGAAACGCAGGCGCAGGCGATCACCCGCCTGGTACAGGCCGTGTTGCAGGTAGGCGTCGAAGCATTCCGGGTCAAAGCCTCGGAACAGGGTCTTGCCGGCGAAGTAGCTGCGCGCGGCGTCCAGGTCGCTGAATTCTTCACGACGGCCCAGGGTGCGCCCGGCCGGCGTGAGGCGGTCGATAAAACCGAAGCGCTTGGCGGCGCGGATCACCCAACGGTCGGCGCGGGTCAATACCGGCGAATCGAGCATCACCACCCCGCGATACAGCTGCGGGCAGCGCAAGGCCGCGTGCAAATGCAGCACGCCACCCAGGGAATGGCCCACGCCCCAGACGGGCTGCGGTTGCTGCTCCAGATGATGGATCAACTCGTCCACCAGGTTCTGCCAGTTATCGTCCACTGGAAACCTGGGGTCGTGACCGTGTTGCGGCAAGTGAGCCACCGCATACTCCGGGGCCAGGGCGGCAAACAGCTTGCCGTAGGTGGCCGAGGGGAAGCCATTGGCGTGGGCAAAAAACACGTGCTGCGACATAGCGGATCCATCTGCAAAAACCGAGATTGATTGTCACCAGGCCCAAGCCCCACAGCAATGACTGTAACTGCCAGGAATGATGACACTCACGCCACACCTATCGCGCCGGAGGGGTTTCGCCCAAAGGCACCACGGCCATGGTCAGCCGTGAGACACAGTTGCACTTGCCGTCATCGGTGGTCAGGCGAATGTCCCAGACCTGGGTGGTGCGGCCGATATGGATCGCCTTGGCCACCGCCGTCACCCGCCCGCTGCGCACACCGCGCAGGTGATTGGCGTTGACCTCCAGGCCCACGCAATAGAACTTGCTCGGGTCGATGCACAAATAGGCCGCCACGGAGCCGACGCTCTCGGCCAGAACCACCGACGCACCGCCATGCAGCAGGCCGTAGGGCTGGTGAGTGCGGTGGTCGACCACCATGCTGGCGGTGAGGGATTCGTCGTCGAAGCTTTCAAAACGGATGTCCAGCAGTTCACCGATGGTGTTTTTCTGGCCGGCATTGAGTTGTTCGATATTCGGTTGGGTGCGCCACAAGCTCATGGAATTGTCCTTATTGGTTTTATTACGACCCTAATCCTGCCACACAACTGCCTCGCTGCGCTCGCTCCAACGAAAAGCGACGGACATAAGACCCGATCCTCTGTGGCCTGGCGGTAGCCTACGGATTCTTCACGCTGACCAGGCTCATCAACCCCGCCAGCGGGAAGTCGCCTTCAAGCTCTGCCAGGCTGGCGGTGGACATCGGCTGCGGCTGGCGCTGATGGCCATGCTGCAAAAAGCTGATCAAGCTACCGACCAGGGGCTGATGACTGACCAGCAGCACATTGTCATCGCTGTCGAGCTTGCTCAGGACCTCCAGCGGATTGCCCTCCGGCGTGAGCCAAGGCACCGTGCGGATGTCCGGCGCAAAACCCAACGCGTCCCGCACCAGCTGTGCAGTCTGCTGCGCGCGCACGTACGGGCTGGCAATGATCGCGCTGAGCGGCTGGCCGATCAGGTGCGCCGCACTGCGCAACACCTCGGCGCGGCCATGTTCGGTGAGGTTGCGCTCGGCATCCGTGCGGGCATGCGCCTCGGCCTCACCGTGACGCAAGACCCACACCTTCATAGCTTCGGCTCCTCATCCCGCACCGGGTGCGGCGCCGGCGGCACGCTGTGGGCGGCTTCGCCCTCGGGAGCGCGCGGGGTTGGCCAGTCGGCGAACGGCCAGGGCTTCTGCTCGGTGTGGAAGCTGCCAAAGCGGCCGATCTGGGCAAGGAACTGGCTGAGGCTGTCGCCGAAGTTCATCAGGCCCAGGTTCGGCGCGCTGTAGACCAGGCGGTAGATCAACTGCACCACCACCAATGCGCCGAGCAGGAACTGCGCCACCTGCCACACCAGGGCAAACACCAGCATCCACAGGATGCGCAGGACAATGGACTCGTACTTGGGGGCTGCTTTTGGATCGTTCATGGCGCGTTCCTCAGTTGAAACCACTGGTGGAAATAAAGTCGACGTCGGTTTTGGGCTCGGCCCGCATCAGCAACTCGATGACCTGGTTCAAGGTGCGCCCTTCAAACAGGATCGCGTGCAGCCCGGCGACCAGCGGCATGTACACGCCGACTTCCTGGGCCTTGGCCTTGAGCACCTTGAGGGTGTTGACCCCTTCGGCCACTTCACCCAGGCGCGTCACCGCGTCTTCCAGGCTCAGGCCCTGGCCCAGGGCGAAACCCACCTGGTAGTTGCGGCTTTTCGGCGACGAGCAGGTGACGATCAAGTCGCCCACGCCGGCCAGGCCCAGGAAGGTCATGGGGTTGGCGCCCTGGTTCACCGCGAAGCGGGTCATTTCCGCCAGGGCACGGGTAATCAGCATGCTCTTGGTGTTTTCGCCCATGCCCAGCGCCACCGCCATGCCGGCGATGATCGCGTAGACGTTTTTCAGCGCCCCGCCCAGTTCCACGCCAAAGCGGTCGCCACTGGCGTACACGCGGAAGGTCCGGCCATGCAGCACCGCCTGGACGCGCTCGCACAACGCCTCATCCTCGCTGGCGATCACCGTGGCGGTCAGCGCGTGCTCGGCGACTTCCCGCGCCAGGTTCGGCCCGGACAGCACGCCAATGCGCGCCTGGGGGGCGATCTCGGCGAGGATTTCGCTCATCAACTTGAAGGTCTGCGCCTCGATGCCCTTGGTCAGGCTGACCAGCAGCTTGCCCGCCAGGCGCTCGGCATGGGGCGCCAGCACCGCGCGCAAGGCGCTGGAAGGCAGCGCAACAAAGCACAGGTCGCAGTCCGCCAGGGTGGCCAACAGGTCGGTGACCGGCTCGACCGCCGGATGAATCTTGATGCCTTTAAGGTAACGCGGGTTTTCGCGGTGTACGCGAATGGCCTCGGCCTGCTCGGGATCGCGCATCCACTGGCGCACCGCATGACCGTTCTCGGCCAGCAGGTTAGCCACGGCGGTACCAAAACTTCCGCCTCCCAGGACCGCAATAGGGCGCTGTTCAGTCATATGCAATCCGTTAATCCATACCAGTGGCGATGGCGGCATTATACGGGGCGACCCGCTTGCGGCCAGCCCCCGTATCAAATCGTGGGCCTGTCGGGAAATGCCACGCCTGTGGGACGGAATTGCAAGGGCGGCGACTGGCAAATAGCCTCGCCTCGGTTAACATGGACGGCTATCCGTCACTATCAAGGCCATGTCGTGTATTTGGGCCCTCCTTCCCGTTCATCTCTACTGCTTATGCTGTTGTGCAGTGCACCTGCGCTGGCTGACGACCTGTTCCTCGACAGCCAGCCGCTGCCGCAGGTATTGACCGCCACGCGCCTCAAGCAATCGGCCGCCGCCGTGCCGGGCAGCATGACCGTGATCGACAGCGAGTTGATCAAGGCCAGCGGCGCAAGGGATATCAGCGAGCTGCTGCGCCTGGTGCCGGGGATGATGGTCGGCTACACCACCGGCAACCAGGCGGCGGTGAACTACCACGGCACCAGCGCCAGCGATGCGCGCCGCATGCAAGTATTGATCGACGGGCGTTCGGTGTACCGCGCCGGCCTGGCCACGGTGGACTGGAGCGACATTCCGGTGGCGATGGAAGACATCGAGCGCATCGAGGTCTTCCGCGGCCCCAACACCGTCAGCTACGGGGCGAATGCCTTGATGGCGGTGGTCAATATCCTCACGCGCTCACCGGCCAACAGCCATGGCTCACGGGTGAAGGTGATTCGCGGTGAGCGCGGTATCAATGACTTTTATGCCAGCCAGGGCGTGGGCTGGGAAACCGGCGATCTGCGCCTGTCGCTGTCCGGGCAACAGGACGATGGCTTTGACAGCGATGCCGTTGGCGCCGACCGCCGAGACGGCCGTCGCCTCAACCGCTTCAGCCTGGCAGTGAGCCAGACCTTGAACGCGCAACAGAGTATCGACTGGCAACTGAATGCCAAGGAAGGCACCAACCAGCGCCCTTACACCTACACCCCCGTATTCGCCGGGATTACCGAGGGCGGCGACAATTCCGATGTCACGGCCAAGGACTACGCCGGTTCCCTGCGCTGGAACTTTGATTTCAACCCAGACCACAGCCTGTATATCCAAGGCTCGGCCCAGCAGTGGGACCGCCGGCAAATCTGGAAGGCCTGTGACGCCAAGGTCTCGTTCAGCCCCGAGCTGACCCAGTTGTGGCAGCTCAACCCCAACTATGCCGAACGGCTGGCCCGGCATATGGACACCTACAGCCAGGGCACCGCGCCACCGGGCAGCGCCGCCGAACAAGCCTTGGCCAACCAGGTACTGGACCAGTGGCGCAACGGCGCCAACCAGAGCGTATGCGGCGACATCGACCAGAGCACCCGCGAAAGCCGCTACGATGTGGAAATCCAGGACACCCTCAGCCTGTCCGACAGCCTGCGCCTGGTCAGCGGCATGAATTACCGCTACGACCGCGCCGACTCCGATACCTACTTCAACGGCACCCTGGACGACACCACCTGGCGCCTGTTCGGCCAGTTGGAATGGCGCGCCAGTGAACATTGGCTGCTGCAAGGCGGCGCCATGTTCGAAGACACGCACCTGAGCGGCCATTCGCTGACGCCAAGGGTGGCGGTCAACTATTTGATCAACCCGCGCCACGGCTTGCGCGCGGTGTACTCGGAAGCCATCCGTTCGCCGGACATGTTCGAGAACAATGTCAACTGGAGCTACCGCGTCACCAACCTCAGCTCACCGACCTATGGGCAGAGTTCCGGACAGTACTTCGTGAAGACGCGGGGCCCGGGCAACCTCGACAAAGAACTGATGCGCTCGCGGGAACTGGGCTACAACGGCTTCTTTGCCGACATCGGGCTGAACATGGACGTGAAGGTGTTCTACGACGAAATCACCGACATGATCAGCTCGCCGCTGCGCAATAACCAGTACATTGCCAGCAACGCCAACAGCTCACGCTTCACCGGCGCCGAGTCCCAGTTCGACTGGCGCGTGAGCAACGCCGACCGCCTGCGGCTGACTTACGCGTATGTCGACGCCACCACCAGCAACCCACTGGACAAAGCACAGACCGCGCGTAACAGTGGCTCGGCCGGCTGGTTGCGCGAATGGGGCCAAGGTTGGTCCAGCGCGCTGTTCTACTATGGCGACGACGCACTCAACCAATATCGTTTCGAACGGGTCGACCTGCGGGTGGCCAAGCGCATTGCCCTGGGCAAAGCCAACGTGGAGCTGGCCGGCATGTTGCAACAACGCCTCGATAACCAGCCCACCACCTGGGCCGACAACACTTACGACCATCGTCACGTACTCTACTTCAGCGCGGAGCTGGAGTTCTGAGATGGGCGACTCGTCACGGATGACCTCCTTCTTTATCTATAAGTTGCGGCGACTTGCCGGGCTGCTGGCCGGCCTGTTGCTGTGCGCACCGGCGTGGAGCGCCGAGATCCTGCTGACCGCCGCCGAAGACGGCGCCGGGGTGCAGGCCTTTACCCAGGCGCTGGCCCGGCAACGCCCCGAAGACCGCGTCACCTTCACGTCCCTTGCGGCCTTGCCGGCACCCAGCCACCTGCCCGCCGGCACGCGCCTGATCCTGCTCGACCTGCCCGGCCTCGACTGGCGCCTGCGGGATACCCAAGGGCCGCCGACGCTGGTACTGCGCATCAGTCGGCTACAAGCCCATCAGCGCCCGGAGGCCTCACGGCACGCGCGGGTCAGCCTGTTGTGGAGCGACCCGCCGCTGGAGCGGCAGCTGCGCCTGATCAGCAGCGTCCTGCCCCAGGCACGGCGCATCGGTGTGCTCTACGGCACCGACAGTGAATTCCTGCTGCCCGAATTGCGCCAGCATGCGGCGGCCCTGGAGTTGGAGATCGTGCCGCAGCGCTGGGACAACACTAACGACAGTCGCCCGCTGCAAACCCTGTTCAGGAACAGCGACGTGCTGCTCGGCCTCGATGACCCGCAGCTGTACAACCCGAAGACCGCTAAAAACCTGCTGCTGAGCAGCTACGCCCAGCAATTGCCGCTGTTCGGGCCCAATGCAGGGTTTGTGCGCGCCGGCAGCCTCGCCAGCACCTACAGCGACCAGGACGATTGGCTGGCGGTACTCGATCGTTTGCTCGACCAGCCGCCGGCCGCTTGGCCACGCGCGCTGTACCCCGACCACTTCAAAGTCGTGGGCAACGCGCAGGTCGCACGCTCACTGGGCATCGAACAGGTGGACGAAGCCAGCGTCGCCGCCCGAATGGCCGAAGGAGAAAAACGCCCATGACCTTGCGTCGTCGTTGGGACATCAATACCCGCACCCAGCTCATAACCCTGGGCCCGGCGCTGTTGCTGACGTTGCTGTTGATCAGCTTCTTCACCTTCGTGCGTATCCAGGACCTGCGCCAGGAACTGGACCACACCGGCCAATTGATCGCCAACCAACTGGCACCCGCCACCGAATATGGGGTGATCTCGGGCAACAACGATGTGCTCGACAGCCTGCTGCGCGCCACGCTGGCCACGCCCCATGTGCGCTTCCTGGAGATTCAGGACAGCAGCGAAAATATCCTGGTGTACGTCGAGCAACCCGCGGAGAAACACGACCGCGCGCTGTCGGTCAAAGTGTTCCAGGCGCCGATACGCCTGCAGCATATCCAGTTGGGCAACGACTTTTTCCAGGACAACCTTAACGAACCCAAGGCCCCCCGCGCGGACTATCTGGGCCGGGTGATCGTCGGCATGTCCAATGACGCCTTCAGCCAGCGCCAGCAGGAGATCCTGTTCAAGGCCGGTATCCTCGCGCTGTTCGCCCTGCTGTTTACGTTCCTGCTCGCCCGGCGCCTGGCGGCGAGCCTGTCGCAACCGATCAGCGCCATGGGCCATGCGGTCAAGGCCATCCAGCAGGGCGACTACAAGACGCCGCTGCCGATTGTGGATGATTCGGAGCTGGGCGACCTGTCGCGGCATATCAACAACCTCGCCGAAGGCCTCAACCAGGCCAGCCGCGAACAACAGCAGGCCATGGCCCAGTTGATCCAGACCCGCGAAGAGGCGGAACGGGCCAACAACGCCAAGTCAGACTTCCTGGCCATGATGAGCCACGAACTGCGCACGCCGATGAACGGCGTACTGGGCATGCTGCAACTGCTGGAAACCACCGAAATGACCGAGGAACAGACCGAATACGCGGCGCTGGCCTCCGAATCCACCGAGCATTTGCTCAAGGTGATCAACGACATTCTCGACTTCTCGCGCATCGAACGCGCGGCCCTGGAGCTGGAACATATCCCCTTCAACCTGGCCGACCTGATCAACAGTTGCGCCCAGGCCTTCCAGCACAGCGCCCAGCAGCGCGGGCTGGCGCTCAAGCTGCCGATCCCGCCCGGCATGGACGCACTGCGGGTACAGGGCGATCCGACGCGGATCCGCCAGATCCTGGTTAACCTGATCGGCAATGCCTTGAAGTTCACCGAACACGGCACCGTCAGCGTGGAGCCCCACTGGCAGGTGCTCGACCATGAGTTGGTGTGGTTCACCTGCACCGTGCGTGACAGCGGCATCGGGATTTCCGCCGAGCGCCTGGAATTGATGTTCGATGCGTTCCAGCAGGCCGACAGTTCCATTTCAAGACGTTACGGCGGTACCGGTCTCGGGCTGCCCATCGCCCGTACCCTGGCCGAACGCATGGGTGGCACGCTGCGCGCGCAGAGCGAAGAAGGCCGTGGCTCGGTGTTTACCCTGGAGATCCCGCTGGCCATCGACCCACACAGCCAGCCGTCGATCGCCCTGGATGCCGAGGGCAAGCACAGCGCCGGCGAGGGTCGCCATGTGTTGCTGGTGGAGGACAATCCGGTCAACCGCACCGTGGTCGAAGCCATGCTGCGCAGCCTGGGCTTTGAAGTCAGCCTGGCCACCGATGGCGCCGAGGCGATCCGCAGTGCCGAGAGCCTGATCTTCACCGCGATCCTGATGGATTGTCGCCTGCCCCTGATCGACGGCTACGAAGCCACCCGGCAGATTCGCCAACTGCCCGGCTGCGCCGACCTGCCGATCATCGCCCTGACGGCCAACGCCTTGCAGGGCGACCGGGAAGCCTGCCTTGCGGCCGGAATGAACGATTACCTGGCCAAGCCGTTCAAACGCACGGATCTGCAGCAAATCCTGCAGCGCTGGGTGCAATAGCGGCGCGCCACTAGCCAACTCCGACTGGCGTGAAAGACGAAAGTGCGGCAGTCTTAGGCACCCGAACGGGCCCATAAACAGGCTCGGTTTAAAATTTCAGTGAACAAGTGTACATTCAGTACCTTGCCGCTGTGACTTTCACTACAACGCAATAGTCTATGTGTAGGCTGCCGACATGAGGCATGAACGCTTCATTCGGTTCGGGAAGATTTGCCCTACCCTGCCGCATGGGATTATTGAGGAGCTCGCATGACCAAACAAAACGCCTTTACTCGGGAAGACCTGCTGCGCTGCAGTCGCGGTGAGCTGTTCGGCCCAGGTAACGCGCAACTGCCCGCCCCGAACATGCTGATGGTGGATCGCATCACCCATATCAGCGAAGAGGGTGGCAAGTACGGCAAAGGTGAATTGGTCGCCGAGCTGGATATCACCCCGGACCTGTGGTTCTTCGCCTGTCACTTCGAAGGTGACCCTGTCATGCCCGGCTGCCTGGGCCTCGACGCCATGTGGCAACTGGTCGGCTTCTACCTGGGCTGGCAAGGCCTGCCAGGCCGTGGCCGCGCCCTGGGTTCGGGCGAAGTGAAGTTCTTCGGCCAGGTCCTGCCGACCGCCAAGAAAGTCACCTACAACATTCAAATCAAGCGCGTCCTCAAGGGCAAGCTGAACCTGGCCATCGCCGACGGTTCGGTGACTGTCGACGGTCGCGAGATCTATACTGCCGAAGGCCTTCGGGTCGGCGTATTTACTTCCACTGACAACTTTTAAGGGTTATCCGCATGCGCCGCGTCGTTATCACTGGTCTGGGCATCGTTTCTTGCCTGGGCAATGACAAAGAGACCGTCACCGCTAACCTGCGTGCAAGTCGCCCTGGCATCCGCTTCAACCCGGAATATGCCGAAATGGGTCTGCGTAGCCAGGTTTCCGGCTCCATCGACCTGCCCCTCGAAGAACTGATCGATCGCAAGATCTATCGCTTCGTGGGCCACGCTGCCGCCTATGCCTACCTGGCCATGAAAGACGCCATCGCCGACTCCGGCCTGAGCGAAGACCAGGTATCGAACGTACGCACCGGCCTGATCGCCGGCTCCGGCGGCGCATCGACCCTCAACCAGATGGAAGCGCTGGACATCCTGCGCGAAAAAGGCGTGAAGCGCGTTGGCCCGTACCGTGTCACGCGGACCATGGGCAGCACCGTTTCGGCCTGCCTGGCCACGCCGTTCCAGATCAAGGGCGTGAACTACTCAATCTCCTCCGCATGCGCCACCAGTGCACACTGCATCGGTACCGCCGTCGAGCAGATCCAACTGGGCAAGCAGGACATCGTGTTCGCCGGCGGCGGCGAAGAAGAACATTGGAGCCAGTCGTTCCTGTTCGACGCCATGGGCGCCCTGTCCACCCAGTACAACGAAACCCCGGAAAAGGCCTCCCGCGCCTACGATGCCAAGCGTGACGGTTTCGTCATCGCCGGCGGTGGCGGCATGGTGGTGGTCGAGGAGCTGGAGCACGCCCTGGCCCGTGGCGCCAAGATCTACGCGGAAATCGTCGGCTACGGCGCCACTTCCGATGGCTACGACATGGTTGCGCCAAGCGGTGAAGGCGCCATCCGTTGCATGCAGATGGCCATGTCCACCGTGGATACCCCGATCGACTACCTGAACACCCACGGCACCTCGACTCCGGTCGGCGACGCCAAGGAAATGGAAGGTGTACGCGCGGTATTCGGCGACAAGGCTCCGAAAATCAGCTCCACCAAGAGCCTGTCGGGTCACTCCCTGGGCGCCGCCGGCGTTCACGAAGCGATCTACTGCCTGCTGATGATGGAAGGCAACTTCATGGCCGGTTCGGCCAACATCGACGAGATCGACCCGGTCGTCGCCGATATGCCGATCCTGACCAAGACGGTTGAAAACGTCAAAGTCGACACCGTGATGAGCAACAGCTTCGGCTTCGGTGGCACTAACGCCACCCTGGTGCTGAAACGCTGGCAGGGTAAGTGAGCCCCGCAGGTTGATCACATGAAAAGCCCCGACTGGTTCGGGGCTTTTTTATGGGCGACGGGATTTGAGACCGCAACCGCATTTGCGTGAGACGAAAACGCAATATCAACGCGCACCCTCATCGCCGCGAGGTTTAGGCAGGATGGCCAGGAAGTTGTCCCTCGCCACTTTGCGGGCAACGTCTTCAGGCAATGCATCCAGGAAGACATCAAAGCGGTGCATTTCCTCACCCAGCTTGTTGAAACGCCCGACGACATCCGAACCCAGCATAAAGCGCTCCGGGAAGTGCTCCACCAGCGTTACCCACTCCGGCCGAGGCTTGCCCCCATCATCCAGCAAGTACGGCGTGAGCATGCTCCAGGACAGGTCGATATACAGGTTGGGGTAAGCCTCGAGCATACGGTTCAAGGTGGGTAGCAAAAAGTCCATTTGCACCTGGTGGCGGTGAATTTCCTTGCTAGTGCCGGCGTGAGCCCAGATAAAGCGGGTGTGCGGGTGGTTGCGCAGCGGCTCTTCCACTTCGGCGAGGTACAGCGGGTTACGCTCGCGCTTGGAGGTGATGTTGGAGTGCAGCATCACCGGCAAGTCGTTTTCCGCCGCCAGGTGATAGATACGCGTCATGGCCTCGTTGTTGGCGCGCGGGGTATCCCCCGATGTGAGGGCGGTAAGGTCGTCGTGACGGGTAAACACTTCACCGATGCCCTGCCACAGCCCCGGGTTGAGGTCGAGCATGCGCTGGATATGGGCATCCGAATTCTTGTCATTGGGGTTGAAGCCGGACAGAAATGGATGAAAGTGCTGGCGCTGTTCAGGTGTCAGTTTATTTACCGCTGCGGCAACAATCACGTCCGTGGCGCTGTACCAATAGGCATCAGCGTCATCACCGGTGTAGTAGCGCGGGCGCTTGGGCTCGTCTTCGTGCCATTTCTTTGCGACGGGAATGCCGGAAATCATGACATGCTCGATGCGATTTTCTGCCATCGCCTTGAGCAACGTGTCCATCCCCGCCGTTTCCTGGAAGAAATCCACGTAATGCAGGTGGGCATCGCTGTAGGCATAGTCGCGAGCCTGCGCGGCAAGACTGTTGGCGGCGAGCAACAGGGCGAGACTCAAGCGGGTCCAGGGCACGGTATAACCTCGATAAGGGCGAATACCGGTAGACCTTGCGTGTCGTACCGGGGTTCAGCCGGCAAAAAAATGTGGAACACCCCCGTGCCAGCATGCTCTATAACTGCATGACCTTCCTTCTGCCAACCCGTGAGGTTTGCCATGCCTGTTACCGTCAATACGCTGAACGCCGACAACTTCCGCCACAGCGTCAATATCAATAACCACGAGCTGTTTACCGACCTGCCCAAGAGCCTGGGTGGTGACGACTCGGCGCCCTCCCCCCACGATTACTTCGACGCCGCGCTGGCATCGTGCAAGGCGCTGACCGTCAAGCTCTATGCCCAGAAAAAAGACATCCCCCTGACCGGCGTGACCGTGGAAGTCACCCACGACGCCAGCGAAGAGCAAAAGGGCAAATACAGGCTCAACGTCAAGCTGACGCTCAAGGGCGTACTCACCGACGAACAGCGCGACGAGCTGCACCGTGTGGCCGATCGCTGCCCGGTACACAAGCTGATGACCACCGCCGAGGTCACCATCGAAACCCGCCTCTCTGAAGGCGCGTTCAGCCAATAGCGGCAACCTCCCGTCGAGCGGGTTATGCTCATTACCCTACAACCCGCTCAGACTGGGACGCACCATGACCACCCTCACCGTGATCCGCCCACGCCCCGAAGATGTCGAAGGCCAGCCGATCCTGCGCCCGCTGCCCTCGCGGGAATGTCGCAGCGTCGGGCCCTTTGTGTTTTTCGACCATATGCTGCCTACCCGCTATGCACCGGGCAGCGGCATGAACATCCGCCAGCACCCGCATATCGGCCTGTCCACCCTCACCTATCTGTTCGAAGGCGCACTGCAGCACAAGGACAGCCTGGGGTCGGATCAAGTGGTAGAGGCCGGTGATGTCAGCTGGATGACTGCAGGCGGTGCAATCGCCCATGTCGAGCGCACACCCGAGGCACTCAAGGCCCACGGTTTCAGCATGCATGGCCTGCAAGTGTGGCTGGCGTCGCCCAAGGACCACGAAGCGGGGCCGGGACACTACAGCCATCACCCTGCAGCGAGCCTGCCGGTGAGTGACAACCTAGGCGTGCGGATTCGCCTGATCGCCGGCAGTGGCTTCTGCCTCAAATCACCGGTGCCGGTGCTGTCGCCTACGTTGTATGCAGATGTACACATGCAAACGGCCACGACCCTGCTGATTCCTGACGAGCACGAGGAACGCGCGGTGTATGTGCTGGAGGGTGAAGCCCAGTTGGAGGGTGAGCGGCTTGAGGTGCACAGCCTGGTGGTATTGCCGGCCGGGCAGGCAATGACCCTGTTCGCCGAGAGCGATTGCCAGTTGGTGGTGTTTGGCGGAGCACCGCTGGATGGGCCACGGCGGATCAATTGGAATTTTGTCGCGAGCGATCCGTTGAAGATCGAGCAGGCCAGGCAACGCTGGGCCGCTGGGGATTGGCCGACGGTGCCGGGTGAAACTGAAAGAATTGAGTTGCCGGTGAGATAGCTATCGGGGGCAAGCCCCCGATGACGCCGGAACAGGCGCTGAAGATTCAGCCCTTGAACACTTCATCCAGCAAGTTATGCATCGACCGGAACGCCCGTGCAGCGGTCTTGGCGTCATACATCATCTTGCCCGGCACATTGGCATCCGGGTCAGTGAAGGAATGCACCGCACCGCCGTAACTCAGCAATTGCCAATCCACGCCGGCCGCGTTCATTTCATCTTCGAACGCCGGCAGTTGCTCTTTCGGCACCAACGGGTCGGAAGCACCGTGCAGTACCAGCACTGGACCCTTGATGTTTTTCGCGTCTGCCGGGTTCGGCGTGTCGAGGGTGCCGTGGAACGATACGGCAGCCTTCAATGGCGCACCGGTACGTGCCAGCTCCAGGGAGCAGCAACCGCCGAAGCAGAAACCAAAGGTGGCCAGCTTCGAGGTGTCCACTGCCGCTTCGGTCTGGCCCTGCAGCTGCTCAAGGGCAGCCTGCATGCGTTTGTTCAGCAACGGGCGATCATTCTTCAACGGCATCATTGCGGCGCCGGCTTCATCGCCATTCGACGGGCGCACGGTTTGCCCGTAGAGGTCGGCGATCAGCACCACGTAGCCCTTGGCGGCAACGCTCTTGGCGATCTCCTCGGCACCCGCACTCACCCCCATCCAGTTCGGCGCCATCAGCAGGCCGGGCAGCGGGTTCTTTTGGCTGGCATCGAACGCCAGGCGGCTTTCATAAGACTGGCCATCAATCTGATAGACCACGGAACGCACAGTGACTTGGCTCATCATTTTCTCCAGTTGAAGATCACTAGAACGGAAATAGGCTGTAGGTGCGAGCTTGCTCGCGAAGAACCTCAACGATCACGCGGGCAACCTGACACCCAGCGCCGCCCGCAGTTTTTTCGCGAGCAAGCTCGCTCCTACAAACGAAAAAACCCGCCGAAGCGGGTTTTTCTACAACGGTATCAAACCGACAGTTCAACCAACAGCTTGTTCAGTCGGCGCACGTAGGCGGCCGGGTCCTTGAAGCTGTCGCCAGCGGCCAGGGCCGCCTGGTCGAAAAGGATGTGGGACAGGTCGCCAAAGCGCTCTTCGCTCTGCTCGCCGTCGAGTTTCTCGATCAACGGGTGAGCCGGGTTGAATTCGAAGATCGGCTTGGAGTCCGGGACCTTCTGGCCGCTGGCTTCGAGGATCTGGCGCATCTGCATCCCCAGGTCCTGCTCGCCGATGGCCAGGATCGCCGGGGAATCGGTCAGACGGTGGGAAACCCGCACTTCGCTGACGGCATCGCCCAGGGACGCCTTGATCCGCTCAACCAGGCCTTCTTTGGCCTTGGCGACCTCCTCGGCTTCTTTCTTCTCTTCCTCGGAGTCCAGGTTACCCAGGTCCAGGTCGCCACGGGCCACGTCGACAAAGGATTTGCCGTCGAACTCGTTGAGGTAGCTCATCAGCCACTCATCGATACGGTCGGTCAGCAGCAGCACTTCGATGCCTTTCTTACGGAAGACTTCCAGGTGCGGGCTGTTCTTGACCTGTGCGTAGGTTTCGCCGGTGAGGTAGTAAATCTTGTCCTGGCCTTCCTTGGCACGTGCCAGGTACTCGGCCAGGGACACCACCTGCTCGCCCTCTTCACCCTGGGTGGAAGCAAAGCGCAGCAGACCGGCGATTTTTTCCTTGTTGGCAAAATCTTCCGCCGGGCCTTCTTTCATGACCTGGCCGAAGTTTTTCCAGAAACCCTTGTATTGCTCTGGCTCGTTCTTCGCCAGTTTTTCCAGCATGTCGAGTACGCGCTTGGTCAGCGCCGACTTCATGGAATCGATGATCGGGTCTTTTTGCAGGATTTCCCGCGACACGTTCAGCGACAGGTCATTGGAGTCGACCACACCCTTGATAAAGCGCAGGTACAGCGGCAGGAACGACTCCGCCTGGTCCATCACGAACACGCGCTGCACGTAGAGCTTCAGGCCTTTTGGCGCTTCACGCTGGTACAGGTCGAACGGCGCACGGGCCGGCACGTAGAGCAGCGAGCTGTATTCCAGCTTGCCTTCGACCTTGTTATGGCTCCAGCTCAGCGGGTTTTCGTAGTCGTGGCCGATATGCTTGTAGAACTCCTGGTATTCCTCGTCCTTGATCTCGGTACGCGGACGGGTCCACAGGGCACTGGCGCGGTTGACGGTTTCCCATTCCTGGGCAGGCTTCTCTTCACCTTCGGCAGCCGCTTGTTCTTTCGGCAGCTCGATCGGCAAGGCAATATGGTCGGAGTACTTCTTGATGATATTGCGCAGGCGCCAGCCGTCGGCGAACTCGTCTTCACCGGATTTGAGGTGCAGGACGATGCGGGTACCACGGTCAGCCTTGTCGATGGTGGCGATTTCAAATTCGCCCTCGCCCTTGGAAGCCCAGTGCACGCCTTCGCTGGCGTCAAGGCCGGCACGACGGCTGAACACTTCAACCTTGTCGGCCACGATGAAGGCCGAGTAGAAGCCCACACCGAACTGGCCGATCAGGTGCGAATCTTTCTTCTGGTCGCCGGACAGGTTTTTCATGAAGTCGGCGGTACCGGATTTGGCGATGGTCCCCAGGTGGGTGATCGCATCTTCACGGCTCATGCCGATACCGTTGTCTTCGAGGGTGACGGTATTGGCGTCTTTGTCGAAGCTCACACGGATTTTCAGTTCCGCGCCGCCTTCCAGCAGTTCAGGCTTGGACAGGGCTTCGAAACGTAATTTGTCGACAGCGTCAGAGGCGTTCGAGATCAATTCGCGAAGGAAGATTTCCTTGTTGGAATACAGCGAATGGATCATGAGGTGCAGCAGTTGCTTCACCTCGGTCTGGAAGCCCAGGGTTTCCTTTTGAGTTTCCACACTCATGGTCATCAAACTCCAATTGGATGGCAGTGGCCGCGCCCTGAAGGGTTGGCGGCGGGTTGTCATCAAAGTTGGGGGCTAAGAGCAGGATTTCAAGGGCGGACCACGTCCTCGATCTTGAAATGCGCACGGGCGGTGGCGATGGGCTCGGCGGCGGTGGTTTGCCAGGCGGTGATCGCCACATTCGCCACCCGTCGGCCCTGGCGCCACACCTGGCATTTGGCGTAAGTGTCGCGAAACTGGCCGGCGCGCAGGTAATCGAGGGAGAAATCGATGATTTTCGGGAGGCCCGGCGCTCCGGTAAACACCAGCAGGTGCAACGCCGCTGCCAGTTCCATGAAGCCGGCAATCACCCCGCCGTGAAGCGCCGGCAATATGGGGTTACCAATATTGTCCTTGTGGGCCGGCAGGCGAAACAGCAATTCATCCCCCAGCCGGGTGCATTCGATACCGATCAGTTTGGCGTAGGGGATCAGGTCCAGCAGCGCCTCGTAGTTGCCGCGCTGATGAGCCTGTTCCAGGCGGGTCTTGAATCGATGGGTCATGCCTGCTCTCCCTTGATCGCGCGCCCCAACCCGTGGGTGCCCTTGAGACGCTTGCCCATGCGCATGAAAGTGCCCACCACATGGGCGATGGGTTGTTGCGGATCGTCCTGGTAGGCAAAACCACGGGTGAAGATCACGTCGGTGGTCACCCGGTAGCATTGGGCGAAACCATATACCGGCTTATGCGGCTCGGCGGGATGCATATAGTCGACACGCAGGTCCAGGGTCGGGCACACCTCGAACTCCGGCAGGACACACAGGGTGGCCATGCCGCAGGCGGTATCCATCAAGGATGTCAACGCGCCACCGTGGATCACGCCGGTCTGGGGATCACCCACCAACTGCGGGGCGTAAGGCATGGCCAACGTGATGCCCTCCTCGCTGGCATGATGAACGCTGATACCCAGCACCTGACAATGGCGCAAGGCCGAGACAAAGCGCGTCGCGCGCTCTAACAAGGGATTTTCGGTCATTCGTTGCAGACTCTTATTAGTGTTGATGGGCGAAATAGACGGTGCGGGCGAAAGTTCCTTTGAGGTCGTTGTTTATATATCTGTGGAATAAAAGGAACTAATGCTGAACGGCCATGCTCGAAAGGCCAGTAGATATCTTCACTAAGGAGAAACACCCCATGCGTAAGACTTTAGCTATTTCCATGATGTTGGCCGCTGCCCTCGGTCTCGCTGCTTGCGACAAGAAATCCGAAGACAAAGCCCAAGATGCCGCAGCGCATTCTGAGCAAGCTCAAAAAGACATGGCGAAAGCTCAGGATAAAGTGAACGACGCTGCGAAAGAAAACGCCGATGCTGCCAAAGCTCAGGCTGAATCGAACGAAGCCGCCGCAAAAGAAGCAGCACCAGCTACTCCTGCCACCGGTTCCTGATACCGCGGCATGAAATAGCTTCGCTGCAAAAAGAAAGCCCGCTTATATAGCGGGCTTTACTTTGCCTGTTGTTTTTAACTCAGCGCGTCACGCATTAAATCTCCTCTTTGGCGGGCTCAGGCATCGGTGTATCCGTCTGCG
Organism: Pseudomonas sp. AM8; assembly: GCF_036346475.1. Classification (NCBI taxonomy): domain Bacteria; kingdom Pseudomonadati; phylum Pseudomonadota; class Gammaproteobacteria; order Pseudomonadales; family Pseudomonadaceae; genus Pseudomonas; species Pseudomonas sp. AM8. Next base: position 237,773 of record NZ_JAOTNX010000008.1, read on the forward strand.
TATACACCATCACTTGCAGTACGTCGGAATGAAACTCCCGGCGATACAACACAAACACCACCCCGGCACTCATCAACATGAACAACCAGGGGCTGACGAACCACGCCAGCATGGTCATGCCGAAGTAATAAGAACGCAGGCCAAAGTTGAACTGGTTGGCGGCCATGGAGATCACCCGCGCCGCACGCAGGGCAAACGCCTTGCGCTCCTGCTCCGACACATGCCGTTCACCGATCATCGGTGCCGACCCGACCAGCACCGCGGCAAAGTTGTACTGGCGCATGCACCAACTGAAGGTGAAGAAGGCATACACGAAGACCAGCGCCAGGCAGAGCAGCTTGATCTCCGACATGCCCTGGGAGGCCTGCTGCACCATGGGTATGTCCGCCAGCAATGACACCGCCCGCTCGGAAGCCCCCAGCACCGTGAGAATGCCGGCGAGGATGATCAAGGTGCTGGAGGCGAAGAATGAGGCATTACGCTCCAGGTTGCCGATCACGCTGGCGTCGGCGATGCGGTTGTCACGCAGCAGCATGCGGCGCATCCAGTCCTCGCGATACAAATGCAGCACGCTGGCCAGGCACGCGGTGTCTCGGGCTTTCCAGGTGGCATAACGGGTGTAGCCGCCCCAGCACAGGATGAACCAGAGGGCGGCAAGCAGGTGGATCTGATTGGCTTCGACGAACGACATGCGGGTCCTTGCAGAAAGAAGATTGAGAAACTTTTTGCGTCTGTTCGACGTTAGCGCAAAGAAAAAGACACTGCCTTGCGCTCAAAAAAAATGCCCCGTATCGATTGATACGAGGCATTTCCGTACTGCATGAAACCCGCTTGTTATGCGATGGCTTCGCTGCGCTTACCCAGCATGCGATCAATGACGACCGCCACAACCAGCGTCATCACCGACGGCACCAGCCACGCCAGGCCTTGCTCGCTCAGCGGCAGGTTCGCCAGCTGCGAAGGCATCCAGCCTGCCAGGCCTGCGCCCTTGAGCGCGTCGATGCAACCAAAGATGAACGACACCAGCATCACCGGCCCGACGATACGGCCCTGTTCCTGCCAGAAGTCTTTGCAGAAGCTCAAGGCCACCAGCACGATGCACGGCGGGTAGATCGCGGTGAGTACCGGGATCGAGAACGCAATCAGCTTGGTCAGGCCCAGGTTCGACACGAACAGCGAGAACAGCGCCAGGATCACTACCAGGGTCTTGTAGGACAGCGGCAGGATTTTGCTGAAGTACTCGGCACATGCGCAGGTCAGGCCGACGGCAGTGACCAGGCATGCCAGGGAGATCAATACAGCCAGGAACCCACTGCCCAGGGAACCGAAGGTGTGCTGAACATAAGCGTGCAGCACTGCGGCGCCATTGGCAGCGCCGGCAGCGACTTCATGGCTGCCCGACCCGAGGCGGAACAGGCTGACATACACCAGCGCCAAACCGACGCCGGCAATCAACCCGGCAATGATCGCGTAGCGGGTGATCAGCTTGGGCGATTCGACACCACGGGAACGGATCGCATTGACGATCACAATGCCAAACACCAGCGCCCCCAGGGTATCCATGGTCAGGTAGCCATTGATAAAGCCCTGGGAAAACGGTGCGGCGACGTATTCCGGGGTGGCGACACCCACCTCACCTGCCGGCAGGGCAAACGCGGCAATGCCGAGGATGGCCAGGGCGATGATCTTCAGCGGCGCCAGGAAGCGACCCACGGTGTCCAGCAGTCGGCCTGGGTACAGGGAGACAAAGAACACCACCAGGAAATACACCGAGCTGTAGAGGAACAGCGCCAGCGGGCTTTCGCCGGTCAGCGGCGCCAGGCCCACTTCAAACGACACGGTCGCGGTACGCGGGGTGGCGAACAGCGGCCCTACCGCCAGATACGCCGCCGCCGCGAGCAGGCCACCGGCGATCTTGCCGATCGGGCTGCTCAGCGCGTCCATGCCGCCACCGACCTTGGCCAGGGCGATCACGGTGACCACCGGCAGGCCAACGGCGGTGATCAGGAAGCCCAGCGCCGCCATCCAGACATGAGGCCCGGACTGCAAACCAACGATAGGCGGGAAGATGATGTTGCCGGCGCCCACGAACAGGGCGAAGGTCATGAAGCCCAACGCCAGGATGTCCTGGCTTTTCAACACTTTCATTTGAGGAAATACCACACTACTGAATCGGAATTTAGAGAGGGATTCCCTATGGATGAGGGAAATGCTGCCGGCCCTTATGGGCACCGACCGGTCTAGCGCGCAGCTTCCTTTTGGGAGGCGGACGCATAAAGAGGCGGCTAGGGTACAGAATTAGCCTGACAAACGCACTGTTGCGGGGCGTACTGTCCGATAAGCGACATCTCGATGTCGCGTTTTCATACTTAATTTGGCAATACAAACAAAATTGTGGGAGGGGGCTTGCTCCCGATAGCGGTGCGTCAGTCCCACATCAGCTGGCTGATGCACTGCAATCGGGGGCAAGCCCCCTCCCACATTTGAATCGTCAACAATCTGCAGAATGCACAAAGGCCACCCGAAGGTGGCCTTTGCTGGTAAAGCGTCAGCTAAGCGCGAGGCTTACTTGACAGCCCAACCGGTCAGCTCGGCCAAGGCCTTGCCGATGTCTGCCAGCGAACGCACGGTTTTAACGCCTGCGTCTTGCAGTGCAGCGAATTTCTCGTCTGCAGTGCCTTTGCCGCCAGAGATGATTGCGCCAGCATGGCCCATGCGCTTGCCCGCAGGGGCAGTCACACCAGCGATGTAGGAAACAACCGGCTTGGTCACGTGTGCCTTGATGTAGGCAGCCGCTTCTTCTTCAGCCGAACCGCCGATCTCACCGATCATCACGATCGCTTCGGTCTTCGGGTCTTCCTGGAACAGCTTCAGGATATCGATGAAGTTGGAGCCCGGGATCGGGTCACCGCCGATGCCGACGCAAGTCGACTGACCGAAACCGGCGTCAGTAGTTTGCTTCACAGCTTCGTAGGTCAGGGTGCCGGAACGGGAAACGATACCGACTTTACCTGGCAAGTGAATGTGACCTGGCATGATGCCGATCTTGCATTCGCCTGGAGTGATCACGCCTGGGCAGTTAGGGCCGATCAGGACTACGCCCAGCTCGTCGCACTTAACTTTAGCGTCCAGCATGTCCAGGGTAGGAATGCCTTCGGTGATGCACACGATCAGCTTGATGCCGCCGAATGCCGCTTCCAGGATCGAGTCCTTGCAGAAAGGAGCTGGAACGTAGATCACGCTGGCGGTGGCGCCAGTGGCAGCTACAGCGTCTTTCACGGTGTTGAACACTGGCAGGCCCAGGTGCTCGGTGCCGCCTTTGCCCGGGGTTACGCCGCCAACCATCTTGGTGCCGTATTCGATGGCTTGCTGGGTGTGGAAACTACCTTGCGAACCGGTAATACCCTGGCAGATAACTTTGGTGTCTTTATTGATCAGGACGCTCATTATTTGCCCTCCGCAGCTTTGACAACTTGTTGAGCAGCGTCGGTCAGGCTGGTAGCCGCGATGATGTTCAAACCGCTTTCTGCCAGTACTTTAGCGCCCAGTTCAGCGTTGTTGCCTTCAAGGCGAACAACAACCGGGATTTTAACGCCGACTTCTTTCACTGCGCCGATGATGCCTTCGGCAATCATGTCGCAACGAACGATGCCGCCGAAGATGTTGACCAGTACTGCAGCGACGTTGGAGTCGGACAGGATGATCTTGAAGGCTTCGGTTACGCGTTCCTTGGTAGCACCACCGCCCACGTCGAGGAAGTTGGCTGGTTTGCCGCCATGCAGGTTGACGATGTCCATGGTACCCATGGCCAGGCCGGCACCGTTGACCATGCAACCGATGTTACCTTCCAGGGCTACGTAGTTCAGTTCGAACTTGGCAGCGTGCGCTTCGCGCGGATCGTCTTGCGACGGATCGTGGAAAGTCTTCAGCTTAGGCTGACGGTACATGGCGTTGGCGTCGATGTTGATCTTGGCGTCGAGGCAGTGCAGATCGCCGTCAGCCTTGATCACCAGCGGGTTCACTTCCAGCAGGGCCAGATCGTGATCCTGGAACAGTTTGGCCAGACCTACGAAGATCTTGGCGAACTGGGCAACTTGCTTGCCTTCCAGGCCCAGCTGGAAAGCCAGCTCGCGACCCTGGAATGGCTGGGCGCCAACCAGTGGGTCGATAGTGGCTTTCAGAATTTTTTCTGGGGTTTCGTGAGCGATCTTCTCGATGTCCACGCCACCTTCGGTGGAAGCCATGAACACGATGCGACGGCTCGAACGGTCAACGACAGCGCCCAGGTACAGCTCTTTAGCGATATCAGTGCACGATTCAACCAGGATCTTGGTGACTGGCTGGCCATTGGCATCAGTCTGGTAAGTCACCAGACGCTTGCCCAGCCACTGCTGTGCGAAGGCCTTGGCGTCTTCTTTGCTGCGAACCAGCTTAACGCCGCCCGCTTTACCGCGACCACCAGCGTGGACCTGGGCTTTGACAACCCACTCGGTGCCGCCGATTTTGTCGCAAGCTTCTGCTGCTGCTTCCGGGGTGTCTACTGCGTAGCCCTTGGAAACTGGCAGGCCGTATTCAGCGAACAGCTGCTTACCCTGATACTCGTGAAGATTCATGCTTTTTACCGTCTTCGTTAGGTACTGCGCATTCGGCGCTGCGCTCATTATGAGTGCCGCGCCACCTGTGACTGCTGCTTGCGCAACTTGCGGGGCTCAAGGCCCGTAAAGCTGCGCAAGACTGCGTCCAGCGGATATTCCGCGGTGAGTCTTGCGCGCAAGGCTCACGACGGGCAACTCCGCCGTGGTTTCTTATTATCTCGCTTAGCGCTTCTTCTTGTTGGCGATGTGGATGGCATGGCCATTCACTGCCAACGCGGCTTCGTGCAGCGCTTCGGACAGGGTCGGATGGGAGAAGACCATCATGCCGATGTCCTCGGCACTGGTGCCGAATTCCATACCGATCGCGCCCTGCTGAACCAGTTCTGCTGCGCCTGGGCCAATCACGTGGACGCCCAATACGCGGTCAGTCTTGGCATCAGCGATGACTTTGACAAAACCACCGGTGTCGTTGGCTGCCATGGCACGGCCAGAAGCGGCGAACGGGAAGGTGCCGACGTTAACTTCAACGCCTTCAGCTTTCAACTGCTGTTCGTTCTTGCCGACCCATGCAATTTCCGGGTGGGTGTAGATAACCGATGGGATCAGGTCGTAGTTCATCTGGGTCTTGTGACCCTTGATGCGCTCGACAACCATGATGCCTTCTTCGGAAGCCTTGTGCGCGAGCATCATGCCGCGAACCACGTCGCCAATGGCGTAGACGCCCGGAACGGTGGTAGCGCAGTGATCGTCAACGTGGATGAAGCCACGCTCGTCGATGTTCACGCCGCTGTCGGAAGCCAGCAGGTCGGTGGTCACTGGACGGCGACCAACGGCCACGATCAGCTTGTCGAAAGTGATGGTCTGTTCGCCATCCTTGTCGGTGTAGGTCACAACGACTTCTTCGCCATTAACCTTAGAGCCGGTCACGCGAGCGCCCAGCTTGATGTCCAGACCTTGTTTGGTCAGGGTTTTCAGCGCTTCCTTGGACACTGCGGTGTCGGCAGCCAGCAGGAACGTGTCCAGGGCTTCCAGCACGGTCACTTCGGAACCCAGGCGGGACCAGACCGAACCCAGTTCCAGGCCGATGACGCCAGCGCCGATCACGCCCAGGCGCTTAGGCACGGCCTGGAATTCCAGGGCGCCGGTCGAATCAACGATCACGTTCTGGTCAACCGGAGCCGGTGGAATGTCGATTGGACGCGAACCTGGGGCCAGGATCACGTTCTCGGCTTCGATGATTTCTACCGAGCCGTCCGGCTTGGTGATTTCAACTTTCTTGCCGGCCAGCAGTTTGCCGTGGCCTTGCAGGGAAGTCACGCCGTTGGCCTTGAACAAGGTCGCAACGCCGGAAGTCAGGCCTTTAACGATGTTGGCTTTACGGCCGACCATTGCTGGCACGTCCATGGTCACGCCGGCATGGTTGATGCCGTGGATCGCGAAGCCGTCCTGGGCTTCGTGGAATTTCCAGGAGCTGTCCAGCAGCGCCTTGGAAGGAATGCAACCGACGTTCAGGCAAGTACCGCCCAGTGCCAGTTTGCCTTCCTTGTCGGTGTATTTTTCAATGCAAGCAGTCGAGAGGCCCAGTTGTGCGGCCTTGATGGCGGCAACGTAGCCGCCAGGACCCGCACCAATCACTACAACGTCAAATTTCTGCGACATGAAAATAGTTCCTCTATTTAGCAGCAAGCTTTCAAGCCGCAAGCCCCAAGCCCAACTGCCTTATCCGGCAATCTGTCACTTGAGACCTGCAGCTGCTTCTATCAGATATCCAGCAGCAGACGAGCCGGGTCTTCCAGCAGGTTCTTGATGGTCACCAGGAAAGTCACGGCTTCTTTACCATCGATCAGGCGGTGATCGTAAGACAGCGCCAGGTACATCATTGGACGGATCACGACTTGGCCGTTGATGGCCATCGGACGCTGGATGATGTTGTGCATGCCCAGGATCGCGGCTTGTGGCGGGTTAACGATCGGCGTCGACATCATCGAACCGAAGGTACCACCGTTGGTGATGGTGAAGGTACCACCGGTCATCTCGTCGATGGTCAGCTTGCCGTCACGGGCTTTCTTGCCGAAGCCGGCGATGCCGCCTTCGATTTCGGCCAGGCTCATCAGTTCGGCGTTACGCAGGACCGGAACCACCAGGCCACGGTCGCTGGACACGGCAACGCCGACGTCTGCATAACCGTGGTAAACGATGTCCCCGCCGTCGATGGAAGCGTTGACTGCCGGGAAGCGTTTCAGCGCTTCGGTGGCCGCTTTCACGAAGAACGACATGAAGCCCAGGCGCACGCCGTTGTGGGACTTCTCGAACAGATCCTTGTACTTCGAACGCAGGGCCATGACTTCGGTCATGTCGACTTCGTTGAAAGTGGTCAGCATCGCCATGTTCGACTGTGCTTCAACCAGGCGCTTGGCCACGGTGGCACGCACGCGGGTCATCGGTACACGCTTCTCGGTGCGGTCGCCGGCAACGAACACAGGCGCAGCGGCAGCCGGGGCAGCAGCCTTGGCAGGCGCGGCAGCCGGAGCGTTTTTCTTGGCTTCAACAGCAGCGACCACATCTTCCTTGGTCACACGGCCGTCTTTGCCGGTGCCGTTGATGGAAGCCAGGTTGATGCCGTTTTCTTCGGCCAACTGGCGAGCAGCCGGTGCAGCGATTGGATCTTCGCCACCCGCAGCCGGAGCGGCAGCAGGTGCCGAGGCAGCGGCCGGTGCAGCAGCGGCAGCAGGAGCAGCGGCAGCGCTGCCCTCTTCGATCGAGCCGAGTACCTGGTTCGACAGAACGGTAGCGCCCTCTTCGGCAACGATTGCGCCCAGCACGCCGTCAGCTTCGGCCAACACTTCCAGCACGACTTTGTCGGTCTCGATGTCGACGATCAGGTCGTCACGCTTGACGGCCTCACCTGGTTTCTTGTGCCAGGTGGCAACGGTGCCATCGGCAACCGATTCCGGGAATGACGGGGCTTTGATTTCGATAGCCATTATCTGTGGGTCCTTAAAATTCGGTTTCAGTCAGCGCGAAGGCGTTAAACAGTGAAAGCATCTTGCAGCAGTTTTTCCTGCTGCTCGGCGTGCATCGACGCATAACCACACGCAGGTGCAGCGGAAGCATCACGGCCGGCGTATTCCAGGCCCAGGGCCTTGTTGTGGTTACCGATGCTGCGGCGCAGGTGATGCTGGCTGCTGTACCAAGCGCCCTGGTTCATCGGTTCTTCCTGACACCACACCACATTGGTGAGGTTGGTGTAAGGCGCGATGATCTCCATGAGGTCATCTTCCGGGAACGGGTAAAGCTGCTCGATACGCACGATGGCGATGTCTTCGCGGCCTTCGGCACGGCGTTTTTCCAGCAGGTCGTAGTAGACCTTGCCGCTGCACAGGATCAGGCGAGTGACCTTGGCCGCGTCCAGCGTATCGATCTCTGGAATCACGGTCTGGAACGAACCATCCGCCAGATCTTCCAGGGTCGAGATGGCCAATTTGTGACGCAGCAGCGATTTCGGGGTCAGCACTACCAGCGGCTTGCGCAGCGGGCGGATCACCTGGCGACGCAGCAAGTGGTAGATCTGCGCCGGGGTGGTCGGCACGCACACCTGGATGTTGTGCTCGGCGCACAGCTGCAGGTAACGCTCCAGACGGGCCGAGGAGTGCTCCGGCCCCTGACCTTCATAACCGTGTGGCAGCAGCATGGTCAGACCGCACAGACGGCCCCACTTGTGCTCGCCGCTGGTGATGAACTGGTCGATAACCACCTGGGCACCGTTGGCGAAGTCGCCGAACTGGGCTTCCCAGATCACCAGCGCCTGCGGCGTGGTGGTCGAGTAACCGTATTCGAACGCCAGTACGGCTTCTTCGGACAGGAACGAATCGTACAGGTCGAAACGCGGCTGGCCTTCGTACAGGTTCTGCAGCGGGATGTAGGTGCCCGCGTCTTTCTGGTTGTGCAGTACCGCGTGACGGTGCGAGAACGTACCACGGCCGATGTCCTGGCCGGTCATGCGGATCGGGTGACCTTCGAACGCCAGGGTCGCGTACGCCATGGTTTCGGCATAACCCCAGTTGATCGGCAGGCCGCCGGCTTGCATCTTCTGACGGTCTTCGTAGATCTTCGCAACCTGGCGCTGCACCACGAAGCCATCCGGGATTTCCAGCAGCTTGGCGGACAGTTCCTGCAGGGTCTTCAGATCGAACGAGGTGTCGTGACGCGCCGTCCAGGTGTGACCCAGGTACGGACGCCAGTCAACGAACAGCTCTTTGTTCGGCTCCTTGACCAGGCTTTTTACGACATGCAGACCATTGTCCAGCGCGTTGCGGTATTCATCGATCTTCGCCTGAACCCGTTCATCGTCAACGATACCGGCCTTGGTCAGGCTTTCGGCATACAGCTCACGGGTGGTGCGCTGCTTGGTGATCTGCTGGTACATCAACGGCTGGGTGCCGCTTGGCTCGTCGGCTTCGTTGTGACCGCGACGGCGGTAGCAAACCAGGTCGATCACCACGTCACGCTTGAACTGCATGCGGTAGTCGACAGCCAGTTGGGTCACGAACAGCACGGCTTCCGGATCATCGCCATTCACATGGAGGATCGGCGCCTGGATCATCTTGGCAACGTCGGTGGCGTACTCGGTGGAACGCGCATCCAACGGGTTGCTGATGGTGAAGCCAACCTGGTTGTTGATGACGATGTGAACGGTACCGCCGGTCTTGAAGCCGCGGGTCTGCGACATCTGGAACGTTTCCAGGACCACGCCTTGACCGGCGAATGCCGCGTCACCGTGGATGGAAATCGGCAGGACCTTTTCACCGGTAGTGTCGTTACGACGATCCTGGCGAGCACGGACCGAACCCTCGACCACTGGAGAAACGATTTCCAGGTGGGATGGGTTGAACGCCATGGCCAGGTGAACTTCACCGCCGGTGGTCATCACGTTGGACGAGAAGCCCTGGTGGTATTTAACGTCACCGGAACCCAGCTCGACCTTCTTCTTGCCTTCGAACTCGTCGAACAGCTCACGCGGGTTCTTGCCGAAGGTGTTGACCAACACGTTCAGGCGACCACGGTGGGCCATGCCGATCACGATTTCCTTGGTGCCGTAGGAACCGGAACGCTGGATCAGCTCGTCGAGCATCGGAATCAGGCTCTCGCCGCCTTCCAGGCCGAAACGCTTGGTGCCCGGGTATTTGGTACCCAGGTATTTTTCCAGGCCCTCGGCTGCGGTCACGCGCTCAAGCAGGTGGCTGCGCACGTCGGCGGACAATACCGGACGGCCACGCACGCCTTCCAGGCGATGCTGGAACCAGTGGCGTTGCTCGGAATCGGTGATGTGCGTGAACTCGGCGCCGATGGTGCGGCAATATGTCTGCTGCAACGCTTCGTGAATTTCGCGTAGGCTCGCTTCCTCTTTGCCGATGAACAGGTCGCCGGCACGGAAGGTCGTATCAAGATCGGCATTGGTCAAGCCGTAATGATTGATCGACAGGTCTGCAGGTGCAGGACGCTGCCAGAGCCCCAGCGGGTCAAGCTGGGCCGCCTGGTGGCCACGCATCCGGTAGGCCTGGATCAGTCGCAGTACTTCAACTTGCTTCTTCTCGTGCTCACTGCTCACGCTGCCGGCGGAAACCGGCTGGGCGCGGCGCTGGTTCTTTGCCAGCAGCACGAACTGATCGCGAATTGTTGCGTGCGATACATCGGTGGCAGCGTTGCCGTCTGAAGACAACGTCTGAAATTTGGTGCGCCATTCTTCTGGCACAGCGTTAGGGTCGTGCAGGTAGAGCTCATAAAGCTCTTCCACATAGGCAGCGTTACCACCTGAAAGATAGCCGCTGTTCCACATGCGCTGCATCACGCTTTCTTGCATGCTTGGTCACCCTCGATTTGGGGACACCACCGGCGAAAACACCGAGTTTGCTTGCAAAAGGCCAAGTGCAGCGACCAAAACAAGCCACTTAGGATCACGCTGATAGTTCGGGTACCAACCCGAATGCCCCTGCTTGTCTCATTTCTTCAAAATAAGAGCCGCGGCTTTGTAAGTCGCTGCTCAAGTTAAAACTACGGCGCCGGTTGAAGCCTGCGCCGTAGCATTTACGGGCACAACGGTCCTGCCTTGTTACAACGTCAGTTACACGCCGCTTTGCAGCAGCATGTTACGGATGTGACCAATGGCCTTAGTCGGGTTCAGGCCTTTGGGACATACGTTGACGCAGTTCATGATCCCGCGGCAGCGGAATACGCTGAACGGGTCATCCAGCGAAGCCAGGCGCTCGGACGTCTTGGTGTCACGGCTGTCTGCCAGGAAGCGATACGCTTGCAGCAGGGCAGCTGGACCCAGGAACTTGTCCGGGTTCCACCAGAAGGACGGGCACGAGGTCGAGCAGCAGGCGCACAGGATGCACTCGTACAGACCGTCGAGCTTTTCACGCTCTTCCGGGGACTGCAGACGCTCGATGGCCGGAGCCGGCGTGTCGTTCTGCAGGAACGGCTTAACTTTCTCGTATTGCTTGTAGAAGATGCTCATATCGACGACCAGGTCACGGATAACCGGCAAACCTGGCAGAGGACGAACGATCAGCTTGTTGCCTTTGACAACAGCGGACAGCGGCGTGATGCACGCCAGGCCGTTTTTGCCGTTGATGTTCATGCCGTCGGAACCGCAAACACCTTCACGGCAAGAGCGACGATAGGAGAAACCCTCGTCCTGCTCTTTGATCAGTGCCAATACATCCAGCACCATCAGGTCTTTACCACCGGTATCGACCTGGAACTCCTGCATGAACGGCGCAGCGTCCTGATCAGGGTTGTAGCGATAAACACTGACTTTCAACATGGCAGCCACCCTTAGTAAGTCCGAATCTTCGGTTCAAACGTCGGAACCGTCTTCGGCGAGAAGTTCACGGCACGCTTGGTTACGCGCTTGTCACCCGGGAAGTACAGGGTGTGGCACAACCAGTTTTCGTCATCGCGATCTTCAAAGTCTTCACGAGCGTGGGCACCACGGGATTCCTTACGAACCTCGGCGGCGATCGCAGTCGCTTCAGCCACTTCCAGCAGGTTTTGCAGTTCAAGGGCTTCGATACGAGCGGTGTTGAACGCCTGGCTCTTATCGTTGATCTTGACGTTGGCGATGCGCTTGCGCAGATCGGCCAGCTGGGCAATACCCTTCTGCATGTATTCGCCGGTACGGAATACACCGAAGTAGTTCTGCATGCAGCTTTGCAGCTCGCGACGCAGGGTTGCCACGTCTTCGCCATCAGTGCGCTCGTTCAGAGCGTTCAGGCGCGACAGGGCGGCCTCGATGTTGGCGTCGGTGGCGTCATCGTATTCGATGCCGTCGGTCAGGGCTTTTTCCAGGTGCAGGCCAGCCGCGCGGCCGAATACCACCAGGTCGAGCAGCGAGTTGCCGCCCAGACGGTTGGCACCGTGTACCGATACGCAGGCCACTTCGCCTACCGCGAACAGACCGTGGATGATCTCGTCCACGCCTTCGGCGTTCTGGGTGATCGCCTGGCCATGAATGTTGGTCGGAACACCGCCCATCATGTAGTGGCAGGTTGGGACAACCGGAACCGGAGCAACAACCGGGTCAACGTGGGCAAAGGTCTTGGACAGCTCACAGATACCCGGCAGGCGGCTGTGCAGCACTTCTTCGCCCAGGTGATCGAGCTTCAGCAGTACGTGGTCGCCATTCGGGCCACAGCCGTTACCGGCGATGATTTCCTTGACCATCGAACGGGCAACGACGTCACGACCCGCCAGGTCTTTCGCGTTCGGAGCATAACGCTCCATGAAACGCTCGCCGTGCTTGTTGATCAGGTAACCACCTTCACCACGGCAACCTTCGGTGACCAGTACACCGGCGCCGGCGATGCCGGTCGGGTGGAACTGCCACATTTCGATGTCCTGCACCGGCACGCCGGCACGCAGTGCCATGCCGACGCCGTCACCGGTGTTGATCAGGGCATTGGTGGTGGAAGCGTAGATACGACCTGCACCGCCGGTCGCCAGAACGGTAGCCTTGGCGCGGATGTAGGTAGTTTCACCGGTTTCGATGCAGATGGCGATCACGCCAACGAATGCACCGTCGGCGTTCTTCACCAGATCCACTGCGTAGTATTCGTTCAGGAACGTGGTGCCGGCTTTCAGGTTGCCCTGATAAAGGGTGTGCAGCAGCGCGTGACCGGTACGGTCGGACGCAGCGCAGGTACGGGCAGCCTGGCCGCCTTTACCGTAGTCCTTCGACTGGCCGCCGAATGGACGCTGGTAGATACGACCTTGTTCGGTACGGGAGAACGGCAGGCCCATGTGGTCCAGCTCGAACACCGCGGCCGGGCCTTCCTGACACATGTATTCGATAGCGTCCTGGTCACCGATGTAGTCGGAACCCTTGACGGTATCGTACATGTGCCAGCGCCAGTCATCGTTCGGGTCGGCGGACGCGATGGCGCAGGTGATGCCACCCTGGGCCGACACGGTGTGGGAGCGCGTCGGGAATACCTTGGTGATCACGGCAGTCTTGTGACCGCCCTGGGCCAGCTGCAGCGCTGCGCGCATGCCGGCACCGCCGCCACCAATGATGATGGCGTCGAAGGAAATAGTTGGAATGTTAGCCATGAATCAGATACCCCAAAGAATCTGCACACCCCAGACGAAGTAAGCGAACATCGCGACGCCGCATACTGCCTGGAAGAGGAAACGGACTGCGGTCGCGGACTTGCCCAGCGCCATCGGCGTCAGGTAGTCGGTCGCGATGGTCCACATGCCGACCCAGGCGTGAGCGCCCAGGGCTACAAGGGCCAGCAGGCTGAAGATTCGCATCGCATTGTGGGAAAACAGCCCGTGCCATTGCTCGTAGCCGATGCCCGGGTTTGCGACGAGGTATCCGATCAGGAAAATGAAATAAGCCGCGAGAACGACCGCAGACACACGCTGCGCCATCCAGTCATAGAGGCCCGAACGCGATAGGTTCGTAACGCTGGTTACCATATCCAAACTCCTGCCAGAACGATCAGCACCACGGAAATGGCGATGATGATTTTCGAGCCCAGGCGGCCGCCTTCCAGCGTCTCACCGATGCCCATGTCCATGATCAAGTGGCGCACACCGGCTACCAGGTGATACAGCAGAGCGGACAGGAGGCCCCATGCTACGAACTTGGCCAGCGGGCTGGTCAAGCATGCCTTCACCTCGGCGTATCCTTCCTCGGAACCCAGGGATTTGCTCAATGCATAAAGCATGATGCCCAAGCCCAGGAACAGGATGATGCCGGAAACACGGTGCAGGAACGACGTAACGCCGGTGATGGGGAGTTTGATGGTCCTTAGGTCTAGGTTTACAGGTCGTTGGCTATTCACGGCTTTTTTTCACACTGAAGAGCCCCTAACAATCAGGGCAAAGTTGTTGGGGAGTGCGACTGGTCAGGTAAGCACCACCCAGGGAGTGCGACCCCCAATGAAAGCAAGCCCAAAAGCCCTTGGCGGTCGGTGGCCGAGTATAGACAGTTAGGTTACTAATGACAACGCGCGCACCTCACCCTAATAGCGGATTGCGCTGGCGGGATAAAAGGCGTAAATGGCGGGCAATTTCGAGGAAAAAGTACGGTTAAAGCCTTCTGGGGCAAGACTTTAGGCAAATTGACATCTGAATTTATCTCACTATAGTGGTGCGGGCCCTGCGTGGGGGGTCTGTCTGATGATTTGAAGCATAAATAGGAGGCCACATGGCTGACAAAAAAGCGCAGTTGATCATCGAGGGCGCAGCCCCCGTCGAGCTGCCCATTTTAACCGGCACCGTTGGTCCCGATGTTATCGACGTACGGGGCCTGACGGCCACGGGCCGTTTCACTTTCGACCCAGGCTTCATGTCGACCGCCTCTTGCGAGTCGAAGATCACCTATATCGACGGCGACAATGGCATCCTGCTGCACCGGGGCTACCCGATCGAGCAACTGGCGGAAAAATCGGACTACCTGGAAACCTGCTACCTGCTGCTAAATGGCGAATTGCCAACAGCCGAGCAAAAAGCCCAGTTCGTCAGCACCGTGAAGAACCACACCATGGTTCACGAGCAGTTGAAGACCTTCTTCAACGGCTTCCGTCGCGACGCCCACCCGATGGCCGTCATGTGCGGCGTGGTCGGCGCCCTGTCGGCCTTCTATCACGACTCCCTCGACATCAATAACCCGCAGCATCGCGAAATTTCCGCGATCCGCCTGGTTGCCAAGATGCCGACCCTGGCCGCAATGGTTTACAAGTACTCCATGGGCCAACCCATGATGTACCCGCGCAACGACCTGACGTACGCGGAAAACTTCCTGCACATGATGTTCAACACCCCGTGCGAGATCAAACCGATCAGCCCGGTGCTGGCCAAGGCAATGGACCGGATCTTCATCCTCCACGCCGACCACGAGCAAAACGCCTCCACCTCCACCGTGCGCCTGGCAGGCTCTTCGGGTGCCAACCCGTTCGCCTGTATCGCCGCCGGCATCGCCGCGCTGTGGGGCCCTGCCCACGGCGGTGCGAACGAAGCCGTATTGACCATGCTCGATGAAATCGGCGATGTGTCCAACATCGACAAGTTCATTGCCAAGGCCAAGGACAAGAACGATCCGTTCAAGTTGATGGGCTTCGGTCACCGGGTCTACAAGAACCGCGACCCACGCGCCACCGTCATGAAGCAGACCTGCGACGAAGTGCTGAAGGAACTGGGCATCAACAACGATCCGCAACTCGAACTGGCCATGCGCCTGGAAGAGATCGCCCTGACCGACCCGTACTTCATCGAACGCTCGCTGTACCCGAACGTCGACTTCTACTCGGGGATCATCCTCAAGGCGATCGGCATTCCAACCAGCATGTTCACCGTGATCTTCGCCCTGGCACGGACCGTGGGCTGGATCTCCCACTGGAAAGAAATGCTCTCCAGCCCGTACAAGATTGGCCGCCCGCGCCAGCTGTACACCGGCTACGAGTCGCGTGACATTACCAAGCTGGAAGATCGCAAGTAAGCACCTTTCAGCAGCACCGAAAACGGCCTCCCTCAGTGGAGGCCGTTTTTATTTGTGTCGACTGATCTACCACCATCGGGGGCTTGCCCCCGATGAGGCCAGTAGCAGCCCCCCATAAACCCCAGGCAAAAAAATACCCCGGCCTTTCGACCGGGGCATTTCTTTATCCAGCTACAACCTTAGTGATTAACCGCCCCACTCGCCCCCAGGCCAGTCTGCGAACGCACAAACTGCGGGAAGTACAGCGCACGCTCTTTCTCTGCCGCCGCCGACTTGTCGGTGATGGAGAAGAACCAGATACCGATGAACGCAATGATCATCGAGAACAGCGCCGGGTACTCGTACGGGAAGATGGCTTTTTCGTGATGCAGGATCGAGACCCAGATGGTCGGACCCAGGATCATCAGGCCAACGGCACTGATCAGGCCCAGCCAGCCGCCAATCATCGCGCCACGGGTGGTGAGGTTTTTCCAGTACATGGAAAGCAGCAACACCGGGAAGTTACAGCTGGCGGCAATCGAGAACGCCAGGCCGACCATGAACGCGATGTTCTGGCTTTCGAACAGGATGCCCAGGCCAATCGCCAGCACTGCCAGGGCGATAGTGGTGATCTTCGATACGCGAATCTCATCCTTTTCGTTGGCCTTGCCTTTCTTGATCACGCTGGCGTACAGGTCATGGGACACCGCCGAAGCACCGGCCAGGGTCAAGCCGGCAACCACTGCCAGGATGGTGGCGAAGGCCACAGCCGAGATGAAGCCCAGGAAGATGCTGCCGCCCACCGCGTTGGCCAGGTGCACCGCCGCCATGTTGTTACCGCCCAGCAAGGCGCCTGCAGCATCCTTGAACGCCGGGTTGGTGCTGACCAGCAGGATCGCGCCGAAGCCGATGATAAAGGTCAGGATGTAGAAGTAGCCGATGAAGCCCGTGGCATATAGCACGCTCTTACGCGCTTCCTTGGCGTCACTTACAGTGAAGAAGCGCATCAGGATGTGCGGCAGGCCGGCGGTACCGAACATCAGTGCCAGGCCCAGGGAGAACGCGGAGATCGGGTCTTTCACCAGGCCGCCGGGGCTCATGATCGCTTCACCTTTAGGGTGAACCTTGATCGCCTCGGAGAACAGCATGTTGAAGTCGAAGTTGACGTGCTTCATCACCATCAGCGCCATGAACGAGGCACCGGACAGCAACAGCACCGCCTTGATGATCTGCACCCAAGTGGTCGCCAGCATGCCGCCGAACAGCACGTACATGCACATCAGGATCCCGACCAGGATCACCGCCACGTGGTAGTCGAGGCCGAACAGCAGCTGGATCAGCTTGCCCGCCCCCACCATTTGCGCGATCAGGTAGAACGCCACCACGACCAGGGAACCACAGGCCGACAGGCTGCGGATCTGGGTTTGCCCGAGGCGATAGGACGCCACGTCGGCAAAGGTGTACTTGCCCAGGTTACGCAGGCGCTCGGCGATCAGGAACAGAATGATCGGCCAGCCCACCAGGAAGCCGATCGAGTAGATCAGGCCGTCGTAGCCGGAGGTGAACACCAGTGCGGAAATACCCAGGAAGGACGCGGCCGACATGTAGTCGCCGGCAATCGCCAGGCCGTTCTGGAAACCGGTGATCTTGCCGCCGGCCGCATAGTAGTCGGCCGCCGACTTGTTGCGCTTGGACGCCCAGTAGGTGATGCACAACGTCGCGCCGACAAAGGCCACGAACATCAGGATCGCTGCGATATTCAGCGGTTGTTTGTGCACTTCACCGGTCAATGCATCCGCCGCCCAAACAGCGGGTGCAAAGACCGAAGCGCCGAATACAGCCAATAGACGACGGATCATTGCGCAGCCTCCTTGAGAATCGCATTGTTCAGGTCGTCGAATTCGCCGTTGGCGCGTCGCACATAGATGCCGGTGAGGACAAAGGCCGAGACAATCAGCCCGACACCGATGGGGATGCCCCAGGTGATGGACGAACCGGGACTGAGCTTGGCCCCCAGTACTTGTGGCCCGTAGGCGATCAACAGGATGAAGCCGGAGTACAGCCCTAGCATGATCGCCGAGAGAATCCAGGCGAACCTTTCCCTTTTTCTCACCAGCTCCTTGAAACGCGGGCTGTTTTGAATCGAGAGGTAAATGCTGTCGTTCATTGTTTTTATCCTCGCAGCACAGCTTTTTTATTATTGGAACGTATCCACTGTATGCGGCTGCGGAACAGGTTCCAGACGACCTTAGTATTAGACGGAGTGTAGCGAGGGATTGAGAGGGCGCAGAAACATTTGCGGGTGACGAAAATAATGTGGGAGGGGGCTTGCTCTCGATAGCGGTGAACCAGTCAGATCATTGACGACTGACACACCGCAATCGCGAGCAAGCCCCCTCCCACAGGGGTTGTATCAAGGCATTGGGGGGGTTATTTACCGGTCCACTCGGCTACGCGCTCAGGGTGCTTGGCCACCCAGTCCTTAGCCGCTGCATCAGGCTTGGCGCCTTCCTGGATAGCGAGCATGACTTCGCCGATCTCATCCTTGGAGGCCCACTGGAATTTCTTCAGGAACGCCGCGACTTCCGGCGCTTTCTTCTCCAGGCCCTTGCTGCCGATGCTGTTGACGGTTTCAGCAGCACCATAAATCCCTTTTGGATCATCCAGGAAACGCAGTTTCCACTTGGCGAACATCCAGTGTGGCACCCAGCCGGTGACCGCAATGGATTCCTGTTTGTCTTCGGCACGGGTCAGCTCGGCGATCATCGCCGCACCCGAACTGGCTTGCAGTTTGTAGTCGAGGCCGTACTGCTTGATGGCTTCGTCGGTCTTGAGCATCACGCCTGAACCGGCGTCGATGCCGACGATCTTGTTCTTGAAGGTGGTGTCGGTCTTGAGGTCTTCGATGGACTTGGCCTTGACGTAGTCCGGCACGATCAAGCCGATCTTCGCATCCTTGAAGTTGGGGCCGTAGTCGACCACCTTGTCCTTGTTCTTGGTCCAATACTCGCCATGGGTTACCGGCAGCCAGGCGGAGAGCATGGCATCGAGCTTGCCGGTGGCCACGCCCTGCCACATGATCCCGGTGGCGACCGCTTGCAGTTTGACGTCATAACCGAGCTTTTCCCTGATCACCTCTGCCGCCACATGCGTGGTGGCAACGCTGTCGGACCAACCATCTACATAACCGATGCTCAGGGTTTTGCTGTCGGCGCTGGCCAGTGTGGAGCTCATCGCAACTACCAGAGTGGCAGCTGCGCCCAAGAGTCGTCGCATCTTCATCGTACTTCCCCGAAAGTGCTGCGCCCGACGGATGTCGAGCGACGTCAACCTGTTGTTATGTGGTGCGCCGCGCCCCCTTCACGCGCATCGATCCGGCTGCTGCGACATCAGTGGAGTGCTGACACGTCGATCATCAACCTGCCACAGCCTTCGACCTGCTCTGTCAGCGACCTCATGCAAGCAAGAAACGACATCACATCGCCAGTAGGACTTTTTGTAGGACTTAACCCCACGATCCCGCCTGAACTTTGCATGTCAAAATTATGCAGCCCCACTGGGATAGGGCAAATCCGGGTAAGATGCGCGCCTTTGCTCCCCCAGATAAGCCGACCATGCCCGCGACTGCCCGCTTCCCTGCCCTGCCCTACTGCTTCGCTTTGATCCTCGGCCTGCTGATCCTTGTCGGCTACTGGTATGGCCTCGGCCGGCCGGTGGTGCTGCCGGATGTGGCCAGTGCCAGTCACAAGCTGCAATGCGCGTCGTACACACCGTTCGACAAAGACCAATCGCCCTTCGACCAACCGTTCACACTGCGCCCCGCGCGCATGGACGCCGACCTGGCCCTGCTGGCCACCCGCTTCGAATGCATCCGCACCTACTCCATGACCGGCCTGGAAGCCTTGCCGGACCTGGCGCGCAAGCATGGGTTAAAGGTGATGGCGGGCGCCTGGGTCAGCAGCGACCCGGTCGCGACCGAAAAAGAAGTCGACCAACTGATCGCCTCGGCTAACGCCAACCCCGATGTGGTCACCTCGGTGATCGTCGGCAACGAAGCGCTGCTGCGCAAGGAAGTCACCGCCAAACAGCTGGTGGCGCTGATCCATAAGGTCAAAAGCCAGATCAAGCAGCCGGTCACCTACGCCGACGTCTGGGAGTTCTGGCTGCAGCACCCGGAAATCGCGCCGGCGGTGGACTTCCTGACCATCCACTTGCTGCCCTACTGGGAAGATGACCCCTCCGGTATCGACCAGGCCCTCAAGCATGTGGGCGATGTACGCCAGACCTTTGGCAACAAATTCGCGCCCAAGGACATATTGATCGGCGAGACCGGCTGGCCCAGCGAAGGCCGCCAGCGCGAAACCGCAGTGCCAAGCCGGGTCAATGAAGCCAAGTTCATGCGCGGTTTCGTGGCCATGGCCGAAGCCAATGGCTGGCACTACAACCTGATCGAAGCGTTTGACCAGCCGTGGAAGCGCGCCAGTGAAGGTGCCGTGGGCGGCTACTGGGGCCTGTTCGATGCCGACCGCCAGGACAAGGGCATCCTCGCCGGGCCGGTGACCAATGTGCCGCACTGGCCGCTGTGGCTGGGGGTCGGCGGGATTATCCTGCTGGGCACGCTGGTGCTCGGTGGTCGCGTCCGCAGCACTCGCGCCGCGATGGCCCTGCCCCTGTTGGGTGCAGTGGCTGCCTGCGCCATCGGCACCTGGGCCGAACTGACCCGCGTGACTGCGCGCTTCAACGATGAATGGGCATGGGCCGGCTTACTCGTGGCGCTGAACCTGCTGGTGCTGGCCCACGCCGCACTGGCCCTGAGTACCCGTGAAGGCTGGCGCGAACGGCTGTTCAACTGGCTGGAACAACGTGCCGGCTGGCTGGTGGCAATCGCCGGATTCGCGGGCGCCGTGATGATGCTGGCACTGGTGTTTGACCCACGCTACCGCAGCTTCCCGAGTGCGGCGCTGCTGCTGCCGGCGTTGGTGTACCTGGTTCGTCCAGTGACCGGGCCACGCCGGGAGATTGCCTTGCTGACCTTTATCATCGGGGCCGGCATTGCACCGCAGTTGTACCGTGAAGGCCTGCTGAACCAGCAGGCATGGGGTTGGGCATTGGTAAGCGGGTTGATGGTTACGGCTTTGTGGCGGTGCTTGCGGATGCGCAAGGCTTAAGAGCGCCATCGGGGCAAGCCCCCTCCCACCTTTGGACTGCGTTCTCATGTGGGAGGGGGCTTGCCCCGGTTGGCCTTATCAGGCGCGCCGCGACTGCCTGACCAACCGCAACCCCGCAATCACCACCGCAAACACCGCAAACGTGGTGTTGTACAACGCCAGGGCCGGCAGCCCGAACGCCAGCCCCAGTACCGCCAAGCCCCATCCCGCACGGCCCGGCACGAAAAACGCCAGCACCGAGGTCACCAGCGCCGCCCACCCCAACACCTTGAAGTGAATCATCAAACCCAGGTTCGAACGCACCTGGCATTCCCAGCGGCTGGCCTCGTCGGCACAGATGCCGACCCACTGGCCATCTTCCATAAAGCCGTAACGCGCGCCATAACTGGCAACCAGCCATAACGGCAGGGCAATAAGCAGCAAAATCAACGGCAAGCGGCGGGACATGGAGCACTCCGATAGGCAAAAACGGCGCTCAGCTTAATGCGCCGGCGGCCGTTAGCAAGGTGCGTACACACAATTAGTGTTCACTAATGCATGGCAAAGTGTATCGTCTCGCTACTATTACCCCGATTCCGACGTTATTTTCCGACTTTTCGTGCCGAGAGCTGGCACTTCGGTGGCAACGCGGTGGTCATAGCCTGCGAACTTCATTAAGCACGTTTCCTCTTAGGGATTAAGTCATGCTCCGTTCCTTGCGCTGTGCTGCCTTACTGGGCAGCCTTTTTTTGAGTGCGTCAGCGCTGGCCGTCGATATCGACCAAGCCAGCTATGGCTACCCTTTGACCAATCCGTTCGAAGCGACCATCGCCACCACACCGCCTGACCTTCGGCCTACATTGCCGACCGATGACGAGATCAACCAGTCCGACTACACCCTGAATATGCGCCCCGAGCGCGAGTTCAGCCTGCCGGACAACTTCTGGGCAGTGAAGAAGCTCACTTACCGCATCGCCAAGCAGGATCGCGCCGCGCCGCTGATCTTCCTGATCGCAGGCACCGGTGCGCGGTTTGACAGCAGCATCAACGAATACCTGAAAAAACTGTATTACCAGGCCGGCTACCACGTGGTGCAACTGTCGTCGCCCACCAGCTTCGACTTCATCGCCTCGGCTTCGCGCTTCGCCACCCCCGGCATCAGCCAGGAAGATGCCGAAGACATGTACCGCGTGATGCAGGCCGTGCGTGCCCAGAATGCCTCGCTGCCGGTGACCGACTTCTACCTCACCGGCTACAGCCTCGGCGCGCTGGATGCGGCGTTTGTCAGCAAGCTCGACGAGACCCGCCGCAGCTTCAACTTCAAGAAAGTGCTGCTGCTCAACCCGCCGGTCAACCTCTACACCTCGATCACCAACCTCGACAAGCTGGTACAGACCGAGGTCAAGGGCATCAACAACACCACCACCTTCTATGAACTGGTGTTGAACAAGCTGACCCGTTACTTCCAGCAAAAGGGCTACATCGACCTCAACGACGCCCTGCTCTACGACTTCCAGCAATCCAAGCAGCACCTGACCAACGAACAGATGGCCATGCTGATCGGCACCTCGTTCCGCTTCTCGGCGGCCGACATCGCCTTTACTTCGGACCTGATCAACCGCCGCGGCCTGATCATCCCGCCGAAGTACCCGATCACCGAAGGCACCAGCCTCACGCCGTTTCTCAAGCGTGCACTGCAATGCGACTTCGATTGCTACCTCACCGAACAGGTAATCCCGATGTGGCGCGCCCGCTCCGACGGCGGCAGCCTGTTGCAACTGGTTGACCAGGTCAGCCTGTACGCCCTCAAGGACTACCTGCACGCCAGCCCGAAAATCGCCGTCATGCACAACGCCGACGACGTGATCCTCGGCCCGGGCGACCTCGGCTTCCTGCGTAAAACCTTCGGCGATCGCTTGACCGTCTACCCGCTGGGCGGCCATTGCGGCAACCTTAATTACCGCGTCAACGCCGACGCCATGCTGGAGTTCTTCCGTGGCTAAATATCTTCTGCTGCTCGCCGCCCTGATGTGTGCGGGCGTAGCCAATGCCGACAACAGCAAGGCTCACGCGCCTGTGGTGATGGACTCCGACGGTTTCAAGGAGCCGTTGAGCAAACTCAAGTTCAACCCGGGCCTGGACCAACGCGAATTCGAACGCTCGTCCGTCAACGCCCTCAACGTGTATGACCCGCTCGAATCGTGGAACCGCCGCGTGTACCACTTCAACTACCGCTTTGACCAATGGGTGTTCCTGCCGGTGGTCGACGGTTACCGCTACGTCACGCCAAGCTTCCTGCGCACCGGCGTGAGCAACTTCTTCAACAACCTGGGCGACGTGCCCAACCTGTTGAACAGCCTCTTGCAACTCAAGGGCCACCGCTCCCTGGAAACCACCGGGCGCCTGCTGCTCAACACCACCGTCGGCGTAGCCGGCCTGTGGGACCCGGCGACCGCCATGGGCCTGCCGCGCCAGAGCGAAGACTTCGGCCAGACCCTGGGCTTCTACGGCGTGCCCGGCGGTGCCTACCTGGTACTGCCGATCTTCGGTCCGTCGAACCTGCGCGACACCGGCGGCTTGCTGGTGGACTACACCGCCGAGTCCCAGATCAACTTCCTCAACGTCTCCGAAGTCAGCTCCAACCACCCGGAAATCTGGGCCCTGCGTGCGGTGGACAAGCGCTACCAGACCAGCTTCCGCTACGGTCAGATGAACTCGCCGTTCGAGTATGAGAAGGTGCGGTATATCTATACGGAATCACGCAAGTTGCAGATTGCCGAGTAAATAACGCCCGTAAAAAAGGCCATTCGATTGAATGGCCTTTTTTTGTGGCGGCGATTTATGCCCTGAGCGCTTTCCAGCTCTTGCCCACCACGCTGACCACTGCCAATACCACCGCCCCGGCAATAATCCCCGCCACCGCATTCAGTAACGTCGGCATCAACCACGCCAATGCACCTGTGCTCTGGCTCACACCCTCGATCCAGTGATGCACCACCGGCACGCCATGGGTAAGGATGCCACCGCCGACCATGAACATCGCCGCCGTGCCGATCACCGACAGGCTCTTCATCATGTACGGCGCCGCGCGCAGGATGCCGCCACCGATACTGCGAGCCATCTGGCCAGGCTTCTGGGTAAGCCACAGGCCCAGGTCATCCAGCTTGACGATACCGGCCACCAGCCCGTAGACGCCGATGGTCATGACGATGGCGATGCCCGACAGGACAATCACTTGCTGCATCAACGGCGCATCGGCCACGGTGCCGAGGGTGATGGCGATGATTTCCGCAGAGAGGATGAAGTCGGTACGAATAGCGCCTTTGATCTTGTCCTTTTCAAAGGCCACCAGATCAGTAGCCGGGTTAGCCACCGCTTCAACCAGCTGCGCATGGTCGGCCTGGACTTCAGCCTTGCTGTGCAGGAATTTATGCGCGAGCTTCTCGAAGCCTTCGAAACACAGGTAGGCGCCGCCGAGCATCAACAACGGTGTGACGGCCCAAGGGGCAAAGGCGCTGATCAACAGCGCAGTGGGCACCAGGATCAACTTGTTGATGAAGGACCCCTTGGCAACGGCCCATACCACCGGGATTTCCCGCTCGGCACGCACGCCGGAAACCTGCTGGGCGTTGAGCGCCAGGTCATCGCCGAGCACTCCGGCGGTTTTTTTTGCCGCTACTTTTGTCATCAGGGCAACGTCATCGAGTACTGCGGCGATGTCGTCGATCAACACCAACAAGCTGCTTCCTGCCATGAATCGGGCTTCCTTAAGAGAGGGATGGGCGGAGCATAACGCGGCGCAGGGCTTTGCGGGCACATTGTTGAGGCCCGCGGATAGCCGGTGCTACCATGCGCAACCGCCTGTCCTGGCAAGGAAACTCCCCGTGCTCAGTTTCATAGATACGTTTCTCTTTTGGCGAGTGGCTGTTGTCGTCAGGCAAGGAACCGCGACGACTCATCGCTCGCTATGGGGAGGAGCGGCGACGCAGAATGGCGGCAACAGACGCCGTCAAAAAGAAACAGTATCTGTGAGACTGAGCACTTTATGAGCACCATTCGCGAGCGCAACAAAGAAAAGATCCTGCGGGCGGCGAGCGAGGAGTTTGCCGACAAGGGCTTCGCCGCGACCAAAACCAGCGACATCGCCGCCAAGGCCGGGCTGCCCAAGCCCAACGTCTATTACTACTTCAAGTCCAAGGACAACCTCTACCGCGAGGTGCTCGAAAGCATTATCGAGCCGATCCTGGCGGCGTCCACGCCGTTCAACCCCGAGGGCGAGCCTTCAGCGGTGCTGAGCAACTACATCCGCTCGAAAATCCGCATCTCCCGCGACCTGCCCTTCGCCTCCAAGGTGTTCGCCAGCGAAATCATGCATGGCGCACCGCACCTGAGTGCCGAGCAGGTCCAACAACTCAACGCCCAGGCCAAGCACAATATCGACTGCATCCAGAGCTGGGTGGATCGCGGGTTGATTGCAGCTATCGACCCTCATCACCTGATGTTCAGCATCTGGGCGGCGACGCAGACCTATGCGGATTTCGACTGGCAGATTTCCGCGGTGACCGGCAAAGCCAAGCTGGATGAGGCCGATTATGAAGCGGCGGCGCAGACGATTATCCGGTTGGTGCTCAAGGGCTGTGAACCCGACTGACACACTGAGGTGCCCCCGATGAGCATAAGTATCTACACAACTTCAGTAGGATAACGCGTAGCAGCTGTCGAGCCTTGGCGAGGCTGCGTTTGCGGCGCGTCTGACACACCGCCGACGCAGCCTCGCCAAGGCTCGACAGCTGCTACGCAGGGGGCTCGGCTCAAGATGTGTAGATACTTATGCCCCGATGAGGCCCTGATAGTCACTCAATGCTTAAGCTGACACCCCCGCATCCGCCCTCAACCCCAGCCCCTCGATCGCCGTGATCGCACACTGCTCATCAATATCCGACGTGTCCCCGCTGATCCCGATCGCCCCCAGTACCGCCCCCGCCTGATCCCGAATCAACACCCCACCCGGCGCCGGCACCACGCTGCCCTGCCCCAGGCTGTTCAACGCTGCGATAAACGCCGGCCGTTGCTGTGCGTCCAGCGCCAGCAAGCGCGAGCCCTTGCCCAGCGCAATCGCACCCCAGGCCTTGCCGATGGCGATCTGCGGGCGCAGCAGGCTGGCGCCGTCTTCGCGCTGCAGAGTGATCAAGTGGCCGCCGCAGTCGAGGACCGCAACGGTCAGCGGTGCGGCTGAGATCGTGCGCCCTGCGCTGAGGGCCTGGCCGGCCAGTTGGGTGGCAATCTTCAAGGTTAAAGCGCTCATGGTGCCGTCCTTCTTTTGTTATTGGGAAAGCGGTGGAAGTCTGTTTGATCAGATGCTCGATCAAACAAATAGAACACAATGACATTTATTTTTGTATACAATATTTTCAAACAAAGACTCAATACGTCGAAAAAAGCCGTTCCGACGAACGCAAAGACCAATCAATAAAATGGATTGACCTGCGCAGCCCGCCGTGAATACACTTTGGACAGACACAACTTGTATACAATTACAAAACGCAAGAGGCACCAAAATCATGAGCAAAATGAGAGCAATCGAAGCCGCCGTCCTCGTCATGCGCCGTGAAGGCGTGGACACCGCCTTCGGTATCCCAGGCGCTGCGATCAACCCGCTGTACTCAGCCTTGCAGAAGGTGGGTGGCATCGATCACGTCCTTGCTCGCCACGTTGAAGGCGCCTCGCACATGGCCGAGGGTTACACCCGCACCAAGGCCGGCAATATCGGCGTGTGCATCGGCACCTCGGGCCCGGCGGGCACCGACATGGTCACCGGCCTCTACAGCGCCTCGGCCGACTCGATCCCGATCCTGTGCATCACCGGCCAGGCGCCACGGGCCCGCATGCACAAGGAAGACTTCCAGGCCGTGGACATCACCAGCATCGTCAAGCCGGTGACCAAGTGGGCGACCACCGTCCTCGAGCCGGGCCAAGTGCCGTACGCGTTCCAGAAAGCTTTCTATGAAATGCGCTCCGGCCGCCCTGGCCCGGTGCTGATCGACCTGCCGTTCGATGTGCAGATGGCCGAGATCGAATTCGACATCGACGCCTACCAGCCGCTGCCACTGGCCAAGCCACTGGCCACGCGCATCCAGGTCGAAAAGGCCCTGGCCCTGCTGGATCAGGCGGAACGCCCGTTGCTGGTGAGCGGCGGCGGCGTGATCAACGCCGATGCCAGCGAGCTGCTGGTGGAGTTCGCCGAACTGACCGGCATCCCGGTGATCCCGACGCTGATGGGCTGGGGCACCATTCCCGACGATCACCCCCAGATGGTCGGCATGGTCGGCCTGCAGACGTCCCACCGCTACGGCAACGCAACGCTGCTCAAGTCCGACGTGGTGCTGGGGATCGGTAACCGTTGGGCCAACCGCCACACCGGTTCAGTGGAGGTATACACCGAAGGGCGTAAATTCATTCACGTCGACATCGAACCAACCCAGATTGGTCGCGTATTCACCCCGGACCTGGGCATCGTGTCCGACGCCGGCTCCGCGCTGACGATGTTCATTGAAGTGGCCCGCGAGTGGAAAGCCGCCGGCAAGCTCAAGGACCGCAGTGCCTGGCTGCATGACTGCCAGCAGCGCAAGGCGACCCTGCAGCGCAAGACCCACTTCGACAACGTGCCGGTCAAGCCGCAACGGGTGTACGAAGAGATGAACCAGGTGTTCGGCAAAGACACCTGCTACGTCAGCACCATCGGCCTGTCGCAGATTGCCGGCGCGCAGTTCCTGCATGTGTACAAGCCCCGCCACTGGATCAACTGCGGCCAGGCCGGCCCGTTGGGCTGGACCATTCCGGCGGCGCTGGGCGTGGTCAAGGCCGACCCGAGCCGCAAGGTGGTGGCGCTGTCCGGCGACTATGACTTCCAGTTCATGATCGAAGAGCTGGCGGTGGGCGCACAGTTCAAGCTGCCGTACATCCATGTAGTGGTGAACAACTCCTACCTGGGGCTGATCCGCCAGGCCCAGCGCGGGTTTGAAATGGACTACTGCGTGCAGTTGTCTTTCGACAACCTCAACGCTCCCGAGCTGAACGGCTATGGCGTCGACCACGTCGCAGTTGCCGAAGGCCTGGGTTGCAAGGCCCTGCGCGTGTTCGAACCGGGACAGATCGCGCCGGCGTTGCGCAAGGCCGAACAAATGATCGAGGAGTTCAAGGTACCGGTGATCGTCGAGATCATTCTGGAGCGCGTGACCAATATTTCCATGGGCACCGAAATCAACGCCGTCAACGAATTCGAAGACCTGGCCCTGGTCGGCAACGATGCACCGACTGCCATTTCCCTGCTCGATTAAGGAGAACCCTATGCCGCGCTTTGCCGCCAACCTGTCCATGCTGTTTACCGAGCAGGACTTTCTCGCTCGCTTCAAAGCCGCTGCCGATGCCGGTTTCCAGGGTGTCGAGTACCTGTTCCCCTACGAATTCAGCTCGGCTGACATCAAGGCCCAGCTCGACACCCATGGCCTGACCCAGGTGCTGTTCAACCTGCCGGCCGGTGACTGGGCCAAGGGCGAACGCGGCCTGGCGTGCCACCCGGACCGGGTCGAGGAGTTCCGCGCCGGGGTCACCCTGGCCATCGCCTACGCCCAGGTGCTGGGCAATACCCAGATCAACTGCCTGGCGGGGATTCGGCCCCAGGGTGTGGATGATGAAACCGTGGAAAAGACCTTTGTCGCCAACCTCAAGTACGCCGCCGACAAGCTGCAGGCGGCGGGCATCAAGCTGGTGATGGAAGCGATCAACACCCGCGACATTCCGGGTTTCTACCTCAACAACACGGCACAGGCCCTGTCGATTCGCGAACAGGTGGGCAGTGACAACCTGTTCCTGCAGTACGACATCTACCACATGCAAATCATGGAAGGCGACCTGGCCCGGACCATGGCGGCGCATCTGGAGGAGATCAATCACATCCAACTGGCGGACAACCCTGGGCGCAATGAGCCGGGAACCGGGGAGATCAACTACCGCTTCCTGTTCGAACATCTGGACCGCATCGGGTACGCGGGTTGGGTCGGCTGTGAATACAAGCCGCTGACCACCACCGAAGCGGGTTTGGGCTGGCTTAAAACCCACAACGCCATCTAACCGACACCATACAAAACCTTGTGGGAGGGGGTTGCTGTAGTGAGGGGGCTTGTCCCCCGACGGGTTCACCACAGACCCCATGGGGCTGCTACGCAGCCAGCGCGGGACAAGCCCGCTCACCACAACAAGCCTCCTCACCACAACAAGCCCGCTCACCACCGCAAGCCCAGCGCCCACAGAGCATAAAAAGAGGATTTCATCATGGCTAAAATCGGATTTATCGGCACCGGCATCATGGGCCAACCCATGGCCGCGAACCTGCAGAAGGCCGGTCATCAACTGTTTCTTTCCGAACACCACGGCAAGGCACCGGCCGAGCTGATCAGCGCCGGCGCAGTGGCCCTGGCCACCCCGCAGCAAGTGGCCCAGGAAGCCGAGTTCATTATCGTCATGGTCCCCGACACCCCGCAGGTCGACGACGTGCTGTTCCGCGCAGACGGTGTGGCGGCGGGCCTGTCGCCGAACAAGGTGGTGATCGACATGAGTTCGATCTCTCCCACGGCCACCAAGGCGTTTGCGGCGAAGATCAACGAGCACGGCGCGCAGTACCTCGACGCCCCGGTGTCCGGCGGAGAAGTCGGCGCCAAGGCCGGGACCTTGAGCATCATGGTCGGTGGCGAACCACAGGCCTTCGAACGCGCCCTGCCGCTGTTCCAGAGCATGGGCAAGAACATCACCCTGGTGGGCGGCAATGGCGATGGCCAGACCGCCAAAGTGGCCAACCAGATCATCGTCGCGCTGAATATCCAGGCGGTGGCCGAAGCGCTGCTGTTCGCCGCCAGGAACGGCGCCGACCCGGCCAAGGTGCGTGAAGCGCTGATGGGCGGCTTTGCCTCGTCGAAGATCCTCGAAGTGCATGGCGAACGCATGATCAAGGGCACCTTCGATCCGGGTTTCCGCATCACCCTGCACCAGAAGGACCTGAACCTGGCCCTGGCCGGTGCCAGGGAACTGGGGATCAACCTGCCGAACACCGCCGGCACCCAGCAGGTGTTCAGCACCTGCGCGGCGCTTGGTGGCGGGAATTGGGACCACTCGGCGCTGATCAAGGGATTGGAGCATATGGCGAACTTCTCGATTCGCGATAAGTAACCCCCCTTTGAAAGGGCTGCACCTCTAATAACAAAAATCCCCCGGGAGCCCGCTTATGTCGGTCGATCCGCAACACCTGCTTCGCGAGCTGTTTGCCACAGCCATCGACGCCGCCCACCCCCGGCACGTCCTCGAACCCTGCCTGCCCGCCGACCGCAGCGGCCGCGTGATCGTGATCGGCGCCGGCAAGGCGGCGGCCGCCATGGCGCTGGTCGTCGAGAATTGCTGGCAAGGCGAAGTCTCGGGCCTGGTGGTGACCCGCTACGGCCACGGCGCCCCTTGCCAGAAAATCGAAGTGGTCGAAGCCGCCCACCCGGTGCCCGATGCCGCCGGCCTGGCGGTGGCCAAGCGCGTGCTGGAATTGATCAGCAACCTGGGCGAAGACGACCGGGTGATCTTCCTGCTCTCCGGCGGCGGCTCGGCACTCCTGGCACTGCCTGCCGAAGGCATCAGCCTGGCCGACAAGCAGGCCATCAACAAAGCCCTGCTCAAATCCGGCGCCACCATTGGCGAGATGAACTGCGTACGCAAGCACCTCTCGGCGATCAAGGGCGGTCGCCTGGCCAAGGCGGCCTGGCCGGCGACGGTCTACACCTACGCGATTTCCGATGTGCCGGGCGACCAGGCCACGGTCATCGCCTCCGGCCCCACGGTCGGCGACCCCAGCACCTCGCAACAGGCCCTGACGATCCTCAAGCGCTATGGCATCGACGCACCGGCCGCCGTGCGCAGCTGGTTGCAGAATCCAGCCTCGGAAACCGTCAAGCCCGGCGACCCGGTACTCGTCCGCAGCCACTTCCAACTGATCGCGCGCCCGCAACAATCCCTGGAAGCGGTGGCGGTGAAAGCGCGCCAGGCCGGTTTCAGCCCACTGATCCTCGGCGACCTGGAAGGCGAAGCGCGGGACGTGGCCAAAGTGCACGCCGGCATCGCGCGGCAAATCGTGCAGCACGGCCAGCCGCTGGCGGCGCCGTGCGTGATCCTTTCCGGCGGTGAAACCACCGTCACCGTGCGCGGCAACGGCCGTGGCGGGCGCAACGCCGAATTCCTGTTGAGCCTTACCGACAGCCTCAAAGGCCTGCCGGGCGTGTACGCCCTGGCCGGCGACACCGACGGCATCGACGGCTCGGAAGACAACGCCGGCGCAATCATGACCCCGTGCAGCTATGCGCGCGCCGAAGCTCTGGGCCTGTCGGCCAGCGACGAGCTGGATAACAACAACGGTTATGGCTACTTCGCCGCCCTCGACGGCTTGATCGTTACCGAGCCGACCCGCACCAATGTCAATGACGTGCGCGCCATCCTGATCCTTGAGACTGCCCGCCATGACGCCTGACAAGAAGGTCAAGATCCTCGCCACCCTGGGCCCGGCCACCGACGGTATCGACGACATCCGCGAGCTGGTGCAAGCCGGGGTGAATATCTTTCGCCTCAACTTCAGCCACGGTGAGCATGCCGATCACGCCCGGCGTTACCACTGGATTCGCCAGGTGGATGAAGTGTGTTCCACGGCGCTGGAGATTGCCCAGGCCCAGGGCATGGCGCAGCGCGGGCAGACGGGGTCGACCAACTCCTTGCGTATAGAGACGCTGATCTAGCGCCTGTAGAGGCCCCATCGGGGGCAAGCCCCCTCCCACATTGGACGGCATTCACACATTTAACTATGTGAACCCAATCAAGTGTGGAAGAGGGCTTGCCCCCCGATGGGCCCAACTCGGTCCCACTGACTCACTAAAAATGCACACCCCAACCTGCCCCGACTGGGCCGAAGCCCTGCTCAACGGCTTCAGCCAGATCTTCCTGCAACGCCATCCGTTGTGCGGCCTGCTGTGCCTGTTGGCGATCCTGATCGGCGCCCCGGCCTTGCTCGGCGGTGCGCTGCTGGGTGGGGTCGCCGGGTTGCTCACGGCCCAGCGTCGCGACTATCCCAAGGCCGAGCGCCAGGCTGGACTCTATAGCTACAACGGCGTGCTGCTTGGTTTGCTGATCAGCCAGCATTTCGCCTGGTCGGCCTTGTTGCCACCGCTGATCCTCGCGTGCGGCGGCTTGAGCGCGATCCTCACGCGGCAGTGGCTGAAACACGCCAGTCGGCCGCACGACCTGCCCGCCTACACCGCGCCCTTTGTCGGCCTGGGCTGGCTGCTGCTGGGCAGCGTCCCACACAGTGCCTTCGCCCTCGGCGAGCCCGATACCCTGGCGGTGCTCGGCGCGCCGTTCACCGGCCTCGCGCAAATCATGCTGCTGGACCAGCCGCTGGCGGGCGCGCTGATTGCCCTCGGCCTGTGGCTGGCGAACCGGCGTGCCGCGGTCTGGGCCGTGATCGGCGCCAGCAGCGGCGTAATGATCGCCTTGCTGCTGGACGACACCAGCGCCGCCCTCCTCGGCCTGCACAGCTACAACCCGGCTCTCGCGGCCCTGGCGCTGAGCCAGGCACGGCGCCAACCCTGGCTGCCGCTGCTCGGCATCCTGCTGGCGATCCTTCTCACACCGGGCTTTGCTGCCCTGCATCTGCCGGCACTCACCGCGCCGTTTGTCCTTGCCTGCTGGCTGGTACTCGCCGGCGCCCGAATACTCAGGAAACACCGCATGGACAGCCCCTTCGAATCCCCCTAGGCTTGCTCGATATTCGATTCAGGCGGGCTTTATGGACAGCAACAACGACTGGCGTCAGCGGCTCTACGTCATGGTTTTTCAAAGCGACACCGTCGCCGGGCGGCGCTTTGACGGCATCCTGCTGTTGATCATCCTCGCCAGCCTGGTGATCGTGATGCTCGACAGCATCGACCAGGTCCACCAGAACTACGCCGATGTGCTGGCCTACATTGAATGGGGCTTCACCCTGATCTTCCTGATCGAGTACGGTTTGCGCCTGTACTGCTCGCCCAAGCCGTTGCGCTACGCCTTCAGCTTTTACGGGCTGGTGGATCTGCTCGCCATCGTGCCCGGCATCCTTGCGCTGTACTACAGCGACGCGCAGTACCTGCTGATCATCCGCATCATCCGGATGCTGCGGATTTTTCGCGTGCTCAAGCTCAGCCCGTACCTCAAGCAGGCCAACTACCTGATGGCGGCGCTGCGCGGCAGCAAGCAGAAGATCGTGGTGTTCCTGGTGAGCGTGTGCACCCTGGTCACGGTGTTCGGTACCTTGATGTATGTGATCGAAGGCCCGGAGCACGGCTTCACCAGTATCCCCAAGGGCATCTATTGGGCGATCGTGACGCTGACCACCGTGGGCTTTGGCGATATCGTGCCCAAGACGCCGTTGGGCCAGGTGATTTCGTCGCTGGTGATGATCACCGGTTACTCGATCATCGCCGTGCCCACGGGGATTTTTACTGCCGAGCTGGCCAGTGCCATGCGCGGTGAGCAACTGCAACACGACTGCCCGGTGTGCAGGAAAAACAGCCACGAGCCCAACGCGGCGTTCTGTTCGCGCTGCGGCAGCAATCTTTTTAAGAAAGTGGAATAAGCAAAGTTCTTTTTAATCTTTAAGCGACTAAGTGCCCCCGGCTATAGTCGCTGGCAATGTGCCTCCCCTCTTCTCCCGAACAACAAGGAATGAGCAGTGAAAAAACTCGTAAGCGCCTCTCTCCTGGCCGCCGGCCTTGCCCTGGCGGGCGCCGTCCAGGCCGCCCCGGTCACTCTGCTCAACGTCTCCTACGACGTGATGCGCGACTTCTACAAGGACTACAACGCCGCCTTCCAGAAGCACTGGGAGGCCGAGCACCCGAACGACAAGCTGACCCTGCAGATGTCCTTCGGCGGTTCCAGCAAACAAGCGCGCTCGGTGATCGACGGCCTGCCGGCTGACGTGATTACCATGAACATGGCCACCGACATCAACGCTCTGGTCGACAACGGCAAACTGGTGCCGGACGACTGGGTCACCCGCCTGCCGAACAACAGCGCGCCGTTTACCTCGGCCACCGTGTTCATCGTGCGCAAGGGCAACCCGAAAGCCCTGAAAGACTGGCCTGACCTGTTGAAAGATGGCGTGCAGGTGATCGTGCCCAACCCGAAAACCTCGGGTAACGGCCGCTACACCTACCTGTCGGCCTGGGGTTATGTGCTCAAGAACGGCGGCGATGAAGACAAGGCCAAGGCCTTTGTCGGCAAGCTGTTCAAACAGGCGCCCGTGCTGGACACCGGTGGCCGCGCCGCCACCACCACGTTCATGACCAACCAGATCGGCGACGTGCTGGTGACCTTCGAGAACGAAGCGGAAATGATCGCGCGTGAATTCGGCCGTGACCAGTTCGAAGTGATCTACCCAAGCGTCTCCGCCGAAGCCGAGCCGCCGGTGTCGGTGGTGGATAAAGTGGTCGAGAAGAAAGGCACCCGCGTGGCGGCTGAAGACTACCTGAAGTACCTGTGGTCGCCGCAAGGCCAGGAAATCGCCGCCAACAACTACCTGCGCCCGCGTGACCCGAAGGTGCTGGCCAAGTACACCGACCGCTTCCCGAAAGTCGACTTCCTGTCGGTGGAGAAGACCTTTGGTGACTGGCGCACCGTGCAGAAAACCCACTTCAATGATGGTGGGGTTTTCGACCAGATCTACTCCGGTCAGTAACTGACAAATGTGGGAGGAGGCTCGCCCCTCCCACATTTAGATCTGGGTTTTGCAGCTACATCGGCGGTGTCACGCCATCCTTGCCGGCTGAGATGGCTTGGGCCGTGATTTTCCCATCCGCCCCCTGCGCGGCAAACAACACCACCTTCACCCCCGGCTTGAGCAAGCTGCGGTCCCCCGGTTCCAGGTTGACGATCGGCACATCCTCCGGCACCACGATCTTCTGTTCGCCGCCTTTGTATTTCACGGTCAACGTCCGCCCTTTGCTGACCACCAGGTCGCCGACGGTGCCGTTGGTCATGCTGCTGCCTTCCTTCAGGTCAAACGCCCGATGCCCGTCCCCCGTGCCAGCCATGGCTGGCGGGAACACATGCACTTCCAGCGCCGTGAGAGTACCGTCGGCGTTGGGCATGGCGGCCGAGCCGATGTAGCTGCCGGGTTTTATTTCGTCGATCCTGGCCAGGGTAACGGCGCGCACCTGGGTATCCTTGGTCAGGTGCACGGTGACGTCTTCACCGCTGTTGACCTTGACCTGCATCGCATCCCCGTCCATCGCGGTGATTGCCCCGCGTACGCCTACGCGCGGGGCATCGGCGGCATTGGCCAGGCCCAGGGCCATTGCAGCAGCGAGGCTTGAAGCCAGGAGTATCTTGTTGAACGTGATTTTCATGGCGCTGGATTTCCTGTTTCAGCAGTTGTTTCTGAATGTATCATCACCCGGCATAAGTGATATCACCACAAACGGCCTACTCGCCGTTGAGCCTTGTCTTTACTCTCGCTCGCCATCTACCTTCGCTTTTATGAGAACACCATGAATGCTACCCCACACGCTACGAGCACCATGACCCGCGCAATGGTGATGCTGTTTGCGTTTTGCTGCGGCGCCATCGTCGCCAACATCTACTACGCCCAGCCGATCATCGAACTGATCGCCCCCGACATCGGCCTCACCCCCGCGATGGCCAGCCTGATTGTGTCCCTGACGCAGATCGGCTATGCCCTCGGCCTGTTTTTCCTGGTCCCCCTGGGCGACCTGCTGGAAAACCGCAAGCTGATGATCATTACGACCGTGGTGGCGATTGCCAGCCTGTTGGGCGCGGCCTTTACCGAACAACCGAACCTGTTCCTGCTGGTGTCGTTGCTGATCGGCTTCAGTTCGGTGTCGGTACAGATCCTGATCCCCCTGGCCGCACACCTGGCGCCTGCCGAGTCTCGGGGCCGGGTGGTCGGCAGCATCATGGGTGGCCTGCTGCTGGGCATCCTGCTGGCGCGGCCAGTGTCCAGCGTCGTGGCTGACCATTTTGGCTGGCGCGCGATGTTCATGGCCGCTGCCGCGTTAATGGCGTTTATCAGCGTGGTGCTGATGCTGACCATCCCCAAGCGCCAGCCGGACCACAGCGCCAGCTATGGCCAATTGCTGCGCTCCCTGGGCACCCTGTTGCGAGAACAACCGCTGCTGCGCCAACGTGCGTTTTACCAAGGCTGCATGTTCGCCACGTTCAGCCTGTTCTGGACCGCCGCCCCGCTGGAGCTGGTGCGCAACCACGGCCTGAGCCAGACCCAGATCGCGCTCTTCGCCCTGGTCGGTGCCATCGGCGCCATTGCCGCCCCCATCGCCGGGCGCCTGGCCGATGCCGGCCACACCCACCGCGCGTCGCTGCTGGCCATGGTCTTTGCGGTGTTGAGCTTCCTGCCGGCCTTCGTGCACCCGCTGTACAGCGTCATCGGCCTGGCGGTGACCGGCGTGGTCCTGGACTTCTGCGTGCAGATGAACATGGTCCTCGGCCAACGCGCCATCTACGCCCTCGACGCCAACAGCCGCAGCCGCTTGAACGCGCTGTACATGACCAGCATCTTCATCGGCGGTGCCTTCGGCTCGGCGATTGCCAGCAGCGTGTACGAACACGGCGGCTGGCTGGGTGTGATGCTGGTGGGCAGCGCGTTCCCGCTGGTGGCGTTGTTGCGGTTCCTCAGTGCGTCGCGGCAAACGGCTGTCGCCACCGCCTAGGAACGCACCAACTTCTCCAAAGCCGCATCCGCCAGAAATGACGAGCGGCTTTTGACCTTGTGCTCGCGCACATACCGGTCGATTCGCTGGATGACATAGCCGGGCAAGGTCACATTGACCTTCTCGGTCTTGCCCAGATAGGGCGAGATGTCCAGTTCCAGCATGCCCCAGCCCATCCCGGCGTAATCTTCGTGGGTGTGATGATCGGCCACCGACGTTGGCATCGGAATCACCCCGCCCTCTGCGGCGATCTCCTGCAGCAGGATGTGCGCGACTTCTACCGCGGCGTTGTAGGCCTCTTCGAAACTGTCCCCGGCGGTGACTGCGCCTGGAATATCGGGGATCTGGATTCCGGTGGCGGTGAAGTCATCGCCCCATT
The DNA here is from genome assembly GCF_036346475.1 of Pseudomonas sp. AM8. Taxonomy (NCBI): domain Bacteria; kingdom Pseudomonadati; phylum Pseudomonadota; class Gammaproteobacteria; order Pseudomonadales; family Pseudomonadaceae; genus Pseudomonas; species Pseudomonas sp. AM8. Next base: position 274,678 of record NZ_JAOTNX010000008.1, read on the forward strand.
CGATACAGATTGGGTATTGCATGAATGCTCTCCTTAAAACTGAAACAGCCCGGCACGTTTCCTGATACTTCTGATGGTGCCCAGCGGCAGATCCTTCTTCGGATGCGGCACCGGGATCGTGTACGGGTTATAGCGGTGGGTAAAAATATGATGACTGCCCGTGACCCGATCCAGCACCCAACCCGCCTCTTGCAGCTCCTTGATCAATAGCCTGCTTTGCACACCAGCCTCCTTGGCTCGGCCTAAATAAAAGTAACCCTAGAGTTATCTTTACTCAAGCACAAAATAGGTCAGGCTGACTGATGGTTGTTTTGCGCGATGTTGAAAACCGCCAACCGAGTGACATGCCATGGGCATTCCCCACAGGCTTGTCTGTGCGTTGCAAGGGCCAAGGCGCTGGCGTTTGCCGACCATGGCAGGCGCTGATCAAGGCTTGAGCCTGTCAGCGCCTCGTCATGGCAGTGTTATCTGCGGGCATCCGACGGCTGGACGATGTTTTGTATCCACTGCAACAAGGCTGAGAACGCCTTGATCATTACCTCGCGTAACGCTGCAAGCGGGTCCGTGCTGCTATCCGGCGGGGGCGCCGGCGGCGGCGCAGGGGCCGGTGTGGGGACAACCTTCGGTGCGGGTTTAACCTCCGGCTTTTGCCCCTGCCACTGCACATCGCCGGGTTTGATCTGGCCAATGCTCTTGACCACCAGGTCGGCGCTGCCGCTCCCCTTCAGATCTATCTCCAGGCTTGAACGCCCGGTGGCCGCGTCGTGCCTGAGCAATGCCTCGCCGGCGCGACCAGAGAATCGATCAGTGAACGTCAGGGCACCGACGCGCGCCTCTTTCAATGCACCCGAGACGTCAATCTTGTCCGTCCCGCTGGTAAAGTCCTCGATCAGGTCAGGCTGCTGCGGTGTGGAGTCGCTGGCCTTGTCGTAGTCAAAAATATCCGCCCCGCCGCCGCCCCGCAGCCTGTCTGCACCCAAGCCGCCCTTGAGCCGATTGTCCGCCTCATTCCCCGTCAAGACATCACGTCCGGCCCCACCGATGGCGTTTTCAACCACGCAGCCCTTGGCGATGGAAACATTGCCCTTCAAGCCGCCCACATCGGAAAACGACTCGGCGTTCAAATTGATGTTCTGGTTCTGGGAAAACCCGGAACAATCCAGGGTGTCGTTACCGCCCCCATCCCATATGCAAAAGATAGCTTTATCCCTGGCACTGGTGAGGGTCATGGCGTCGCGGCCGGTATTGGAATTGAAACCGTAGGTGGTGTCGGTGTTGCGGGTTTTGTGATTGGCCCCATAGAGCCGCTGAACGGCTGCGATGTCATCCATCATCGGGGCAGAGGGATTCGAATACCGAAAATCATGGCCGGCCTGGTTCGTCTCCGACCAGTAGCTCATCACACTGCGTGCCTTTGTATCGCCGGCATACCTGGCACCATTGTTGTAATCAGCACCGCCGCCATTGTAGTCACCCGGATGCTGCAGGCCGATGGCGTGGCCGATTTCATGCACGGTAGTGACTGAAAAGTGACTGCCCTGCGCCGGCGAACTACTTTCTCGCAGTGTGCCGACCGTGGCCGTGGTGGTGGTAATGCCGCGGGAGGGTGAGCTGGCGACGCCACGGTCACCGCGCGGATTGTTTTTGATGTGGACCGTGCCGTCGGCGCCGGCTGCCCGTTCCTTGAAACTGATGTTGGCCACGTCCTCCCAATATTGCACCGCCTGGCGCACTCGGCGTTGCTGCGCGACGCTGAACGTCGGGTCTACCGTATAGGAGAGGTCGATCCGCTTGTCGCCATTACGGTCGTGGAAATGCAGATTATTGCGGGTGATGTACTTTCCGGCCTGTTCCGTCGTGAAGGTTGGTTTGCGACCGGCGCCCACACCATAGGGGCCAGGATCGGAAGGCGGCAGGTTTTCAAGTGAGAAGTTGAGCCGAGAACGTTCAGAGCAAATCATGGGCAGTGCGCTCCCTATAGTAAGTTAATGAGTCGAGTCAATCAGAATCGACGCAATAAACTCCCATGCAGAAAACGCTCAGGACAGCGCTGATTTAGTTCGTACTGAAACACACTAAGGCGGCGCAACATGCGCTAAGACAGGCACTAAACCACTTGCAATTTAAACAACTGAACACACACTTTCGCGCAAAAAAACTTATTGGATTTTCAGGAAAAAAACATAATCCTACAAAACCGTGCTGATTTGACTACACCAAATCCGGCCTCACCCAGATACATGCACTTAAGGTTTTCCGCCGAATTCGCTGCATGTCAGGATCTCGCCGCTTGACATGCCCCGCACGTCACCGGTGCAGGCAGGGTCAGGCCCATACGCAATGCCCCTGGTTCAGGCAACACAGCAGGCGCTCGACCGTGTGTTCCAGTGGCCCGGAGTTATCCAGCACAAACAACCCCGAGCCATTGCCGGCGATCAGTTCGGCGGTGAACCGTGCATTGCGCGCCAGACGCTCCTCGATATCCGCCTGGGCCTCACGCCCCCGCGCCACCAGGCGCTGGCGCAATACGGCTTGATCCACCGCCAGCAACAGCACCCACACATCCGGGTAGCGCTCACGGGTCTGCGCCAGGTGCGCGCGAGAACCATTGACCAGCACGTCCTCCCCCGCTGCCAGCCATTCGTCGATGACCTTGGGGATGCCGTAGGACAACCCGTTGGCGTGCCAGCTGAGGGCAAACGCACCCTCGGCCTGCATCACGGCGAATTGCTCCGGGCTGACGCCCTGGGCCGCCTCGCCCACCGCTTCCGCCGAGCGCGTGATCACGCGGCGCACAATCCGGCAACCGCGCTCGGCCAACCGCGGGCGTGCAGCCTCCAGCAGGCTGTCCTTGCCCGAACCCGATGGCCCGATGAGATAGATCAACCTGCCCGCCATCAAAACATCCTCTTCGCTTGTTGCCAGATTGGTTGCACCACGGGTAGCCCTGCGCGACTCCTGGCTTGGACCTGGTCGGCGCGCAGGCCAATGGCGATTTTCCCCGCACTGGAAAGTATATCCAGCAATCCCTCGGCAGCGACCACGTTACTGAAGTGCGCGCCGCCTCAATATTTGCTGGGCGTAGTGCTTGCTCAACCCTGATGGGTTGGTGAGTTTTTTGAAAGTCGCCTGTGGCGGTGATTCAGTCCGTTTCAAAGGGCGAGACAGCCGGAAGTATCTTCAATTCAAAATCTTCCAGAGCCAACATCGCCCCATTTGAAGATGATTCAAGCCGCAAGCAGGTGCTAGCGGTGGTACGGATGGTTGAGATTGCGCAGTTGTTAGGGGGTGCGGCACTGGAGCGGGAGTGTACTGTGGCTTGATGGCCGAGGAGATCTCCTGTGGGAGGGGGCTTGCTCCCGATAGCGGGAGGTCAGTCAGGCATTAATCAACTTAAAGACCGCTATCGGGGGCAAGCCCCCCTCCTACATTTGCCCTCCAGTGTCTGGAAGAATGGGTTTCACAGGCATGAAGAAGGCGACTCGAAGATCGCCTTTTGTCATTGCGCGTACTGCTTGCTCAATCCCGGCGGCACGCCTTGCACGTCGGTGTCTTCCCATGGGCCGTTGGGGCTGATGGAGCGGCTCCAGCCGTTGCTCCAGCGGTAGTAGGTGCGCTGGCGGTAGAAGGTGTCGGGCTGGTCGTCCAGCACGTACACCTGCATCTTGCCGTCCCAGTGGCTGGCGGCGCCCGGTGGTGGGGCGAAGGTGGGCGATTTGGTCGGCAGTGGCTTCGGCGGCGGGGTCACCGGGCCCGAGGGCTTGGTGCTCGGCTGGGTCGAAGGGCCTGACGGCGGGATGGTCGGGCCGGTCGGCGCGGGAGGTGGGCGGTGGACCGCACAGGCGCTCAGGCCCACTACCAGGCTGAGCAGGGTGATGCGTGCAAATGCGGTCATGGGCGTTTCCTCGAAATTACTTGTCCGGACTGTCGATGGTCAGCTGCTGCAGCGCAGTGGTACTGCTGGCCAGGGGTTGGCTGCGGCCGATCCACTCGCCGGTGGTCGGTTGACCGGACCGGGATATGCGCGCAACCAGTTGGACTTCAGGGAAGTTGGACAGTTTCAACTGCGGCATCATCGCGTCGGCATCGCCGAGGTCGACGGTGACGGGCAACTCGGCAACGGTGACGCGCTTGGCCGCCAAGGGTGCCGGCGGGCCGCTGACGGCGCGGGCGAAGATAAATACGCTGTCGGTAGGCAGGGATTTGGCCTTCACATCCGCGGACAAATCCACACGCACTTTAAGAACCGCTCCAGGCGCCGGGGCGACGGTGCCGCCGCTCTCTTTCAACTTCTCGGCTGCGCGGTCGATGCCACCTTGCAACGCGACACGGGAACTGTCTTGCGGCGGCAACTGGGCCAGCAGACGCTTCCAGTAGTCGATTGCCTCTTGATAACGCTGGCCTTCGAACGCGGCGATACCGAGCAGGCCGAGGCTGGTGACTTCCTTCGGGTCAAGCTTCAAGGCTTCGTCGGTCAGCGCCTGGACCTTGGGCGACCACTGTTTGTTGTCGGCAAAGTACTGCGCCTGGGCCCACTGGCCGAGCAGTTCCGGCTGGCGCCCGGCCAGCGCCACGGTACGCTCGAAGACCTTGGCGGCATCGGCGGAACGATCCTGGGCCATATAGGCGCGACCGAGGAAGTACAGGCCTTCCGCCGAGTCCGGTTGGGCGGCGGCGGCGCGTTCCAGGCGCTGGGTCATGTCTTCCATGGACACCGGCGGTTGGGAAAACTCGCGGGTAAGTTCAACCTTGTCGCTGGCACCGAAATGCATATACAGGCCAAGGCCGAGCACCGGCACAAGGATGGCGGCGAGCAACGGCAGCGGCTTGCCCAGGCGCGATTCGCGGGGCTTTTCCACGCCTTCGGTGTCGGCCAGCAGCTCGCGGGCGGCTTCGGCGCGGCCGCTGTCGAGCTGCGCGGCGTCGAGCACACCTTCGTCCTGCTGCACTTGCAGCTCGGCCACACGTTCTTGGTAAAGCGCCACGTTCAGCGCGGTGCGATCCTCTTCACGCTGGGCGCGGCGGCCACGCAACACAGGGATCAACAGGAAACTCAGGGCAATCAGAAGCAGCAAGCCGGCTGCGAGCCAGAAATCAATCATCAGTCTTGGTGTCCAGCAATTGGTCGAGGCGTTTACGCTCTTCGGGGGATAGCGCGTCGGAACCATCGGTAGGCGCGGCGCGGCGACGGCGGACGATCACGGCCATCACCACCACGCCGGCCAGCAGCAGCCCGGCGGGGCCGAACCAGAGCAACGCGGTCTTGCCGGTGAGGGCCGGTTTGTAGCGCACGAAATCACCGTAGCGGTCGACCATGAAGTCGATGATCTGCTGGTTGTCCTTGCCCTCCCCCAGCATGCGGAAGATTTCCTTGCGCAGGTCGGCGGCGATGGGCGCGTTGGAGTCGGCGATGTCCTGGTTCTGGCACTTGGGGCAGCGCAGCTCCTTGGTCAGTTCGCGGAAACGCTCGCGGTCACTGTCCTTGGCGAATTCGTAAGTGTCGATGGCAGCGTGGGCCACCCCGGCCAAGCCCAGCGCCAGCACGGCAGCGGCTAACAGGCGCTTCATGGCTTGGCCTCGTCGACCAGCGCCTGATACTTGGCGGCCAGTTGCTCGCGCCACACCACTTCGTCGATCACGCCGACGTATTTGTCGCGGATCACACCCTTGGCATCGATGAAGAAGGTTTCCGGGGCGCCATACACGCCGAGGTTCAAACCGAGGTTGCCGTCCTCATCACGGATATCCAGCTGGTAGGGATTGTGGAATTCCGCCAGCCACTTCAAGGCCGCCGCGTTGTCGTCCTTGTAGTTGATGCCGTAGATCACCACGCCCTTCTCGGCCAGCTTGTTCAGCACCGGGTGCTCGACGCGGCAGGAGATGCACCAGGTGCCCCACACGTTGACCAGCGCCGGTTTGCCGAGCAGGTCGGCCTGGGTCAGGGTCTTGTCACCCTGCACGGTCGGCAGGCTGAACGCGGGGAACGGCTTGCCGATCATCGCCGAGGGCAGCTCGGCCGGGTCCAGGTACAAGCCGCGATACAGGAATACCGCCACTACCAGAAACAGGGCCAGCGGCACGACCATCAACCAACGCTTCATACCGCCGCTCCTTGCAGGCCCAGCGCTTCACGCACCCGGCTCTTGACCTTGACCCGATACCGGCGATCCAGCGCCGCGAGCAAACCACCAAAGCCGGTGAGCAAGCCGCCGAACCAGATCCAGCGCACGAACGGTTTCACATGCACGCGCACGGCCCAGGCGCCCTCGCCCAAGGGTTCACCCAGGGCCACGTAGAGGTCACGGGTGAAACCGGCGTCGATACCGGCTTCGGTCATCATCGAACTCTGCACGGTGTACAGGCGTTTTTCCGGGTGCAGCACGGCGATCTCTTTACCGTTACGCACTACGCGCACGGTGCCTTTGTCTGACGTGAAGTTCGGCCCTTCGAAGTGCTTGGCGCCTTCGAAGATGAACTGGTAACCGGCCAGGTCCATGGACTCGCCCGGCGCCAGGCGCAGGTCGCGCTCGGCGCTGTTCTGGCTGGAGAGCACCACGCCGAGGGCGCACACGGCGATGCCGATGTGGGCGATCTGCATGCCCCAGTAGCTGCGGGTGAGGGTCGGCAGGCCTTTGACCAGGCCTTTGTGGCGGGTCTTGTCGACGATGTCACGCACACCGGCCAGCAGTACCCAGGCGGCGAGCAGGAAGGTGGCGAGCACCGCCCAGTTGAAGTCGCCATAGGCGATACCGGCGACCACGGCCAGGGCCACGCTGCCGAGCAGCACCGGCATCAACATGCCGGCCAGCCATTTGACCGGGGTGTCCTTCCAGCGCACCAGCACACCGACCGCCATCACCCCCATCAACAGGCCCATCAACGGAATAAACAACGCGTTGAAGTACGGCGGGCCGACGGACAGCTTGGCGCCGCTCAGGGCATCCAGCACCAAGGGGTACAAGGTGCCGAGCAGGATCATCGACGCGGCCACCACCAGCACCAGGTTATTGCCCAGCAGCAGGGTTTCCCGCGACCACAGGTTGAAGCCGACCTGGCTCTTGACCACCGGTGCGCGCAGGGCGAACAGGGTGAGGGAGCCGCCGACCACAAACAGCAGGAAGATCAGGATGAACACACCGCGCTCCGGGTCGGAGGCAAACGCATGCACCGAGGTCAACACGCCCGAACGCACGAGGAAGGTGCCGAGCAGGCTGAGGGAAAATGCCGCGATGGCCAGCAACACGGTCCAGCTCTTGAACACGCCGCGTTTTTCGGTGACGGCCAACGAGTGAATCAGTGCAGTGCCGACCAGCCATGGCATGAAGGACGCGTTTTCCACCGGGTCCCAGAACCACCAGCCGCCCCAGCCGAGTTCGTAGTAGGCCCACCACGAACCAAGGGTGATGCCGATGCCGAGGAACGCCCAGGCGACGATGGTCCACGGCCGCGACCAGCGCGCCCAGGCCGCATCAAGGCGCCCGCCGAGCAAGGCGGCGATGGCGAAGGCAAAGGCCACGGAGAAACCCACGTAGCCCATGTAGAGCATCGGCGGGTGCACGATCAGGCCGATGTCCTGCAGCAGCGGGTTGAGGTCGTGACCGTCCGCCGGGATCTGCGGCAGGATGCGGGTAAACGGGTTGGAGGTCATGATCAGGAACAGCAGGAAGCCGATGCTGATCATGCCCATCACCGCCAGCACCCGTGCGAGCATGACTTGCGGCAACTGGCGCGAGAACACCGACACCGCGAAGGTCCAGCCGCCGAGGATCAACGCCCACAGCAGCAGCGAGCCTTCGTGGGCGCCCCACACCGCGCTGAACTTGTAGTACCAGGGCAAGGCGCTGTTGGAGTTATTCGCTACATAGGCGACGGAAAAGTCGTCGGTCATAAAGGCGTAGGTCAGGCAGCCGAACGCGAACACCAGGAACGCACACTGGCCCCAGGCCGCCGGCTGCGCCAGGCTCATCCACAGGCGGTCACCGCGCCAGGCACCGAGCAACGGCACCACCGCCTGGACGATGGCAAAGCACAGGGCGAGGATCATCGCCAACTGGCCCAGTTCCGGAATAAACAATGCAGACGTCATCACTTAGCCCTCCTTGGCGGGGGTGGGTGCGGACTGGCCGCTGTCTTTCAAGGCCTTGGTGACTTCCGGCGGCATGTATTTCTCATCGTGCTTGGCCAGCACTTCATCGGCCACCACCACGCCGTCGGCGTTGAGCTTGCCCAGGGCGACGATGCCCTGGCCTTCGCGGAACAGGTCCGGGAGGATGCCGCGGTAGGTGATGGTCACGGCCTTGTTGAAATCGGTAACCACGAAGGTCACGTCGAGGGAATCGCCGGAACGCTTCAGCGAGCCCTTCTCCACCATGCCGCCGGCACGGATGCGCGTGTCCAGCGGCGCTTCGCCGTTGGCGATCTGGGTCGGGGTGTAGAACAGGTTGATGTTCTCCCGCAGGGCGCTCATCGCCAGGCCCACGGCAATACTGACGCCGGCCAGGATGGCAAGGATGATCAACAGACGCTTTCTACGCAGCGGATTCACTTTTCGGTCTCCCGGCGCAGACGACGCGCCTCTTGTTGCAGGTAACGCTTGCGGGCCAGGATCGGCGCGACGACGTTGAGGGCCAGCACGGCCAGGCAGATGCCATAGGCCGTCCAGACATACAGGCCGTGGTGGCCCATGGCGAGAAAATCACTGAAAGAAGCAAAACTCATCCGCGCGCTCCCAGGCAGCTTTGCACTTCGGCCTTGACCCAGCTGGCGCGGGCTTCACGCTTGAGCACTTCGAGGCGCATGCGCATCAGCAGCACGGCGCCGAAGAAGCAGTAGAACCCCAGCACCATCAGCAGCAACGGTGCCCACATTTCCACGGGCATTGCCGGTTTTTCGGTGAGGGTGAAGGTGGCGCCCTGGTGCAGGGTGTTCCACCACTCCACCGAGTACTTGATGATCGGGATGTTGATCACGCCGACAATCGCCAGCACCGCGCAGGCCTTGGCGGCGCTGTCACGATTGCTGATCGCGTTGCCCAGGGCAATAAGACCGAAGTACAGGAACAGCAGGATCAGCATCGACGTTAGTCGCGCATCCCACACCCACCACGAGCCCCAGGTGGGTTTGCCCCAGATCGCACCGGTGACCAGCGCCACGGCGGTCATCCACGCCCCGATGGGCGCGGCGCATTGCAGGGCGACGTCCGCGAGTTTCATCTTCCACACCAGGCCGACGACGCCGCACACCGCCAGCATCACGTAGCAGGACTGGGCCAGCATCGCGGCAGGCACGTGGATGTAGATGATGCGAAAGCTGTTGCCTTGCTGGTAGTCCGGCGGTGCAAAGGCCAGGCCCCAGACCAGGCCGATGCCGATCAGCAACACGGCGGCGATGCTGAACCAGGGCAGCAGTCTGCCACTGATGCCGTAGAACCATTTGGGCGAGCCGAGCTTGTGAAACCAGGTCCAGTTCATTGCTGTTTCCATCACGGTTGCTTCTTGTCTTGGCAAGAAGCGTAGGGTCTTTACTGACTATGCGTATACCGCCCAGTCAGACCTCATTATTCACCGACGCTGATCTTCAGGCCGGCGGCTATAGCAAAGGGTGTCAGGGTTACCGCCAGGGCGGTCAGGCTGCCAAGCCACAGGAGGTAACCGGTCGCCGGCATGCCCATGAGCGCGGCTTGCAACGCGCCGCTGCCCAGGATCAGTACCGGGATGTACAAAGGCAGAATCAACAGGGCCAGTAACAGGCCACCCCGTTTCAAGCCGACGGTCAACGCGGCACCCACCGCCCCCAACAGGCTGAGTACCGGGGTGCCGAGCAGCAGGCTCAGCAGCAGGATCGGCAGGCATTCGCCGGGCAATCCGAGCATCATCGCCAGCAGTGGCGAGAGCAAGACTAGCGCCAGGCCGGAAAAAGCCCAGTGTGCCAGTACCTTGGCCAGGACCAGAAGTGGCAGGGGGTGCGACGAAAGGACCCACTGCTCGAGGGAACCGTCTTCGAAATCACTGCGAAACAGCCCGTCCAGCGAGAGCAGGACGGACAAAAGCGCCGCGACCCACACCAGTCCCGGAGACAAGGTTTGCAACAGTTTAGTCTCCGGGCCGACCGCCAACGGGAACAATGCGATCACGATGGCAAAGAACACCAGCGGGTTGGCCAATTCGGCCGGGCGGCGGCACAGCAACCGCGCTTCGCGGGCGACCAACAGGGCAAACACACTCATACCGACCACCGCCCCAGGTCGAGGTCGCGGTAACCGACGGGCATGCGCGCCAGGGTGTGGTGGGTGGTGAGCACCACCTGGCCGCCCTGCTCGCAGTGCTGCGCCAGGTGCTGTTCCAATTGGGTGACGCCTTGTTTGTCGAGGGCGGTGAAGGGTTCGTCGAGAATCCACAGCGGCGGGCCAGGCAGGTACAGGCGCGCCAGGGCCACGCGGCGCTGCTGGCCGGCGGACAGGGTGTGGCAGGGCACGTCTTCGAACCCCTTGAGGCCGACGGCGGCCAGGGCCTGCCAGATGGCGTCGCGGGTCGCGGGATGATGCAGGGCGCTGAGCCAGCTGAGGTTTTCTTCGGCGGTGAGCACGTCCTTGATGCCGGCGGCGTGGCCGATCCAGATCAGGTTGCGTGCCAGTTCGGTGCGTTGTTCGTTGAGCGGCCTGCCGTTCAGTCGGACTTCACCGGCCGTGGGCTGCATCAAGCCGGCCAGCAGGCGCAGCAAACTGGTCTTGCCGCTGCCGTTGGGGCCGCTGATCTGCACCATGTCGCCGCCCGCCACCCGCAGGTCGAGGTGCTCGAACAGCAGGCGCAGGTCGCGTTCACAGGAGAGCGCTACGGCTTCAAGAAGAGGGCTGGTCAAGAGATCGCGGGCCTTTACGGTTCAAGTCGGCGGTGCAGCGGCCGTTATAGAAAGAAGCACAATAACGGCTTTGGCGACCGATTTTAGAGAGCTGGATCAAATAGTTGTGAGGTTTTTACCGCTCTCTTTGCAGACGCGCGGCATTATACATGCGATGCCCTACGCTAAAGAGGGCTATTTCCCCAGAGACGATGCGCACGATGACCGGCGAGATCAACCTTCCTACGCTTCCTCCCACCCCGGCAACCGGGCAAACCCCTGCGCCTGCGCCCGGGGCGCTGCTGAAACTGCTGGAGCCGCAGATCGGGCTGATCGACCCGGGCAAAACCGTGAATGCCGAGGTGCTCGCCCTGAAACAAGGCGGCGAGGCGTTTCAGCTGTTGCTCAAGCTGACCCTTGAAGGCGGCCGCCAGACGCTGGTGCAAGCCAGCAGCCCACAACCCTTGCCGTTGGGCAGCAATGTGGCTGTGAGCCAGACGCCCGCAGGCAACCTGGCCATCAGCCTGCAACAAGCCCTGAGCGCCAACGTTGCCGCCCTCACCCGTATCGATACGGCCAGGATGCCGGAAGGCACCCTGCTGCAGGCCAAGGTGCTGACCACCCAGGCCCTGCCCCAAGGCACCGCGCAGCCGGCGATCTACCGTTCGTTGGTGACCGTACTCAATAGCGCCCTGGCCGGCGCGACCCTGACACTGGAAAGCCCGCAACCGTTGCGCGTGGGCAGCTTGCTCAGCGCCGTGGTGCAGAACGCGCAAACCCTGAATTTTGTGCCGTTGAGCGGGCTCAAGGATCAACTGGCCGTCACCCAGCAATTGTCGACCCAGCAAAGTCGCCAGGGCTCCCTGGATGCGGTGTTCAAGGCGTTGCAAAATCTGCCCCGCGGCGACAGCACCTCCGCCGACCTGCGCGCCGCCGCCGACCGTTTGCTGGCGGCCTTGCCCGACCTGGCACAGGTGAGCAACCCCAAGGTGCTGGCCCAGGTGATCCAGAACAGCGGCGCCTTTCTTGAAGCCAAGTTACTCGCCGGGCAAAACCCGCAGGTGCCACCGCTGGATATGAAGGGCGCGCTGCTGCGCCTGGTCGCCGACCTGCTGCCTGCCTTGCCCGCCAGCACCAACCTGAATGCCATTCTTGCCGCCAACACCCTGGCCCAGGTGCTGCCCAACTTCGTGCGCAGCCCGTTGGGCACCCTCGGCCAGGTCGGCGCGCGGCAAGCACCGGTCAGCTTCCCACTGCCGGAGCGGCTGATGGCAAAACTGGAGGGCGAAGGCGACCTGGAAAACCTGCTGCGCCTGGCCGCCGGGGCCATTTCCCGCTTGCAGAGCCACCAGCTGTCGAGCCTGGAGCAAACCGGCACCACCGCCGATGGCCGCCTGCAAACCACCTGGCAGTTGGAGATCCCCATGCGCACCCTGCAGGACATCGTGCCGTTGCAGGTCAAGTTCCAGCGCGAAGAGCCGGCGCCGGACAAGGACCAGCCCGAACGCAAGGATTCCAAGGAGCCCAAACAGATGCTCTGGCGCGTCGAACTGGCCTTCGACATGGAGCCCCTGGGGCCGTTGCAGGTCCAGGCGCAGCTGACTCAGGGCAAGCTGTCCAGCCAACTGTGGGCAACCCGACCTTTCACTGCCAGCCTGATCGAAAGCCATTTGGGCAGCCTGCGCGAGCGCCTGGTGTCGTCAGGGCTGAATGTCGGCGACCTGGACTGCCACCTCGGCACCCCGCCACGCGGGCCGAAAACCGGACTTGAACAACGCTGGGTGGATGAAACCGCATGAACAACGCCAACCCGCCGCGCCAGGCGATTGCCCTCAAGTACGACGGCCAGCAAGCGCCGACCCTGACCGCCAAGGGCGACGATGCCCTGGCCGAAGCCATCCTCAAGTTGGCACGGGAAAATGAAGTGCCGATCTATGAAAATGCCGAGCTGGTGAAACTGCTGGCACGCATGGAACTGGGCGACAGTATCCCGGAGGAGTTGTACCGCACCATCGCCGAGATCATTGCGTTTGCCTGGACGTTGAAGGGCAAGTTCCCGGTGGGCTATGACCCGGATGCGCGGCCGGTGGAGCGGGATGTCACGGAGCGTGGCGACGATTACTGAATAGCCACCGCCCCTCCCACATTTGGATCTACGGTCAGTTGAGGACTTCGCTTAGCGGAATGAAATTGACCCGATCACCCACCTCCAGCGTCGTCCCTTCCAACACCTCCACAAACCCCTCCGCCCACGCCGCGCTGCGCAGCACGCCGGAGCTCTGGTTGCGGTAGATGATCGCCTTGCCCTGTTCGATGCGCCCGCGCAGATACTCGCGGCGGTTGCCCGGCTTGGGCCAGGCGAACCCCACCGGCACGTCGAAACGCAGCGGTTCCACGTCCGCCACACCCTGGCGGCGCAGCAAGTAGGGGCGCGCCAACAGCGCAAAGGTCACCAGGGTCGAGGCCGGATTGCCCGGCAGGCCGATCACCGGCACGCCACGGAAATGACCAAAAGTCAGGGGTTTGCCCGGCTTGATCGCCAGCTTCCATAACGCCAGCTCACCCTCTTCGCGCAGGGCAATACCAAGGAAATCCGCCTCGCCCACCGACACACCGCCCGTGGACAAAATCAGATCAACCGCCCTCAAGCCTGCCAGGCGCGAACGGGTCTGCTCCAGGTCGTCCGGCAGGATGCCTGCGTCGATGACTTCGCAACCCATGCGCTCAAGCCAGGAACACAACACGCGGCGATTGCTGTTGTAGATCTGGCCCGGACCGAGGGGCAAACCGGGCTCGATCAGTTCATCGCCGGTGGACAACACCGCGACACGCGGGCGGCGGATCACGTCCAGCCGATCACGGCCAAGGGAAGCCGCCAGGCCCAGCTCGATCGGGCCCAGGCGCGTACCGGCCGTGAGCACCCGCTCGCCGACGGTGGTTTCCTGGCCTTGGGGGCGGATGTTCTGGTTGGGCTGCAACGGTTCGCTGAAGCTCACGCGCTCATCGGCGTGGACCACGGCGTTTTCCTGCATTTCCACGCAGTCCGCGCCTTCCGGTACCGGCGCCCCGGTGAAGATGCGCGCACAGGTGCCGGCCGCCAGCGGCTGCGGCGCCTGGCCAGCGAAAATACGCTGGCTGACGGGCAAGGGTTCACCGGTCCAATCCACCAGGCGCACGGCGTAACCGTCCATGGCACTGTTGGGCCAGGGCGGCAGGTCGAGGGTGGAGACCAGATCCTGGGCCAATACACGGCCGTCGCACTCGGCCAGGGACAGCACGTGCTGCTCGCGGATCGGCGCGGCTTCGGCCATCGCCAGCAGCTGTTGCAGGGCGTGTTCTACCGGCATCAGGGCGCCGGTCTTGCCGGGCTTACCCACGGGATTCACAGGGTTCGGCCAGCTTCAGGTGCGGCACGAAGTTGCAGGGGCGATGACGGTTATCCAGTTGTTCGGCGAGGATGCCATCCCAACCGGTGCGCACGGCATTGGTGGAGCCCGGCAGGCAGCACACCAGGGTGCCGTTGGCCAGGCCGGCCAGGGCGCGGGATTGCACGGTGGAGGTGCCGATGTCGGCCACGGAGATCTGGCGGAACAGTTCGCCAAAGCCGTCGACCTGTTTGTCGAGCAGGCAGCCGACCGCTTCGGGGGTGCTGTCGCGGCCGGTGAAGCCGGTGCCGCCGGTGATCAACACCACTTGCACCACGTCTTCGGCAATCCAGTGGGCGACCTGGGCGCGGATCTTGTAGAGGTCGTCCTTGAGCAGCACGCGCTCGGCCAGGTGGTGGCCGGCGGCGGTGAGGCGGTCGACGAAGACCTGGCCCGAGGTGTCGGTGTCCAGGGTGCGGGTGTCGCTGACGGTCAATACCGCGATATTCAGGGGTACGAAGGGTGCATCGGCCTTGGCTTTCATGGCACGGTCCGGTTGTCGAAGGAACGGCCCGATGTTATATCACAGGCCCCTGTTCAGCTGCCTGCGCGGAACCCACATGCCACTCGACTCAATCCCCCAGCCCTGTTCGATCCTGCTGTTGGCCGGTGGCCGCGGCCAGCGCATGGGCGGCCAGGACAAAGGCCTGCTGGACTGGCACGGCCTGCCCTTGATCGCACACGTGCAGCGCCTGGTACGGCCACTGACCGATGACCTGATCATCTCGTGCAACCGCAACCAGGCGCAGTACGCCGCCTATGCCGACCAGTTGGTAAGCGACGACAGCCCGGATTTTCCCGGGCCGCTGGCGGGTATCCGCGCAGGACTGGCCGCCGCGCGCCATGGGCACCTGCTGATCCTGCCGTGCGATGTGCCCCATATCGACGCTCGACTCCTCGCCGACCTGCGTGAAACCGCACAACGCCATCCCTTGTTGCCGGTGATGGTGCGCCACGGTGAATTCTGGGAACCCTTGATCTGCATCATCCCCATCGGCCTGCGAACCGAGGTAGAACAGGCCTGGCATGCCGGTGAACGCAGCCCGCGAAAGATCCTCCTGCAATTGGGCGGCGTGGGCGTGGAATGCCCAACCGATGACCCGCGCCTGGCCAACCTGAATACACCAGAGCTGTTGCGCCCAAGGTCTGACGTGTCAGAATGAACCTTCGCACAAGGAACTTTGGCGACGTCTCACACGTCTCAAGGTCAGCAATCAAAAAGTATTCTCTTGGAGACAACACCCATGACTCAACGGACCATCGCCGCTCTCATGCTTGCACTGGGCCTGGCTACCCTCGCCGGTTGCGCCTCGCCGACAGTGATCACCCTGAATGACGGTCGCGAAATCCAGGCCGTCGACACCCCGAAATACAACGAAGATTCGGGTTTCTACGAATTCGAACAGCTTGATGGCAAGCGAACCCGCATCAACAAAGATCAGGTTCGCACCGTTAAAGACCTGTAAGCCTCAGCGCTTGCACACAAGGCCCGCCTCGCGCGGGCCTTGTCGTTTCCGGGGGTTACCAGTCGAGGGTGATGAGGCTTCGAAACCGGCGTTCTTCAGCGGTGACCGGGTCGATAAACCGCACGCCCTGGGCCAGCAGCTTGAGGGGATTGGCGTAATCATCGACCGCATCCTTGATCACGTCCGGATAGAACGGATCGTTGCAGATGCTCGCCCCCAGCGCGGTCATGTGTACACGCAGCTGGTGTTTCTTGCCGGTCACGGGAAACAGGCCGTAGCGCCATAAGTCGCCGTTCTTTTCCCGCACCTCCACCGCTGTTTCGGTGTTGCTGGCACCGGGGCCTTCCTGCATGCGGAAGAAAGGTTCGCCATCCACCAGGCGGCTTTTGTGTACCAACGGGAACGTCAGGCCAGGCAAAGCCGGGGCGATGGCTTCGTAGAATTTATCGATCCGGCGCGTGGGAAACAGCTGCTGATAGGCCGAACGGCTGGCCGGGTTGGCCGAGAACAGCACCAGCCCGGCGGTGTGTCGGTCGATGCGGTGCAGGGGCACCAGCGCCGGGTTGTCCAGGCGGCGAATCAGGCGGCGCAGCAGGGTTTGCTCGACGTACTCGCCGGCCGGGGTCACGGGCAGGAAGTGCGGTTTGTCCGCCACCACCAGGTGCTCATCGGCGTAGAGGATGCTTTCCTGCACCGGGATGACTTTTTCGTTGGGGACTTCACGGAAGTAATAGATGCACAGGCCTTCCCTGTAGGCCAGGTCCAGGGGGATCGGGGTGCCAGTGACATCCAGCACCCGCCCACGGGCGATGCGGTCCAGCCACTGTTCGCGACTGATCGCCGCAAAGTGCTCGCACAGGCACTCCAGCACCGTCGCCCAGGGGCCAGGTGGCAGGTACAGGGTGCTGGCTTGGTGCTGGGACGCGGAAAAAGCGGATGTGGACATGCTCGAAGCCTTGAAAAAACAGGCGGGCATTATCCCGCATCAAGCGGGATGAAACCTAGGGCGGATCTCAGGCCTTGGCCAATTCCGCGCGCAGGATCGGCGAAGCACTCGCCGCCTCGGTGAACTCCTTGAGCCAGCGCAGCACGTCCACCGCTTCCCAGCGGCCGGGATCGTAAAGCGCGTACAACAGGCCCTGGTAACCCACCACATCGAGCTGCTTGTGATAACCGGCGCGCTGGAACAACGCCTCGATCTCGGCAAAGCAGGTATTGAAATGCACTTTGTTAAACGGCGTCTTGCCTTCCGTGACCAGGCCGTCGAGGCGCAGCTCGTTCACCGCGTCGCGCACGACATCGGCAGACATGCGATTGACGCTGCTTTTCAGTTGTTCAACATTCACCACGGGCGTTCCCTCTATTCAATCGCTGTACAAACATACAGTAACGTAATATTCGGAAACCCGCCATCGCATAAACGTCAGCGCAGGAAGGCGACAACCTGATCCGCATCGAAGGGCCAATCCAGTTCAGCCCCCGTGTCCACCCGCCGAAGCACCGGAATCCTTAGGCCATAGGCGTCGGTCAGGTCGTCGGGGTCGGTGATATCAACCAACTCGACCAGCAACCCGCGTTCGACGAGCGGCATGATTTCGGCTTCGGCAATTTCACAAAGATGGCAACCCAGGGTGCCGAACAACTGGCATTCAGGAAGCATGACGAATGGCCCTGATCAGTAAGTAGACGAGCATTCTAAGCCTGACAAAAACCTGTGGCGAGCGGGCTAGCCACAGGTACAGCGTTCGCTCTCCGGAAATCCGCCGACCACAATAAACCCTGACCCAGATCACCATGGCCTATAACTGATTCAGCGATTCTCGCGGCTTTTTGCCCGCTCACCCTGCAACGGAGATGCTTGTGTTCGCCAACCTGCTGATCATTCTGGCCTCATCCCTGGTGGTGATTGCGCTGTTTCGCCGGCTGCAACTACCACCCGTGCTGGGCTACCTGTGCGTGGGCCTGGCCGTAGGGCCGACTGCCCTGGACTGGGTGAATGACAGCGAAGAGCTGCCCGACCTTGCCGAACTGGGCGTGGTGTTCCTGCTGTTTTCCCTGGGCCTGGAGTTTTCCCTGACCAGGATGCTCGCCCTGCGCCGCGTGGTGTTTGGCCTCGGCAGCTTGCAGGTGCTGGGGTGCAGCGTGCTGCTGGGGGGCCTGTTGATGGCCTTCGGTGTGGCACCGGGCATCGCCTTGTTGCTGGGTGCGGGGCTGGCGCTGTCGTCCACGGCGATCGTCAGCAAGGAACTGACCAGCCTCGGCGAAATCTTCAGCAGCCATGGCCAGAACGCGATCGGCGTGTTGCTGTTCCAGGATGTGGTGGCGGTGTTGCTGCTGACGCTGGTGCCGGTGTTCGCCGGCAGCAGCGAACAGGCCTGGTACTGGGCGTTGCCGCTGACGCTGGGCAAAACCGTGGTGTTGTTCGTGGGCCTGTTGCTCGCCAGCCGCTGGTTATTGCCGCGCTTGTTTCATGAGGTCGCCGCTTCCCATTCGGCGGAGCTGTTTGTGCTGCTGGCGCTGGTGATCGTCTTGCTGACCGCCTGGCTCACGCATCTGCTGGGCCTCTCCCCTGCCCTCGGTGCCTTCCTGGCCGGCATGCTGCTGGGCGAAAGCCATTACCGCCATCAGATCGAAGCGGATATCCGGCCCTTCCGCGACATCCTACTGGGGCTGTTTTTCGTCAGCATCGGCATGCTTATCGACCTGCAGTTATTCGTCAGCCACAGTCTGTTGATCCTCGGCATGACCCTCGCGCTGATGCTGATCAAAGGCAGTGTGGTGGCTGCGCTGGTCAAGCTGCGCGGCAGCGACAGTGAAACCGCCTGGCGCAGCGGCCTGGCCCTGGCCCAGGGCGGTGAGTTCTGTTTTGCGCTGATGGCGCAGATGCAACAGAGCCGGCTGATACCCGATGAATTCAACGGTCTGCTGCTCGCCGCCACGTTCTGTTCGATGCTGTTGACGCCACTGCTGTTGCGCGCCGCGCCGGCGATTGCCCTGCGCCTGCATCGTAAGCCCAACCAACAGGTACAACTTGAAGAAATTGCCGCCCTCAACGCCCAATTACACGGGCATGCGGTCATCTGCGGCTATGGCCGGGTCGGGCAATCCATCGGGCGCTTTCTGCGCAATGAGCAACAGGCGTTTATCGCCCTGGATGACGACCCGGAACGGGTCCAGGAAGCCGCCACCGAAGACAGCAGCGTGCATTACGGCGACTGTCGCCGTGGCGCCTTGCTCAGTGCCGTGGGCCTGGAACGGGCGTGCCTGGTGGTGATTGCCGTGGACAACAGTGATGTGGCCCTGGCGGTGCTCAAGGAAGCCCGCCATATCAACCCCGACGTGCCGATCCTGGTGCGCACCCGCGATGACAGCCAGTGGGCTGAATTGAAAGCCGCGGGCGCCAGCGAAGTGGTGCCCGAGCTGCTGGAGTCAAGCCTGATGCTCGCCTCCCACGCCTTGATCCTGCTGGGCCTGCCGGACCAACAGGTGCAGGCGCGGGTCGATGAAGTCCGGCATAACCGCTATCGCCTGCTGCACGGTTTCTACACGCACCCGAGCACCGACGAAGAGGCGCCTATCAATCCTGACTGACCGCACCGATCTTGTGGATCGACAGATCTGCGCCGTAATACTCCTCCTCCTGGCTCAGGCGCAGCCCCTGTACGCGCTTGATCACGCCATACACCAGCAGGCCGCCGCCGAACGCGACGACCACACCGAGCCCCGTACCGATCAATTGGCTGATCAGACTCACGCCGCCCAATCCCCCCAGCGCCTTTTGCCCAAAGATGCCGCAGGCAATCCCGCCCCATACACCGCACAGGCCATGCAGTGGCCACACCCCCAGCACATCGTCGATCTTCCAGCGGTCCTGGGCGGCGATAAAGCACCACACAAACAGCCCGCCCGCAACCACACCGGTGACCAGCGCGCCCACCGGATGCATCAGGTCGGAACCCGCGCAGATCGCCACCAGCCCGGCCAACGGACCGTTATGCAGGAAGCCTGGGTCGTTGCGGCCGATCACCAGGGCGGCGACGGTGCCGCCGACCATGGCCATCAGCGAGTTCACCGCCACCAGGCCGCTGACGCCGTCCAGGGTCTGCGCGCTCATCACGTTAAAGCCGAACCAGCCGACAATCAGGATCCACGAGCCCAACGCCAGGAACGGAATGCTCGACGGCGCAAACGCCACCAGGCGCCCTTCCCGGTAGCGCCCATTGCGCGGGCCCAGCAGCAGCACCGCCGCCAGCGCCAGCCAGCCGCCCATGGCATGCACCACCACCGAGCCGGCAAAGTCATGGAAGCTGGCGCCGAACGTCTTGAGCAACCAGGCCTGCAAACCGAAATTGCCGTTCCACACCATGCCTTCGAAAAACGGATAGATAAACGCCACGATCAACGCGGTGGCGCACAACTGCGGAGCGAACTTTGCACGCTCCGCAATACCGCCGGAGATGATCGCCGGGATCGCTGCCGCAAACGTCAGCAGGAAGAAGAACTTCACCAGGCCATAACCATGGTCGGCGCTGATCACGGCCGCCGGTTGCATGAAGCTCACCCCGTAGGAGATCCAATAGCCTATAAAGAAATAGGCCAGGGTGGAGATGGCGAAGTCGCTGAGGATCTTCGACAGGGCGTTGACCTGGTTTTTCTGGCGCACCGTCCCGACTTCCAGAAACGCGAAGCCGGCGTGCATGGCCAGGACCATGACCGCACCGATCAGGATAAACAGGGTATTGGAGCTGTGGACCAGAGTGTCCACCGCACTTTGCAGATTTTCCATTGAAGTTGGCAGGCCTGTGTAAGGCAAAAAGCACCAAAGCGGTTCAAGCCAGGGGTTGCGCGCACTAAATTGGCACCTCCGGCACCGCCCCTCTTCAGAGGGCGTGAACCGCTTTAGCGCAGCGTTCAACACAACCGGCCGTTGCCGACAGGGTTTTTCCGCGAGTTTGAGTTATTTAGGGTAAGGTTTTTCGAGACCTGAGCCCCGACCGCCCGGATTCAGCGCAAGCCACGGGGCGTGCGCACCAAGGCAAAGCAAAAGCTGTACCAGACAATTGCACTGAACCTTCACCGATACCGGTGACTCGAAACCACACGTACCGATCAGCCAATCACGGAGATAACCATGGCCAGAAGAACTGCAAAGACTGCTCAAGAAATACTGATGGCGGATTTTCAAACCCTGGTGACTGACACCGAAAGGTTGCTGGACGACACCAAGGTGCTTGCGGGCGACCAGGCCGATGAACTGCGCGCCAAGATTCATGACACGCTGTTGCAGGCCCGCGAAACCCTCAAGCAAACCGAAGACTCCCTGCGCGAACGCGGCCAGGCGGCGGTCACCGCGACCGAAGATTACGTGCAGGCCAACCCTTGGCAGTCGGTAGGCATTGCCGCCGGCGTGGGCTTTCTGATCGGCCTGCTGGCCACAAGGCGCTAATCATGTCTATCGGCGAAACTGGCTCGTCCACGGGTACCACCTCACGACGCCTGGGCGCGGCCGTTCTTGGCTTGCTGCACAGCCACGTCGAACTGTTTGGCATCGAATTGCAGGAGCAGAAGGCCCGTACCGTCAGCCTGCTGCTGTTTGCCGGCCTGGCGCTGGTATTTGCCCTGTTGTTGCTGGTGGGGTTGTCGACACTGGTAATGATCCTGGTATGGGACACCGGCTACCGCCTGACCGGGATCATCTGCCTCTGCGTGTTCTACAGCCTGGCCGCTGCCTTCTGCGGGGTGCGCTTGAAAGCGGCGGTGTTCGATGAGTCCACGCCGTTCCACGCCACCCTTGAAGAGCTGGCCAATGATCGGGAGCGCCTGCTGCCATGAGCTCGAATGAAATCCAGCAAACCTCCCGCCGGGAAATGCGCAAGGCCTTGATCCGCCTGCGCATGGAGATGCACCGCCAGGAGATACGCCACGAATCCCAGCAATTGATGGCGCCGCTGAACAAGGTGCGCAACCTGGGCCAAAACTTTCAGGGCGGCCTGGGCATCAAGCACGCGCCGCTGTGGGGCGTGGCCGCTGTAACCCTGATCGGTTTCTTCACCGGCAAGGGCGCCAAGGGCGGCGGTATCAGCAGTGTGACGCGCCTGGTGCGCCTCGGTGCCGGCCTGATCCCGCTGATCAAACTGGCCATGCAGGGCAATTCACGCAAAGGTTGAGCCTGCTGGCTGCATTCTTGCTAACAGAATGGCCCGGTCCTCGTTTCGAGGGCCGGGTCTTTTTTCGCCAGTGTTTTTAAGGAGGCCCCGTGATCGACGGGCAACCGCTCGCCTGCTTCCAACCGTTTATCGATACCGCCACCGGGCGCATTGCCGGCGTCGAGGCCTTGGGGCGTCTACGCCAGGCTGATGGCCGCCTGCAGTCCGTTGGCCCGCTGTTCGCCGACCCACGCACGCCAGGCGCGAGCTTGCGCCGTCTCGACCGGCAGATTCGCGACAACGCGTTAAGCCGCCTGCATGAAGCCCCCGAAGACTGGTTCCTCAGCCTGAATATCTCGCCGCGCTGGATCAACCAATTGCGTCCGGGCCAGGCGCTGCCAAGCCTCAAACAGATCCACAGCCATGGCGTCGACCCGCAGCGCATCGTGTTCGAGATCACCGAACTGGGCGGCGACATCCAGCGCCTGGCCGAGGTGGTGGCACGTTATCGCGAGGCCGGTGCGCGCATCGCCATCGATGATTTCGGCGCCGGCTATTCCCAGCTTGACCGGGTATTGGCGCTGCAGCCGGACATCCTCAAGCTGGACATGCGCCTGTTCCAGCAAGCCGCCAGGGGCGGACCGAGCAGTGACGTCGTGCGGGCGCTGGCGCAGATGGCGGAAAAGACCGGCTGCTGGATCATTGCCGAAGGCGTGGAAACCGAGGCGCAGCTGAGCTTCGCCCTGGAATGCGGTTCGCGCTACGTGCAGGGCTATCTGTTTGCCCAGGCGCAATTGGACTGGTTCGCCACCGACGCCTTCGTGCCGCGCTTTGACCAACTGCGCGCGGCGTATGTCCAGCAGAAGCTGGCCGAACGCGGGCGCATCATGCAACTGCGCCAGCAATTGACCGAACTGATGAAGATCCTGCAATCCTGGGCACAGGCCCAAGCCCCGCTGGATCACTTGCCCCAACTGCCGGCCTTCCCCTGGCTGCTGCGTTTTTACCAATGCGACCGGCATGGCACCCAGTTGACCCCCAACTTCGAATGGCGCCAGGACGCCTGGCAGGCCGACAGCCGCTACCTGGGCCACAACTGGTCATGGCGCCCGTACTTCTATCACCTGCTGGCCGAAGGTTGGGAGGAGCGTCGCCTGACGCTGTCCTCGACCTACCGCGATGCCACCACCAACCAGTACTGCCTCACCGCCGGACAATTCTTCGATAACGGTCAGCGCTTGCTGTTAATCGATATCGACGCGGCCGGCCTGTAGATTTTCGCTTGCCCCGCCAAGGCGGAACCGGGAAGCTGGGCGGGTCATTCACCGTACGGAGAGTACCCGCCTTGGATTGGCCCACCCTGCTTACCCGCGAACGCCTTGGAAAACCCCTGCACAGCCCGGAAGAACTAGGCCGCAGCCCGTTTCACAAAGACCATGACCGCATTATCTTCTCCGGCGCGTTTCGCCGCCTGGGCCGCAAGACCCAAGTGCACCCGGTGTCCAGCAACGACCATATCCACACACGCCTGACCCACTCCCTGGAAGTCAGTTGCGTAGGCCGCTCCCTCGGCATGCGCGTGGGCGAAACCCTGCGCAGCGCCCTGCCCGACTGGTGTGACCCGAGCGACCTGGGCATGGTGGTGCAATCGGCCTGCCTGGCCCATGACATCGGCAACCCGCCGTTCGGGCATTCAGGCGAAGACGCCATCCGCCACTGGTTCCAACAGGCAGCGGGGCGCGGCTGGCTGGACGACATGAGCAGCGCCGAGCGCAATGACTTCCTCAACTTCGAAGGCAATGCCCAAGGCTTCCGGGTACTGACCCAACTGGAATACCACCAGTTCGACGGCGGCACGCGCCTGACCTACGCGACCTTGGGCACGTACCTCAAGTACCCCTGGACCGCCCGCCACGCCGATTCCCTGGGTTACAAGAAACACAAGTTCGGCTGCTACCAGAGCGAACTGCCGATCCTCGAACAGATCGCCAGCAAGCTCGGCCTGCCGCAACTCGAGGAACAACGCTGGGCTCGCCACCCACTGGTCTATCTGATGGAGGCGGCAGACGACATCTGCTACGCCTTGATCGACCTGGAGGACGGCCTGGAAATGGACCTGCTGGAGTACACCGAAGTCGAGTCACTGCTGCTCGACCTGGTGGGCGACGACCTGCCGCAGACCTACCGGCAACTGGGCGCCCAGGACTCGCGCCGACGCAAGCTGGCGATCCTGCGCGGCAAGGCCATCGAGCACTTGACCAACGCCGCGGCGCGCGCCTTCGTCGAACAACAGGAGGCCTTGCTTGCCGGCACCCTGCCCGGCGACCTGGTAGAGCACATGCACGGCCCCGCCAAACGCTGCGTGCTGGATGCCAAGGACATGGCGCGCAAGAAAATCTTCCAGGACAAGCGCAAGACCCTCCACGAGATCGGCGCCTACACCACCCTGGAAATCCTGTTGAACGCCTTCTGCGGCGCGGCCCTGGAGCAGCACGGCGGACGCACGCCGTCGTTCAAGAACCGGCGCATTCTCGACCTGTTGGGCAACAACGCGCCGGACCCTGCATGGCCGCTGCACAGGTCGTTCCTGCGGATGATCGACTTCATCGCCGGCATGACCGACAGCTACGCCACCGAGATGGCACGGGAGATGACCGGGCGCTCCAGCCCTCAATAACCTGGCTGATCACGCCGCCTGTTCACTGAACAGAATCTGCCTACGATGGGAACAGAGCGGCCTGATCGAATTCGCACAAGCGCCCGAAGAATAATCGCGCACGCTCCGGGCAGGTCTGGCGAACAGTTCCTACGTGCCCCCTATCGACGCTTGACTCACCGTGTGCCTTCTATGCCCCACTACCCCTTTCGGATCCTGTTGGTGGAGGACCATCCCTTTCAGCTCCTCGCCACCCAATGCCTGCTGAGAAGCTTCGGCTTCGAGCACCTGGCCCCGGCCGAAAACGCCGAGCAGGCAATCCGTTTGATGACCCAGGCCGAGGCTCCCTTCGACATCATCCTCTGTGACCAGTGCCTGCCCGACCTGCCCGGTCTTGAGTTGATTGAAATCGCCAGTCGCCAATGCTTTATCAAGGCCGCCATCTTGCTCAGCGGACTTCCCGAGGCAGAACTTTCAGCGTTGCAAACCCAAGCCCTCAAACGTGGCCTGCCATTGCTCGGTTACTTGCCAAAGCCGTTGAATAAAGATGAGCTTGCACGTTTGACCCATACATTACTCACGTTATAAATGTAGGACTTTAAACAGATCGACCGGTCGGAAAAATCGCGCATAACCACCGTAAAGTCCTTGCCATGTTCCTTCGGCCCATGCCCCTGCGGAACCTTGGCCTCTTGCGTTACAGCTCCTTAGAGACAGGTAGGCTTTTACCTTTTTTAATGTAGGAACTTTCCTGTTTTATACCTGCCACCCCCCAAGTTCATGCTTATCCATCGGCTTCTGAGCTAATGTGCCCGCTTTATTTGTACTTGCATGGAATATGATCATGAATACAGTTTTTATTATTGACGACCATCCGGTTATAAGACTTGCCATACGAATGTTGTTGGAACACGAAGAAAATTTCAAAGTAGTCGGCGAAACGGATAACGGATGCGACGCCATCCAAATGGTCCGCGAATGCATGCCGGACCTGATCATCCTCGACATCAGCATTCCAAAACTCGACGGGCTGGAAGTGCTTTGCCGATTCAACGCCATGAACGCGTCGATGAAAACCCTGGTGCTGACGGCTCAATCCCCCACCCTGTTTGCCACGCGTTGCATGCGTTCGGGAGCCGATGGCTACGTGTGCAAGGAAGGTGACCTGAGCGAGCTGATGAGCGCCATCCGCGCTGTACTGTCCGGTTATAACTACTTCCCCAGCCAAGCCTTGAACACCAACGATGAGGCCTGCAAGGAACTTGAACTGTTCAAGGCGGTTAACGATCGGGAGTTGATGGTATTGCAACTTTTCGCACAAGGCCGCACCAACAAGGAAATAGCCAAAGGTATGTTCTTGAGCAACAAAACAGTAAGCACTTATAAAAAGAGGCTGATGCAGAAACTTCAAGCCAAGTCCTTGGTAGAACTTATCGAGATGGCAAAACGGAACGCGCTAGTGTGAGAAACAGGATGCCCAGGCGTATAAAGGACTATTTGATTATATTGAGTGCCGGTTTGTGCTTCAGCACCGCCGTGCCTGCCACCCCTCCAGCGAGCCCGGAGCATTTCAACCTTTTGAGTCGTGCGAGCTCCGTGCAGCTGGAACCCTACCTGAACAAGGCCCAGCGCCAATGGCTCCAGAACAAACGCGAACTGGTACTGGGCGCGGCGTTTCCTGACTACCCGCCTTTTGACCTCACCTCCAGCGGGCGTGACTATGAGGGACTCACCGCCGACTACGCCGGCTTGCTGGCAATGGCGCTGGACGTGCCGGTAAAAGTGTTGCGCTACCCCTCCCGAGAGGCCGCCATTCATGCCCTCGAAGCGGGTGAAATCGATTTACTGGGTTCCTCCAACAGCTTTGAAGCGGCAAATCCCAACCTGACCCTGTCGGAGCCGTACGCCGTGGACCGGCCAGTGCTGGTGACCCGCGAAGGCGAAACCCGCAGCCTGGCTGATGGGCTGGCCGGCATGCGCCTGGCACTGGTCTATCACTATCTGCCACTGCACGAAGTGGAAAGGCTCTACCCCAAGGCAATCATCCGTGCCTACCCTTCTTATCAAAACGCCTTGAATGCAGTGGCCTTCGACCAGGCAGACGTCTTTCTCGGCGATACCATTTCCACCCACTACATGATCAACAAGGGTTACCTGAAAAACATTCGCATGGCGAACTTCGGCAAACATGAAGCCTATGGATTCAGCTTTGCCATGCCCCAGGAACAGCAGACGCTGTTGAGCATCGTCGACGCCGTCCTGAGGGCCGTGCCCGCTGCCGAACGGGAAACCATTGCCAAACGCTGGAGTGCCGGCAGCGACATCCTCCTGACCGACCAAAAGCTGCAACTGACCCTTCGCGAAGAACGTTGGCTGAGGGAGAACCCGGTCGTCAAAGTGATCGTGAACCCTACCTTTGCGCCGCTGACCTTCTTCGACGCCGATGGCAATTTTCGCGGCATTACGGCCGACCTGCTGGAACTGATTCGCCTGCGCACCGGGCTGCGCTTCGAGATCCAGCGCGGGCGTGATGTGAACACCATGATCGAGCACGTTGAGACCGGCAAAGCAGACATCGTCGGCGCAATCATCCCCAGCGTCGAGCGAGAAGCCCAACTGAACTTCAGTCGTCCCTACCTGGAAAACTCCTACGTGATGCTGACACGCAAGGACGGCCAGGCCCCTACAGGCCTTGAGGAAATGGAGGGCAAGCGCCTGGCAATCACGCAGGGCAGTCCGCTGAAAAAATTCCTGCGTGAGCACTTCCCAAAGATTCAGCTGGTAGATACCGGCGACACGTTCAAGTCAGCCGAACTTCTGGTACAAGGCCAGGTAGAGGGCGCGGTGAATACCCTGGTGGTCGCCAATTACTTCCTGTCCTCGCAGATACTCCAGGACAAGATCCAAATCAGCTTCAGCATCGGCACGATGCCGGCCACCTTCGGGCTGGCGACATCCCGCAGCGCCACCGAACTCAGCTCGATTCTCGACAAGGCGTTGCTCAGCATCGCCCCGGACGAACTCGGCGTGATCAACAGTCGTTGGCGCGGTTATACCGCGGCCTCGGACAGTTACTGGCGCGACTATCACCAACTGATTGCGCGCATCGTCATCGGGACCGGCCTGCTGCTGCTGATTTCCCTGAGCTGGAACGCGTACATGCGCCGCCAGATCAAGCACCGCAAAATGGCCGAGCGCGCCCTCAATGATCAGTTCGAGTTCATGCGCGCCCTGGTCAATGAAACCCCACACCCGATCTACGTGCGTGACAACAAGGGGCTGCTGCAGACCTGCAACGACAGTTACCTGCAGGCGTTCGACGTCAAGCGCGAGGATGTGATAGGTAAAAGCGCGATCCAGATCAGCACAGCCCTTGCAGTCGAGGCGGCGCAATACCATGCCGACTATCAGCGCGTGGTGGCCGAGGGCAACCCGCTGATCCTGGACCGCACCCTGCATATTCGCGGAAAAAAACTGACGATCTACCACTGGATCCTGCCGTACCGCGACTCCGTCGGTGAAGTCCAGGGCATCATCGGTGGCTGGATCGATATCAGTGAGCGGCGCCAGTTGTTCGACGAACTCCGCACCGCCAAGGAGCGAGCCGACGAAGCCAATCGGGCCAAGAGCACGTTCCTCGCCACCATGAGCCACGAAATCCGCACGCCGATGAACGCGGTGATCGGCATGCTCGAGCTGACCCTCAAGCGGGCGGACCAGGGCCACCTCGACCGCCCGGCCATCGAAGTCGCCTACAACTCGGCCAAGGATCTGCTGGAGCTTATCGGCGACATCCTGGACATCGCGCGGATTGAATCCGGGCGCCTCAGCCTGGCACCGGAACGCGTCAACCTGAGGGAGGTGATCGAGTCGGTGGTGCGTGTCTTCGACGGCCTGGCGCGCCAGAAGACCCTTAGCCTGTTGCTGGAGTTCACGCCTGATCTGGAGCACACCGAAGTGCTGATCGACCCGCTGCGCTTCAAGCAGGTGCTGTCCAACCTGATCAGCAACGCCATCAAGTTCACCGAACGTGGCCAGGTAAAGATCAAGGTGGAAGTATCGGCCACCGAACTGCCGCAGCAGGTCGAGATGAAACTGGTGGTGGAAGACACCGGCATCGGTATCAGCCGGGACGACCAGATGCGCCTGTTCGAACCCTTTGCCCAGGCGGACAACTCAGGACAGCTGGCCAGGAGCGGTGCGGGTCTCGGGCTGGTGATCTGTCGCAGCCTGTGCGCGATGATGGGCGGGCAACTGAGCCTGAGCAGCGTGCCCATGGTGGGCACCCAGGTGCATGTGAGCCTGAAGATGAATCGCCTGCAGGCGCTGCAGGTGGCCGAAGAACTCAAGCCCGCCGAGACCTCGAACGTGCCGGTGCTCAATGTGCTGGTGGTGGACGATCATCCGGCGAATCGCCTGTTGATGTGCCAGCAGCTCGGCTACCTGGGCCATCAGTACACCGCCGCCCAGAACGGCGCCTCCGGCTTCCAGGCCTGGCGCCAGGAGCACTTTGACCTGGTGATCGCCGATTGCAACATGCCGATCATGAACGGCTACGAACTGAGTCGTTCGATCCGCGAATACGAGGAGCGCGAACAACTGACGCCTTGCGTGGTACTGGGTTTTACCGCCAATGCCCAGCCCGAAGAGAAACAACGCTGTGCGCAGGCGGGCATGAATGACTGCCTGTTCAAACCCATCAACCTTACGGCGCTGGAGCTGCAACTGGCGAAGATCAGTCCTCAACCCAGCGGCATGACCCTGGACATCGGCAACTTCGAGGCCCTTACCGGTGGCGATCCACACATGAGCCGCCTCTTGCTGGAGGAGTTGCTGAGCAGCAGTCGCCAGGATCGCCAGGAGTTGGTTGCACTGATCGCTGCGCAGGCCTTGCCCGAAGAGATCATCGAACAGGCTCACAAGATCAAGGGGGCCGCGCGCATCGTTCAAGCCTCTGCGCTGGCCTCGCAATGCGAAGCCGTCGAACAGGCCTGTGCCCGGGGCGATGATCGGCCCCTGATCGAAGCGGGGGTGAAATCCCTGGAGAAGCTGATGCTGGAGTTGGAGAGGATGCTGCAAGTGCGGCTTGACGAACTGGATGGCCGATAAGGGGCGGGGCTGCGCCCCCTATTTCGATCAGCAGTCGGTCAAACGCAGGAAAATCGCCGCCAGCTGTTCGATACCGGCCTGATCCTGGGGGGTAAAGCGGGCCAACGACGGGCTATCGAGGTCAAGGACACCAATCAATGTGCCGTCCTTGACCAGTGGCACCACCAGTTCGCTGTTGGACGCGCTGTCACAGGCGATATGCCCGGGGAACGCGTGCACATCGTCTACTCGCTGGGTTTGCCGCGAGGCCGCGGCCGCGCCGCACACCCCACGGCCGAACGGAATACGCACACAGGCGATCTGCCCCTGGAACGGGCCAAGCACCAGCTCTTCATTGCGGTTGAGGTAAAAGCCCGCCCAGTTCAGGTCATCCAGCTGGCTGAACAGGAAAGCCGAAAACTGGGCGCTGTTGGCGATGAAATCACGCTCATCGGCCAGCAGCGACTCCAGCTGGGCACTCAGCAAGGCATAGCCACCGAGGCCGGTGCCGGCCTGTTGTAAATCGATCATGGTTGACGCTCCAGCAATTTGAGACCCACCCAGTAACGGGCGAATTGATACGCGCAACGACCGTTGCGGTTGCCGCGCCCGGTGGCCCAGCGCACGGCGAGAATGTCGAGGTCCTCATCACGCTGCCACTGCAAACCCGCCTTGTTCGCCAGCTCGCCGATCCAGTGCTCGACCACGTCCAGGAAATGTTCCTGGGTGAACGGGTAGAACGACAGCCACAAGCCAAAGCGGTCGGACAAGGCAATCTTGTCTTCCACCGCCTCGCTCGGGTGCAACTCACCGTCCACGCGCTTCCAGTTATCGTTGTCGCTCTGGTTTTCCGGCACCAGGTGGCGGCGGTTGGACGTGGCATACAGCAGCACGTTTTCAGGGGCCTGTTCCAGGGAGCCATCCAGCACGCTCTTGAGTACCCGATAGTCGCCTTCGCCGGCTTCGAACGACAAGTCGTCGCAGAACAGGATGAAACGTTGCGGCAACTTGAGCAGTTGCTCAACCACACGCGGCAGGTCGGCCAAGTGGTCACGCTCGATTTCGATCAGGCGCAGACCGGCCTTGGCGTGTTGAGCGAGCAAAGCGCGCACCATGGACGATTTACCGGTGCCCCGCGACCCCCACAGCAACGCATGGTTGGCAGGCAGGCCATCCAGGAACTGCTGGGTGTTGCGCGCCAGGGTTTCACGTTGCTTGTCCACGCCGATCAGGTCGGACAAGCGCATGTCCAGGCTCACGTCCAGCGGCAATAGGAAGCCACTGCGGCCCTCACGCTGCCAGCGGGCGGCCAGGCACTGGTTCCAGTCGATGGTTTGGCGCGGCGCGGGCAACAAGGGTTCCAGGCGGGCGAGCACGGCATCGGCTCGCTCCAGAAAGGCACTCAATCGAGAATCCACGATTATTCCTCTGGCAAGTTCTTGCAAAAGATGGCGTATTGGCAACCCTGCGACAGACCGCTTGGGGCTGCGTAAAAAACGTTTCATGCCGGGCAGGCCTGGGCGTGTGGATGTTCAGCTATGCTTGCCGGGCGAAGGGAAACGTGAAGTGGTTCAACACTCAATGGATATCAAGTTCGCCCACCGCTTGTCTTATAAACAAGCCAGATTGACGGTGCTGGTCGGTTTCGTCTTGGGAACCTTGCTCAGCCTGATCCAAATCGGCATTGATTATGCCAGCGAAGACGCATCCATCAACCGCGAAATACGTTCGCTGATCGAAATCAGCCATAACCCCGCGTCACGTATCGCCTACAACATCGATGCCGAACTGGCCCAGGAACTGACCCTGGGCCTGCTGCACTCCCCCGCCATCATTCGCGCGCAGTTGATCGACAACAACGGCGTGGTGCTGGCCGATGTCGACCGGCCACGCAAGGAAAGCACCTACCGGCCTATCAGTGACTTCATGTTTGGCGCCAACCGCCAGTTCGAAGACCAACTGTTCCTGAGCCACATGCCCAACGAGTCACTTGGCGTACTGCGCCTGGACGTCGACACCTACGCCTTTGGCAGCCGGTTCCTGCGCCGCGCCGAGATCACCCTGCTCAACGGGTTCGCGCGTAGCCTGCTGCTGACCGGGATTCTGCTGGGCCTGTTCTACGTCATGCTGACCCAACCGCTGGTGCGCATTATTCGTGAGCTGAGTACCCGCAAGCAGGCACGCCTGGACTGCCCGCCAGGGCATGAGCACGATGAAATCGGCGTGCTGGTGGACGTCGCCAACCAGCAATTCGAAAACATGGAAACCGAAATCCAGCAGCGCCGCCACGCCGAGGATCGGCTGACCGAATACCTGGGGCAACTGGAACATATCGTGTCCGCGCGCACCCTTGAACTCAAGGCCAGCAACCAGCGGCTGACCCAGTCCAACGATGAGCTGGAAGCCGCCAAGATGCATGCATTGGGCATGGCCCAGGCCCGGGCGGCCTTCCTGGCGAACATGAGCCACGAAATCCGCACCCCGCTCAACGGCCTGCTGGGCATGATCGCACTGTCGCTGGACAGCCCGTTGAACGCCGAACAACGCCAGCAACTGTCTATCGCCCATGACTCCGGCAAAGTGCTGGTGGAACTGCTCAACGATATTCTCGACCTGTCCAAGTTCGACGCCGGCCAGTTGGAGCTGGAGCGCATCCCGTTCGACCTGGGCGCACTGGTGGAAGACACCGCCAACCTGTTATCGCAGAACGCCGCACCGAGCGTGGAGCTGAGCTGCCTGATCGACCCGCAGTTCCCGGCCCAGGTGCTCGGTGACCCGACCCGTGTGCGGCAGATTGTCAGTAACTTGCTCTCCAACGCCTTGAAGTTCACGCGCTTTGGTCGGGTCGATGTGCGCCTGGGTACCCACGACGGCGGTGTACGCATTGAAGTCTGCGATACCGGCATCGGTATTGCGCAGGAAGCGCAGGTGAAAATCTTCCAACCGTTCACCCAGGCCGGCGCCGGCATCACTCGCCAGTATGGCGGGACGGGCCTGGGCCTGGCACTGACGCACAACCTGTGCGAAGCGATGAAGGGGCGCTTGAGTATCAGCTCGGAAGTGGGCTTTGGCAGCCAGTTCTGCGCAGACCTGCCACTGCCCGCCCATTTGCCCGCAGTGCAGCCAGCGCCTCTCAAAGGCGAGGTCATCGCCATCACCAACGCCGGCAGCGGCCTGACAGAGTTGCTCACGACCCTGCTGCCCTGCTGGGGACTGTCCCTGCGTTGTTTCACCATGGATGACGATTTGAGCGGGCAAACCCCCGACCTGCTGATTACCGACTGCCCGGAATGCCTGTTCCGCATACGGCCGGGCATTACCGCGCCCATCCTGCTGGTGACCGCCTATGGCAACTTCATGCCCAGCGAAGAAGTGGCGGCACTGGCGCCGTTGCACCAACAGGCACGCCCCTTGAGCCGCAACGCGCTGTACCAGATCCTGCAACGCAACTTACGCACCGACGCGCACCTGGTGCTTGACCCCGTCCAAGTGGATGCCGCACCGCTCGCACATCGGGCGCGCATCCTGCTGGTGGAGGACAACCCGGTCAACCAACTGGTGGCCAAGGGCATGCTCAGCAAACTGGGCTGCGAAGTGATCGTGGCCGCCCACGGTGGCGAAGCGCTCAAGTTTCTTGAAGAACAGCGCTTCGATATGGTGCTGATGGACTGCAACATGCCGGTGATGGATGGCTATGAGGCCAGCCGGCAGATTCGGCGCAGCGGACGCTGGCCGGACCTGCCGATTGTCGCGTTGACCGCCAATGCCCTGTCCGAAGAGCGCGAGCGCTGCCGTGCGGCGGGGATGAATGATTACCTGGCCAAGCCGTTCCGCCGCGAAGAACTCAATGCCCTGCTGGACTTGTGGGTGCCTGGGACGACAAGTCTTTAAGTTGCACAAGCAACTGGTCGAGACCATCGCGCAAGGCATCGGCTTGATTCAGGTCGATGCCGCGATCACACAACAGGCGGGTCTTCAGGCCATGGGCCTGGTCCCGCAGTTGCACACCGGCCTCGGTCAGGCTCAAGTGCACTTCACGCTCATCCCTGGCACTGCGCCGACGCGTCACTAACTCAAGCTGTTCAAGGCGCTTGAGCAGCGGCGTCAGCGTGCCTGAGTCGAGCATCAGGCGCTCCCCCAGGGCCTTGACCGTCGGCTGCAGCGCAGGCGTGGCGTGCCACTCCCACAACACCAGCATCACCACATATTGCGGGTAGGTCAGACCCAACTGGTCGAGCATCGGCTTATAGGCACGGGTGACAGCGCGTGACGCAGCGTAGAGCTTGAAACACAGCTGGTTGTCCAGGGCCAGGGACACACTGGGCAAGTCGGTCATTTGAGCAAGGCTTCGATCTCTTGGGTCAAGTCCTGCGGCTTGGTGGCAGGACCGAAGCGCTTGACCACCTGGCCGTCGCGGCCGATGAGGAACTTGGTGAAGTTCCACTTGATGCCCTTGGACCCCAGCAGGCCCGGCGCCTGTTTTTTCAGTTGCACGAACAGTGGATGGGCATCGCTGCCATTGACGTCGATCTTCTTGAACAACGGGAAGCTGACACCGAAGTTCAGCTCGCAGAATTCGGAAATCGCACCTTCGTCACCGGGCTCCTGCTTGCCGAACTGGTTGCAAGGAAAGCCCAATACCACCAGGCCCTGGTCCTTGTACTGCTGCCAGAGTTGCTCCAGGCCCTTGTACTGCGGGGTGAAGCCGCATTTGCTGGCAGTGTTGACCACGAGGACGGCCTTGCCGGCGAAATCGGCCAAGGTCTTTTGCTCACCCTTGATGGTGGTGCAAGGGATGCTCAGCAGGTTGTTGCTCATGGCAGTGCCTCGATAAGGAAGAAAGAGGATGAAACATAGTAGGCAATTCAATTGCGTGCAATTTAATTGACCACACTGATGACACCTCATCAGCACTCTGTAGGAGCGAGCTTGCTCGCGAAAAACTCAAGGACACCGGGCTGAACCAGAATGCCCGTGTAATCGTTGACGACTTTCGCGAGCAAGCTCGCTCCTACAGGCGCCCGCCGTCAGTCGAGTTAACGGGGTACAAGCTCCAGGCACACCGAGTTGATGCAATACCGCAGCCCCGTCGGCGGCGGACCGTCCGGGAACACATGGCCCAGATGCGCATCGCATTTGGCGCAGGTGACTTCGGTGCGGATCATGCCGTGGCTGACGTCACGGATCTCGATCATTGCACTGTCGGCGATCGGCGCGTAGAAACTCGGCCAGCCGCAGCCAGAGTCAAACTTGGTGGTCGAATCGAACAGTGGCGCATTGCAGCAGATACAGTGATACACGCCATCGGTCCGGGTCTCATTGTACTTGCCGCTGAAAGGACGCTCGGTGCCCTTGAGACGGCACACGTTGTACTGCTCCGGATCGAGCATTGCCTTCCATTCTTCAACGGTTTTCTGCAACTTTTCCATCGGTACACCTCGGCAACTGAAAAAGCCTGATCTGTATCTTTTCCACGGATCAGGCGGCACGTATGATTGCGCCTCTTCAAAACGCCAGTCTGGCACCCGCGCTACCGGCATTCAAACGTATTTATGGGTGCGGGCCTTGCAGCATTCACAGTACGGTAGTGCCCACACCGTCTGGATCGTTCATTTTCAGGATCACATCGCCATGCAGGTCAGCAAATCGAACAAGCTCGCCAACGTCTGCTACGACATTCGCGGCCCGGTGCTCAAGCACGCCAAGCGCCTGGAAGAGGAAGGCCATCGCATCCTCAAGCTGAACATCGGCAACCCGGCGCCCTTTGGTTTCGAAGCGCCGGATGAAATCCTCCAGGATGTGATCCGCAACCTGCCCACCGCCCAGGGCTACAGCGACTCCAAGGGCCTGTTCAGCGCGCGCAAGGCCGTGATGCAGTACTACCAGCAGAAGCAGGTCGAAGGCGTCGGCATCGAAGACATCTACCTGGGCAATGGCGTGTCCGAGCTGATCGTGATGTCCATGCAGGCCCTGCTCAACAACGGCGACGAAGTGCTGGTGCCGGCACCGGACTACCCACTGTGGACCGCTGCCGTGACCCTGGCCGGCGGCCACCCGGTGCACTACCTGTGCGACGAGGGCGCCGACTGGTTCCCGGACCTGGCCGACATCAAGGCCAAGATCACACCGAACACCAAGGCCCTGGTGATCATCAACCCGAACAACCCCACCGGCGCCGTGTATTCCAGGGAAGTGCTGCTGGGCATGCTCGAGCTGGCACGCCAGCACAACCTGGTGGTGTTCTCCGACGAGATCTACGACAAGATCCTCTACGACGATGCGGTGCATATCTGCACCGGTTCCCTGGCGCCGGACCTGCTGTGCCTGACCTTCAACGGCCTGTCCAAGTCCTACCGCGTGGCGGGCTTCCGCTCCGGCTGGATCGCGATTTCCGGGCCCAAGCACAATGCCCAGAGCTACATCGAAGGCATCGACATGCTGGCCAACATGCGCCTGTGCGCCAACGTGCCGAGCCAGCACGCAATCCAGACCGCCCTCGGCGGCTACCAGAGCATCAATGACCTGATCCTGCCCCAGGGCCGCCTGCTGGAACAGCGCAACCGTACCTGGGAGCTGCTCAATGCAATCCCGGGCGTGAGCTGCGTCAAGCCCATGGGCGCGCTGTACGCCTTCCCGAGGATCGACCCGAAGGTCTGCCCGATCCTCAACGACGAGAAATTCGTGCTCGACCTGCTGCTCTCGGAAAAGCTGCTGGTGGTCCAGGGCACGGCGTTCAACTGGCCGTGGCCGGATCACTTCCGAGTGGTGACCCTGCCCCGCGTGGATGACCTGGACATGGCCATTGGCCGTATCGGCAATTTCCTCAAGTCCTATCGCCAGTAACCGACGTGGCGCTGTACGACCGGCATTCGGTCGTACAGCGATTATCTGGCAACACTTCTCTGGCTGTGCACTTTCCCCGTACTGCATTTGCGTTTCTACATCCACAAGCCCCTGTAGTTACGGGGCCGCAAGGCAAAAAATAGCTTTTCACGGATAACATTCGTCATCGGAAAATCCCTTCAAGGCTCTACATTCAGGCTGTAGGACACAGTTTGAAATAGTCGCTCGGTTGAATCACCCCAAGCCGCACCTTATATACCCCGCAGTACGCGACATATTAAGCATGAGGAGAACTCTACAACCATGATGCGCATCCTGCTGTTCTTGGCCACCAACCTGGCGGTCGTGCTGATTGCCAGCATCACCCTGAGCCTTTTCGGCTTCAACGGGTTCATGGCGGCCAACGGGGTTGATCTGAACCTCAATCAGCTGCTGATTTTCTGTGCGGTCTTTGGTTTTGCCGGTTCGCTGTTCTCGCTGTTCATCTCCAAGTGGATGGCGAAGATGAGCACCAGCACCCAGATCATCACTCAACCACGCACCCGCCATGAACAATGGCTGATGCAGACCGTGGAGCAGTTGTCTCAAGAAGCAGGTATAAAAATGCCCGAGGTCGGGATTTTCCCTGCTTACGAGGCCAACGCCTTTGCGACGGGCTGGAACAAGAACGACGCCCTCGTGGCGGTCAGCCAAGGGCTGCTCGAGCGCTTTTCACCCGATGAGGTGAAGGCGGTCCTCGCGCACGAGATCGGCCACGTAGCCAACGGCGACATGATTACCCTTGCGCTGGTGCAGGGCGTGGTGAACACCTTCGTGATGTTCTTTGCGCGGATCATCGGCAACTTTGTCGACAAGGTGATCTTCAAGAACGAAGGCGGCCGCGGAATCGCCTACTTCGTAGCGACCATCTTTGCCGAAGTGGTACTGGGCTTCCTGGCCAGCGCGATTGTGATGTGGTTCTCGCGCAAACGAGAGTTCCGTGCAGACGAAGCCGGCGCGCGCCTGGCTGGCACCAGTGCAATGATCAGTGCGCTGCAGCGCCTGCGCTCCGAACAGGGCCTGCCGGTGCATATGCCCGACAGCCTGACCGCCTTTGGCATCAACGGCGGTGTCAAGCAGGGCCTGGCTCGCATGTTCATGAGCCACCCGCCGCTGGAAGAGCGTATCGACGCGCTGCGTCGTCGGGGCTGATACCCGGTAATGCAAAAGGGGCGATTGGATCGCCCCTTTTTTGCGCGCGGGTTTTACCCCTTGGTGAGCCGATAAACGCGCTCTTCAAGACACGTGACACCGTCCTGCACGAACTTCCAGCTCTCACCCAGGATATCCTGGGCTTCGAGCACCTCCAGGCTCCACTGCAAACCCAGCAGCACCTTCACCTCATCATCCGGCACCGCAAAGGGCGGGCCGGCTTTTTGCGTCTGGTCGTAGTCCAGGGTGATCAGTATTCCCTGGCAGCCTGGCCGCAACAGGCTGTTCAACTGCTCGGCGTACTGCGCGCGCATCAGCGGCGGCAGGGCGATCAGTGCGGCACGGTCGTAGAGCGCAGTGCAGTCAGCCAGTGCCCGGGCGTCCAAGGCAAAGAAATCGCCGCACCATATTTCGATCAAATCAGCCTGGTACACCTTGAACACGCCGTGCCGAGTGATGCGCGGCGTCAGGTTCTGCTCGCTGAAAAAGGCTTCTACCGCCTGCTCCGACAGTTCAACGCCGAATACGTGATAGCCGTTGCTGGCCAGCCACATCAGGTCCAGGCTTTTACCACACAGCGGCACCAGCACCTTGGCGCCCTGGGCAAGGCCCAGCGCAGGCCAATACCGCAGCAGGTAAGGATTGACCTCGGGCAGGTGAAAGCCAATCTGATTGCGCGCCCAGCGCTCCTGCCAGAATTTGGGCTCCATGGAATCACCTCCGAAAATTCGATCAAAAAGCGCTAAAACTTATATTAGATTTAGATCAATGATCTGATTGAAGATGGGCCCATGTTAAACCTCAGGACCTTCCTTATGTTGCCCAGCCTGTTTATCTCCCACGGATCGCCCATGCTTGCCCTGCAACCCGGCGCCAGCGGCCCCGCCCTGCAGCGCCTGGCCGCTGAACTGCCGCGGCCGAAGGCAATTGTGGTGGTGTCGGCACATTGGGAAAGTCAGGAACTGCTGGTCAGCGGCAGTGCTGCGCCCGAGACCTGGCACGACTTCGGCGGTTTCCCCCGGGAGCTGTTCGCCGTGCAGTACCCGGCACCGGGCGACTTGCAATTGGCCAACGAAATTGTCGAACTGCTTCATGCCGACGGCTTGAATGCGCGGATCGATGAGCGCCGCCCTTTTGACCATGGCACCTGGGTGCCGCTCTCGCTGATGTACCCGGCAGCGGATATTCCAGTGGTGCAAGTCTCCTTGCCCAGTCACATGGGCCCTGCCCTGCAAACCCGCGTCGGGCATGCCTTGGCCAGCTTGCGCGAACAGGGCGTACTGTTGATCGGCTCCGGCAGCATCACCCATAACCTGGGCGAGCTGAACTGGCAGGCCGGACCTGAGAGTATCGAGCCTTGGGCACGCGACTTCCGTGACTGGATGGTGGAGACACTCGCCGCCAACGACGAGGCGGCCTTGCATGATTACCGTCGCCAGGCGCCCCACGCCGTGCGCAATCATCCCAGCGATGAACATTTGTTGCCGCTGTACTTTGCGCGCGGCGCAGGGGGTGACTTCAGCGTTGCACACCAGGGGTTCACCATGGGCGCGCTGGGTATGGACATCTACCGCTTCGGTTAACAGCGGACAAAAAAAATCCCCGAACCAGTCGGGGATTTTTTATGTGCGATCAATCAGCCCAAGGGCGGATCAATCTTCGCGGTAGCGACGCAGCTTCAATTGCTTGCCGGCAACGCGGGTGTCTTTCAGCTTGGTCAGCAGTTTTTCCAGACCGTCTTCCGGCAGCTCCACCAGGGAGAAGCTGTCACGGACCTGGATGCGACCGATGGCTTCACGCGCCAGGCCACCCTCGTTGAGGATAGCGCCCAGCAGGTTCTTGGCAGCGATACCATCACGTGCGCCCAGCGCGGTACGGCAACGAGCACGGCCTTCAGCCAATGGAACCGGAGCGCGACGCTCACGATCACCACGGTCCGGACGGTCGCCGGTACGCTCTGGACGATCACCGCGTGGCGCGTTGTTCGGCACCAGTGGGCGCTCTTTCTCGATGGCTGCCAGGGTCAGGGCCTGACCGTTGGTAGCCTTGCGCAGCAGGGCTGCAGCCAGGGCACGCGGGGTGCAACCGATATCGGCGGTCAGGCGGTCCAGCAGGTCGCCGTGGGTCGATTCAGCGTCAGCCACCAGCGGCGACAGGCTGTTGGTCAGTTTCTTGATGCGGGCATCGAGAACAGCCTGGGCATCCGGCAGGCGGACTTCGGCGACTTTCTGACCGGTTACACGCTCGATCACTTGCAGCATGCGGCGCTCACGTGGCGTCACCAGCAGCAGTGCACGACCTTCGCGACCGGCACGGCCGGTACGGCCGATACGGTGAACGTAGGATTCCGGATCGTAAGGCATGTCAACGTTGAACACGTGGGTGATACGCGGCACGTCGAGACCACGAGCCGCTACGTCGGTCGCCACAACGATGTCCAGGCGGCCATCCTTGAGGGAGTCGATCACGCGCTCACGTTGGTTCTGGGCGATGTCACCGTTCAGCGCAGCGGCTTTGTAGCCTTTGGCTTCCAGGGCACTGGCCAGGTCCAGGGTCGCTTGCTTGGTACGCACGAACATGATCAGGGCGTCGAAGTCTTCGACTTCCAGCAGGCTCAATACAGCCGAGGTCTTCTGGTCAGCGTGAACCAACAGGTGAGCCTGTTCGATCGCGGTAACGGTCTGAGTCTTGGTCTGGATCTTCACGTGTTGCGGATCGCGCAGATGGCGTTCGGCAATGGCACGGATCGACTGTGGCAGGGTAGCCGAGAACAGGACGGTCTGACGGGTCGGAGGCAGTGCCTTGAAGATGACTTCCAGGTCATCCATGAAGCCCAGCTTCAACATTTCGTCAGCTTCGTCCAGAACCAGGTGGTTCACGGTCGACAGGACTTTCTCGTCGCGACGCAGGTGGTCGCACAGACGGCCCGGGGTGGCAACAACAATCTGAGCGCCATTACGGATGGCTTTCAGTTGCGGGCCCATCGGCGCGCCGCCATAGACGGCAACAACGGTAACGCCTGGCATTTGCTTGGCGTAGGTTTCGAAAGCGGTTGCTACTTGCAGCGCCAACTCACGCGTTGGCGCCAGGATCAGGGCTTGCGGTTCGCGCTTGGCAGGATCGATGCAGTGTAGGATAGGCAGGGCGAACGCGGCGGTTTTACCGGTACCGGTTTGCGCCTGGCCAATCATGTCCTGGCCGGCCATGATGATCGGGATCGATTGCTGCTGAATCGCCGAAGGTTCTTCGTAGCCGGTCGCGATGACGGCAGCGAGAATGTTCGGGTTAAGATTAAAAGCGGCGAAGCCGCCGGTTTCCTGGGTCATGGGTCTGCCTCTAAGTGCATCCGCAAAGACCCATGCTCCAAAGCTGCGCATGCCGTGTTGAGACTCAAGAGTCGCCCTGGCTGCTTTGTCGGCGGGGATTTGCGAAAACGAATGAATGAAAAAGATTCGTCAAGGGAGAGTCCGCTGTGCGGACGTGCAGCCGAAGCTGACTTCGGGGAATTGCGCTACCTAAACGCGGCCCGGTTAAAGGCCGGCGCGCACTATACCGGAAATACCTGAAAAAGGGAGCTTTTTTTATCGCCAGGCGCCGATAAACCGCGCTGCATCACAGTCTTTGCAGATAAGCGCGGCAGGGTCTATTTTTCAAAGGCCCGGCCCTGCTGGTCATAACGCTTAAACGGTTCACCTTGCATCGAGACCCTTTGGTCTGAAACCCTTCATTGCGCCCGAGGGAACACCCGATGAATCAAGCCAGCAGCAGCCGCGTCAGCCGTGAACTCCAGGGCCATGTCCTGCTGTTGGGCCTGGATCGGGTCGCCAAGCGCAACGCCTTTGACCTGGACTTGCTCAATGAACTGAGCCTGGCTTATGGCGAATTTGATCGAAATGACGAAGCACGGGTGGCCGTAGTATTTGCCCACGGCGACCACTTCACCGCGGGCCTGGACCTGGCCAATGTCAGCGCTGTGATGGCTGGAGGCTGGCAACCGCCCCTGGGCGGTTGCGATCCCTGGGGCGTTTTCGCCGGCCCCAGGGTCAGCAAACCGGTGATCGTCGCGGCCCAGGGCTATTGCCTGACCATCGGTATCGAGTTGATGCTCGCGGCGGATATCAACCTGTGCGCGAGCAATACCCGCTTTGCGCAGATGGAAGTGCAACGTGGGATTTTTCCGTTTGGAGGCGCGACATTGCGCTTTCATCAGATCGCCGGCTGGGGCAACGCCATGCGCTGGCTGCTCACCGGCGATGAATTCGACGCCCATGAAGCCCTGCGCCTGGGCCTGGTGCAGGAAGTCATGGCCAGTGAAGACCTGCTGCCCCGCGCCATCGAACTCGCCAGCCGCATCGCGCGCCAGGCCCCGCTTGGCGTCCAGGCCACCTTGATGTCGGCCCGCCTGGCACACATGGAAGGCGAAACCGTTGCCGCCGCCGCGCTGCCGCCGATGGTGGATAAATTGCTGAACAGCGAGGATGCCAAGGAAGGCGTGCGGGCGATGGTCGAGAAGCGGCCGGGGGTGTTCAAGGGCATCTAGCTTATGTAGCCGGACGAATCGCCTTGATCAACGGCTGCAACGAATAACCCAGACGCGGCGCCAACAACTCAGCCCGAGTAGAAAGCGCATCCAGATCCAGCGCCTGGTCCAGCTCCGAAGGCACCAACAGGATCACATTGCCCTCCTTCACCGGCAGTTCCCAATAATGCCGGTGGTACAAACCACGCAGCAACGCCGCGCCCAAAGGTTTGCCATCATCGGTCGCCCACTGGTTGATCACCAGCCAACCGCCGGGGTTGAGTTTCTTCTGGCAGTTTTCCAGGAAGGTCCAGGCCAGGTGTCCGACGCCGGGACCGACATCCGTGTAGAGGTCGACGAAAATCAGGTCCGCCGATTCAGCGCTCTCCAACAATTCCAAGGCGTCGCCGATGCGGATATACAGGCGCGGATCATCATCCAGCCCCAGGTATTCGATGGCCAGGCGCGGCACATCGGGGCGCAGCTCGATGGCTTCGACATCCTCCAGCGGCAGGAACTTGAGGCACGCCTGGGTCAAGGTCCCAGCTCCCAGGCCGAGGAACAGTGCGCTCTCCGGCTGCTCATGGCACAACGCGCCGATCAGCATCGCGCGGGTGTAGTCGTACTCCAGCCAGCTCGGGTCAGCGGTGAACACGCAGCTTTGCTCGATGGCGTCGCCAAACTCGAGAAACCGGTAATCGGCCACCTCGAGTACACGAATCATGCCGAAATCATCATGGACTTCGGCCAGCAGGCGCTCGACACGCTCCTCGCTCATCACTACTCCTAAAGGGTCTACCCCACGGCAAAGGCGCGATTGTCGGCCAACCGGCGGCAACAGGTCACGCACTAATTGCTGATAACATTGGCGCCCGACCGTCAACCACCCAATCGAGTTCATGATGAGCCAACCCTGGAGCCCCGACAGCTGGCGCGCCCTGCCAATCCAGCAACAACCCCAGTACCCGGACGCTGCGCACTTGTTGCAAGTGGAGCAGAGCCTGGCCAGCTATCCGCCGCTGGTGTTTGCCGGGGAAGCCCGCGAGTTGCGCCGTCAGTTTGCCGAGGTGACCCAGGGTCGCGCGTTCCTGCTGCAAGGTGGCGACTGCGCCGAGAGCTTTGCCGAGTTCTCCGCCGCAAAAATCCGCGACACCTTCAAGGTGCTGCTGCAGATGGCCATCGTGATGACCTTCGCCGCCGGCTGCCCGGTGGTGAAAGTCGGGCGCATGGCCGGCCAGTTCGCCAAGCCGCGCTCGGCCAACGATGAGACCCTCGACGGCATCACCCTGCCCGCCTACCGTGGCGACATCGTCAACGGCATTGGTTTCGACGAAAAAAGCCGCGTGCCGGACCCGGACCGCCTGCTGCAGTCCTACCACCAGTCCACCGCCACCCTCAACCTGCTGCGCGCCTTTGCCCAGGGCGGTTTTGCCGACCTGCACCAGGTGCACAAGTGGAACCTGGACTTTATCGCCAACTCCGCCCTGGCGGAAAAATACAGCCAGTTGGCCGACCGCATCGACGAAACCCTGGCCTTCATGCGCGCCTGCGGCATGGACAGCTCGCCGCAGTTGCGCGAAACCAGCTTCTTCACCGCCCATGAAGCGCTGCTGCTCAACTACGAACAAGCCTTCGTGCGCCGCGACAGCCTGACCAACGACTACTACGACTGCTCGGCCCACATGCTGTGGATCGGCGACCGCACCCGTCAGTTGGATGGCGCCCATGTCGAATTCCTGCGCGGGGTGAACAACCCGATCGGCGTGAAGGTCGGCCCGAGCATGAACCCGGACGACCTGATCCGCCTGATCGACATCCTCAACCCCGACAACGACCCCGGCCGCCTCAACCTGATCGCGCGCATGGGTGCAGGCAAAGTCGGCGACCACCTGCCCAAGCTGATTCGCGCGGTGCAGCGCGAAGGCAAGCAGGTGCTGTGGAGCTCCGACCCGATGCACGGCAACACCATCAAGGCCAGCAGCGGCTACAAGACCCGCGACTTTGCGCAGATCCTCGGCGAGGTCAAGGAGTTCTTCCAGGTGCACCAGGCCGAGGGCACCTATGCCGGCGGGATTCATATCGAAATGACCGGGCAGAACGTCACCGAGTGCATCGGCGGCGCACGGCCGATCACCGAAGATGGCTTGTCGGACCGCTATCACACCCATTGCGACCCGCGGATGAACGCTGATCAGTCGCTGGAGTTGGCGTTCCTGATTGCCGAGACATTGAAGCAGGTCAAACGTTGATCATCGCAGCCCGCAACCGGTCGGCACTTGGCCGCTGGCAATTGAGCTGGATATGTTCCAGCCCCAGCCAGTCGGCCATTTGCCGCAGGTTCAGGGCCAGCGCCTGCATCCCCTCATCATCCAGTCCCGGCTCCTCTTCGTGCACCCCATGCACGGCCAGGCTCCCGTTGGCGCGTTCGGCCCGCAGGTCGATACGTGCAGCGATCCGCTCGTTGTGCAAAAACGGCAGCACGTAGTAGCCGTACACCCGCTTGTGTTGCGGGGTGTAGATCTCCAGGCGGTAGCGGAAATCGAACAGGCGCTCGGTGCGGCTGCGCTCCCAGACCA
This sequence comes from Pseudomonas sp. AM8, assembly GCF_036346475.1. Taxonomy (NCBI): domain Bacteria; kingdom Pseudomonadati; phylum Pseudomonadota; class Gammaproteobacteria; order Pseudomonadales; family Pseudomonadaceae; genus Pseudomonas; species Pseudomonas sp. AM8. The sequence goes on from NZ_JAOTNX010000008.1 coordinate 319,424, forward strand.
GCGAGTCGAAGGGCGACAGCAGTGCGCTGGCCGACACCTTGCCTGGCATTTTGGGCTCGGGCAGGCAGTAGGCTGCCTGCTTCCAGCCTTGCACCTGGCACACCTGCAATTGCCCGTCCTCGACCAATTCCGCCAGGCGACTGCGACTGTCGGCGGGGTCAAGACGGAAGTAGTCGCGCAGGTCTTTTTCGGTGCCTACACCTAAGGCGGTGGCGCTGTGCAGCAACAGGCCACGCTGGGCCTCGGCCTCGGTCAACGGCGCCTGCTGGAGGATATCGCCAGGGATGACGCGCTCGGGCAAGTCATAGAGCCGCTCGAAGCCACGCCTGCCGGCAACGGTAACCAGGCCGGCGGCGAACAGCCATTCAAGCGCATGCTTTTCATCGCTCCAGTCCCACCAGGGACCGGCTCGCTCTTCGCGGGTCGACAAACTGCCCGCGCCCAGCACGCCCTGCTGTTCGACAGTCTGCAAAACGCGCTGGATCGTGGCCTGTTGCTCACGACCGAAGCGCGCCATCTGCGAATAGATGCCCCGCCCCTGCTGCGCTCGCTCCATACGCCAACGCATCAAGGGATATAGCGCCATCGGCAGCAACGAGGCCTCGTGCCCCCAGTACTCAAACAGCGAACGCCGCCGGCCCTGGCTCCAGGCCGCCTGTTCAAGCATCAACGGCGAGTAACCGCCCAGGCGGGAAAACAGCGGCAAGTAATGAGAGCGCACCAGCGCATTGACCGAGTCAATCTGCAACACGCCCAAGCGCTCGATCACGCGGTTGATGTGAGCAGCTTTTATCAGTACGGGCGCCTGGCGCCCGGAAAATCCCTGGGCCGCCAGCGCCATGCGCCGAGCTTGCTTGAGGGAAAAAGACAGGTCGGCGGCCATGAGGTTCTCCATGTGGGCTCGCCAACCACCCTACTGCATCCGGGTTCATTTTCGCAGCGGGTCTTGCCAGAAATGCAGATGGCGATCCTGCTCAACGTCGCCGCGATTGAGCCCGATGTCCTTGAGCGCATCATCGCTCAAGCTGGCCAGGACCTGACGCTCCCCATGCAGCGCCTGCCAACGGGCAATCCTGTGAAACAGCCCGGAAAACGGACGTTTTGCCATCAACACAAAGCCTCTTTGACCTTTCATCTTCTCGCCCTCCAATGGGGATGACGCGAGTGTGTGCCTGGCCTTAAGATCAATCCAACGAATGTTTCTTATGCAATACATCTCGGAGATTGATCAATTGTCCGGCTACCCGAGCATCGACACTGAGGTACTGCGCACTTTCGTCGCCATCGCCGACCAGGGCGGTTTCACCCGCGCCGGTGAACGGGTCAACCGCACCCAATCGGCGGTGAGCATGCAGATGAAGCGCCTGGAAGAAGACGTGCTGCAGCGCAAACTGTTCGAGCGCGATGGCCGGCAAGTGCGGCTTACCCCCGAGGGCCAAGTGCTGCTGGGCTATGCGCGGCGTATCTTGAAATTGCACAGCGAAGTCTTCAACACCCTGCGCGAGCCGCATATGGTGGGGCTGGTACGCATCGGTACACCGGATGACTACGTGATGCGCTTCCTGCCGGGGATTCTCCAGCGGTTTTCCAAGGCATACCCGCTGATCCAGATTGAGATGCACTGCGAGGCGTCCACCGTGCTGATGCAGCGCCGGGACCTGGCCCTGACCGTGATCAGCCGAGAGCCCGGGAATGATGTCGGGGAGCTGTTGCGTTCCGAACGCATGGTATGGGCCGCAGCACCGTGCTTTTGCGTAGACGAGCACGACGCCCTGCCCCTGGCGATTTCCGGTGCTGACTGCCTTTATACCCAGTGGGCCCTTGGGGCACTGGATTCGGTCGAGCGCAGTTATCGCCTTGCCTATCACAGCACCAATGGGGCGGCGATCCAGGCAGTCGTCAGCGCGGGCTTGGCGGCCATGGTCAGCATGGAAAGCCTGGTGACTGCAGACCTGCGCATACTCGGCAGCGAGGAAGGGTTACCGCCCTTGCCGTCAATGAACCTGCGTTTGCTGCGTAACCCCCTGATGGCCTCACCGATCACCGATTGCCTGGCCGAGTACATTCTCGAAGGCTTCAGACTTTAAAGGTCAGCATTACCGCACACAGCACCAGGAAGCCGCAGAACAGGCCGCGCAACAGCCTTTCCGGCAGGGCGTGGGCGACTTTCACGCCCCAACTGATACTGAGCAGGCCACCGACGGCCAGGGGGATGCCGATCAGCCAGTCCACTTCGTGGTGCCAGGCATAGGTGACCAGGGTCACCCCGGTACTGGGCAGGGCCAAGGCCAGGGACAAGCCCTGGGCGACCACCTGGGTGGTACCGAACACACTGGTCAGTACCGGCGTGGCCACCACCGCGCCGCCCACCCCAAACAAACCGCCCATGGAACCGGACGCCGCGCCCAACACGCCAAGCCAGGGCCAGGCATAACGCATGTGTGCCGTCGGCGGTGCATTTCGCGTGAACATGCGCAGCAGGTTGTAAGCCGAAAGCGTCAGCAGGAACACGATAAAGCCGATGCGCATGGCGCCTGCGTCCAGCCCCACGGCCCAGATCGAGCCGAGCCAGGCAAAGCTGAAGCCCATGATGCCCAACGGCAGGGCGTGGCGCAGTTCGATGCGATTGCGCTGGTGGTAACGCCACAGGGCGAGCATCACGTTGGGCACCACCATCACCAGCGCCGTGCCTTGGGCAAGTTGTTGGTCCAGGCCGAACCATACGCCGAGGACCGGGATCGCAATCAGCCCACCGCCAATACCAAACAGGCCACCGACCGTGCCGAGGGCCACGCCCAATACCAGGTAAACCGCTAAATCCAACACCGCTCGCTACTCCACATTCCCAGGCCCTGCATGCTACGCAGTCGACCCTGGCGCGGAAACGCACAGCAACGCACAATGGCTGTGCCAATCTCGCATAAGCGCGCATCGATGAATCCCAACACGCTGACCGATCAACTGAGCCTGTTTCTCGATGTACTGGAAACCGGCAGCTTTTCTGCCGCAGCCCGTCGCCATCCGCTGACCCCTTCGGCGGTGGCGCGGCGCATCGACAGCCTGGAAAGCTCCGTGGGCAGCCGCCTGTTCCAGCGCAGCACTCACGCGGTGGTGCCGACCCCGGCGGGCCTGGCCTTCGCCGAGCGGGCACGACGGATTGTCAGCGAGCTGCAACTGGCGCGGGCGGAAGCGGTCTCCTTGAGCCATGCCCCCGAAGGCTTGATCCGCGTGGACGCACCGGCAGCGTTTGGTCGACGGCATCTGGCACCCGTGATCGCCGACTTTCTGAATGTGTACCCGGGGCTGGATGTGCACCTGCATCTGATCGACAGCTTTGTCGATATGCAGGGCGCGCATCTGGGCAAGGTCGACCTGGTGCTGCGCGCCGGGCATATCGTCGATACACGGCTGATCGCCACGCCCCTGGCCAGTATCGTGCGCATCGCCTGCGCCAGTCCGGCCTACCTGAAAAGCCGTGGCACCCCGGCCCACCCTCGCGAATTGAGCGAGCATGACGGCCTGGACTGGGACGGCCTGGCGCCGATGTTCGCGTGGCGCTTCGAGTTGGACGGGCGACGTGCAACGCATCGCCCGCGGCGCATCCGCATGAGCGCCAACAACGCTGAAGCGTTGTTATCGGGCGCCCTCGCCGGGCTGGGGATCGCCCACCTCCCCACCTGGCTGGCCAGTGAGTACCTGGTGCGCGGCGAGTTACTGCCGCTGTTTTGCCAAGACGGCCTGCCCAACCCGGAGACCACCGGGATCTATGCACTGCGCCTGGAACAGCAGCCCAATGCGCGCAGCCGGTTGCTGCTGGAATACCTCAAGTCCCGATTCAGCCCCGTGCCGCCTTGGGATCTGGCCCTGCAAAGCGGACTGGTCTGACCACCCGCACAAAATTATCTGGCGCATTAAAGATTTGCCCGCTAGATTCCAGGCAGACACGCTTTTTTGAGGCACCACCATGAGCAAAAATCCCGCCCCGTGCGAATCCCTGTTGCTGGACAACCAACTGTGTTTCGCCCTGCACTCCACGTCGCTGCTGATGACCAAGGTCTACAAACCGCTGCTGCAAGCCCTCGGCCTGACCTACCCGCAGTATCTGGCCATGATGGTGCTGTGGGAAGAAGATGGTTTGACCGTCGGAGAAATCAGCAGCCGCCTGCTGACCGACCCGGGCTCCCTGACACCACTGCTCAAGCGCCTGGAAGCCGAAGGCCTGCTCAGCCGCACCCGCAGCCGTGAAGATGAGCGCGTGGTGGTGGTGGAACTGACCGGCGCCGGGCGCGCCTTGCAGGAAAAGGCCATGGGTATTCCACAGTGCATTCTCGGCGCCAGCGGTTTGGAGCTGGACCAATTGCGCAAGCTGCAGGCTGACTTGCTTGCGTTGCGGGGCAACCTGCAGAACGCGATCTGAACACGGCAAAACACTCAACCTGTGGGAGGAGGCTTGCTCCCGATGACGGTTTATCAGTCGACGAATCTTTTGACTGAAACACCGCTATCGGGAGCGAGCCCCCTCCCACATTGGTTTGCAGCGACTGAAAAATATTTATACATTTATCTTGCGCACTAAACATTAGCGCTATACATTTACCTCACCAACTACTTAGCGCGCAAAACTTTAGCGCTAAAAACCAAGAGGACGACACCATGCAAACGCTCTATACCGCAGTAGCCACCGCCACCGGCGGCCGTGATGGTCGCGCTGTTTCCAGCGACAATATCCTCGACGTCAAACTCTCCACCCCCAAGGAATTGGGCGGCGCCGGCGGCCAGGCCACCAACCCGGAACAACTGTTTGCCGCCGGTTACTCGGCCTGCTTTATCGGCGCCCTGAAATTCGTCGCCAGCCAGACCAAACGCAAAATCCCGGATGATGCCTCGATCACTGCCCACGTCGGCATCGGCCAGATCCCTGGCGGTTTCGGCCTGGATATCGACCTGCACGTCAGCCTGCCAGGCCTGGCCGAGGACGATGCGCAAAGCCTGGTCGACGCCGCGCACCAAGTCTGCCCGTACTCCAACGCCACCCGTGGCAACGTCGATGTGCGCCTGCACGTAACCGTCTAACCACTGCCGCTGTCACTGGAGAAGAACATGAACACATTTGCCAACGTGCTGACCGGCAGCCTGCTCGCCCTGTCCGTCACTCACGCGTTTGCCGCCAATGGCGACGTTGAACACACTACCCAGGCCTTCCTGGATGTGTTGAACGCCGGCACCGGCAAACCGATGGAACAACTGACACCCACGCAAGCCCGTGCCGTACTGACGGGTGCCCAGGCCGGTGTGAAGTTGACCCTGCCCAGGGCGGACGTGAGCCAGAAGACCATTCAGGTCGATGGCCAGCCGCTGGACCTGACCATCGTGCGGCCAGCCGGGGTCAAGGGCACATTGCCGGTGTTCATGTTCTTCCATGGCGGCGGCTGGGTGTTGGGGGATTACCCGACCCACGAGCGCCTGGTACGCGATCTGGTGGCGGGTTCGGGGGCCGTGGCGGTCTTCGTCAACTACACGCCTTCACCGGAAGCCCGCTATCCGGTGGCGATCAACCAAGCCTACGGCGCAACCAAGTGGGTCGCCGAGCATGGCAAGGACATCAACGTCGACGGCAAACGCCTAGCGGTCGCGGGTAATAGTGTCGGCGGCAATATGGCAGCCGTCGTCAGCCTGATGGCCAAGGACAAGGGCACACCTGCGATCAAGTTCCAACTGCTGTTATGGCCGGTGACCGATGCCAATTTCGAGACGGCGTCCTACAACCAGTACGCCGAAGGGCACTTCCTCACCAGGAACATGATGAAGTGGTTCTGGGACAACTACACCACCGACGCCAATCAGCGCGCCGAGATCTACGCCTCGCCGCTGCGGGCGACCGCGGATCAGCTCAAGGGCTTGCCGCCCGCGCTGATTCAGACCGCCGGTGCCGACGTGTTGCGTGACGAAGGCGAAGCCTATGCGCGCAAGCTGGACCAGGCCGGGGTTCCAGTGACGGCCGTGCGCTACAACGGCATGATCCACGACTACGGCTTGCTCAATGTGGTCAGCCAGGTACCAGCGGTGCGTTCGGCCTTGCTGCAGGCATCCGACGAGCTCAAGCAACACCTGAAGTAAAAAAGCAGCGCCCACGAAAAAGCCCGACGCTAGGTCGGGCTTTTTTCGTATCGGCGGGGCCAGAATTACTTCTTGGCGCGACCTTTGTACGAACCACCTTCGCGGGTGTCGATCTCGATCAGGTCGTCGATTTCGATGAAATCGGCTACTTGCAGTTCGGTACCGTTGCTCAGCTTGGCAGGCTTCATTACTTTGCCCGAAGTGTCACCGCGAGCGGAACCTTCGGTGTAGGCAACCTTACGCACGATAGTGGTCGGCAGCTCTACGGAAACCAGGCGCTCTTCGAAGAAAATAGCTTCGCAGACGTCTTCCATGCCTTCTTCGATGAACGGCAGAACAGCTTCGATATCTTCAGCGTTCAGCTCGTACATGGTGTAGTCGGTGGTGTCCATGAACGTGTAGGTGTCGCCGCTGATGAAGGACAGGGTCGCTTCCTTGCGGTCGAGGATCACGTCGTCCAGTTTGTCATCGGCGCTGTAGACGATCTCGGTCTTGTAACCGGTCAGCAGGTTCTTCAGCTTGGTCTTCATGATTGCGCTGTTACGACCAGACTTGGTGAACTCAGCTTTCTGAACCAGCCAAGGGTCGTTTTCGAGACGGATCACTGTACCGGGTTTCAGTTCTTTACCAGTTTTCATTGCGTATATCCGAAATTTGGATGGGATTACAAAAATCAAGGTCGCGTATCATATCCAACTTTCATAAAACTGTACCAGCGCCGTCGCAAGATCGGCCTGCAAGCCTTGTTCCAGACACCACGTCTGTGCGTGCTGGCTTAACTCAGGCCAGTGCGCCAGCAGCATTTTCCACGCTTGTGCCATATCGCCATCAGTGTTCCAGGCTTGCCAGAGCTCGACCAGGGCAGCCTTTGCGGCCGGTGACAGCGCGGCGGTGTACAGGTCCAGGAAGGCGTCGAGCTTGTCCAGGTGGATGTCTTCGTCCTGGCGATAGATGTGCCACAGCAGCGGCCGCCCGGCCCATTGGGCGCGCACGAACGAGTCTTCGCCGCGCACGGCGTTGAAGTCGCAACACCACAGCAGGCGGTCATATTGCTCCTGGCGCACAAACGGCAGCACCTGCACGGTCAGGGCGTTGCGTTGATGGACGTCCCCCACCGCCAGGCCTTCGACACCGAGCCAATGCTGTACATCACCGAGGATGCGCCCTTCCGGCACCAAGAGATGAGTGGTGTGCCCGTCGGTCGAAAGTGCATCCAGCCAACTGGCCAGCCCGGCGTTTTCGTAGGCGAACAACGAGATCAGCCGCGCACCAGCTGCCGGAAACACACCCAAGGCTTGCAGGAATTGCCGCTGCGCAGCGGCATCCTGCTGAAACGCCTGACGCTGCTCCAGCAACCCTGCCTCGCGTAACAGCCCCCCGGTGCCGGGTCGGAAACCCGGAAAAAAGAAGTACTTCTGCACACCCTTGAACTTCACCGACGGCAACCGATGGCACCCCACTACCCAGTCTTCGGCACTGAGGTAATCCAGGTTCATCCACAACGGCGTGCGTTCACGCGCGGCCATGGCTTCCATGTAGTCAGGCGGCAACTGGCAGGCGAAGGCGGCGATCACCACATCGGCTGCCGGGGCGCTCGACCACACGGCCGGCCAATGGCGCACATCGACACCCTCTTGCCATTGCTGGTCCAGGCGCACATCAATCTCCGGACACATACGCTCGAAGGCGCGCAGGTCGTCGACCCACAAGCGCACCTCGCAGCCCTGCTCCGCCACCAATTGCCGGGCCAGGCGCCAGGTCACGCCGATGTCGCCATAGTTATCGACGACGCTGCAAAAAATATCCCAGCGGGCTTTCATTCCGCGCTCCAACGCTCAAAGGCTCGATTGTCCGCATAAATGCGCCAATGCAGAAGGCTTGATCGCGATTATTCTGCACAGTGGCTGTGCGACAATCGCCGCCATGCCGTTAATGCCTGCCAGGAGGCCATCATGTCCGATCGCTCGTTGTCGCTGCCCAAACTCACGCTCGCCATTGCCCTGGGGCTGTGGCTGGGATTTATCGCCATTGCGCTGACCAGTTGGCTGGCGTCGCGCTATCTGTTCCCGCAGAGCCTGGCGCCTGTAGCCCAGGCCGTTCAGCAACTGGGCAAACCTGCAGCGGTTGCGCCGGAGCCGCCGAACCGTATGTTCGAGCAGTACCAACAGAACCTGCAGAAGCAGGAACAACAGCAGGCCCTGGACCAGGCCCGCAATAACGCACGCAACCTGTCCAACCCAAAATGCCAGTTCTGGCTGCAGCAGGACCAGAACGCACCGAATGAAAAGACCCGGGCCAATGTCCTGCAATTCTGCGATTGATGACCATGAATAAACACGCCGTTCACCAGCTGATCCTGGAAAAACTCACGGTCGACCTCGACATCGCCCAGCGCGCCGCGCAGACCGCCTACGAAACCGCGACCCACGAAGAAAATATCGCCGAAAACAAATACGACACCCTCGGGCTGGAGGCGTCTTACCTGGCAGCCGGGCAAGCCAGGCGCGTCGAGGAAATCAAGCAGGCGCTGGCGCTGTGCCAGAACCTGCCACTGCGTGCGTACGATGATCAACGTGGCATAGAAGTCGGCACATTGCTGGGCCTGGAAGACGAGAACGGCCGCCAGCAGTGGCTGTTCCTGGCACCGGATGCGGCGGGTTTGAAGGTGGACGTGGTCGGGCAACCGGTGACCGTCATCACCCCGCGTTCACCCTTGGGCAAAAGCCTGCTGGGCAAGTACGAAGGTGATGAGGTGGATATTCTGGTGGCAGGCGCCCGGCAACACTTTACGGTTACCGAGGCCAAATAACCCCCTTAATGGACGGGCAATTCCACGCCGTCGAACAGCTCTTCCAGTTCCTGCTTGTTGTGGCACTGGATCGCCTTGGCCATGACTTCGCGGGTCAGGTGCGGGGCGAACTTCTCGATAAAGTCGCACATGAAGCCCCGCAGGAAGGTGCCACGGCGGAAGCCGATCTTGGTCACACTGGACTCAAACAGCTCGCTGGCATCCAGCACCACCAGGTCTTTATCGAGGTTGGTATCGACGGCCATCTTGGCGACGATGCCCACGCCCAGGCCCAGGCGCACATAGGTCTTGATGACGTCGGCGTCGGCGGCGGTGAACACCACTTTCGGCGTGAGGCCACGATGGCTGAAGGCTTCGTCGAGCTTGGAGCGGCCGGTGAAACCGAAGACGTAGGTGACGATCGGGTATTCGGCCAGGGCTTCCAGGGTCAGCTTCGGCAACTTGGCCAATGGGTGGCCCTGGGGCACGACGACGCAACGGTTCCAGCGGTAGCACGGCATCATCACCAGGTCACCGAACAGCTCCAGGGCTTCGGTGGCGATGGCAAAGTCGACGGTGCCATCGGCGGCCATCTCGGCGATCTGCATCGGCGAGCCTTGATGCATGTGCAGCGCCACGTCCGGGTATTGCTTGATGAAATCGCGGATCACCGGCGGCAATGCGTAACGCGCCTGGGTGTGGGTCGTGGCAATCGACAAGGTGCCTTTCTTCTCGTTGGAGAATTCCTGGGCGATCTGCTTGATGCTCTCGACTTTGCGCAGGATCTCGCCGGCGGTAGTGATGATGCGTTCACCGGCCGGGGTGACACGGGTGAGGTGCTTGCCGCTGCGCGCGAACACTTCGACGCCCAGCTCGTCTTCGAGCAGGCGGATCTGCTTGCTGATACCGGGTTGGGAGGTGTAAAGGCTTTGAGCGGTAGCGGAAACGTTGAGGTCGTGGTGCGCCACTTCCCAGATGTAGCGCAGTTGTTGAAGCTTCATATGTGTCCCTCAAAGCAGATAGACGCCACGGGTATCAGCGACGGTATATAACTATATTAAAGGTTTGACGGATAAATCTAGAACTTTTTATCGTTTTTTACCCATCACACGTCATCACTGCGTCGACGCTGTAACGCAGGCACCAGGTAAACCGGCACGCTAGACAACTGCAGCACCCGTGCGGCGGTACGCCCAAGCGGTGTGGCGGCCGCCGTGGCATGGCTGTGGCTGCCGACGACCAACAGGTCTACGGACAGTTTGCGCAACTGCTCGAGTATCACTTCGCACGGGTCGCCCTGGATCACCCGTACCGAGCGAATCAGTTCCAGGTCTTGCCCCCCGTCCCCCAACTCTTCGCGAAAACTGTCCAGCACCCGCTGCTCGATGGTCGCCATGACAGTGCTCAGCCCCTGGCTCTGCCATTCACTCAAGGCCTTCTCATCAAGGTAGCTCTGCAACACCGATTCGGCGAACAACCCGATGGGCTCGACCACATGAATCACATCCAGGTCTGCCTTGAACGTCCGCGCCAGCGCCAGTGCATGTTGCATCACATACGGCGCGTACAGACCAAGGTCCGTGGCGTACAGCATCGAACGAATCATAAAACCTCCCGGACGGCCAGGATGGAGGAGATTGAATGAGCTTAGCAGCGCCCCTAAGTCTCGGCCTGAATCCTCACCTCGTTACTGATGCCATGGGGCACATGCCCGGTGGCCACCACCTCCCTGGCTTTCTCGCAGTGACCGGCCTGGTCATCGAAAAACACATCCGCGGCAAACGCCTCCAGGAATGCGGACTTTTCCAGGCCGCCGAGAAACAGTGACTCATCCAGGCGGATGTCCCACTCACGCAAGGTCCGGATCACCCGCTCGTGGGAAGGCGCCGAACGGGCGGTGACCAAGGCTGTGCGGATCGGGCAGGCCTCGTCTGGAAACTCACGCTGCAACAAGTTGAGTGCCGCCAGGAAACCCTTGAAGGGGCCACCGTGCAAAGGCTGGCGTGCCGACTCGCGCTCGCTGGCCTGGAACGCCTCCAGCCCGCCGGCCTGGTACACGCGCTCCGACTCATCGGAGAACAGCACCGCGTCACCGTCAAAGGCAATCCGCAGCTCCTCGCTGGACGCCCGGCGCGGACCGCCCGACAGAATCGTCGCGGCGGCAAAGCCGGCATCGAGGGCACTGCGTACATCTTCAGCATGGGTGGAAAGAAACAGGTGACAGCCAAACGCCGCCAAATAGGGATAAGGACTACGCCCACCGACAAAGGCTGCGCGGGAAATATCCAGGCCGTAATGCTGGATGGAATTGAACACGCGCAAGCCGGTGTCGGCACTGTTGCGCGATACCAGTACCACCTCGACCCGAGCACGGCCCAGGCTGGCATTGAGGCTCAGCAGCTTCTTGACCAGCGGAAAGGCGTCACCGGGCTCGAGGATCTCTTCCTCGTGTTCGATCTGGTATTTACGGTAGGCCTCCACCCCTTGGGCCAGGTAGACCTTGTGGCTGTCGCTCAGGTCGAACAGTGCCCGCGAGGAAATCGCCAGCACCAGTTTGTCGCCCAATCCCTTTGCCATGGTACGTCCCCCGAATCAGCGGTTATGCCGATCAATAAAGCTCAAGGCCTGGTACAGCGCCTGCATTCGTGGCAATTCGCAACCCGCGGCCTTGGCGGCAGCAAGCGGTCGCCCATAGATCGCCGCCAGTTCCAGCGGGCGTTTATGTATATGGTCGTGGTACATGCTAGGCAGGTAATCGTCCATGGTTTCCGTCATGGCGAACATCTGCTCGGCGTAACTGGCGGGGATTTCATGGCCGCAGGCATGGGCGCCCTGCACCACTTCGGCCATCAGCGCCTGGATCAGCTCGCGGCTGGATTCGTCCGCCATCATTGCCGTGGTACCCGTGCCCAGCAACACCGAGAGGCCGTTGTAGGGCACGTTCCACACCAGCTTGTGCCAGCGGGCCTGATGCACATTGGCCATGGCCTGGGACTCGATGCCGGCCTTATGAAACAACGCGGCACCGGCTTCGACAATAGCCTTCTGGCGGGCCTCATCGTTGGCGGCCCTGCCGCTGTGGTAGCCCAGGTTGACCCGGCCCAACGCCTGATGCTCGACGACGCCAGGCGCGGAGCGGTGTACGCCGATGTAGCACAGCCCGCCCAGTAGATGCAGGGATGGCGGCAGGTGTTCACGCAGACTGTCTTCGACATCCAGGCCGTTTTGCAGCAACACCACCTTGGCGTCCGGCGCCGCGACCTGGGCGAGGGTCGGGGCCAGCTCGACATTGCCGGTGGACTTGGTGCCCACCAGCAACCAATCGCACGGCGGCATGTCCGCGGCATGGGCGTAGGCCTGCACCGGGCGCAGTTGCAGGTTGCCATGCACACTGCTATTGACGCGCAGGCCGTGCTCGCTGACCGCCGCGTATTCGCTGCGCAGCAGGAAGTGCACGTCGAAGCCCGCGCGTGCCAGCATCACGCCATAGAAGCCACCGATGGCGCCGGTGCCGATAATGCCGATACGTGGCGACTGTACTGTCATGGCAGTTCCTCCGGAGTGCGGCTAAGTGCTTGGTCAATGGTTTCGGTCAGGTCAGAAAGCGTAAGACGTGTCTGTATTTGCCCGAGGAACTGACCCTCGCACACCACGAACAACGCCGGCAAATGAAAGATCTGGTAGCGTTCGACCGCACCGCCATTGTGCCCGGCATCCACCCAGCACACGCGGTCCACCGGCAAACGCCAGCCCGGCAACTGCTGGCGTGCCCAACGGCAACTGGAACACCCCACGCTGGTGAACACCACCAGCGAAATACCTGGCAATCCCAGCAATTGCTGGTCAATATCCAGGTCGGTCAATTCCAGTTCCTTCACTATACTGCTGCCACCGCCGTCAACTGGACGGTGCTCGGAGTCCGTGTACATGGGTCGTTTTTTACCTCACCCTGATGATGTCGCTGTCGAGTTAATCCAACGCCCCTCTCCCGCCATCCCCCGCCAACGCCTGCACACTATCGGCCTGGGCGGCGTTGCCTGCAATTGGCCCCGCGCATGGCGCCAGGGCACGGCCGTTGACCTGCACATTCCCTCCCTGGGCGCCACGGCCCGATATCCGGGGTATGTGGCGTGGTGTCGCAAGGTGGAAAACGGCTACCGCGTGGGCATTTCGTTTACCGATGAACATGCGTTGTTCGGTGCGCGAATGGGTGAGCAAGCATGCCGGATAGAGCGCTACTGCCGCCAGCACGAAGATGCCGAGCCGACCCCGCAGCAACTCGAAGCCCTGGCCCGTGAGTGGGTGGCGCGCCATGCCGGCGAGTTCGCCCATGAGACGTTTGTGCGGCCAGCGCTGGATTAAAGCGGGCTTTGCCCATTGTCGCGGGCCCGTGTTACGCGCTAAGGTTCCTCCCCCCTGCATTCAAATCATGCTGTGCCCGCCGCACGGGGATGGCTGGCGGCCGGCACCCGTGACCCTGGCGAGTAACACGATGGCTGATTTACCGATCAATGACCTAAACGTCGAATCCAACGAGACCCTGATCACACCCGATCAGCTCAAGCGCGAAATCCCTCTGAGCGACGCTGCCCTGCAGACCGTCACCAAAGGCCGCGAAGTCATCCGTGACATTCTCGATGGCACCGACCACCGCCTCTTCGTCGTGATCGGGCCATGCTCGATCCACGACCTCAAGGCTGCCCACGAATACGCCGAGCGCCTCAAAGTGCTGGCGGCAGAAGTGTCCGACACCTTGTACCTGGTGATGCGCGTGTATTTCGAGAAGCCGCGTACCACCGTGGGCTGGAAAGGCTTGATCAACGACCCGTACCTGGACGACTCGTTCAAGATCCAGGACGGTTTGCACATCGGTCGTAAATTGCTGCTGGACCTGGCCGAAATGGGCCTGCCCACCGCCACCGAAGCCCTCGACCCGATCTCCCCGCAGTACCTGCAGGACCTGATCAGCTGGTCGGCCATCGGCGCGCGCACCACCGAGTCGCAGACCCACCGCGAAATGGCATCCGGCCTGTCTTCGGCCGTAGGCTTCAAGAACGGCACCGACGGCGGCCTGACCGTGGCGATCAACGCGCTGCAATCGGTCTCCAGTCCTCACCGTTTCCTGGGTATCAACCAGGAAGGCGGCGTCTCCATCGTCACCACCAAGGGCAATGCCTACGGTCACGTGGTGTTGCGCGGCGGCAATGGCAAGCCCAACTATGACTCGGTCAGCGTTGCGCTCTGCGAGCAGGCGCTGAACAAGGCCAGGATCAAGCCGAACATCATGGTCGACTGCAGCCACGCCAACTCCAACAAGGATCCGGCCCTGCAGCCGCTGGTGATGGAAAACGTCGCCAACCAGATCCTCGAAGGCAACCAGTCGATTATCGGCCTGATGGTCGAGAGCCACCTGAACTGGGGCTGCCAGGCGATTCCAAAGGACCTGGCCGACTTGCAGTACGGCGTATCGATCACCGATGCCTGCATCGACTGGTCCGCCACCGAGAACACCCTGCGCAGCATGCACGCCAAGCTCAAGGACGTATTGCCGAAACGCAAACGCAGCTGAACCTGTACCTGAAGGATGCGCACACAAAAACGCCGGGCTGAGCCCGGCGTTTTTCATGCTGCATTTTATGTTGTGCGTTATAGCTTCGCGGCATGGCGCTGGTGGCGCTCCATGTAGCGTTCGACATAGGAGCATGACGGGATCACCGTGTAGCCTTGCTCTTCGGCAAACTTCAACGCTTCCTCGGTCAACGCAGCTGCAATGCCACGGCCGCGCAGTGCGTTCGGCACGAAGGTCCGATAGATGTCCAGGGTCTGCTTCCCGAGGTCCATATAGGTCAGATAGGCACGATGACCGTCCACATTGGTCTCGAACTGATGACCAGCCTGGTCATGGTGGATGGACAACGCCTCGCTCATCACTACTCCTCGCGGGTCTTGGATTCTGACCCCTACCTTACCGATGTTTTTCCGGCGAAGGAACATCTACGCCACCCCGTGCCGGTTTCGACAACGAGAAAACCTTGAGCGCTCACAACCAGCACGTAGGGAATAGTAGGCACCAATCCTTTAATTGCTCAAGGCGTACCCGTCATC
Organism: Pseudomonas sp. AM8; assembly: GCF_036346475.1. Taxonomy (NCBI): domain Bacteria; kingdom Pseudomonadati; phylum Pseudomonadota; class Gammaproteobacteria; order Pseudomonadales; family Pseudomonadaceae; genus Pseudomonas; species Pseudomonas sp. AM8. Next base: position 334,434 of record NZ_JAOTNX010000008.1, read on the forward strand.
CCTGCCGCTGGTGGATATAGAAAGGGCCTCGATCAACCGGTGACCGAAAGCCTGAACATTGCCGGCAGTTGAACCTTGAGACGAACAGACGCTCTTAAAGTCACCTCTACATGCGTAAAAGATGCTCGGGCAAGCAACCTCAAGCCTAACCAAAGTGTCGGCGTGGATATATAAATTTTCATCTGGTTGCCAGGCCCGGCACATGCGGGCCGGCCCTTTCAGCCTGGATCCAATTTTCATCCGAATGAAAAAAACTGGACAGTTTTTATACAAACCTCAAAAAGGTTAGCCAAAATAGATTCGGTACAAGAATTTTTTTTGCTTCTTGCGCTACGTCAGTTTACTTACTACAAGTAATGGGTAGTATGTACGCCGGCTATTAGCTCACTCTGAGAAAGTAGCCATTTAATAGAAAGTCCTTGAAGGGGAACACGATGAACAACGTTCTGAAATTCTCTGCTCTGGCTCTGGCCGCAGTTCTGGCTACCGGTTGCAGCAGCGTCTCCAAAGAAACCGAAGCTCGTCTGACTGCAACTGAAGACGCAGCAGCTCGCTCCCAGGCCCGTGCAGACGAAGCCTACCGTAAAGCTGATGAAGCTCTGGCTGCTGCTCAAAAAGCACAACAGACTGCTGACGAAGCTAACGAGCGCGCTCTGCGTATGCTTGAAAAAGCTAGCCGCAAGTAATAATCCCTCGGGATTGTTATCAAGCCGATCCATTCTTGGATCGGCTTTTTTATTGCCTGCGATTCGGACCAGAACCCCGCGCAATAAAAAGCCCGCCGCAGCGCAAGGCCTTGGCGGGCTCAGGAGCGGGCCAGTCGCTTATTGCTGCAGGTCGATCGGCGCGCTGGAAGCTATCGGTGCAGCACCTGGCACACCGATCTCGGTGGGCAGGCCATCTTCGGCCGCGACGACATCACGCACCTGATCCCAGTTCACCCGCAGGTTATTGGCCAGGTCTTCACGCTTGAGCAAGGCATTGATCACCGCTGTGTGCTTATCGACCACCGACGGCGTGCCATCGTCGTTCAAGGGCGTATGCGCCTCGAGATAGACCTTGCCGCCGCTGCTGCCGAACTTGTAGGCATCGTTGATGATGCGCACCGACGTCCCCACCGGGACCATGCCGGCCATTTCCAGTACGTTGTTGTTGAACATGCGGAAGCAACCGTGGCTGGTACGGGTACCGATGCCGAACTTCATGTTGGAACCGTGGATGAGGTAACCCGGCGTCCCCAGGGTGAACTTGAACGGCCCCAGGGGATTGTCCGGGCCGGCCGGCACCACATTGGGCAACGGGTCGCCGTTGGCGGCGTGCTCGGCCTTGATCGAGGCCGGCGGCGTCCAGGTCGGGTTCGGCGTCTTGGCGATGATGCTGGTGTGCGCAATGGGCGAGCCCCAGCCTTCACGGCCAATCCCAAGCGGGAAGGTGTAGACCACATCCTGCCCCTTGGGGAAGTAGTAGAGCCGGTATTCCGCCAGGTTGATCACGATGCCCTCACGGGGGCCCGGCGGCAGGATGAAGCGTGTCGGCAGGACGATCTCGGTCCCCGCCCCCGGCAACCAGGCATCGACGCCCGGATTGGCCGCGACCATTTCCGAATAGCCCAGGTCGTAGGTGGTACCCAGGTCGGCAAAGGTGTCTTCGTACTTGGCCTTGATCACCTGGACCTGCCCGACGATGTCTTCGCCGGGTGGCGGCAGGGGCAACTGCAAGGCGGCGGCAGGACCGGCCGCACACAAGGCAGCAAGAGACAGGCAGCAGGTGACGACGGAAAGGCGCGACAACATCCGGAAAATCCTTCGCAGAACGACGGGTAGGTAAAAATCGATTGTATACGTGAAGCGGACTTCTAGCTGCCCCCTACAACTCGAAACGCAACTCGGGCCAGATTGGCGGCGTGCCACGCTTCTGCGACTCCAGGATCGCCCGGCACAAAGGGCACAGGCGCTGGTCCTGGAAGATCGAACGGTCGACCAGGGACCAACGCGGCTGCGCCGGCAATAACGTACCGCACAGGGTGCGGTCGATGGAGCCACCCAGTTCCAATTGACGCGTCACCAGATGCACCCGCACTTCCTGGCAGGCGAACAGATCCAGCTGCTCGTCCGGCTCGATCAGTTGGTAGTTAAACAGGGACCAGGCAGGACGCGACATCGGGGGCTCCAGATCGGGGGGGCGCCACCTTAGCCGAAAGCCTGCCGGTAGAAAAGCGTCATAGCAGCGGTTTTAGCGTCGGCCAGACATTTTCCAGCAATTTGCCCTGGGCGCCGACAGCCGGGTGCAGTCCATCAGCCTGCATCAACGCCGGGTTGCCACCGATACCCTCCAGGAAAAATGGCACCAACGGCACCTTTTTAGCCGTTGCGACGTCATTGAATACCTTGGCGAATGCATCGACATAGCGCTTCCCGTAATTGGGCGGAATCTGCATGCCCAGCAACAGTACCTTCGCACCGCTGGCCTGGGACTGCTCGATCATCGACGCAAGATTTTGTTGCAATTGCGCCGGCGGCTGCCCGCGCAAGCCGTCGTTACCACCCAATTCGATCACCACCACGTCCGGCTTATGCGCTGCGAGCGCCGCCGGCAGGCGCGCGAGGCCTCCGGCACTGGTGTCGCCGCTGATGGAGGCATTGACCACTTTATCGTCGAAACCTTCCTTCTTGAGCCGTTGCTGCAGCAATGCGACCCACCCTTTGCTGGTATCCAGGCCGAAACCGGCACTGATACTATCGCCAACGATCAGGACTGTACCCGCCGCTGCGTTCTGGGCCATGCACATCAAGGCCAGGCCAGCACTCAAAAACCACATTCGCATCGGATTCTCCATGGGCGCAAGCATTCTCACCGCGCGGAACCTCAGCAAAGTGGTTCCCAGCGCGGAAGGTGAACTGACTATCCTGCACGAACTGAGCCTGGAACTGAACAAGGGCGATAGCCTGGCTATCGTCGGCAGCTCCGGTTCCGGTAAATCCACCCTCCTCGGTCTGCTCGCCGGCCTCGACCTGCCCAGCAGCGGTGAAGTCACCCTCGCCGGCCAGGCGCTCAGCACCCTCGACGAAGACCAGCGCGCGCGCATCCGTGCCGAACACGTGGGCTTTGTGTTCCAGTCGTTCCAACTGCTCGACAGCCTCAATGCGCTGGAGAACGTCATGCTGCCGCTGGAGCTGGATGGCCGCAAGGACGCCCGCGAACGCGCCAGACACCTGCTGGAGCGCGTGGGCCTCGGCCAGCGCCTGACCCACTCCCCACGCCAGCTTTCCGGGGGCGAACAGCAACGGGTAGCGATTGCCCGCGCCTTTGCCGCCGAACCGGACGTGCTGTTTGCCGATGAGCCCACCGGCAACCTCGACAGCCACACCGGCGAGCGCATCAGCGACCTGCTGTTCGAGCTCAATAAAGAAAGCGGCACGACCCTGGTGCTGGTTACCCATGACGAGCGCCTGGCTCATCGTTGCCGACGCCTGATCCGCCTTGAAGCCGGCCTGATGGTCGCCCCCCTGGAGCCTTGATGGCACGTTTGCCGCTGTTGCGCCTGTTCAGCCTTGCCCTGCGCCAATTACTGCGTGATGCCCGCGCCGGCGAATTGCGTGTGTTGTTCTTCGCCCTGTTGGTGGCCGTGGCCGCCAGCACCGCCATCGGTTATTTCGGCGCCCGCCTCAACGGCGCCATGCTGTTGCGCGCCACGGAGTTCCTCGGCGCCGACCTGGTACTCGAAGGCAGCTCACCAGCACGCCCCGAACAAATCAGATCCGGGACCGAACTGGGCCTGGATCACGCCCGTGTGGTTGAGTTTTCCAGCGTCATTGCCACCGATAATGGTATCCAGCTCTCCAGCATCAAGGCGGTCAACGAGCAGTATCCGCTACGCGGTCAACTCAAGAGCGCAGCAGCCCCCTTTGGGGACGAAACCCCGGGCGGCGGGCCGAAACCCGGTGAAGCCTGGGTCGAGTCGCGGCTGCTGACGGCACTGGACCTGAACGTCGGCGACACTATCGATGTGGGTATGAAGACCTTGCGCCTGGCACGCGTACTGACCTACGAGCCGGATCGCGCCGGCAACTTCTATAGCCTGACGCCCAGGGTGATGATCAACCTGGCGGACCTGGACGCCACCGGCGTAGTCCAGCCAGGCAGTCGCGTCAGCTACCGCGAGTTGTGGCGTGGCCCGCAGGCCAGCACCGCGCTGCAAACCTATCGTGACCTGATCAAGCCGGGGCTCGCTGCCAACCAGCGTCTTCAGGATTCACGGGACGGCAACCAGCAGATCGGCGGCGCCCTGGGCAAAGCCGAGCGCTACCTGAACATGGCCAGCCTGGTGGCCGTGCTGTTGGCCGGCGTCGCCGTGGCCCTGTCGGCCAACCGCTTTGCCACCCGCCGTTTCGACGCCAGTGCGTTGCTACGTTGCCTTGGGTTATCGCGACTCGAGGCCATGTTGCTGTTCAGCCTGCAATTGAGCGTACTGGGGTTGCTGGCGAGCCTGGCCGGCGCCCTGCTCGGTTGGCTGGCACAGTTTGGCCTGTTCTATTTCCTGCACGACCTGTTGCCGGCGGATGTTCCGCCTGGTGGACTGTTGCCGGCCATTGCCGGGATCGGCACCGGGCTGGTTGCTCTCGCGGGATTCGCGCTGCCACCGTTGGCCGCCCTCGGTCGCGTACCGCCGCTGCGAGTGCTGAGGCGCGACCTGCTGCCTATCCCGTCCAGCACCTGGATGGTCTACGGCGCCGCGTTGTTCGCCCTGGGCCTGATCATGTGGCGCCTGAGCCTCGACCTGGTGCTGACCTTCGCCCTGCTGGGCGGCGGCGTGGTCGCCGCGCTGGTTCTGGGGGGCTTGCTTCTGCTGCTGTTGCAAAGCCTGCGACGTCTGTTGGCCCGGGCGTCCCTGCCGTGGCGCCTGGGCCTGGGCCAATTGCTGCGCCACCCGCTGGCGGCGGCGGGCCAGTCCCTGGCGTTCGGCCTGATCCTGTTGTCCATGGGCTTGATCGCCCTGCTGCGTGGCGAATTGCTGGACACCTGGCAAAACCAGCTGCCCAAGGACGCCCCCAACTATTTCGCCCTGAATATCCTGCCGGCCGATAAGGACGCCTTTGGTGCTCGCCTGCTGGAAGTGCAGGCGCAATCCGCGCCGCTGTACCCGGTCGTGCCAGGTCGGTTGATCAGTATCAATGGCGAGCCGGTACAGGAAATAGTCAGCAAGGACTCCAGCGGTGACCGCGCCGTACAACGCGACTTGAGCCTGACCTGGGCCGCCGACCTGCCGCCGGGCAATACCCTGACCGAAGGCTCATGGTGGTCGCAACACCCCCCCGATGGAATGCCCGGAGTCTCGGTAGAAGCCAAGGTCGCGCAGAGCCTCAAGCTCAAGTTGAACGATCACCTGGTGTTCACCATCGCCGGGGAAAACCGTGAGGCGCGGGTTGCCAGCCTGCGAACCATCAACTGGGATAACTTCCAGCCGAACTTCTTCATGATTTTCCAACCGGGAACCTTGACGGACCTGCCGGCCACCTACCTGACCAGCTTCTACCTCGCGCCAGGGCATGATCAGCAGATCGTTGATCTGTCCCGCGCCTTCCCGGCGGTGACCATCCTGCAGGTCGAGGCGCTGCTGGAGCAACTGCGCAGCATCCTCGCCCAAGTGACACTGGCGGTGGAGTACGTGTTGTTGTTTGTGCTGGCCGCTGGGATGGCGGTGCTGTTCTCCGGCCTGCAAGCCACCTTGGATGAGCGTATTCGCCAAGGTGCACTGCTCCGGGCACTGGGCGCGGAGCGCAAGCTGCTGGTCAAGGCGCGGCGCATCGAGTTTGGCTTGCTGGGCGCAGTCAGCGGCTTGCTGGCGGCACTGGGTACCGAGTTGGTGACGTGGGTGCTGTACCGCTATGCCTTCGACCTGGCCTGGCAACCGCACCCCTGGCTGTTGCTGCTGCCTGTGATCGGCGCCGCATTGATCGGCGGTGCCGGGGTGTTCGGCACGCGCCGTGCGCTGAATGCCAGCCCGCTGACGGTTTTGCGCGAGGGCTGAGCGGTCCATGACCCGCCTGCCTCACGGGGGGCGGGTCAATGTCGCTTACTTCACGTACTCGATAGCGGTGATCCACCAGCACACCTCACCTCCCGGGGTCTGCACAATGGCCTCATCGTCGACTTCCTTGCGCAGCAGCGCACGGGCCATTGGTGAATCGATGGAAATATAGTCCATCCGATCATAAATCTCGTCATAGCCGACGATACGAAAACGCTTGGTCTCGCCCTGTTCGTTTTCAATCTCGACCCAGGCGCCGAAAAACACCTTCCCTTCCTGCTCGGGCATGTACTCCACCACACGCATGTCTTCCAGGCGCTTGCGCAAGTAACGCACCCGCCGGTCGATTTCGCGCAGCAGCTTCTTGTTGTACTGGTAGTCGGCGTTCTCGCTGCGATCCCCCAGGGAAGCAGCCCATGTCACCTTGCGCGTGGTATCCGGGCGCTTTTCGCGCCACAGGTAATCCAACTCTTTCTTCAGCGCTTCATGACCTTCTTTGGTTATCAGCTTGGTACTCAAACGCATGCATCCCCAGGCAATGTCCATAGGTACCGATAAGGCAGGAAATCACATCCAGGCGTCGGTTCGCTGGCGCTGATGATAAATGAACCCAGGAAAGTAGCCAGGCCTGTCTAGCTATCCAACGTCTGATCCAGTTCAAGCAGCACGCCCCGCAAGCTCTGGCGTAAACTCGAGACTTGCGAGGTCATCACCTTCAGGGCTTCGGTCCGCTGACTGACTGCCAGGGACTGGTCATGCAGTTGAGCGGTGCGCTGCTCCAGATCCCGGACCCTTTCATCCAACTGGGTTTGCTCCTGCTGCAAGCGGGCCTGCCATTGATCAAGCGCGGTTTCCCTCTCCGACGCAGCGAGTTTCTGTTGGGCCAGCTCCTGAGCAACACGAGCCAGGTTGGTCAGCGTACTGCCTACTTCAAACAAGTGGTCGTCGTCCGCGGGCGCCGAAAGCTTCGGCTGCGCCGGGGCGCTTGGCTCATTCAGGACAACAGGTACATCCTGGACAATGGCCACAGGCGCGTCGACCAACATCTGCCGGGGCTCTTCTACGACAGGTTCAGGTACGGGAAGCGGAGTAGGCTCGGGTGGATTCGCCCCCCTGACAGATGAACTCATTTTCGATGAGAAACGAATGGAAGGCACAATTAATGAAGCACTTTCGATTGCCGGCAGCACCGGCGCAGACATTCCCAGGGAGATCACTTTCATCACCAGGGCTTTCTTGATGATCACCGAATGATGCTCTTCGGGCCTCGCAGGCGGCAGCTTGCAGCCTTTTAAATCGATAAAATGATAAGGCACCTGAGTTTCGGTAACACCCGCTTTAGTGCCTGCCGCCGCCGAGGTGAGAATTTGCTTGAAAACATGCATTGCCACATGCAGGTCCTCCTTGGACTCCACTCCCCCCAGAAAATACCGATCAAGTTTTTTGCGCAAGGCTGCGACATACACCCTGGAACTCGCCGGCTCAACCTCTTCATCCAAGCTATAAACAAGAAAGTTGGAGGCAATCTGGCCTACAGCAAACCCACAGAGCAATGCACCGTTAACCGGAGCATCTTGACCATCGCGTTCAAGAACAAGGGTACGTAGAAGCATCATGGTGATCGGGCCTCATTACAAAATTCGAAAAGTCTCTATAACCTTCAGACCATCACTCAATAATTAAAGGTTAAAAACACAAAACAATTGTTTCAGCGACGTGCCTAGCGCGCACGTAGGACTTTTCCTATTAATGCTGAGCGGCGTTCCCAAAAACAGATATTGCTCGTACCCTTTTCAAACTCTCCCTCCACGACCACACCACGCTAAATGATCGAAATCATCAACCTGACAAAACATTTAAACAATAAGAAAATAATCAGCGATTTTTCATTCAGCGCAAACAAACAGGAATGCCTGGGACTATTCGGAGAAAATCCTACAGTTAAAACGGCCCTTCTCGACGTAATATCGGGCTCGACCACGCCTTCCAGCGGGCATATAAACATCCAAGGCTTCAATACTAAAGCCCATCCATTAAGAGCAAAAAAACTTATCGGCTACCAACTTCACAGATGCGTCAGTCATCCTACGATGTCGGTTAAAGAATTCCTTGACTACATCGCGGCCATTCGCGGACTGCGCGGCACCGAAAAACGCGCACAGGTGGACTATGCCGCTACGCAACTGGAGTTGTTGCCGGTGCTCAACGCTCCCCTCGAGGCTCTCTCCATCGGTTTGAAGCGCAAAGTCACCATTGCCCAGGCCATCCTGCACACCCCTGCCTTGCTATTACTGGATGAACCGACCGAGGGGCTGGCACCTGATCAGAAATACAAATTCAGGAGCCTCATCCAGTCATTGACGCAAGAAATGACCGTGATCGTCGCTTCCCGACACTGCGATGAATTATCCGAACTCTGTACGCGCGCCCTGGTTATCGCAGGTGATCGCCTGGTGGCCGATACCCCCATGCCAGATCTGCAACGCGACTCTCGCCATTTCCAGGCGGTCACCCTCGCCGCAGATGCCCCCTTGGACCTGCTGGCTCTCGCCGTACTGCCGGGGGTGGCAGGCATCGAAGAACATCGGCATGCACCCGGCACGGTGACCGTCCTGGCCATGCCGGGGCACACCATCTACCCCCATATCAATACGCTCATTGCCAATCGTCGCTGGAAAATCAACTCACTGAGCCTGGAGCCTGGTCGCCTCAGCGACGTAGTTCATTATCTGAGCCGAGAGACCCCCCTTTGAAACTGCTGCCCGTCATATTCAAGCGTCAACTCGTCCACTATGCCGGTACACCCGGCACCTATCTGAGCATTGCCATTTTTTCAGTACTGTCCGTGGCATTGGGGTTGCACATGAGCGCCTGGCCAGAACAGGACAGCAGTCACTTGCAGGTTTTCTTCCAGCTACACCCCTGGCTCTATTTATTGCTGATTCCAGTACTGGCGGCACAACTCTGGTCGGACGAGTCCAATGCCGGTTTTCTCGACCTGATGAAAACATTACCCATCACCACGTTTGAATGGGTTATCGGCAAATTTCTAGCAGCCTGGGTCGTGGCGGCCACAGCCCTGATATTGACCTTCCCTCTCGTGATCATTGCCAACTACCTGGGAGTGGCGGACAACAGCGTTATTGCCTCGCAATTTATATCGAGCTGGCTGCTGGCGGGCAGTTATCTAGCCGTCGGCTGTTTTATTTTCACACTGGTGCGGCAACGCACTGCCCTTTTCATACTGACTGTGGGCTTTATGCTTATCGTCAGCGCACTCTCTTATTTACTCGATGCACTTGAACATCAAGCCCCCACCTGGGCGGTGGACAGTCTGGTCTCCCTCAGCCCTTTTTCGAGGTACAGCGCTATCGACAATGGAAAGTTCACGCTTCGTGACATGCTTTACTTCATCAGCATGATCTTGGCCTTTCTCGCAGCGACGACCGTCACTCTCAACTATAGACACAGCTGAGAAGGAAAGCCCTCCATGCGACCTACTCTGCGCACCGGCATGACACTCACTGTTATCCTGTTACTATTCCTGGCGTTTAACTTAGTTTGGGTAGGAAAAATTCCAAATATCCGATGGGACTTCTCACAAGGAAAAACGCATACCCTATCGCCTCAAGTACGACAGTTACTCGCGTCATTGGAAAACCCTGTGGATTTGTATTATTTCAATGCCCATGACAGCCCTGGACGAAGCTACACCTTGAAACGCTATGGCAAGCGCATCGAAGACCGGTTGATGGAGTACGAAAAAGCAGCAAAAGGCATGATCAACCTGCACCTTATTGATCCCATACCTTTTTCAGAGGACGCCTACAAAGCCAGATTGTTTGGCCTCGACGACAATGCGGGATTCATGGGCCTGATCGGCACCCGAGCCGGCTATGGAGCGCAACGCATCGAATCATTCAGCCTGGATCGTGAGCCATTGCTCGAATATGAAATCAGTCATTTGATCTACAAGTTGCAGCATCCGGAGCGCCCCGCTATCGGACTGCTGTCAGGGCTGGCGATGGGAGAATCCGCGGACCGATTGTTGAAGGCACTGCAGCGACATTTCAATCTGGTCAATCTGGGAGCAACCACCGAGCGCGTGCCGGAACAGGTCAAGACGCTCATGGTCGTGCATCCACAGGCGCTGCCTGAGCAATCGTTATATGCGGTTGAACAATTTGTATTGAAGGGCGGTAAATTGATGGCATTTATCGACCCGTTTAGCGAGCAAAGCTCGAACACCCCATCCGCCAATACCCGACTGACTGATTTGCTTGCCGCTTGGGGAATACAGATGCCGGCGAACAAGTTTCTGCTCGATCACCGCTACGCGGCGTCGCACACACCAGTGAAAGGGAAGTTCACAGTGCAGCATCCGGGCAGGTTGATCCTGCCCCGGCAGGCAATGAACACAGGCGATCCGAGCACCTGGAAATTGAATAACGTGACGGTATCAAGCAGCGGCGTGCTGTTTCGCCGCCAGAAAGGCCGCACGACCCTGACCCCTCTCCTGCAAAGCTCCCTGCAATCCGAGTTGCAGGAAACCGACCGGCTTGCCTCAGCAACCGAGCTTGATTCAACGGCCAATGAGGCCTCCAGCCAAACACACCGCCATGTGATTGCAGCCCGTATAGAGGGGCCTGCCTATTCAGCATTCCTCGATGGCGTGGAAGGACAGCCGGCAGCTGTGCAAAAAGCGGCGCAGATCCATGTGGTGGTAGTCGCCGACACTGATTTGCTCACGGATCAAGTCAATAGCCCAGCGCCCGACAGCAACACATTGTTTATCTTGAATACGCTGGATAACTTGTCCGCCGGTGATGTACTGACCAATATTCGCCCGCACGCGTCGGCGCAAAGATCGCCAAACAGGCTGGAACGGATGCGCGACAGCGCCGTACACGCCTACACGCAGAAGGCGACTGAATTGGAACAACGCCTGCTACGGACAGAACATGAATGGCAAATGCTGCGCCCAACGGAGGTGCAGCTCGGCTCCCAGACCGTGGACACCACCACCCAATTGGTTGCACTCAACAAGGAGCGACTGCGCTTGCCAATGGAATTACATGCCTTGAAAGCCGAGGCATACGCGCAGGTACATCGCCTGGAGTTCGCCATAAAAATGCTCGTGGCACTGGCGATACCCCTGATGCTATGCCTGGTTGCCTGGGTGGTTTTTCTGTGCAATCGACGGCGTCGACTACAGGCGGGCGTCGCGCTCTACTGAGTTCAACGCCTGGCAATCAGCCCCTGCCGGGCAATGCGGGTCAATTGTCGGATGACTTCCTGCGCGTCGCTCGCGCTGGGGGCCTGGATAACCGCAAGATCGAAGCTGTTATTCGCAAACCGGGCAAGAGAATCGCCATCTTCCACAAACTGAATCAAGAATGCCGATGGCCGCCCGCTGCGACGTGGCCACCCGTCCAGATAACGTAAGAGCGTAGGCTGATGCTTGCCGCCCAGGAGGATTTTTGGATTGCGTTGGGTGAGGTCCGCGGTGATCGGGGCCAGGCGTATCAGGGGGCGTAGTGCATTCATCGTGTCGTGTCTCTGCCTCAAAAGTCTGCGGGCAGGTGAGAGGCAACACCGAACCAGCGCTTTAGCGGTATTTCGAAGTTGCCTCCCCAGGGGAGAACAGGCTTCTGTCGGGCCCTATTGATGAGACCCAGTGGCGCCCCGCAATTAGCTGTTTAAATCGGCGCATGGGCAGCATCCTAGAGAAGCCGGTGGGGCGGTGTCAAGAATCCCGAGCAACGAAAAGGCCCACACAGTGGTGGGCCTTTTCAGAGTTTTGTGCCGGTGTCAGTTGGCGATGGCGCGGTCGGCAGACAGTTTGCCAGCACCTTCCAGCAGCACCGCCAGGGAGCCGCCCAGCAGGGCCAGTGCGAACTCATAACCGTTGTTGGCCATGAACAAGCCGTTATGGATATGCACCGAGAAGATCGCCACCAGCGACAGAATGGTCAGGCCCAATGCCGCCGGGCGTACCAGCAAACCGATGATCAGTGCCAGGCCGGCAAAGAACTCGGTTCCGCCCGACAGCAGCGCCATCAGGGTACCCGGCGCCAGGCCAATGCTTTCCATCCACTGGGCGGTGCCCGCCAGGCCATAGCCGCCAAACCAACCGAAGAGTTTTTGCGAACCATGGGCGGCAAAGATGATGCCGACGACGATGCGCAGGATGGTCAGGCCGTAGCCGGCACGAGTGGACAGTACGCTTTTGATCATTGGGCTCATGGGGGTGGATCCTTTTCGAAGTAGGGGTTGGTTGGCCGCTATATTAATCAGTTTAAGTAATGATAAAAGCCGAAAAAATGCCTGATTAACATCGAAAAAATAGATTATTTCGAGGCGATTTTCGGCGCCGGCGGTTCCAGGGACTCTCGCTCCCGATCAAACGCCAAGTAGTACTTGTTGACGCTATTAACATAGCTGACGCCCCCCATCCCCACCTGCTCCATGGCGATGCGCTCCACCTGGAAGAACCATTGATTGGGGTTCAGTCCCCGGCGCCTGGCCTCGGTGCGCATGCCCTGCACCCGCTCCGGCCCCATGTTGTATGCAGCCAATACGAAGGCCATGCGCTCGCGCTCGTTGAGCTTGGGGCTGGCGAAGAATTTACGACGGATCAACGCCAGGTAACGCGCGCCGGCCTGCACATTGCTGTCGAGACTTTCGATGTTGTTGACGCCCACCCGCTGCGCTGCCGAAGGGGTGATCTGCATCAGGCCGGTAGGGCCGCCGCTGTTGCGCGCACCCGGGTCAAAAGCCGACTCCTTGAACGCCAGCGCCGCGAGGTTCAGCCAGTCCATGCCTTGCTCACGGGCGTGCTTTTGCAATACCGGGCGCAGCTTTTCGAGGCGCTGGCGGTCGACATGGGCCAGTGGGTTGCGCACCTGGTAGAGGCGCCGATAGATGCGTTGGAATGCCACATCCTGGTCGGACGGCGTGCGATAGGTCTTGAGAAATCGATCAATACTGGCCCGCAGCATCGAGGCGTCCTGGCGCACAAACCAGTACTCGTCGCCCGGTTCGCTGATTGCCACCTGCTTGTCGAAGCGCAACTTGGGCAGGATCTTCGACCAGCGCTCAGCAATCGGCTTCTCGACAATAGTCAGGTGAAAAATACCCGCCTGGACCATCTCCAGCACATCCTCCACCGCCAGGGTCGGGTCCACCCATTCCACCTTGACCGGCGGCTGTTTGTGCAAGGCCAGTTTCTGGTTGACCTGGCTGATGGCATCCGCCGCCGCGCTGCCGGTGGTCAGCGCCAGGGTGCGCCCGGACAGTTGCTCCAGCTTGGTAAACCGCCGCTCACCCTTCACCCCCACCAGCCATAACGGCACACCGCTGGCGATCGGATCGCTGGTGCTGATCTTGTGTGCGGCCTTCACATCCAGCAATTCACCGGGGGCCACCAGGTCACCTTCGCCACGGGCGAGTGCGCCGAGCAGTTGGTCCTTGGCCTTGGGAATGATCTTGAGGTTGATTTCCTGGCCATCACGGGCGTGGCCATTGAGGTATTGCTCGAACGCACGCAGACGATGGTATTCGACACCGATGGCCTGGCCCTGGACCTCGCCGGAACTGTTACGGCTCTGGTTGACCAATACACGCAGGGTGCGACTCGAGCGAATCTCCGCCAAGTCGCGCACCTTGCCGGGCCTGGTCACTTCCAGCGGCCCGTCCAGACGCGCGAGCGCCGCCGCGGGCAGCAGCAGCGTCAGGCACAACATAAGCAACACCGAGGGTCGGATCATCCGCTCTCCGGAAAGAATACTGGCCAACACCCTCGCGAAAAACGAGGCGTTGGGGGTCAGATACAGAGCGCTTTAAGCGCTGGCAAGACGCGCAACGGTGGCACAGTGCAAGGCGTGCAGCCAACCACGATGTCACTTGCGACGTTCAAAGACAGCTATAACTCGTTGTAGTTCTTCGTTTTTCTTATAAATCTACAGCTCTGATATGCTTTCCGGCCGCAGGCGGAGATAGCACCATGCAACTCATTGATATCGGCGTCAACCTGACCAACCCCAGTTTCGACGAGAAGCACCAGGCCGTTCTCGACCGCGCCTATGCCGCCGGAGTGCAACAATTGGTGCTCACCGGCACCAGCGTCGACGGCAGCGAACAGGCCTTGGAACTGTGCGTCAACCTCGATGACAGCGGCCAACGCCTGTTCAGCACGGCCGGCATCCACCCCCACTCCGCCAGCGATTGGAACGGCGATAGCGCCAGGCGCCTGCGCGGTTTACTCAGCGAAAGCCGCGTACGTGCGGTGGGCGAATGCGGGCTGGATTTCAATCGGGATTTCTCTCCGCGCCCGCAACAGGAAAAAGTCCTCGAAGAGCACTTGGCTCTGGCGGTTGAGCTCAAACTGCCGGTGTTTCTCCATGAGCGCGACGCCAACCAGCGTCTGCTGGAGATCCTCAAGGACTACCGCGACCACCTGAGCGCCGCCGTGGTGCATTGCTTCACCGGCGAACAACCGGCGCTGTTCAGCTACCTCGATCTCGATTTGCACATTGGCATTACCGGCTGGATCTGTGATGAACGCCGTGGGACGCACCTGCATCCGTTGGTCAGGGAAATTCCCCGTGGTCGTCTGATGCTGGAGAGCGATGCGCCCTACCTGCTGCCGCGCACCCTGCGTCCAAAGCCGAAAAACGGCCGTAACGAACCCGCCTACCTGCCGGAGGTGCTGCGCGAAGTCGCCCTGCACCGCAACGAAACGGCCGAGGACCTGGCTCAGCACAGCACCGCCTGTGCCCGCGCGTTTTTTGGGCTGCCTGCCGTGGATTGATGCGGTGCATTGACCCATGTCAAAACCGCTTTGCTGAGTAGCGGCACAATAATGGCACCTTGCCAATGCTGTTTCCGCTATCAGAGAAAACCTTCCATGGGTGCCTGGCTTAGCAATATCTCGCTGAAATACAAATTCTGGGCCGTCAACGCGGTCGCCTTTATCACGACCCTGCTCCTGGTGCTGTACGCCGTGCATCTCGAACAGCAATCGCGCAGCCATGCGTCCCAGGCCTCGGCACAGGCCCAGGCGCAATTGCTCGGAGCCTGGCCGGCCGACAAGGCCCTGCCCAAGAGCGAGCACTGGCTGACGTTTGCCCGCGGCCAAGTCCCACAGCTGGCCGATCAGAATCTGTCAGCCCTGAGCAGCAACACGGGTTGGGTCGAACTCAACCCCATGCCGCTGTTCGGCGAAAACACGCTGATGGGCGCCGAAGTGATCGCCCGCCCTGATGGGCAATACATCGCCGTGCTCGCCCACGCCCCCAGCCTGAGCCAGGTATTCAGTGAACGCTTCGCCAACTATGCCGTGGCGGTGCTGATCCTGATGCTGGCGATGCTCTGCGCCTCCCAATTGCTGATCCGCTTCCTGCTCAGCCAACTCAACACCCTCAAGGACGTGATGCTGCACGTGGAGAAAACCGGCGACCTGTCCGCCCGCGTACCGTTGGCCTGCAAGGATGAAGTCGGCCAGATGGCCAGCGCCTTCAATGCCATGCAAGCCGGTTATCAGCGCGTGGTCAGCACCGTGGCGCGCACCGCCAAGCTTCTGGACGAGGGTGCCGCTCGATTGGCCAGCAGCATGAACGAGGTACAACACGGCATGCTTGGCCAGCAAAGCGAGACCGACCAGGCCGCCACCGCCATCAACGAAATGACCGCCACCGTCTACCACATCGCCCAACATGCCGGCGCCACCCGCGACTTGTCCCAGGCCGCCGATACCCTCGCTGGCAGCGGTCAGGACGTGGTCACCCGCGTACAGCATTCAATCGCCGGCCTGTCTTCCGGCGTGCAACAGACCGCCGAAATGATCCAGAAACTGGCCGAGGACAGCCAGAAAATCAACAGCGTGGTCAGTGTGATCCACAGCATCGCCGAACAGACCAACCTGCTCGCCCTCAACGCCGCCATCGAAGCGGCTCGCGCCGGGGAAATGGGCCGTGGGTTTGCCGTGGTCGCCGACGAAGTGCGCAACCTGGCCAAGCGCGTGCAAAGCTCCACCGACGAAATCACCCGCATGGTCTCGGCGCTGCAGGCCGGCACCCGCGACGCGGTGGACTTCATGCAGGAAAGCTCGTTCAAGGCCGACGACTGCGTACAACAAGCCCTGGAAGCCGGCACAGCGCTCGCCGAAATCACCACCGCCGTGGCGCAAATGCGTGAAAGCAACACCCAGATCGCCGTCGCCGCCGAACAGCAAAGCCACGTGGCCGAAGAGATGAACCGCGCAGTGGTGAGCATTCGTGATGTGACCGAGAACACCGTGCAACAGACTGTGGATTCGGCGACCACCAGCAATGAGCTGGCAACGTTGGCTGGTGAGTTGAGCAAGGCGATTGGGCAACTGAAGCTGTAGGGCTTCTCCACCTGTAATCCGACTCCTACGATCGACTCTGCGTTTACCCGAAGTCTTGGCGAACCCTCCTAGCCGTCCTGGCGAATAGCGCCGACTTCTTTACCTGACGAACCTCTCCAAAGTCTCTCGCCTGATCATTCAGTGCGAGGGACCGCCGATGCACCTACCCGTTAATGCCCTGGTTGTCGGGGCTGCCTCTTGATTCCCGTCATTGCCAGCTTTGTCCTGGCCCCCATGGATGCCAAGGCGCCGGACGTTGAGCGCGTCTTTCGTGACTTTCGCGGTTGCCTGAATACCTTTGATGAGTGGGCCGAGGGGTTCTTGAGCGCTTCGGCACTGGAAGTGGATCAGGTGTTCAAAGTTGGGGAAGAGGTGGCGCTGGTGGCGCCGGCTTCCTCCAAAACCCCCAGTAACACCGTCGCCAGGTGCGATGCCCAGGGATCGCTGACCCTGGTGCATATGTTCGAAAGCACTCGGTTTGTACCGATCGGCAATACGCCGGTGATGCTGCAAGCCATTGCCCAGGACGGCAGCCCGCTCGGCGCACCACTCCATCGGACCATCGGTCCCAGCGGCATCCTCGAAATCACCGAGTGTGATCGCAACCTGCCGTACCGAATCAGTTTCTACCCCAATATTTCCAGGGATCACGCCAAGGCGCTGTATGGCTCTTATCAGTCGGTGATCGTGGGGTTGGAGGGTCACCTGCGTGACGAATGGACCAAGACCTTCCAGCCCCAATGGGACGACTTCGCCAACGCCACGCCGCTCGAACGTAGCGCGATGCAGGGCTTGGCCTTTTCCACCGGAATTGCCAAGGCGTTCTACAACCTGTGGGACAACGTTACGCAGCTGTATGACTTGCTGGCGGACCTCAAGGCCAACAGCGAGAAATTGCTGCAGTACATCACCCAGGCCGAACTTGATGAACTGCTGAGGCTGGGCAACGACGCCATCGCAAAGGGGCTGTTGGTGCTCAGCGATGAGCCGCTGCTGTTTATCTACCTGTCGGCCATGGTCAGTTGGCTACGCCTGCTACCGCCGCCCGAGCTGTATGAAGTGCTGGGCGAGATCACCGGTGAGGTGCTGATCAATCTGTTTCTGATCTGGGCGACCCGTGGCATGGGCGTGCAGATTCGCCTGGGCGCTCAGGTGCTGGGACATATCAAATCCGGACGAGCGCGCCAGTGGCTGGAGAGGCTGGCTGATCAGTTGGTGGGGCCGACGTTGGACGCGCATGCCGAGGCGGCTAAACCTTTGCTGCTCGGTGGCCCGGCGACAGCGATCAAGACCGTACCGGTTGCGCCATTAAAGGCTGGGGAGCATGTGGTTTCGAACCCGGTGCCGGCGGTTCGCAGGAAGACTCAGCAGACGGTGTTGGTCCGCCAGGAGCCTGTCGATGATGTTCCAGTTTCAGGGAAGAACCCGAACGGGGATGCGGCGGCCCCTTCGGATAAGACCGTCACCAACGGCTGCCCCGTGTCGATGGTTACCGGGGAGGAATTGCTCACCCTCACCGACGGCACGTTGGATGGAATCTTGCCGTTCGAGTGGACACGGTTGTACCGCACCAGTGCGGTGGAAGTGGATGTCGGGTTGGGGTTTGGCTGGAGTCATTCGCTGGCGCATCGGCTTGCGGTGTCGGGCGATTCGGTGGTGTGGACGGACCATGAGAATCGCACTACTTCATTTCCGATGCCGACCGTTGCTCGACCCGCCATCACCAATAGCCTGGCCGAAGCCGCAATCTATTTGGGCGCATCGCCGGACGAACTGGTGCTGTCCCAGGCGTCGCGGTTTTATCACTTTCGTGACGGTGTGTTGGTCTCGATCAGTGATGTGTATGACAACCGGTTGCGGATTAGTCGGGATTTTCTGGGGCGCATCGAGCGGCTGGATAACGGTGCGGGGTGTGCGCTGTTCCTGCGCTATGAATCGGACCGCATCGTGGCGGTGGACTACCAGGTGCAGCGCGCCGAAGGCCGTGGCCCGTATGTCTGGATTACTGAGCAGAACGTCGTTTCCTACGCCTACGACGACGCTGGCCGACTGGTCTCGGCGACCAATGCGCTAGGTGAAAGCGAGGTTTACCGCTACGACGATCAGCACGTGATTCTTGAACGTGGACTGGCCGGTGGGGCGAGTTTCTTTTGGGCGTGGGAACGGTCCGGCAAAACGGCGCGATGTGTTCGGCATTGGGCCAGTTTTTCCCAGATGGATACGCGGTATGCCTGGGGGGACGACGGCCGTGTCACGCTGCATAACGCCGATGGCAGTCAGGAAGTGTACGTCCATGACGACCGGGCGCGGCTGGTGCAGCGGATTGATCCGGACGGTGCGCAGCACTTCAAATCCTACGATGACAAGGGCCGGCTGACGGTTGAGCAGGACCCGCTGGGC